>JAVBLD010000016.1:0-126331 GCA_031553705.1 Marinifilaceae bacterium | reverse complement strand
AGGTTGTTGCGCTCATAACTCATCTTTACCGCATGCTCCTTGAACACCCGGTCATACTGTCTTTTTGTTCCCATTTTTCAAAGTTAAAATTATTATTCAACCTTAACTATTTGTGCGGGCTAAGTTAGGAACTCCAGTTTTACCGAAACATCTTTTCCCGGAAAATCAAACCGATTATCCGGTACAAATCATAGGCGACAACTCAAATAACCGATATATTATCAATATATGGGAAAAGTTCTGCAACGAGCGAAGTATTATTTTTTTGCAAACAACAAAAACCGGAAACATCATTCTCACGTTAAATTAATCCAATTAATGACCCGAAAATCATTCAATTTTATGTAGTTTTGTACTCTGGTATTATTAGTAAACTTGGTATAAATGGACATCGTCATCGCAGGAGCGGGAGCTGTAGGTACACATCTTGCCAAAATGCTTAGCCGGCAGGATCATAATATAACGCTGATCGACATCGACCACGAGAAACTGGAGAATCTGGAAAACGAAATCGACATTCTTTCGATTGTGGCTTCATGTACTTCCATCGGTGCATTAAAAGATGCGGGAGTTGGCGAATGCGACCTGTATATCGCCGTAAATTCGAGCGAGGATCAAAACATCAATTCTGCGATATTAGCAAAAAAACTGGGGGCAAAACAAACCATTGCACGGGTTAATAACAGTGAATACCTTGAAAAAGAGAACGCCTCATACCTGCGTTCCATCGGAATCGATTCGTTGATATATCCGGAAAGGCTGGCAGCGGAAGAAATTGAATCTGCATTAAAGCAAATCGGCTCCAGGCAATTACACGAGTTTTCCGACGGGCGCCTGCAACTGCTAGGCATCAAGCTCTGGGATAGCGCTCTTATATTGAATCACACGCTAGTTGAAATGGCCGATACCTATGGCGCCGATCAATTCCGGATTGTAGCAATCAAACGGTCCAACCGGACAATCATACCAAGAGGAAACGACATTCTGAAATATGGCGATCTCATTTTCGTTGTCACCCGACCATCTTATGTTCACAACATCTTCACGCTATGCGGTAAAGAAGAGTTTGAAATAAAAAACGTTGTCATTGTAGGCGCATCACGCATCGGTGTAAAAACCGCCTCGTTGTTGGAAAAGAACTACAATGTAAAGATCATCGAAAAAGATCGCGAAAAATGTATCCAACTGGCCGATAAATTGAAATCTACATTGGTCATAAACGGCGACGGAAGAGACCTGGCGCTGCTAAAGGAAGAGGGTATTAAAAATACCGATGCCTTCATCAGCCTCACGCAATCTTCGGAAACCAATATTCTCTCCTGTTTGCTGGCCAAAAAGATGGGGGTAAAAAAAAGTATCGCGGAAGTAGAAAATATCGATTATATCGATTTGGCCGAGAACATTGGCATTGGAACATTAATCAATACAAAACTTATCGCAGCGTCGCACATCTATCGCTACACGATGAGCGTAAATGTCAGACACTTAAAGTTCCTGACATTCTCCGAAGCTGAAGTATTTGAACTGGAGGCTCAAGAGAATTCTAAAATTACGAAAGAACAACTACAACATGTACACTTTCCGGAGAACGCAACGATAGGAGGTATTATTCGAGGAAAAGAAACGATTATTGCCAAGGGAGACACCCAAATTCAAGCAAGAGATAATGTTGTTGTATTCGCCCTGCCGAGTGCTGTGAAAAAAGTCCTTAAGTTTTTCCAGAAATGATAAATATACGTTTTATTATTCATTTGCTTGGCAGGTTGATTCTTATCGAAAGCGCCTTTTTGATGCTATGCTCACTAATTGCATTATTATATGGTGAAAATGATGCCATGGCATTTATCTACGCTGCGTTAATAACCCTCACAGCCGGTTCGATCATGGGCTTTCTTGTCAAAGCGAACGACCGGATATTAGCTAAAAAGGATGGTTATTTCATTGTAAGCGTCGTATGGATTATTTTTTCGTTTTTTGGCTGTTTACCTTATTTGCTTGGAGGAACGATTCCATCATTTCCGGATGCTTTCTTTGAAAGCATGTCCGGCTTTAGCACCACCGGCTCCTCTATCTTAAACAATGTAGAAGCAATGCCCCATGCAACTCTTTTCTGGCGTTCATTGACACAATGGCTCGGTGGTCTTGGAATAATAGTGCTATTTGTGGCTATCTTACCGAGTCTGGGAATAGAAGGGCGCGATCTTTATGTGGCGGAGGTAACCGGCCCCACTCATACCAAAACATCGGCTACTTTTACCGCTTCTGCCAGAAATCTTTGGCTCATCTATACCATTCTGACTTTAATACAAGCTATTTTATTAGCATGCGGGGACATGAATCTTTTCGATAGCATATGCCATTCGTTTACAACGATGTCTACCGGGGGGTTCTCCACCAAACAGGCCAGCATCGCATATTGGGACTCCAGATATATTCAATATGTGCTCACCCTGTTTATGTTTGTCGGAGGGATAAACTTTAGCCTCTTTTATGCCGCCATAAGAGGAAACTGGAAAAAATTGTATAATGACAATGAATTCCGGTTATACCTATATATTGTTCTATTCACAGGTGCTACTATTGCTGTTTGGTTATATTTATGCGATTGGGGCAACTTTGAAAAAAGTTTCAGGGATGCTATGTTCCAGGTTGTAACTCTGATGACCAGTACAGGTTATGCTACTGCCGATTACCAATTATGGCCCACGACCTGCCTGTTTGTTTTATTCCTGCTCATGTTTATTGGGGCTTCAGCCGGTTCTACCGCCGGAGGAGCTAAAGTTATCCGTATATTGTTACTATCCAAAAATGCATTTATCGAACTTAAAAAAATTATTCATCCCAATTGTATCATCAACGTGAAATATAACAACAAAAGTGTTCACCCTAATATCATGTCTAATATCTCGGGATTTTTGGCACTTTTCGTTGTCATATTTTGCATCGGTAGCTTTGTGATGAGCTTCTTTACAGAAGATCTCGCAACGGCATGTAGTGCGGTAATGACCTGTTTAAGCAATGTCGGTCCTGGATTTGGCAGTATCGGCCCAATGGATAATTTTGCGCAATTCAACGACTTTGCAAAAATATTCCTTTCCATCCTGATGCTAGTCGGCAGGCTTGAAATATTTACAATAATGGTGCTCTTTACAAAAGGGTTCTGGCAGAAATAAATTCCTGATATAACGACGGCCCGTTATATACAGCTAAAGATATCAAACATTGCTTATTCCGGACCGATGTTATTCGATCATCCCTATTCCTTGCCGGATAATTTCGATCTCGTCGCCGGTACAGTCTACAACCGTCGATGCTACATCCTGCCCATATCCGCCGTCAACAACGAGGTCCACTTGATTCCGGTATCTTTCATAAATCAATTCCGGATCCGTAATATATTCCACTTCGTCATCCCCATGTACGGAAGTGGTCAATAAAGGGGTTCCTAATTCTTCCACAATAGCTTTTACTATCGCATTTGCCGGCATCCGGATACCGATTGTTTTACGGCGGTTCATCAATGCATTCGGTAGCTTCGTGGTTGCCGGCAAAATAAATGTAAAAGGTCCGGGCAAGCACTTCTTCATCAGCTTAAATACCTCGTCACTCACTTTTGCATAGGTAGCAACACTACCTAAATCATGACAAATGATTGAAAAATGAGCTTTTTCAGGCTTTATTTTTTTCAGCGAAGCCACACGTTGTACCCCTTTGACGTAGTTAATCCCACAACCAATGGCGTAAACAGCGTCGGTCGGGTATATAATAACACCACCTTCCTGCAAAACCCGGACTACTTTGAAAAGATCCTTTTGATTCAGGTTTTCCTCAAATAATTTGATATACATCGGATCAAATTAAGAATTGACCTTTTTATGATCGGCTAAAAAGGTTTCCAAGCCGCTGTCTGTCAACGGATGTTTTAATAAACCCTTGATAGCGCCAAGCGGACAGGTAGCCACATCTGCACCGACTTCCACACACTGTATAATATGCTGTGTACTCCGGATAGACGCAGCCAAAACCTGAGTCGCGAATTCATAATAACAATACATATCCACGATTTTTTCCACTAATTCGATCCCGTCACTGGATATGTCATCCAAACGACCAACAAACGGCGAAACATACGTAGCACCGGCTTTAGCAGCCAACAATGCCTGTCCGGTAGAAAATACCAATGTGCAATTGGTTCGGATACCTTTACCGGCAAAATACTTAATAGCCTTGATTCCATCTGCAATACAAGGCACTTTCACAACGATATTGGGATGTAAGGCCGCCAGCTTTTCCCCCTCCTTTATCATTTCCTCATAAACAGTCGAAATCACTTCCGCACTCACATCTCCTTTGACAATATTACAAATTTCCACATAGTGCTTGTTGCAATTCTCTTCTCCCTTAATTCCTTCTTTTGCCATCAACGACGGATTCGTCGTCACACCATCCAACACACCCAACTCATTTGCTTCCCGGATCTGCTCCAGATTAGCCGTATCAATAAAAAACTTCATAAATATATTATTTTATAATTAGTATTTCTGCTATATACCTCTGATTTACTGAACTACACATCCACCAACAGATCTATATTCTGCAACGGAACAAAATTAGGATATTCCTACCAAAAAGCCATCTGTAATCTGCATTTTTTTTAATCCGTATTTTTCTCTTTTTGGGTTCGGGTACGAAGAAAACGGTACTCTTAAAACAACTTTTTCCAACAATCGTATATATACAACCAAAGAAGAAGAAAGATGAAAACGTTTGCTTTGTACCTGAAAAGAAAATGGACGCAGATTCCTAAAAAGAGATATACGGATTGGATTGAAATGGCAGGCATGGTTACTATTTTAATACTATATGCTTATATAGAAGCAGAATCATATTATAATAACCGTATCGATTCTTCCCCCCGGCAATTCCAATCTTATCTGCAAGACTCTATCAGTTTGATAAACAGTACCCGCATATCATCCGAATGAGTATACATCATTTCGGGATGCCATTGTACTCCGATACAAAACGGATGTCCCTCCAATTCTATGGCCTCAATAATACCATCTTCGGAACAGCCTGTCATAACCAATCTTTTTCCCACTTTTCGAACAGCCTGGTGGTGATAACTATTTGTATATATCGAATCGCCGAACATACCATGTAAAGCAGTACGTTCGGTAAAACAAACTTTATGAATCGCATCGTACTTAGGGGCATGCTGTTCGTGTTGAAACACCTTCCGGTCAACCTCCTCCATATCCTGGTACAGATCTCCTCCGCAAACGACATTCAGCAATTGCATCCCCCGGCAAATACTCAGAACCGGCTTTCCGGAATCCAACACATACTTCATCAAATCAATCTGAAACCGGTCCACATCGGAATGAACACGCCCCAACTTTGGGTGGGGAGGACAGCTATAATAAAGCGGATTAATATCAGCACCACCGCTAAATAAAAAACCGTCACAAAGCGACACATAACTTGCGATACTTTGTTCATCCGTTGTCACAGGTAGTATGACAGGCAGGCCACCTGTCCGCTCAACGGCCGAAACATACTCTCTATTGACATAGACCCGCTCTACATGAATAAGTTCAGGATCTTTTTCCGTCAATATCGTTGTCGAAATTCCAATCTTAGGCCTACACATAGAATAAATATTTGGAATTGGTATTCATGAAAAAAAACCCGAAAATCCATATTTCAGACTTTTGGGTTGAGCTGTTATCGGGATTTGAACCCGAGACCTCTTCCTTACCAAGGAAGTGCTCTACCCCTGAGCTACAACAGCATTAATTTATAAATAAAACCTTTATTTTGAGCCTCTTGTCGGATTCGAACCAACGACCCCGAGATTACAAATCACGTGCTCTGGCCAACTGAGCTAAAGAGGCATAAATGGGTAAGCTGACTATGTCGCACCGCTACAACCACCTACCCTTGCTGCCTTCCGACCCTGGGGGAGTTCAGTAGGAGCTGGTCGCATAGGACTTACCCGGGCACAAAAGTACAAAAATCCTCTTTCCTACCAAACATTTTCTTTCATTTTTATTTCAGTTGAGATTAATAGTATTTAAATATTTGGTAACCAATGATTTTTTTTGAAAACAACAGCTCCCTCCTATTGATCCGGCTTTTCAAAACGTTAAAAGCACACTCAAATGCAACTCAATATCCTGTTTTTATGTATAACACCTTGTGTTTGAAATACAAAAGCATCCACATCTTAATATCCAAACTATGCTGAACAAAACCCAAATAGATATCACTCATAATAAGAGCGTTGCATCGGATATTGATTTCCTGACCCGACTAAATCTCACACTGGCTTCCGATCACAACTCTCAAAAAAGCATGAATTCCGCCCTAAAACTAATCGGGACACACATTCCGTACGACAGGGTATATATCTTGGAGATACATCCTGATATGACCCTCACGATACCGTATGAATGGTGTAATTTACAAACACCTTCCATCAAGTACTGCATAAAACGATTCAAATATCCATTCGATGAAAAAATGGAGCAACAGCTATATACCCATAATTATATTATTATCAATGAATCAGACAGTCAGATAAACCCTAAAGTCAAAAATTTCCTACAAACCAAAAGTGCAATCCTGCTTCCTCTTTTCGAATCAACCGGACAACTGTCATTTATAGTCTTTTCCGACTGTTATACCGGCCATACATGGAATGATGAAGAGATCCGACGCCTGACAGCCTTAGCTTCCATTATAGCAACACTGTTAGATAAAAACCGGAAAATCTCAAATCTACTACGACATCTCTCCACAACTCAAAAACAAAAAAAAGGATTTACTCATCTGACGCATGAAATGATGTCGATTAACGCTCAATTGTCAGACACCTGGTATCAGATAAAAGAAAGTTTACCGATATCGACACTCAAAGAAAGCATACCCGGCATTGATATGATGGATCAGCATATCAATACATTCAACAAACTCTGTCAAAAATTTTTGATCAAACAGGACGAACATGGCAATAAACCGTAATAGATACATATTATTAGTCATTATATCCTCTTCCAGAGAAGTGAAGAGAATTGATGAAATGATTAAAAATGAATCTATCATGCTTACCATTGCATCAGACGAGCAAGATGCTATCCGGCAAACCATGAGGAAAGCCCCGGATATGATCCTTTTGGATACGGACGAGCTGACCCAAAAGGATTTTTCCGTTATATTAAAACTAAAAAAATATAAGGTCATTCCTAATGTACCGATACTATTCTTAACCTCTATCGATAATCAAGCTCCTGTCCCGGAATACTTACACTATTACAATATAGATTTTATCACCAAACCCTTTCGTCAAAAAGAGTTGCTTATCCGAATCAAGCATCAGCTTCTATTGTCAGAAGCATTGAAAACCATAAGAAAACAACAGAAAAAATTAAAACAAACTATGGAATCAAGAGATAAACTCTATTCTATTATCGCTCATGATTTACGATCGCCAATCGGCACAATAAAAATGATTAATGCTGCCATAGAAAATAAAAAAGATCAACTTCGTGACCCTGAAATCAGAAAATTGTTCGAAATGATCAGTACAACCACAGAAGAAACATTTAATCTACTGGAAAATTTACTGAAATGGAGTAACAAGCAAGGAGGAATAAACCAGATTAACACCAAAGTATTCAATATCTCCGTTGCAACCAGACAAGTAATATCCCTTTTTACCACAGTTGCTGATATCAAAAAGATTATATTGTGTAACTATGTCAAAGGCAACATTTTTGTTTGTGCTGATGAAGACATGATTAAAACCGTATTACGCAACCTGATCTCCAATGCAATTAAATTTACTTTTTCCGGTGGCAAAATAGAGATCAGTCTCTCCGAGGATCCGAACAATATTGTTATTTCAGTAAAAGACAACGGGCGCGGAATAAAAAAAGAGTATCAGGAAAAACTGCTCAAGAAGAGTGAACACATCAGTTTAAAGGGTACTCAAAATGAAAGCGGAAACGGATTAGGACTACTTCTCTGCAAAGATTTCATCAAACAAAATAAAGGCAAACTATGGTTCACTTCGGAAGAAAAAAATGGAAGTACATTCTATTTCTCCGTGCCGAAAGCAGCGAGCATCCATCGCTAAGCACCTTTATCCTCGGGCCATGTGTTTATTACGCCCTGTTGCCGAAGTTTTTCAAATATCTGCAAAGCCCCCCATGCATCGGTCGCGGCATACCTGACTTGTGGCTCGGTCAATACCGACGCCTCCCAATTTGAAGTACGCTGCCGTTTAAAAATCTTTACGCCGAATACAATGGCCATCAATTTTGAGAAAGACTTTTCATTTATTCCGGCATCACCGACATAGGCTTGAAGATCAATAAAAGAAGCAGGCCTAAAATCCCTCAGCCTTCTCAAAGCCTTCAAATCATCTTTAATTCCTACCCCGACTTTTATAATTTGCGGATTAGCCAAGAGACAACATATATCTTTAGACAGGCCGCACTTGTTTAATCGGAACAGGTAGACCCTTTCTTTTACACTTAATTGTAGTAAGCTGACATGATGAAATTCTCCTTTCTTAAAGGCAGGTTTTGTTTCTGTGTCAAATCCGATTGTGTTATGTTTTGATAAAAAATCAACCGCATTTTTGATATCCGAAGTGCAATCTACCACAACAGCCTCTCCGTTATATACAAAAACAGGCAATTGGTCTATCTCTTCCCTACTGATCGTTCTCTTATAGCCTATACACATAATCAAACCATTAATACCGTTCCATTTCTTTATCTCCCGCCAGATACACCGCATGGTGAACGGCGCGAAGGGCCCCGACACAGGCTTTTCCCCAATAAAGCTCGAAGCTGTTATTTAACTCCCATAATGCTTCTTCTATGACATCGACCATCCCACTGCGAAAAGCTTCTGTAAAATTCTTCAAATCCTGATATATATCACAGACCTTTTCCGAAATGGAATTTATAACAGGTGTTTCGCTATACTGCATGGCATCATCAAAAACCTCCAGATATTCGTCATACTCCCCGAGCAGACGGTGCAATCCGGCATATAAATGATTGTAATCCTCTTCAAAAACAAAGTCTTCTGTCAAACCATCTTCGTCACAATGATAAACAGGAAGCAATGATCCTTTCAGATACATTAATGGCAGAAATTTTTGCAAACGTTGCAAAACATCTTTGCATTGCATCTGCGGAGCGGCTTCGACAAAATCGCAAAATTCTTTCGCCACAGCCACAAATTCAATCACCTCCTTACTATAGCCTATATGCTGAAAATCATCCATACTACATCAAGTTATGAATTTTAATTTAGAGCTTAAAATTCATCCGGTTTCTCTGCTCTCTATATAAAAAATCCAGAATCCCTCTGCGCTTCAATTGACAAAGTTATTATTTTCCGCATTTAAAAAAAACAAGAACCACCAGTATTTCACGGCCATGATAAAAAAAGGAACCTTGAACTCTCAAATTCCTCTTTTCTTATAAAGCAAATCTCCTTTCATCCTGTATCTTACACCGTCTTTATTGTTCCTATTTCAATCTCCGAATATCTCCTTAGATATAAGTCTCTGAACCTGACCATAACCGGCAAATTTTTCAATATCAAGATCTTTTTCATCCTCTGAAATACAATAAGTATAGCTACGACTTTTACCCACTTTTCCTGAAAGGTTTTGACGTCGGTCAATTTCAACTGCCGGACCTGGTCAAACAATGCTTTACGACATTTACCTATTGTCATACCACTTCCAAAAAAATAAATCAGACAATTATAAATGAGATATTTGTATCAATATTTTCGCTATAAGAAGTGGATAACCTGCCGGATAAGCCGAAGTACAACTTAAACCGATCACAACAAACAAAATCGGCAACTGCCCGAATCAATTCATAGACTTATTTATCGAAGAGCCGCTAAATATTGAAAATAATTACTACATTTGCACCGCACAACGGAAAGGTGCAGGAGTGGTTGAACTGGCACGCCTGGAAAGCGTGTAATCCTCTAAAGGGATTCAGGGGTTCGACTCCCCTTCTTTCCGCCAGATATCAAGGGGCTGAATAACAAGTTTAGACAGCCCCTTTGTTTCATTTTTGAGCAACCTCTTATTTTGCAAAACTTCATAATATTAATAAATTCAAATATTTGCTTATCTTTGTACCAGAACGTATGGAAGCCTGATATACAAATTAATAGCCAATTAAAATAAAATGCTAAAAAACCTAAATATTAATCTAAATCTAAGCACTATGAGTAAAATATATTTTTAACTGACTTTATAAAGTAATCAACAGGATTACAGACATTTCTTAAATATATACCGAAACGATCTGTCTTTATGTCATTTCTGGCAAAAAAGCAAAATAGAGAAAAATATTTGAAATAATAAAGACTGAAAAATAGGGCACTTCAATGTTGAATATAATCGAGCTGTAACATACTAAGCAAATGTGATTGAGTAAAAAGGGAAACACATGACATTTATCAAGTGGACTATAAATCAAAATCTACAATTAATAAACAAAAAATCAAATTAAACATCAAGTTATTAACAAGCTAAATTTAAATATTATGGATTTTAAAGATCAGATTAAGCAGATTTCTGAAAGAGTTGAGAAAGTAAAAGATAATTTACAAACTGAAGAAGCAACAAAAAATGCTCTCATTATGCCGTTTTTACAAGCGTTAGGATATGACATTTTCGATCCTACAGAGGTGATTCCAGAATTCACATGTGATATTGCGGCTAAAAAAGGAGAAAAGATTGACTATGCTATATTCAAAGATGGCAAGCCGGTTATACTAATTGAATGTAAACACTGGAAGCAGGATTTAAATTTACATGACAATCAATTACTACGCTATTATACTGTTTCAAATGCTAAATTTGGTATACTGACAAATGGAGTAATATATCGATTTTATACCGATCTTGAAACGACTAATAAAATGGATGAAAAACCATTTTTAGAAGTTAATTTATTGGATCTGAAAGTAAATCAAGTGGATGAGCTAAAAAAATTTCACAAAGCCTATTTTGACCTTGAGAATATTCTCAATTCAGCCAACGAACTAAAATATACTGGAGAATTGAGGACAATTTTAGGGAAAGAATTTACAACACCCAGTCCAGAATTGGTTAAAATGCTAGCAAAACAGGTATATGATGGTCAGATAACTGCAAAAGTACTTGAGCAATTTACCATTTTAGTTCGCAGATCTATTTCTAATCACATCAACGACATGATTTCTGACCGTCTTAAAACAGCTCTAAAAACAGACGACCAAGAACAAGACAGTAAAGAGATTATTGAAGAGAACGTATCAATAAAAGAGAATAATATTATGACTACTTCAGAAGAGATAGAAACGTTCTTTATTGTAAAATCTATTTTGCGTTCTATTATTTCTGCAGAAAGAGTGACATATCGTGATACAAAATCGTATTTTACAATCTTGATTGACGGCAACAATAGAAAACTTGTTTGCAGAGTATATTTAAGTTCTCTATTAAACAAATACTTAGCTTTTATCGAAGAAAACAAAAAAGAAATGCGACATAAAATAGAAACATTGGATGACATTTATAATCATAGTGACAAACTAATAGAAGTAGCACAAAAATTTGTATAACTGAAAAATATGTTAGCTACATCATAATGATTAGAATGAAGCTTAAATTTCTACCTGACGCCTTAACTGTTTTACAAATCAACGA
This sequence comes from Marinifilaceae bacterium, assembly GCA_031553705.1. Lineage (GTDB taxonomy): Bacteria > Bacteroidota > Bacteroidia > Bacteroidales > Marinifilaceae > JAVBLD01. Next base: position 114,591 of record JAVBLD010000016.1, on the reverse strand, counting down.
CATACACATATTAACATTTAAACACAAAAGCATACTTGCGTCATTATTTGGAGTAAATGTAAATAATTCAATCTGAAAATAAGTTCAATAAAACGAGCAGAAGATAATTACCGAATGTTAAATATTTTAATTTACATATAGTGTTAATCAAAAAATCATATCTTTGTAGTGAAAATCACTTTTACTAATAGAAAACTCAATAAAATTGCCAATGATGATCGGAAAATGATTAAAGAACTTGGTAAAAAAAGAGCTGAGAAACTCAAATTAAGACTAACTCAATTACAAGATGCAGAAACATTAGAAGACGTTCGAAATTTACCAGGCAGCTACCATGAGCTTACCAGCAACAGAAAAGGACAATGGGCATGCGACTTAGATCAACCTTATCGGTTAGTTTTTAAACCGCATGAAGATCCCATCCCTTCAAATGAACAAGGCCAATATATCTGGCTTGAAATCATTGGTGTGGAAATTATGGAAATAATAGATTATCATTAAAGAAAATAGACATGGTAAAACAAAATCAATATTTTCCTCTATCACGCCCTCATCCTGGAGTTACTCTTTCAGAAAAATTAGAGGAAATGGGTATGGGTTCCAAAGAATTCGCCGTACGTACTAATAAGCCGGAGAAAACAATAAGTGCGGTTTTGAATGGGAAAAGTAGCATCACTCCAGATATGGCTGTTCAATTCGAAAGTGTTACCCAAATACCAGCTCATTTCTGGCTAAACAGCCAACGAAATTACGATGAATTTATAGCGAGAGAAAAACAAAAAGCAACTATTGAAGAGGCCATAAAATGGGCAAAATTCTTTCCAATTAACGATATGATCAAAAAAGGATGGATTTCCCCCAAAATAACCATCCAAGAAAAAGTATCTGAGCTATTAGCATTTTTTGGTGTTAGCAGTCATACTGCATGGGAAAATTATTACCTCCATCAAGAATTAAAGATTGCATTTCGCATATCATTGGCTCATACTAAAGAGCCTCATGCTATTTCTGCATGGCTAAGACAAGGAGAATGGCAAGCTTCAAAATTATCTGCAAATGATTATTCAGAAAAAAAATTTAAGGATGCCTTGCCTAAAATCAAAAAAATCATGGCAAAGCATCCTGAAAATTTTCATTCTCAATTACAACAGATTTGTCTGGAAGCAGGTGTTAAAGTAGTATATACACCTTGTATCAAAAAAGCTCCAATTAATGGATGCACCAGATGGATAAACGATTCTCCTCTGATCCAATTAAGTGGGCGCTATAATCGTAATGATAGTTTCTGGTTCACATTCTTCCATGAAGCTGGACACATAATATTGCATGGGAAAAAAGATATTTTTCTTGAAATTGATTACCCAGAAAAGGATGAATTAAGAGAAAACGAAGCAGATAATTTCGCTATAAAATGGACATTGTCAAAAGAAGAAGAAGAAGAAATCATGCAGTACCCGGCTATTACTAAAAAGGATATTATTCAGTTTGCAGAAAAATTTAATACACATCCTGCCATTATCATCGGAAGATTACAACATGAAAAACATATTTCATACTCTTTAGGCAGAGATTTTATTGAACCTGTAGTTTTTGATACATAAAAAAGAACTAGCAAATCAAAACACCCCGATTAAGAGTTGAATATTCGGTTTCGTTCTCAGATAGGGATCCGAATAAAAGGAACACCAAATATGTTTTAGATAGCTCCTTTCCTATTAAATCTTAATCTTTAACACCTGTCCCGGTTTGATATCCTTATCGATTCCATTCCATTTCATAATGTCCTGATCTGTAACACCCGGATACTTTTTGGAAATAGAGTAAAGGGTCTCTCCTTTCTGGACCGTATAAGTCGTGAATTCTCCATCTATCGTTTCAACTTTTGGCGCATCGGCCTGATTCGAAACTTTACCGGCATAAGCAGCATTATTTTTGAACTGGGATGCCTTTCTTTCGGACACGTAGATCACTAACTTCTGGTTCGGTTTGATCAGATACTTACTATTGAGGTTATTCCAATATCTCAGGTCGGCCAATGTGACTCCATACCTGTTTGCGATTACCCCCGGAGCATCTCCAGATTTCACCGTATATACCAGGCGTATCTTATCGCCATCCTGGCTGACGGTATGGGCATGTGTCTTGATACGATCCTTAGGATCCGCCATCCGGTCGTTGTCATTAAAATATTTAGAACGGTTGCATGCAAAAATCGAATCCTGCTGATCAATAAAATCATTAATATAGTTGTATGGCATCCGCAAAGCATACGACTTGCCAAGCCCCGCAGGAATGACATCCGCCCGGTACTGGGGATTTAAATCCCTCAATTGTTCATTAGATATTTGCAATTTTCCGGAGATTTGATCGAAATGCAAAGCATCTTCAATAATAATACTGTCACAAAGCTTGGGCAACGAAGGTTCAATAGGCAAAATACCATGCCGGGCATGATATTTGAACGCATACATCGCTGCAATGAATGCAGGCACATATCCTCTTGTCTCCTTAGGTAAATTATAATATATATCCCAATAGTTCTTCTTATCGCCGGAACGCCTGATCGCTTTATTTACATTCCCCGGTCCGCAATTATACGCAGCAATCACTAATATCCAATCTTCGTAAATATTGTAGAGATCTTTAAGAAAACCTACAGCAGCCTTCGTTGCCAACACCGGATCACGTCTTTCGTCCACGTATGAATTAATCTCCAGTTTATACATTTTGCCGGTAGAGTACATAAATTGCCATAACCCGCAAGCCCCGGCGCGGGACAAAGCCCTTGGATTCAAAGCACTTTCGATAACAGGAAGGTATTTTAATTCCAATGGCATATTCTCCGCATCCAAAGCCTCTTCGAATATCGGAAAATAATATTCACTCAATCCCAGCATATTGGCTACCTGAAACCGTTTTTTAACGACATACAACTCAATATAATTACGCACGATCTCGTTATAAGACAACGGAATAGCCGACTTCAACGAATCCAAACGCGACAGATAGGTCGCATCGCTACAAGTAGGTATATTTTTCCAGCTTTCGGCGATATAGACCGAATCGGAGTATTCTCTGCCGCTCTGCTTACCGACATACCATGCCGTATAAAGATAGTCCAACTTCTGAACAAAAGACGTAGGTATAGAATCTTTTAAATCCGGCTTGTTAACACTTGCACGATGCTCACGAACCACATCTTTATCCTTAACCTGTGCACTCAATATAATATGATACGTGCATAATATGATTGTTAAAACTACCCACCGCATAGTTTCCTCCGATTAAAATTTTAAAGTTAAACTCACTCCGACTGTTCCTCCGTTTACCGGACTATAGGAAGAAGAGGGCTGAACGCGCATGCTCAGATCGTCATTGATCTCAAAATCATAGAAATGAGCAAAAACACAAGCATCTATGATATTCAACGCATAGATAGCCCCCATAATAATATAACAAAGATCTCTATCTCTTTTAAATGAAGTTTTCTTATTATTTAATGTGCTCTTGAACCATTGCTGTCCGCTCGGCGTTTGCAAATAAGGATCAGTTTCCACATCAAAACCTTTAGGAATCTTATCCCAAGCCGGATCGTCCGGATAAGGCGTATTCGGATCTATCGACTTTGCATCCAAATATTGCGAATATTCCAAAAAGGCCGCTTTATACTCCACATATCGATCGCCATTCCACATAATACCATAAAGCGTCGCTGCAACACCTCCATATAAAATAGGTACTTTCCACCATTGCTTATTGTATATCTGTCCAGACCCGGGAAGGATCATCGCCATAATCGTCGCTTTATGAGGAGAATGAGGCTTCTTGTTGGTCTGTGCGACCTGACTGATCGTATCCCCTTTCAACTCAACTCTGGCGGTATCTTTATCAATACACGTCGCTTGTGCCTGAACGAAAAACAGTAATACTGGCAATATAAACAATAACTTTTTCAATCGATCTTATCCAATAATTCAATGATCTTTTCCAACTCCGAATCCGATTTAAAAGCAATCGTAATCTTCCCTTTTCCTTCCATACTCCTCTTCAGATCCACTTTCACTCCGAACCGGCGGGATAAATGGCGTTGCAATTCGATGTAATCTCCTATCTCATTTGCTCTCCGCTCTTTCTTCGGAAGCTCTTCCGGCTCCTGAGGCGGTGTGGGATTTGACAGTTCCCTGACGATCTCTTCTACCTTTCTTACCGAAAAATCGTATTTCAGTATTTGCTCAAAGATCATAAACTGAGTATCCGTATCCTCTATATTAATAATAGCGCGGGCATGCCCCATCGTAATCTGTTTATCCCTGATCGCAATCTGGATCTGTGCCGGTAATTTTAAAAGCCTTAAATAATTAGCAATAGTCGCCCGTTTCTTCCCCACCCGCTCGCTCAATCCGTCCTGCGTCAAATTACACTCATCTATAAGCCGTTGATAACTGATCGCCACCTCTATCGCATTCAAATCTTCCCGTTGGATATTTTCGATCAATGCCATCTCCAACAAGCTCTCATCTTCGGTCTCCCGTATATAAGCCGGTATCGTTGTCAATCCGGCAAGTTTTGAAGCCCTGAACCGGCGCTCACCAGCTATAATTTCATATTTACCATCTTCTACGGTTCTGACCGTGATGGGTTGCACTATTCCGATAGATTTTATCGAAGCGGCCAATTCATGCATCGCCTCTTCGTCAAACTCCGTCCTCGGCTGAAAAGGGTTGGGACGTATGTCTGCAAGATTTATTTCCCGAATAGCAGACATACCGATCTCTCCAACCGCCGATTCATCAGCTGCATCAGCAATTAAAGCCCCTAGGCCCCTGCCTAATACATTCTTTTTTGCCATATCTTAATCGTTAGGAATCAGAAAAGAAAAACTCCCATTTCTAACTCTTCATTCTTTGAATTTACTTATTGCTCATTTCTTTTCAGCAATTCCTGTGCCAGCAACATATAATCCTCCGAACCCCGGCAGATGGCATCGTATAAAATGGCCGGCTGCCCGAATCCAGGTGCTTCCGCCAATTTCGTATTACGATTAACCAAGGTTTCAAAAACCATATCCTGAAAATTCTTCCTCACCTCTTCCACTACCTGATTCGATAACCTCAAACGCGCATCGTACATTGTCAATACGAATCCCTCAATCTGCAGATCGGTATTCAGCCGTTTTTGTATCAATTTTATAGTATTAAGCAACTTTCCCAGACCTTCCAACGCAAAATACTCACATTGTACCGGGATAATCACCGAATCGGCTGCCGTTAATGAATTCACCGTAATCAATCCTAATGAAGGCGAACAATCGACAATAACGTAGTCGTATTTATCCCTTTCCGGTCCCAGTACTTTTCCTAAAATTTTTTCCCGGTCAGGCATATTCATCATATCCACTTCCGCACCAACCAAATTGATATTTGAGGGCAGCAGATACAACCTGTCAATTTCTGTTTTCAAAATTACCTTCTCCGCTTCCAAACCGTCGACCAGACATTCGTAAATGGTCGCATTATTCAGTTTCTGCACATCATATCCTAAGCCGGATGTCGCATTTCCCTGCGGATCCGCATCCACCAATAATATTTTCTTTTCCAATACAGCCAAACTAGCTGCCAAATTTACTGAAGTCGTTGTTTTTCCCACACCACCTTTTTGATTTGCTATCGCAATTACCTTAGGCATAAAATATTTCTTTTTTTGATTACGTCGTAAAATTACAATTTTAAAACATATCCCCTTTGCATTTTGACCAATATTTTTAATAACAAATCCTCTTTTTTACTAACAAATCCTCACTTACCTTTAACTATCAACCACATATAATCCGAATGTTCAATATATCACTTTTTGCCCTCCCCTTTTGGGTTTTCCTATGCATTATATTACTTTTATAGCCATAAACCGGCGTATAATCGGTTACGCACAAACTTGAAAAACAGATATGACCGAAGCGAACAATATTCTGAAAGCTCTGTATATGCAAGGTAATCAGGAAAAGGCAACTCATTCAGGTAAATTCTTTAAAACCGGAAAAGGAGAATATGGAGAGGGTGACCGGTTTATCGGAGTGACGGTGCCGCAACAACAAGCCATTGCAAAAGCGCATCGGACGGCATCCCTTGACACTCTATCGGAGCTGATCGGTTCCCCGTTTCATGAGGTGCGGTTAACTGCATTGTTGATCTTAGTCGACCGGTATCAAAAAACCAAGAAAAAGGAAGAAAAGAAAGAGTACGTCAATTTTTATATCTCTAACATCCGATACGTTAACAACTGGGACCTGGTAGATCTCTCCTGCTATAAACTACTGGGAGAATGGCTCATTGATAAAGACAGGGATTTATTATATGACTGGGCAACATCCGGCCATCTCTGGAAACAACGCGTAGCCATTATAACCTGCATGTGCTTTATACATAAAGGAGATTTTAAAGACTGCCTGGCAATATCGGATATCCTGTTGCATCATCCACACGATTTGATACACAAAGCTGTCGGCTGGTCGCTGCGGGTAATAGGGAAATATGACAAACAAGCCCTTACCGGCTTCCTTGCTTCCCGGTATCAGACCATGCCACGCACCATGTTGAGATATGCCATCGAGCACTTCCCTGGAAAGGAGCGGAAAAGATACCTCAACGGGGAGGTTGGTAAGGAACAATGAACAAAAAAAATAAATATATTATGATCAGTTACCTCCAGGTGGGCAATTTAAGCAAACGTTTTGGCGAACATCTATTGTTTGAAAATATCTCTTTTGGGATTGGTAAGGGCCAAAAAGTGGCATTAATTGCCAAAAACGGTGCGGGGAAATCCACTCTGCTACGAATCATTGCCGGACAGGACACGGCCGAAACCGGAACAGTCATCTTCCGTAATGATATCACAATCGGATACCTGGAACAAGATCCGCAGTTGAATCCGGACAATACTATTTTCGAAGAGGTATTTCATACTGATTCTCCGGCATTGAACACCATCAAAGCCTACGAAAAAGCTGTCGCGAATAACGATGCGACGCTCCTTGAAGCGTTGATTCCGGAAATGGACGCTCACTCGGCCTGGGACTATGAGAATATGATCAAACAAATCCTCTCCGAGTTGAAAATCGATACTTACGATAAAAAAACGGAGACCCTTTCGGGTGGACAAAAAAAGCGGGTGGGACTGGCAAAAATATTAATCAGTAATCCCGATTTCCTAATGCTTGACGAACCGACGAATCACCTCGACATGGAGATGATCGAATGGTTGGAAACATATCTTGAGAAATCAACGACCACCCTCTTGATGGTGACTCACGACCGTTATTTTTTAGACCGTGTCTGCAATCGGATCATTGAGATAGATGATTTCGGTCTGTTCAGCTATGACGGTAACTACTCTTACTACCTGGCCAAGAGGGAAGAACGGATCGAATCACGGAACGCCATGATCGACAAAGCGCGTAACCTGTTTCGTACGGAACAGGAATGGATGCGTCGGATGCCGCAGGCAAGAAGTCATAAAGCACAATATCGTATTGACAATTTCTACAAAATAAAAGAGGTGGCTATGCAAAACACCGACGAAAAAAGGCTGGAACTCGATATAAAAGGGCAACGATTAGGAAAAAAAATCCTCGAATTGGACCATGTCGGCAAGAGCTTCGACGGGAAAATCCTGCTAAAAGATTTCTCCTATAAATTCGTACGAGGAGAAAAGATCGGGATTGTTGGGGCAAATGGAATCGGTAAATCCACCTTCCTGAACATCATTACTCAAAACCTGAAACCGGACAATGGTACCATTGCCATCGGCGAAACCGTCGCCTATGGCTATTACAAACAAACGGGTATCCGGTTCAACGAGACTGAACAGGTAATCGACCTGGTGAAAAACATATCCGAACGAATAGATTTGGGGAATGGGCGGATCATGTCCGCTTCGCAATTTCTGGAATATTTTATGTTCTCCGATAAACAGCAGTATTCTCCGGTTAGCAAACTAAGCGGTGGAGAGAAAAGAAGATTATACTTGCTGACAGTATTGATGAAAAACCCGAATTTTCTTATCCTGGACGAACCGACAAACGATCTCGACATCATTACGTTAAATGTCCTGGAGGAATATTTGAAAAATTTCCGCGGATGCCTGTTGATCGTATCCCATGACCGTTTTTTTATTGATAAGGTTGTCGACCGTATTTTTGCATTCGAAGGCAACGGAATAATCAAAGATTTTCCGGGCAACTACACTATATATAAAAATAGCAAAGAAGAGGAGGAGATGCATGAGCAAAAAGAGAAAAGCGCATCGGCTCCTCAGGAAAACAGAGATAGCAGAAAAGAGAAAAAAAGAAAACTGAGCTTTAGAGAACGGCAGGAACTGCAAGAGCTGGAGCTGGAAATCGAACGATTAAATAAAGAAAAATCGGATATCGAAACCATGCTTAGTTCAGGCATGCTTTCTCCGGATCTATTAAGACAGAAATCGGAACGCATTGCCGAAATTATCCGTATCCTAGATGAGAAAGAGATGAAGTGGCTCGAATTAAGCGAAATTTAAAACAATATTAAAGGGACAATGTGAAAGGCGTAAGGAAGCTGGTTTTTATCCTGTACCTTTTATTTTATCTCGAACCCACATAGACTATGCAAGACACGATAAAAGAATTTTTTCAACAGCACCATATTCCGGAGAATGCGGGGTTCATTGTAGCCATTAGCGGAGGAGCCGACTCCATTACGTTGTTACACGCCTTTAAATATATGAATCTAAAAATTCTGGCTTTGCATTGCAATTTCAATCTGCGCGGCAAAGAATCGGATATGGACGAACAGTTTGTAAAACGATTTTGCGATACATACGGCATTGCTCTCAACGTAAAAAAATTCGACACTATTCAATACGCCAACGAAAAAGACATCAGTATCGAAATGGCTGCCAGAGAACTGCGCTACAACTGGTTTAGGGAGGTAAAGCAAAAAAAACAAATGGACTACATCGTAGTGGGTCATCATGCCGACGATGCCGCTGAAACAATGTTAATCAACTTTTGCCGGGGTACCGGTATCAAAGGGCTGATCGGTATTAAACCTGTCAATGGGGACATCCTGCGTCCGCTCCTCCATCGGTCGAGGGCCGATATCTTGGCTTACATCAACGAACACAAGCTCGGTTTCCGTTCCGACTCGACCAACAACTCCCTGGACTATGTGCGGAATAAAATACGCCATCTGATTATCCCGGTTTTTAAGGAGATTAACCCCTCTTTCCTAGCTACCGTACATGAGAATGCCGAAGCGATGAAAGAGGCAGAGCAACTTTACCTCTATGCCATCGAAAAACTCCGGGGACAGGCGGTAAAAGAAGAATATGGGGAGACATTAATTCATATTGATTCTGTTATGAAAACGCCCGCTCCTTATACTCTGTTATACGAGATACTAAAACCGTTCGGATTCAATAAAACGCAAATCCGGGACATTTACTGCAGCAACAGCTCAATCCCGGGGAAGCAATTTATATCGGACCAGTACATACTGACAAAAGACAGAACCTATTGGCGGATATTCGATAATACGTTCCGGCAGGATATCCACGTGAATATAGAAAAAGAAGGAGAGTATTCCATAAATGGAAAAACATACCGATTCACTGTTGCTCCAGTATTGGCAGAATTCGAAATATCAAAACGGCCTGATATAGCAAGCCTTGATGCAGATAAGACAAAATTTCCGTTATTACTGCGAAACTGGCAGACAGGTGATTATTTTTGCCCGATCGGAATGAAAAAAAGCAAAAAGAAGCTGAGCAATTTTTTCACAAATCAGAAATTTAGTACCAAACAGAAAAAAGAGTGTATTCTGCTGCTTGCAAGTAACAAGGTAGCATGGGTCACAGGCTATCGCATCGACGATCGTTTCAAAATTACCGACTCAACCAAACAGGCACTTATCATTGAGATAACATGAAAAAAGCGGCCTTACGACCGCTTTTTAAACACACTAACAATAAACTTATTACACTTTAAAAGCTATAATAACGAGAGCAAAGATAAGTTTTTAAAACGTTTGCACAAAATTTTATAAACAAAAAACTGAAAAGAACTTACATTTTTTCAAATATGAACAGTGCATTAATTATGAATTAACATTCATCCGGCATTATAACTATTGAAGACAATTTCTATTTTTTTACCTATCTGCCTCTTTTTGTTGAAAAACAAATAGTTTTTATTCCTTACTTCTTAGTTTTTTGCATACCTTTGCACAATCATTGTATAGATTTTGTTGTACCGGTATGTATTGTACCATATATCATTTATGAATATGATAAATAAGAAAGTTTTAATTGGCCTTGTCGTTTGCTTATTTGTAATGGGGGTTTTATCGTCCTGTGCGATTGATCGTAAATGCCCGGCTTATTCAAAAGCAGAAACAACTGTTACACCTGCTACCATCGGTTAACAAAACAAACTTACTAAAATATTATTTATAGGCTGTAGCATGCCTACTCATCAACTATAGTTACTTTTTGTAACGTTAAAATTAGATTTTAATAACCTTTAAAAAATAACAGAAATGTCAAAAATTAAAGTTGGTATTAACGGTTTCGGACGTATCGGCCGGTTGGTTTTCAGAGCAGCAATGGATAGAAATGATATTGCCATTGTAGGAATCAATGACCTTATCGATGTAGATTACATGGTTTACATGTTGAAATACGACACAATTCACGGCAAGTTTAACGGTACGGTAGAGGTTAAAGACGGGCATCTGGTAGTAAACGGCCAGGCGATCCGCGTAACAGCCGAGAAAAACCCGGAAAATCTGAAATGGAACGAAGTGGGAGCCGAATATGTAGTAGAATCGACCGGTCTTTTCTTAAGCAAAGAAACAGCAGAAGCACATCTTAAAGCCGGAGCGAAGCGGGTGGTGATGTCAGCCCCTTCGAAAGACGATACTCCGATGTTTGTTATGGGAGTAAACCACAAGACTTACTCCGGGCAACCCATCGTATCGAATGCATCATGTACGACCAACTGTTTAGCTCCTTTAGCAAAAGTGATTCATGATAAATTCGGCATCATCGAAGGATTGATGACTACGGTTCATGCCACCACCGCTACCCAGAAAACAGTTGACGGTCCTTCGGCAAAAGACTGGAGAGGAGGCCGTGCGGCTGCCGGCAATATCATTCCTTCATCGACCGGCGCTGCCAAAGCGGTTGGTAAGGTAATTCCTGACCTGAACGGAAAACTGACCGGTATGGCTTTCCGCGTTCCGACCTTAGACGTATCTGTAGTCGACCTGACTTGCCGTTTGGCCAAAGATGCCTCTTACGACGAAATCAAAGCCGCTGTAAAAACTGCTTCCGAAGGCGAACTGAAAGGCATTCTCGGATATACCGAAGATGAAGTGGTGTCATCCGACTTTATCCATGATGCACGTACTTCTATCTTCGACGCTAAAGCAGGCATCGCCCTGAATAAAAACTTTGTAAAGTTAATCTCATGGTATGACAATGAGTGGGGTTATTCCAACAAAGTACTTGAATTGATTGTGCACATGGCTAGCGTTAAGTAAAAAATATCATATTCAATAAAAAAACCTGATAACAGATGTTATCAGGTTTTTTTATTGAATAAACAATTGTTCTTCATTCCTACCACCATATTTTACCAACGCAAATAATTGAAAATATCCTATCGGGTATTTATCTCTCGAAAAACAACTTCCACAAGTATCTTCTATATCATTAGCTTCTTAATTCAAAACATTAAATAGATAATAAAACACATAAAACGATAGATAAGAACAAAATATTAATTGTAGCTTTACATGAATATTTTTATATTAGAGATAATGTCTCGATGTCAAAGAAAATGTGTGCCAGATCTTATGACATATATAACGTCTTTCTAAGTTATTAATAAAGTGCAAAGACATAAATTCTAAGAATAGACTCTATGAAAAATAACAGCCAAAAAATCAGAAAAATATGGACCGACACTTTCGATCCTTTTTTTGAGAGAGTATTGTCTTTCTGCCTTCCGGGTAAACATTGTAAATATATCTTAAATATCAAAAATATGGAATATGAATGGATGAGTAATGATATTGAAGCGATGTTGGGATACTCCAGGAACGAAATAAATACATCTCTCCTTCTCAGTCTTATTCATCCTCAGGATCAACCGATTCTTTCGATTATTGAAAATAAAATAAGAGCGCTATCCGAAGCAACCGGTGCGGACAGGCTAATCTGTTATAAAGTATGTTACGATTTCAGGATAAAGAATAAAAATGGACACTATATCAGGATTTTGAATCAATTGATTCAAATGAAGGAAGATAATAATATATATAAACGGCTTGGTATTTATATTGATATCAGTCATATTAAAAAAAACGGAGAACCTTCGCTCAGCCTTATCAATATTAATGGAGAGGACTCATTTATCGATATTCCTCTGGATATGGATTATCTGGATACTTGCCCTTTTACCAAAAGGGAAAAAGAAATTGCATTCTTAATTATTCAGGGATATACAAATAAAGAGATAGCTGATACATTATATATATTTGTCGATACGGTAAAAAATCACAAAAAACATATTTTCACAAAATCAAAATGTTACAGTTCTTTGCAGCTAGCCCAGATGTGTACGGTCTTAGGGTGGACCAAGCATTTTACTTTTAAGCTTAAAAAATGACCCATAAGTGTCATTGACAAGTTGATAATAAGTGTATATTTTTATTTATAAAAATAAGCATTAAATAATAGTAACTATGAGAACTACAAGATTGATTATGGGTATTGCCCTAATAGGCATAATATTATTTGGACTTAACGCATGTACTTCCACCCCAGCAGAATCCGAAACCTTTTCTTTATCTACACGAGCAGGTTCTACAGCACCTATATATTGCAAAACACCGACAGTTGTTGATCTTATGGCAGGACAACACATTGTTTCAGGAACTGTTACTGTAGGTAACGATGCCCTGAATCTGTACGTAATATTTGCAACGGTAGATGGATGGCTTTTGAACAAAACACATTTATATGTAGGTGCCCCCGGGCTTCTTCCGGTAAACAATGCTAATAATCCGCAGATCGGTAAATTTCCTTACAGTATGCCCCATTCGCCCCGCGTAACATCTTTCACCTATACTATTCCATTAGCAGGGCTTCCCGACATTTTGTGTATCGCAGCCCATGCTGAAGTGGTTAAAGTAGACGGATCGGGTAATGTTATCCAAAGTGAAACAGGTTGGGGAAAAGGCTCGGATATCGGAGGTAAATCATGGGCGATGAAATTTGAATATATCGTAGAAAAATGTAATCCCCAAAAAGAAGTATGCTATCAAGAAGAGACCGCGTGGGCTAACGGAACCAGATTTGTTAAAAAAGGCAATTGGGCTACTTATACTACCTATAATGAAAATGGGAAAACAGAAACCATCTACGCCGGGCAAAATGTTCCTGTCGGAACAGCTATCTTCTCAGCAGCTACAAACGGAAATGTAGAAGTATTGATTAACTTGGTCAATGGATGGCAATTGCAAGAAGGTACAGAAACGGTCAAGATTCAAGGATACGATACAGCACCTAGTGGAAATCCTGCTCCTGGCCTATTTGAAACATATAAAGGCACAGAATTAACATTAACACTTAAGCAATACAATTACTACGGCATACATTTAGATGTAAGAAAAGAGATACCTTGCAAATAACCTGATTTATCGACAAGTATCTTTTACTTGAAATCAAAATAATTAAAATCACCCTCAGACAAATTTGGTACATTTATCTGAGGGTGATTCTATTTCAAAGAAAATCACATAATTTTCCCCGATTTTTGCCTTTCGTCAATGCGTTTTCTATTTTTAATAGTTATTTTTATTGCCCTAAATATCAATACATATTTATGAGATTGTTGAAAAGCTTCGTGTTTCCATTGATTCTGATCCTGCTTTACTTTATCGCGGATGAATTTTTAGGTCTGGAAATCAGCTTGGTATGTATTTTTATACTCGGAATGGTCGAGTATATTTATACCCATATCCGTGAAGGTCGTTCGAACAGGACAATCTTGTGGATAACTTTATTTTTCTGTATTCCTACCGCTATTGCAATCTTTACGAGAGGCTCTGCTGTTGAGAAATTGCAACCTGCCATTATGGAAGCTTCCGTCTGCATATTGTTCGGTGTATTGGCCTTTTCGAAAATCGGGTTAATGACTGCAATGCCTGCCACTTTCCAAAAATCCATACAGCTTAGCGAAGTGCAGGAAAGGACAGTGAAAAATATCGTAAAAATACTGTTTTTTATACTGCTCATTCATAACATTCTGACTTTTATTGCACTTTCCTATTTCAATGAAAAAATCGCTATTTTTATAAAAGGACCGCTATTATATACCCTGATCGTTCTATTCTTTGCCACCATAATAATCCGTGGTCGAATCATCTCTGCAAAAATGAAAAAAGAGGAGTGGCTTCCGATAGTCAACGAAAAAGGAGAAATCACTGGAAAAGCATTACGACGAATATGCCACTCCGGGTCAAAGCTTCTGCATCCGGTTGTACATCTCCATATTGTCAATACCGACCATGAAATCTTTCTACAAAAAAGAAGTGCAAAGAAAGATCTGCTACCGGGTATGTGGGATACCGCCGTTGGAGGGCATATCGGACTAAACGAAAAAGTGGAAGATGCCCTGAAAAGAGAGACCTTTGAGGAGCTGGGTATTACCCGTTTCGACGCAAAACTCCTCGGCACCTATATATGGGAAAGCGACCGAGAGAAGGAATTGGTATTTTCTTTCCTTTGTATACACTATGACCATATCCAAATCAATAATGACGAAGTTGATGAAGGTCGCTTTTGGTCCGGCAAAGAAATCAACGCCAACTTAAACAACAACAATTTTACCCCTAACTTTATACACGAATACAACAAATACCTGACATAGACTTTTAACTTTTCAAAAATCAATAACCATTCGGCTAAAGTGTTTCAAACACACTACTTTCACTGTCAAAACGAAAAAAATACATCTTATACTACTCGATGTAAAATACTAATAAACAATAAAATATACAAAGTAGCAAACAAAAGGTGAACATTCTTTGTATACTATCGAAAATAATTTCACAAGGCATTTTTTCTTGATAAAATATTTAATGATTAAATGATAATATATGAAGCGATTCATATTTATATCAATAATTTATTTGAATATAGCAATATTATATTGAACATATAATAATTTATATCAGCACATCATGATGAGAAATATCGCAAATCAAAGACTTAAAAATTTATGGACAGGATCTCCAGATTCCACTCTTCATAAGATATTAGGTCATTGCCTTCCAGGTAAACATTGTATGTACATTCTGGATATTCATAACATGGAATACAATTGGATAAATCATAATATCGAGGAACTGCTAGGGGCACCTAAAAATGAAATAAATGCATCTTTTATTTCTGATTCGGTTCATCCTCAAGACCAACCAATTCTATCCGCCATTGAAAATAAAATAAATAAATTATCCGAAACAAACGGCATAGAATGGTTATCCCGCTATAACATCATCTTCGATTTCAGAGTAAAAAACAGTTCCGGACACTATGTGAGAATATTAAATCAGGTACTCCTGATTAAAGACACGAAAAATAATATACATAAACGATTCGGGATCTATACCGATATCAGCCATATCAAAAAGAACGGAGAACCCTCGCTCAGCCTCATCAGCATAAGCGGTCATGGCTCCATGATTGACATTCCGCTTGATATCGATTATTTAAACGATTGTCCTTTTACCAAAAGAGAAAAAGAAATTGCATCTTTAATTATACAGGGACTGTCAAATAAAGAAATAGCCAGCAAATTATTTATATCGATTGAGACCGTCAAAAATCATAAAAAACACATTTTCTCAAAATCAAATTGCTGTAGTTCTTTGCAGCTTGCCCAAGTATGCTCGACTTCAGGATGGACTCCACATCTTACTCTTCCCCATTCAAAATGACCCTTAAGTGTTATTTGCTGATTTTCAATAACTATGTAATTTTATCTTGACAAATAATTAATTTAAAATTTAATCCTAACAACTATGAAGACAGTAAAATCAATGATGAGATTTGCACTAATGGGAATAATCTCATGGGGGCTTTATTCATGTAGCTCCAACGTAGCGGAACCCGAAACCGCATTGCTATCCACCAAAGGAGGTGGTACTATAATCCAGGAACCACCGGTTTATTGTAAACCTCCGAAGGTTGTAAACCTCATGGCAGGGCAGCACATCGTTTCAGGAACTGTTACTGTAGGTAACGATGCCCTGAATCTGTACGTAACATTTGTAACGGTAGATGGATGGCTTTTGAACAAAACGCATTTATATGTTGGTGCTCCTGAGCTTCTTCCGGTAAACAATGCAAATAATCCGCAGATCGGTAAATTTCCTTACAGTACGACCCATTCGCCCCGCGTAACATCTTTCACCTATACTATTCCATTAGCAGGGCTTCCCGACACTTTATGTATTGCAGCTCACGCAGAAGTGGTTAAAGTAAACGGATCAGGTACTGTAATCCAAGGCGAAACAGCATGGGGAGAAGGTGAGGACATCGGCGGCAAATCATGGGCCATGAAGTTTAAATACATCGTACAAAGATGTGAGCCTCCTGGAGAAGAAGAAGAAGACTGTTTCCAAGAAGAAACAGCATGGGTTAATGGAACAAGGTATAATATAGGACAAGGTAACTGGGCTACTTATACCTCTTATAACGGAAGCGGAAAGATTGAAATTATCTATGCCGGGCAAACCATTCCGGTTGGAACAGCTATTTTCTCTGCAGTAGTGGACGGTGAGGTAAACATTATGATTAGCCTGACTGACGGCTGGGTATTAAATCAAGGTTCTGAAACAGTCAAAATTCAAGGCTATAATATGGCACCTTCCGGAAATCCTGCACCTGGATTATTTACAACATATAAAGGTACGGATTTGAATTTAACGTTGGATATATTCAACTACTACGGCATACATCTGGATGTGAGAAAAGTTATTTCTTGTGATTAACCCGAAACAACTTTTTATATCAGGAAAAAGGTAAGCTACGATTGAAGTGAACCTGTAACCGCACTCAAGCAAACAATACAAGTTTAGCCGGGTGCGGTTTTTTAATTTTAATTGCTAATTATTGGCCAATTCTGTCAGAAAATTACGAATAGCTTGTTGCAATTGGGAAGTAGTGCACGTAAAGTTATTTACCATAATGGTAAACGCCAAAAGCTCCTCCGATCGGGTCGTAAGGTAACCGGAAAGACAGCGAACTCCAGAAAAAGAGCCGGTTTTGGCTTTTAATTTACCACTCAGCGCCAGACTTCCCGCGCAGTACCCATTTAATCCGGCATCCACACCAGCGACAGGCAGCGAATATACGAACGAATCCCCTATGTTCTTTTTCGCCCAAATCAACAAATCGGTAAAAACATCTGCCGGAACGGCATTCTGGGCCGAAAGCCCGCAGGCATCTTTCAAAATAACGCCCGAATTTATAATACCGTTCTTCTGAAGCCAATCCCGTACCTCCGGCTGAAACTCTTTATCAGCCGCCAATTTTCCAAGCGCTTCCGCAAATAGATTAACACTTATTTTATTGGTTTGATAAACTATCTCTTTTATAGGCGGTGAAATAAGAACAAACCATAACTTCTTTGTCGCCTCCTTTCCCGGTTGCCCTTCCACTACAACTCCTTTCACGTTTAGCTTGTCGGTCAATTCGTTTACAAAACACAGATCCGGTCTATGAATGGCTCCTTTTATCTTAAATGATTTTTTGTTCTGCGGTATAGAGCCTTGCAGATACATCACCTGACTATAGGGGCCGCCAAAGATCCACGCGTGATCGCTGGTACTTTCCGAAGCAATAACCTCATTGCGAAACTCGATTCCTACCTGTTTAGGAATGACGGAAACCAGCGTCGTGACCGTTTCAGCTTTACCGGATTTAAGTTCCACTATATAGGCATTATCCCGGTAATTAAACGGACAGTAAGGTGCAGCGTAGTAGTTCGACAGATCCTCCCACAACCATGAGCCGGGAATCGTTTTAACCGATATGGTTTCGCAGATAACAATACTACCTTTTACTTTTTTGATACCCTGTTGCTCTACCGTAATAATGATCTGATCCAGCAGTTTATATCCCGGAAAATATTCCGAATCGAAACAGGGATCGCCGGTAGCATATATCACAATATCCCCGTCCAGTGTGCCGTTCTTTATCTCTCCGGTGCATCCTATTTCTGTTTTGTAACAATAATTCTCACCCTTCCGGTCCAATGCAAAAGCTGTAGTAATTAATTTAGTTAATGAAGCGGGACTTAATGCCATTTCCGGCAGATATTCCACTACATTTTTTCCGTCCGCCACCCGTTTCACAGATACCCCTACCGCCGCATTCCGTACCCCGTCGGTAGACAAAAATTGCTGCAAAGCAACTGTAGGCTGCCCACAAACAGACACCCACAGCAATTGAAAGCCTGAAAGAAAAAAAACAACATTCCTCATAACCCTACTCCTTATACCTTGCTTCCTATTCCTTATTCCTCCATCGTTTTCAGAATATTTTCCACCTCTTCTTCCGTTTCGTGCAATTTGGATTTACAAAAGGCAATTAGTTGCGATACCCTTTTCACATTTACACTTAACTCATCCACATCTAACTGATTATTCTCCAATTTAGCGACGATGCTTTCAATTTCGGCCAGCGCCTCTTTATAATTTAATTTTTCATCTTCCATAAGTATATTTATTTCTCTGTTTCTGATTCATTGCTTACCTGACTCCATATCACCCCATCCGCCACTAAAGTTTCAAGCCGATCTCCCTGTTTCACATCCGTTACGCTTCTGATCGCTTTTCCATTCATCCTGGTAATTGAATAGCCCCGTTTGAGCACATTTTTTGGATCGGCATACCTCACCTTTGTTTCGACTAATTCCAACAAGTGCTTATGGCCGGTCAACACTTCGACACTTTTTTGACGAAGTGCCCGCTCGCACTGTTCAAGCCCGTTTAATTGCTTATCGAACAGCCAGGACAACTTATTGCGCAATCGCTCCCTGATCCGTTCGAACCCGACGGAACGGTTATTGATAAACCATTTAGTCCGGTAGTTCACCTGTTGGGATGACGATATTAAATGATTATCGTTATTTTTCAGTACGTTTTGTGTCGCTTGCCTGAAATTCGATAAATAACGCAACTGCTTTGTTTTTTGTTCCAAGAGCAAAGTCCTTGTTCCGGTGATCATATTGTTCAACCACGATTGAAGCTGCAAATCCTGTTCATGAAAAGCTTCAATCAAAAAAGCAGCGGCAGCGGTAGGTGTCTTTACACTCAAATAAGCTACCTTATCGGCAATCGTTTCATCCCGTTCGTGTCCGATGCCGGCGATAACCGGTAGCGGAAACTGCGCTATATGGACAGCTATATCATATGTATCAAAGCTTCCCAGATCGGTTTGCGAACCTCCTCCCCGGATGATTACCACCACATCAAAGAGAGTCTCGTATTCATAAACCCGTTCCAAGGCACTTATGAGCGATTCGGTTGTTTTCTCTCCCTGCATTATGGCAGCAAACAATTTTATGTGAAAAGCATACCGGTACGGATTGGTTCGCAACTGATGGACAAAATCCCCATATCCGGCAGCAGTCGGCGAAGAGATCACCGCAATATTTTTAGGCAGCACCGGAAACTCCAGTTCCCGGTTCATTCCGATGATCCCTTCCCGTTGCAACTGTTCGATGATCTCCCGTTTCTTACGTTCCAAGTCGCCGATTGTAAAGGTAGGATCAATATCCTTGATATTCAATGAATAGCCATACATCTTGTGAAACACGACCTCGACCTGTATCAACACTTTTATGCCTTTGGCCAGGCTTTGTCCGGTGGTGGTTTCAAAATAGGGCTTTAATGTACGGTAAGTGAACGCCCAGATCGTTCCCCGGGCGGTAGCGATAATTCCTTCATCGACAGATTTCTTATCGATCAATTGCAGATAACAATGTCCCGAGCTATTATGTTGAACTTCGGTGATCTCCGCCGTAATCCATATCGGGTCGGCAAACCGATGCTTCAACGCCTGTTTGATTTGGCTGTTTAAATCATATAAGCTGATAGCATTCATGCAATAAATTTACTCTCCAACCAACCGTAGATAAGTTGCCGGATTATCCATAAAATCTAACGGATCGGGTATCCGGATATTGGCTTTTAGCAAGGCATCTACCTGTTTACATGCTTCCGATTCTTCAAAATCGCCTCCCTCAGCCACTCCTTGCCGGTACGTCCGCTCTTTTTCCAACTTCCCCGCTTTATCATAATAACACCAGGTTCCCTCTTTCTGATTATTCTTATAGCTTCCCTCCACAATCAACATACCTTCATAATCGTACGATTTTATCACACCGTCCAGCTTCCCGTTCAGCCACGATGCCTGTAGGCGTATGCGACCATTATCATAAAACAGTTTCCATTCTCCTGAAAGAACACCGGTTTTCCAATTCTTGATTTCAATAACCGCCCCGCTAGCGGAGTATTTCACAACAGTTCCGTCCAACCGGTTATCCAGGTACTCCTCTTTCATAACCAACTGATTTTCTTTACGATATTTCCACTCCCCGTTTTTTTTCTTATCCAGGTATTTTCCGGAGGCAGTATATAATTCATCCATGCTATGCAACACAGCACTTACCTCATTCCCACTGTGCTGCATAACAGCCTTCACACGTCCGTTAGGGTAATAATGGATAATCTCCCCTACCGGCTGTCCGTTCACAAAATTACCTTTATACCGGAGCTTTCCATCGGGATAAAATCCTTCTTTCCACTCTTTTTGCTGGGCGACCCCTGGAAAGCAAACCAACACCATTGACGCGATAAGCCAGATCCTTAAACTGTATATCATAAAGTCACTGTTTTATTAAGTTCATCAATATAATCCAACATCTCCTCCCTGCCTAAGCGTTTTTCGGCGGAAGTCATAAAAGTCAGCGGCATCGTTTCCCACGTTTCCGTCATCACCTTATGGTAATTATCGACACAGCTCATCCGCTCCGCAGCGGTCAGTTTATCCACTTTTGTAAAAACAATCACAAACGGCACACCATTCTCACCAAGCCACTCCATAAACTCCAAATCGATCTTTTGAGGAGCAAGCCGGCTATCGATCAGCACAAAAAGACAAATCAGATTCTCCCGTTTCAGGATATAGTCCCGGATCATTTTTTCAAACTGTCCTCTTGCCGATTTCGACGTACGGGCATAACCATATCCAGGCAGGTCCACCATATACCAATGTTCATTAATCAGGAAATGATTTATTAATTGCGTTTTTCCTGGCCTGGCAGCCGTTTTAGCTAGCCCTCTATGATTTACCAACATGTTGATTAGCGATGATTTACCAACATTCGACCGACCGATAAAAGCATACTCATGCCTGTCCGGTTTCGGACATTTCTCAACCGTTGTATTACTTACTACAAATTCTGATTTCCCGATATTCATCTTCTTTTCTATTACTCCAGATTGATACAATTTCAACCACCCAGCCCGCCAATCTAAAATTTACAACCTTAAACTCCTATCTGTACAAAGATAATATATTGTTATAGATTCACAAAACTCACTCTGCAAAGGAGGAAATAAATATTGGAGTTCCTAACTTAGTCCGCGCAAAGAGTTAAGGATGTTTAATAATCTTAACTTTGAAAAATGGGAACAAAAAGACAGTATGATTGCACGTTCAAGGAGCGAGCGGTAAAGATGAGTTACGAACGCGACAGCGTTAAGGCTTTGGCGGCTGAACTCGGCATCACAGCCGAGCGTCTTTATAAGTGGCGGGCTGAGTACTCCGAGCATGTCCAGGCGAGCTTTCAGAGTCATGGAGTTGAGCGATTGAGCGATGAGGGCCGACAGGTCAAGTATCTTGAGAAAGAGTTGCGTAATGCCAAGATGGAGCTTGAGATCTTAAAAAAAGCGATCGCCGTTTTCTCCAAGATAGACAGGTAATGTACGCATTCATAGACAACAACCGGGGACGTTACCCTGTTGGGATGATGGCACGCGCGCTTAAGATCAGTCCCCGTTCGTATTATGATTACAAGGCAGGTATTCCCAGCCGCAGAGAGCAGAAGCGAGAAGAGTTGGAAGGTCGCATCCAGGTTGTGTATGCGGCGGCTACGGGGCGCGCCATAAAGCCCCGTAGCCGCCGAGATAAAAGCCTCTGGCTATGCGGTGTCGGCCAATACAGTTGCAAAGTATATGAAGCGCATGGGCTTACGCAGTAAGTTGTGTTGCAAGTACAAGGGCAGCTACTCCTATAAGCCTCATTCGCTTCGTATCTGTCCCAACCATCTGGACAGACAGTTTACAGCGAACAAACCAGGCAAGGTATGGGTATCGGATATCACATATATCCATACGACACATGGATTTAGGTATTTAACTTCCGTAATAGACCTCTTTGACCGCAAGGTTATCGGTTGGAGCATGTCGAGCAACCTCACAGCCAGAGATACCGCTGTGAGGGCCTATCAGATGGCGGTGCGCCGTCGCAGACCATCGCCCGGCATGATTTTCCACTCCGACCAGGGTGTGCCGTATGCCTCCGAGGAGTTCCGAACGGAGATCAAGGGACGGATCGTGCAAAGTATGTCCCGAAAGGGAAACTGCTGGGACAACGCGGTGGCAGAAAGCTTCTTCCGCAACCTCAAGTGAGAGATGATATACGGCAATAAAACACTGACGGCGCAGCAAATGGAACTGGAAATCTTCGAGTATATCGAAATCTGGTATAAAAAAAACCGCTGGCACTCCGCCCTGAAAAACATGACGATAGACGAGTTCTGGAAAATCAACTCAAAAAGTGCTTAACTTTTTGTGCAGAAAAAGTTGGGAATTCCAAAATTTTCGGATAAGTAATTTTCCGTCTTCCATTTTTCCTATTCTGATACGGCTGATATTAATGCTTGAAAAAATCAGAGGAATAAAAAACTGACGCTTCATACTGTACGCTTTAAAAACGGAGGAAATTACGCGAAAACTACGATACCGCCATTCTGCATTTTGAGAAATATGGTGCAAATCGAGAGACAAGCCAAAATTATTTGAACTTGTCCGAGGCGCAGCCCATATTATGTAAAAATGAAGCAGACTTATTGAGTGAAAATTAACGTCTGAAGCTCTTTCACCCGCACACCGCCCTGTCCGATTCGTCATCGCCTGCTTTTCGGGCTTCCCGCCAAACACCAAAATGTAAGAAAATAAGCCTTAATTATTGATTTATAAACTGATATCATATTCAAAATCATTTATATTATGTATAATATTTCTCATATCTCAATCGACCTTTGCAGTCATACAAAATGATTCACCATGAGAAACTTTTATGAAAGAGAAACGGTGTTTTTGAAAAATGCCTGCCGGACTGCATCTTACTATTTCAAATATTTTGTATTTTTGTCTAAAATAAAACGGATTATTCATGGAATTTTTTATTCTTTTTGTTCTTATCCTGCTAAATGGTATTTTTTCGATGGCCGAAATAGCATTAGTGTCGGCTCGTAAATTACGGCTCGAAGGGCTTGCCAAGAAGGGGAACAAAGGCGCGCGTAAAGCATTGAGCCTGGCTAATGAACCTAACCGGTTCTTATCCACAGTTCAGATAGGTATTACACTTATCGGCATCTTTACCGGTATTTATAGTGGTGAGAATTTTTCAAAATATTTGGATCCTGTTTTTGAACAGATTGATTGGCTGGCTCCATACGCACACAAAGTGTCTGTTGCCATCATTGTATTGGGAACAACCTACCTTACGTTGGTCATTGGGGAGCTGGTTCCGAAGCAGATTGGTCTTATGAAGGCAGAGAACATTGCGATGGCCGTAGCTCGTCCGATGAATTTTATGTCGAAAATTGCAGCACCTTTTGTTTGGTTGCTCTCAGGATCAACCAACATCGTAATGCGTTTTTTAAATGTGAAGCGGAGTGCGGGAAGCCGTATCACTGAAGATGAAATCAAAGCTATTATCGAAGAAGGGACCGCCGGCGGCGAAGTACAGGAAGTGGAGCAAGATATTGTTGAACGCGTATTCTCACTAGGGGACCGTAAGATTGCATCGCTTATCACTCACCGCAGCGAATTGGCCTGGCTGGATATCAACGACACCCCGGAAAATATCCATCGTAAAATTCAGTCCGATTTTTTCTTTACCTATCCGGTAGCTGACAAAAGCTTGGATAATATCATCGGGGTCGTTGGACTGAAAGAGCTTTTTATCCACCTCCACAAACCGGACTTCAACCTGAAAGCAATTGTGACGAATGCTCCCTATATTCCGGAAAACCTTACTGTTTACGGAGCATTGGAACTGTTCAAAAAGACCACCGTACACTATGCGCTTGTAACCGACGAATTCGGAGTTATACAAGGGATCATCACCCTCAACGATATTCTGGAAGCCTTGGTTGGCGATGCTTCGGAGCTAAGCAGTGAGGAACACGAATTGGTCGAACGGGCCGACGGTAGCGTATTGGTGGACGGCCAGTATCCGTTTTATGATTTTCTGAGCTATTTTGAAGAACAGGATATATATCCCGAAGCCAAATTCAATACTTTAAGCGGACTGCTTCTTGACCGTATGAACCAGATTCCTAAAACAGGCGACATTGTCCACTGGCACAGTTTCGAATTCGAAATTGTGGACATGGATCGTGCAAGAATAGATAAAGTGCTGGTAAGAAAATTAGATAACAATCCGGATAAATCGGACACGATCCGAAATCCTGTTTAATTTAGTTTACCTGTATCGTATTTAAATCAGAAATCATAATATTCCATTTTAATAACAATGAAAGACAGGATTTTAATCATCTTTCTCTTGCTGGCAAGCATAACAACATTCGGACAGATAAACATGGCCGACTCGACGGCTCAGGTGGTTTCCTATTGGAACAAAGGAGAAAAATAAACATATTCGGTAACATCTAAAAAAATCAATATCAAAGATACGGATACAATCTCAAAAAAAACAACAACCTGTGAGGCTGAAATCACAGCAATCGATAGTTCAAGCAACTCATACACAATCGAATGGAGATATAAATATCCCATAGCAGATAATCAAGATCCAACCATTCAAAATATTATTAATGATATAAAAGTCATTTTCAAGACGGATGAACTTGGATCATTTGTTGAAGTTGTGAATTGGGAAGAGATCAAAAAAATATTTAAAAAGCAACAGTAGCTTTAAGCAAAAAACATGGACATACTTTAAGAACGAATAAAATCCTAAAGCAGGTTAATTCTATCTACACTACAAAAGAAGCGATTGAGTCGGTCTGCATCAAAGATATCCAACAATTTCACACTTTTCATGGCGGAAAATACAAGTTAGGTGAAATAATAGAAGGGCAAACAAAAGGTACTAACATTGGTGGTGGTGAACCTTTGGACATTTATACTACGGTCTATCTGGACGAGATAAATGAAGAGGACAACAACTTTATTATGAGATCCATACAGGAAGTTGATAAAGAACAGTTAAAAAGTGCGACGTTCAATCTCTTGACATCTATAGCAGAAAAAGCGAAAACAGCCCTTCCGAAACGTGAAAATTTGAAAGATTTAATAAATGAAACATTAACAGCATCCCGAATTCATGGAACAGGTTGGGTCGTCTATAGTATTTTGACGACAACTGTAAGTTCTGATGCTTCAACAACTGTTAGAAAGAATCATTGAGATAAAATGACCAACAAACAATGCCTGGCGAATCGGTACAACAGAATATATATCTAAACTAATTCAGTTCATCATTCATCTGGTCCTGAAGCAATTCTGAAGGGATCTCTTTATTACCTTTTTGCGACTTCACTCCCAGCTCTTTTAATTTGAGTATCTGTGAAATCAGATTTCCATTACCGGTGTTTAACCGGACAAGAGCCTGATCATAACTGTCCTGTACTTTTTTAATTTGGTCGCCAATGGTAGTAAAACTATGCAGGAAGGCCACACACTTATCGTATAGTTTAGCCCCGCGGTCGGCTATTTCCAATGCATTCCGGTTCTGATACTCCCGGCTCCATAAATCGGCTGTCAGTTTCAATGAAACAATCAAATTAGCGGGGCTCAACAACAATACCCGCTTCTTATAGGCTTCATTCCATAGATTGGCATCTGCTTGCATCGCCAATACATACGAGGATTCATTCGGAATAAACAACATCACAAAGTCCAAGGTTCCTTCAATATAAACGCTATAGTTCTTAACGGATAATTCGTCGATATGTTTTCTGACGGACTGCAGATGCAAACGCAAAGCCATTTCCAGCTCCTCGTCGGTCGTAGCTTCGCAATAATTGACATAAGCCGTCAAAGACACTTTCGAATCAATGATCACTTTCCGGTTATCCGGATAAATCACCACCACATCCGGCTGCATACGCCCGCCGGTCTCGGTTCTAACCACCCGGTCCGCTTTATCCCGGAGCGTTTCCTGTACAAAATACTCTCTTCCTCTGGTCAAACCGGAATTTTCCAGAATCCGCTCCAATATCATCTCTCCCCAATCGCCCTGCATCTTCGTATTCCCTTTCAGTGCCCTGGTCAGATTGGTTGCATCTTCCCGGATCTGATTATTTAATTGAACCAGATCAGCAATTTTTCGTTCCAGTACAGTCCGTTCGGTCGATTCTTTGTGATATACCTCATCCACTTTCTTCTTAAACTCTTCTATATCCTTATTCAGCGGGGATAAAATCTTTTCAATATTAATCTGATTTGTTTCCACAAATCGTTTACTCTTATCTTCCAGAATATCATTCGCCAGGTTTTTAAACTGATCAGTCAGCATCTTATGCATATTGCTTATCTCCATCTTCTGCTCCTCCTGCTTTTCCTGTAAAAAACGGGTATTCTCCTTTAAACGTTCCGTTTCCTTTAACAACTCGATCTTCTCATCCGTAATTTTTTGTTCCCGGATATGCGATTCGTCAAACTCTTTTTTTAAAAGATCATACCGTACCTGTACACCCTTTCTTGCACTATAAGCGATCAAATAGCCGATCCCTCCCCCGGCTACCAAGCCTAAACAACCAATTAGTATTATTTCCGACATTATATCTCGTTTAAATGACTTTAAATAATTGTTGAACCGCCCAAAATGTATGCAACAACGACTACTTTTTTTATTTTACAAGTCATTGTAAAATGTATTTCTCTGTCAAAGATACATATTCTTTTGCATAAGAGCATCTTTTCTACCGGTTTACTAACCATATATTCAATTACCAGCCAAGCCGATACAAAAACCTATGACAATTCCACATAGCTATGTGTAATCACATTGATAGTGAAGGAAGGGACAGTATCGGGAATGATCCCGATCCTTATTGAAAAAATATAAAAAGAAACAACAAAATATTCGGAAAGATCCGGCATATATCCGCAAGCCGGGAAAATTATGATATCATGTGAGGTTTAGGATTCACTGGTTCACATAGTAAGAAAACAAGAGGCTTAGAATTCAGCCTCTTGTTTATGGATTGTAATTAAAACCGTTTTCTTGGCTTGCCACCGCCTTCGACACCTCTCTTTTTTTCTCCAAAGCGGCCACGACTGCTTCCGTCGCTACGACGCCCTTCCCCTTTCCATTTGTTATTAGACGCCGAGTTACGATAGCCGCCACCGGAATGCTTTCCGCCTCCCCTCCTGTCGCCATCGCTCCTGAAATTGCCCCGGCGTTCAGCTGTCTCGGTCACAATAAAAGGCAAACCATTAAAGTTCACATTAACGAAACTCGAAGCAAATCCCTTGACATCGGTCACGTCGACCTCAAATTTGGTATTATTGTCAAAGATGCGGATTCCGCCGATATCCAATCCCTTGCGAGGACCAAACTGATTGATAATCGACATCAGGTCGCGCGGAGTAAAACCATCGTCACGCCCTACATTTACATTGAAAAGCGTAAAGTTATTCTCTTGCGATCTGCCGCGGTCGCGGCCGTAATCACGATCGCCATTACGGTCCCGATCGCGGCCTCTGTCCCGTCCCCGTTCTCCATGTCTCTCTTCCGCAGAGATATTCAAATCTTCTACAGAAGCATACTTTTTCAACAACTTACCGAACTCATACGACACGATATATTGTATCAACTCTTCCTTTGACAAGTCGGCAAATTTTCCAAACAACTCCTGCTGATATTTATCAAAGGTGGTTTTTTTCTCGGCGTCTAACACCTTATCGGCATAGTAAAGCAATTGAGCACGGCACACCTCTTCGCCGCCGGGCACCTCGCAATACTGGAATTTTTTCTTGAGCATACTCTCCACCCGGCGGATTTTACCCATCTCTTTCGAGTTGATAATAGCCACCGATATCCCCTCTTTTCCGGCACGCCCGGTACGTCCGCTCCGGTGGGTATAACTTTCAATGTCTTCCGGCATATTATAGTTAATCACATGCGTAAGATTATCCACATCCAAACCTCGGGCTGCAACATCCGTCGCTACCAGTACTTTTAGGCGTTTTGCACGGAACCGTGCCATCACATCGTCCCGTTGTGTCTGGCTCAGATCGCCATGCAACGCATCGCAATCGATCCCGTCCTTCTGCAATTTCTTGACAATATCCCGGGCATCGATCTTTGTACGGGTAAAAATAATGGCATACATATCCGGAGCACAATCGATCACCCGGTGCAGGGTCTCATAGCAATCTTTCGCCCTCACCTGATAATATATATGACTGACCGTATCTGCACCCTGGTTTTTCTTTCCGGTAGAGATCTCTTTCGAATCATGCAGATAGTTTTTGGCAATCCGCTCTACCTCCTTCGGCATCGTTGCCGAAAACAGGTAAGTTTTCCGCTCTTCAGGAACCTCATCCAGAATAAAATTCAAGTCCTCCTTGAAACCCATATTCAACATCTCATCGGCTTCATCCAGCACAACATACCGTACCTGTTTGATATCCACCGCATCCCGTTTGATCAGGTCACACAAACGACCCGGAGTAGCCACTAAAATATGTATTCCTTTCTCCAATTCCTTAATTTGACGGCGTATTTCAGTCCCGCCATATACACAAAGCGTCCGGATATCTTTCCGGTACTTGGCATAATTTTGCAGGTCGTTTCCGATCTGCACACACAACTCTCTCGTAGGACTTAAAATCAATACTTGTATTTCATTCCGGCCGACATCCAGTTTCTGCAATAACGGCAAACCAAAGGCTGCCGTTTTTCCGGTTCCGGTCTGCGCCAGCACCACCAAATCGTTTTCTTCTCCCAAAATAACAGGGATAACCTTTTCTTGTACCGGGGTCGGTGTCTCGAATCCCAAATCGACAATCCCCTTTAGAATTTCTCCTTCTAAACCTAAATTCTTAAAATTTTCCATTAAACACTGTTAAATTAAACCTCTCGACTTTCTATTTTTTTCCAAGATAAAGCAGAGGGCATAAGGTGCAATATCTATAATCCCCCTTCAATCCAAAATCTAAAATCGAAAACCTAAAACTTACATCTTTGCACCTTATATTATCTTTATATCCCTGCGTTTATAGGCAGGCGTTGTTTCTAATCTTTTTATCTCATCCTGACTCAATCCTTGCCGGACAACCACTTCGCTTCCTTTCAATGGAAACGGTTTTTCATCCCCTTTGGGACTCGGCGACTGATCCAGAATCTCTATATCGCTGGTCGGGAAACCAGTTGCAATAACCGTCACCGAAATAGCATCTCCTAACGCGGGATCCGTTCCCACTCCCCAGATCACAGCGGCACAATTCCCCACTTTGCGGATAATATACGATGTGATTTCCGTCATCTCATTCATCGTAATTTCATCTGTTCCGGAAGTGATATTCAACAAAATATTTTTTGCCCCCAGGATATCACTGTTATTCAACAGCGGGCTATCCAACGCTTCGGCTATCGCCCGTTTTGCACGGTCTTCGCCTGAAGCCTGAGCTGCACCCATCACAGCCACACCGCTATCGGTCATCACAGTGCGTACATCGGCAAAATCCACATTGATATATCCCGGCAAGGTAATAATTTCGGCAATTCCTTTTGCAGCAATATTCAAAACATCATTTGCTTTGGCAAAAGCCGCCGATATTGTCTGTGAGCCGTATATCTTTTTTATCTTCTCATTGTCAATGACAATCAGGCAATCCACGTAATCTTTCAGACGCTTCAAGCCGTCACGCGCCTGTTCAAGCCTTTTAGGCCCTTCAAAGCGTGCCGGTATCGAAACAATACCTACTGTCAGAATTCCCATACTCTTGGCCAGTTTGGCAATTATCGGCGCCGCTCCGGTACCGGTTCCTCCTCCCATAGCCGCCGTGATAAACACCATTTTTGTATGTTGCCGCAACAATGCTGCAATATCTTCGAGGTTCTCCTGCGCCGATTTCTCTCCTACATCCGGGTTATTACCGGCGCCATGCCCTCCCGTCAACTCCTTGCCAAGCTGTATTTTAAACGGTATCGGACTATTCTTCAATGCCTGGAAATCCGTATTGCAAATCACAAAATCAACATCACATATCCCTTTTGAATACATATATTCAACAGCATTTCCACCGCCGCCACCGACTCCAATCACTTTAATGATCGTAGGCGTTTCCTCATTCAGGTTAAAATTGATCAATCCATCAACCATGGTCAAATATTTTTTACTTACATTTCAGGATCCCGTACCCCATCCTCATTGAACAGGTTACCAAATTTTCGCCTAAACCAGTTGTCAGTATTCGGGACCTCATTCACACCCCGATGGCTTCTCTCAAAGGCATCCTCCCGGCGATTCATCTCTCTTTTCTGCCTGCGCCTTCTCTCCTCTTCCTGCCTTAATCTCCTGCGGCGGGCCTCTTCTTCCAGATTAGCCGTATGTTCAACCCTCATTTCCAGATCCTCTGGCAAAGCTTCCACTTTAAAATCCGGCTGTTTTTGCTCCTTCGGCGGCTCGGGCTTTACCTTATCCGCACCTCCCTGTAAAGCATACATCTTAGTCCCGCTATTGTTAAATCCGGTAGCAATCACCGCGACACGTAATTTATCCCCCAGCGAATTATCTTTAGCTGCGCCCCAGATCACATTCACACCGTGCCCCACCCGTTCCTGTAAGCTATCGGTAATCAGCGTAATCTCATCCATTGTCACCTCTTTCTCCCCATACAGCATATTTAATAAAATATTGGATGCACCCCGGATATCATAGCTGTTTAACAAAGGTGAAACCAATGCCTCCTCCAGCGCCCGCATCGCCCGGTCTTCCCCTTCCGCCTCGGAAGCTCCCATCAGAGCCACGCCACTATTCCGCATCACACTATCCACATCAGCGAAGTCCACATTTACATATCCTTTCACCGTAATGATTTCAGCGATGCTCTTGGCGGCGATAGTCAATACATTATCCGCCCTCGCAAAGGCCTCCGAAAGCTTCAGGTCGCCGTACATATCCCTCAATTTCTCATTATTGATGATCAGCAAAGCGTCCACATACTCCTCCAACTCATCAATCCCCTCCATTGCCTGTTCAACCTTTTTCTTTCCTTCGAAACTAAACGGAATCGTCACAATCCCGACCGTCAGGATTCCCATTTCACGGGCCTGTTTGGCAATCTCCGGCGCCGCCCCCGTTCCGGTACCTCCTCCCATGCCGGCAGTGATAAATATCATTTTGGTATTGCGCTGCAAAAGGGTCTTTATAAAATCCATGCTCTCCATAGCCGACTGGCGGCCTCTTTCCGGCAAACAACCGGCCCCACGTCCCTCTGTCAGCTCTTTTCCAAGCTGTATACGGTTTTTCACCCGGCTCTGGCGCAATGCCTGGATATCCGTATTGCAAACAACAAACTCCACACCCCGTATACCTTGTCTGAACATATGATTTACGGCATTACTCCCTCCCCCTCCGACACCAATCACCTTAATGATTGATTCTTCCTGCTCCGGTAACTTCAGCGACAGCAATTCATCATCTATATCCATAATCTAAAACTATTTTAAATACAAAGGCAAAAATTAGTTGAAAGTTGACAATTGAAAGTAATACAAAACTATAACAATCTGCGGACGCTAAAAACTCTATCCGAAAAGACCTTTCAATTTCCCCATAATTCCTCCTTTCTTCTCTTCCTGCTCCTCATGCCGGCACAACAGTAATCCTAACGTTACCAGGTATTCCGGCGTGCAAAGCATCTCTTCCTTTGTGGCTTCTACCCGTTTTATATGCGCCCGGACAACAGAATGCCCCGATATCTTACTCAACAGAACGTCAACGTCTATCAACCGGCTGCCTCCTCCCGTCAAGATAATTTCATCTTCCTGATAATCAAAGCCCCATTGCTGCAAAAGATAAACCGCTCCTTCGAGCAATTCTTCCATACGGCTCTGGATCACTGTTACAAGATCACGACTCTCTACCTGTAGCTTTGTATCAGGTATGACGATTTTCTTATTCTTACATACCGACCTTAAAGCCTGACCGTGATCATGCTTCAACTGCCGGGCCTTTGCAGCATCAATGCCGAATGCACTTGCGATATCAAGATCTACAGTTCTCACCCCCAACGGTAAAACAGCCTCATTCTGCAACATTCCTTCCTTGAAATACATCACATTGATCTGTCCGGCTCCCAAATCAACCACTGCCATTTCATGCTCCATCCACTTTACATCCAACGCCTCCCCGTAAACACGGGCCAAAGGGAAAAAATCAATTTCATCCGGAACAAAACTTTCCAACAATCTCCTCAGATCGGAAAGATAATGGGAATCCGCAGTATACACCTGGTAATAAACTGTTAAATTTCTTCCATGCCTTCCCAACGGATCGGCAACAAACGCTTCTTCATCGACCGAATAAGCTGTCGGTATCAAATCAATCAATTCACGATCTTTCCTACCCATCAGATCAGCACATCGTTGTTCCGCCCGAAACAAATCACTGTATTCCACCGCCTTACGCTGCACAGATATCTCTACAACCTGTTCCGTCACCTCTAACGCCTGTCCCGACAAAGCTACATTTAATCTCTCTATATGCCTCTCCTTCACCAGCTCATTCATCAGATACCGGATAGATGCCATCGCTTTAGATCTATCCGTTACCATTCCCTGTTGTATTCCCTGCGAAACCACCGTTTTAATCCCGGTCAAACGACATCTCCCCTCATAGCCAAACGTACCCAACGCCAATGTTATTTTCTCGGAACCGATATCTAAAGATGCAATCAAACTCATATCATCAATGATTTTACTTTTTTACACAAACCACTTGATTTTCAAATTTCAAGTTAATTTCTTTGTATACGTTCCATCCTTTCAGAGTGATACCCTCTCGTAGAAAAAAATGTAATTTTTCTAACTTTTTCTCAAAATCATCCAATTTTCCCATAACGATTCTGAAGCTTCCCACTTTAGGAATCAGTATAACCTCTTCATCGCTCTCCACAACGATCTGTTCTACCATAGCATTCCAGAAATCGTCTTTCCGCAAAGCCATCACAAAAGGATATAAATTATTACAAGCAAATTTTTTGGATATACTCCCGGTTGCTACTACAACCCTGGACGTATACTTTGTAGATAAAGGCATCGCTTTTCCATCCTCATCAACATAATACCCTGCCCCTGTCAATACTCTAAGTACAGGCTTACGTTGTACGATATCCACGTGGAAATAGCCATCTAAACTGTAGTAAACCTGTGCCGATTTTACAACCGAATTCCTAACCAGGACACGCTCTATACTGTCCTTATCAACATTGACAATATTCTTGTCTTTAATATCCCCGTACCCATGTTTTATCAATTTCAACACACCGTCTTCATCGATAAAAGCATTCCCGTCGGTACCATTGACAAAAACCTTTATCCCCTTGCATTTCACCTCCCCTAATTTTGCCGTTGCAAAGGTAAGCACAATTATCAGGTATGCAAACAAAGTGACCAATAATATATAAGGGAATACTTTTTTCATTGCATTTTTTTGACAAGGGATACTGTCACTACTTTCAATTTTTAATTTCCAATTTGATCTTCGGCACTAAACGGTCTATATCTCCCGCTCCCAAAGTCATTAAAATTCCCCGATGAAACTCACCAGCAACATAGCCTATCAACTCTTCCTTCGACACGATCTTTCCGGGTACGGTTAACCTATCCGCGATTAACCGGGAGGTAACACCCGGTATCGGCTGCTCCCTGGCCGGATAAATATCCAATAACAGTACCTCATCCGCTATGCTCAGGCTCTCTGCAAACGACTCATAAAAATCATACGTACGGGAATAGAGGTGCGGTTGAAAAGCAACGATCAACTTCTGTCCCGGCCACATCTCCCGGACAGAAGCCAACACGGCCTCGATTTCTTTCGGATGATGGGCGTAATCGTCTATATATATCCGCTCTCCGTCATTCAGATGAATATTAAAGCGCCTGAGTACCCCCCGGAACTCGGGAAGGAACATTTTAACCTCCGTAGGCGTAACTCCGGCTTCCAAAGCCAATGTGATAGCCGCAGTTGCATTCTCAACATTCACCCTACCCGGTATGCCAAGCGTTATATCCGTAATAGTTTCGTCTTTCCCGTGATAATTAAAAATATAACGTCCGTCTACGACCCTCAGGTTATCCGAATAGCAATCGGCATCGACCTCTACTCCGTAATAACCTGCCACTTTCGTCTTCTCCAATATCAACCCTTTCTTCGCATAAAGTATCCCCCCTTCCGGACGAACCCGTTGTGCAAACATTTCAAAAGCCTCGGTCATACCAGCCTTGTTTTGGTATATATCCAAGTGATCTTCATCCATAGAAGTAATCACAGCGATCTCCGGGGTCAGATGCAGAAACGAACGGTCGAACTCGTCGGCCTCAATCACTATATAGGGTGATTTTTTATCGATCAGCAAATTGGTGCCGAAATTCATCGATATACCTCCCAAAAAAGCGCTGCAACCCACTGACGTATTCTTTAACAGGTAGGCTACCATCGTCGAGACGGTTGTCTTCCCATGAGTACCAGCAACACATATCGCCTTACCGCTCTGAGAAAGTACTCCTAATATTTCAGCCCGTTTATAGATAGAAAAACCGCTTTTCCGGAAATAGCCCAACTGTTTACAATTTTCCGGAACGGCAGGAGTATATATCACCAATGTCGTCAGCCTCTCTTGGAACACCTCCGGAATAGCAGACACTTCATCCGTATCACTGACCGAGATGCCTTCTCTCCGGCTCATCGTTTCGGTTAACGGCGAAAGCGTTTTATCGTAGCCACCCACAATATATCCCATTTCATTGAAATAGCGGGCCAATGCACTCATTCCGATTCCTCCAATCCCGATAAAATAAACCTGTTTTATATGTTCCAAATTCACCATGTTGTCATTTTAAAATATATTTCAGACTACCGGTTTGGACTATATCAAATCTAAACCTATCCATTTATTTCCTTCAAATTAAAATCAGCGGATGATTTTCAGAATCTCCTTTGCGATTATCTCATCTGAATCCTTTATTGCCAATGCTGCAATACGCTTTGAAAGCCCGCTGATTCCGTCTTCATTACCGATCAGCGCCTCCAAAACTCCAGTCAATCCGTCAACCGCTTCGGCATCATTCAACATGATGGCCGCTCCTTTGTTCACCAACGCCATCGCATTTTTGGTCTGGTGATCCTCCGCCACATTCGGCGAGGGAACCAATATCGCAGCCTTTCCAAGCAAGCATAGCTCTGAAATCGTTCCGGCGCCCGCCCTCGCTACCACCACGTCCGCAGTTGAATAAGCCAGATCCATACGTTTCAAAAATGCCATCATTTTCACATTAGCAGGCAGTTTACCATTCAACTGTTTTTCCAGATTCTCATAATAATAACTGCCGCACTGCCATAACAACTGAACATCTTCCCAACCGGCAATCGTGTCAAGATGAGTAGTGATAGCCTTATTGAGTGTTCCGGCACCCAAACTGCCTCCGGTTACCAGCACCGTTTTCTTATTATGGTCCAGCCCGTAAAAATCAATTCCCTCCGTTCTGGAATCCATCGCCTGTAGCAGATCCCTGCGCACCGGATTGCCGGTAAATACGATCTTCTCTTTCTCAAAAAAACGTTCCATTCCTTCATAAGCCACACATATCTTACTCGCCTTCCTGGCCAATAGCTTATTGGTCACTCCGGCATAAGAGTTTTGTTCCTGTAATACCAACGGTATACCCGCTTTTGCTGCAACCCGTCCGACTGGACCGCTGGCATATCCCCCCACGCCCACAACGACATCAGGCTTAAACCGTTGTACGATCTTTCTGGCCTTTCGTAAACTCTGCCATAAATTGATCAACACCTTTATGTTTTTTAAGGTCAGCTTCCGCTGGAATCCTCTCACCGGCAATCCTTCTATCGGATAGCCGGCTTCCGGCACCTTCTCCATCTCCATTTTACCTTCCGCACCCACAAATAATATATCGATACCGGGTTCCAACCGCTTTAAAGCATTTGCAATAGACAGAGCCGGAAAAATATGTCCTCCGGTTCCTCCTCCGCTTATAATCACTTTTTTCATAAACATACTATTTATTCCTCTGTTCTCCTATTTCTAATTTTTCATCTTCCTCAAAACCTCCCGTCCTTTTGCTTCCAACTCTTCCTCGATATCCGTTTCGTCCGCCTCATCATCTTCGCACGGCTCCTCATCCGAATCTTCGTCCGTTTCATTTTCTTCACGTCTTAGCGCCTCTTCTCCCTCCTCCGAGAAGCTGTGACTGACACTCAATATCATTCCGAAAGCCGCACTGGTAAACCACAATGAAGTTCCTCCCATACTGATCAACGGTAATGTTTGCCCGGTAACCGGAAATAGTCCAACACACACTCCCATATTTATCATAGCCTGCATCACAATCGTCAGCCCGAGTCCGGTAACCAGCAATGCAGGATAAATACGGGTACATTGCCGGACAATCACCCCTATCCGGAATAAGATGATCAGATAACACAACATAATAAAACCTCCTCCTATCAACCCGTATTCTTCAATGATAATGGCATAGATAAAATCCGAATAGGGATGCGGAAGAAAGTTCCGCTGTACACTATTGCCCGGACCATTCCCCAACAATCCTCCCCTTGCCACAGCGATTTTCGAATAGACGCTCTGAGCGGAATAGCCGTCAGTATCCTTACCTCCCTGAATAAAATCGGTCACCCGACTCTTGACCGTTGCCAAACGTCCGACCTTCTCTACCTGCGGCACATACAGCAACAGCACAATCATCACTCCGGCTGCTACAACCACTCCGCCGGCGATTTTCCCAAGCAAAGCCCATCGTAACCTTCCCACAATAAACAATATATAACACACTGCACTGATCAACATAGACGTCGAAAAACTATCCATAAAAATGACCAGTATCACTGGTCCCACATATATCAAAAACTTACTAAAAGCATAATTTTCACAATGCCTTTCTGTCTGCGCAAAAGTAATGATCCTTGCAGTATACATAACAATAGCCAGCTTTGCCAACTCCGACGGCTGGAATGTCAATCCGATAAGCGGTATCCTGATCCAGCGCCCCGCCCCGTTTATATTAGCACCGGCCAACGCTGCATACAACAGTAATCCGACCGATATAACAAGCAACCAACCTGCATATTTACTAAAATATTTATAATTGACCGATTGCAGAAAAAACATGATCACAAAACATCCTCCAAGCAGGAACAACTGCTTTATCAGATAATAAAGTACGTTACCCTCCTGCTCCTTATATGCCAGCCGACCGGTAGAGGAGTAGATCACCAGTACCGAAGCGATCATCAACATGATGATCATATACCAAATCACCTTGTCGCCTTTAAATGTCACAAATCTTCGCAAATCAGCCATAGCTTATATTCTATATTTTGAAATGAAAAACTTTTTCACCTTCAACTCTCCTTATCAAACCTCTGTCTGACGGCAGCCTTAAAAAGCATCCCCCGGTGCTCGTAATTATTGAACAGGTCAAAACTTGCACAGCAAGGAGACAACAGTACCGTATCCCCGCTCTCGGCAAATCGTAGTACAGCATCTACTGCAGCATCCAAGGTGTGGGTATCCACCACTTCACAAATTCCGGAGAATGTATCCACTAATTTGCGGTTATCCGTTCCCATACAAATCAACACTTTTACTTTTTCCCGTACCAACTCGAGTAATACGCTGTAATCATTTCCTTTATCGACTCCCCCGGCAATCCATACTACAGGAGTTGTCATACTATCCAGAGCATACCACGCCGAATCGACATTGGTTGCTTTCGAATCATTGATATAAGTCACCCCATCCCGGATCAAAACGGTTTCCAACCGATGTTCCACCTGTGGGAAAGTACGGAGACCGTTTTTTATATCCTGCTCCGGAACGCCTATCCTCATGCAAGCCAATACCGCAGCCATCGCATTATAAATATTGTGCCGTCCTTTGATACGAATCTCATTCTTACAGATAGAAAAAAAAATTCCATTCCAGTTTATTGTCAGCATATCTCCTTCCATAAAGGCCATACACACTCGAGCGCCAGTATAAGTAAAACAAACCTGCTCCGGAATAATTGCCGACATCCCGGCTTTTTCACGTACCACGTCACAGTCATAACCGTAAATAAACACCCCATCCTGTTCCATATTATTTAAAATATGGAATTTGGAATCGATATAACGCTCAAACTTATAATCGTACCGGTCCAAATGGTCGGGCGTAATATTGGTGATCACAGCGACATCCGGCTTAAACCGGTACATCCCGTCAAGCTGAAAACTGGAGAGTTCCACCACATACAACCGATGAGCCTCGTCGGCAACCTGCGCAGCCAGACTGCTTCCCACATTACCCGCCAATCCGGCATCAAAACCGGCTTGTGTCAGGATATGGTAAGTCAATAATGTCGTAGTCGTTTTCCCATTACTTCCGGTGATACACACCATCTTTGCGTCGGTATGCCGGCCAGCAAACTCTATCTCCGAAATAACCTCCGTTCCCTGCTCACGTAGTTTTACAATCAAAGGTACCGTATCCGGTATCCCGGGACTTTTTACCACCAGATCCGCCTGAAGAACCCGCTCCTCACTATGTCCTCCCTCTTCGTACACAATCCGGTGCTCTTCCAATATCTGCCGGTATTTTTCCACCAGACTCCCTTTATCCGACAAAAACACCTCATACCGGAGCTTTCGCCCAAGTAAAGCAGCCCCGACGCCGCTCTCGCCCCCTCCTAATATTACCAGCTTCATCTTTTTATAGTTGAAAAATTGAATGTTGACAATTGAAAATTCATATACCTGATTATCTGATTTTTAATGTCACAATCGTCAGCACCGCCAGAATAATACCTATAATCCAGAACCGTGTAACAATCTTCGGTTCAGGTATTCCCTTTTTCTGGAAATGGTGATGCAAGGGCGACATCAGAAAAATCCGGCGCCCTTCGCCATATTTTTTCTTCGTATATTTAAAATAACTCACCTGCATTACAACCGAAAGGTTCTCCATCAGAAAAATACCGCATAGTATCGGAATCAACAGCTCTTTATGGATAATGATGGCAAATACGGCAATGATACCTCCCAACGATAAACTTCCGGTATCACCCATAAACACCTGTGCCGGATAGGAGTTATACCACAGAAATCCGATTGTCGCACCGATAAATGCGGCAATATACACCACCAGCTCTCCTGAATGGGGGATATACATGATATTCAGATAATCGGCATACACCATGTTTCCGGAAACATAAGCCAATATCCCCAGCGTAGCTCCGGCAATGGCAGAGGTACCCGTAGCCAACCCGTCCAATCCGTCCGTCAGATTCGCCCCGTTCGAAACAGCCGTAACGATCAATATCGTAACAATTACAAAAACGATCCATCCCAATTCATCGGTATATTTTCCGGCAAACGAAGTAAACCAGGCATAATCAAGCTCATTGTCTTTAAAAAAAGGAATCGTCGTACGGGTCGATTTCATATCTTTAGTGAGGATCTTCTGGCTATTATCGCTAAATCCTTCATCTACAGAGCTGGTTACCACTCCGATCTCGGACATCGCCGCCTTTTCCCGTATGACGACATCGTCGCTAAGATACAAGGTCATACCTACAATCAGTCCCAGTCCCACTTGTCCTACCACTTTAAACTTTCCTTTTAACCCGTCCTTATCTTTACGGAATACTTTAATATAATCGTCAACAAAACCGATCAATCCCAGCCATACCGTGGTGATAAGCATCAACTGCACATAGATATTGTCCAAACGGGCAAACAACAACACCGGTATCAGAATAGAAAGCAGGATTATAATTCCTCCCATAGTAGGGGTACCCTTTTTCTGCATCTGCCCTTCTAGTCCCAAATCACGGATCTCTTCGCCGATCTGTTGCTTCTGCAACATCCGGATCACCCTTTTTCCAATCACCGTTGCAATGATCAACGACAGAATAACGGCACATGCGGAACGAAACGTGATATACCGGAACATTCCCGCTCCCGGGATATTAAAAAACTCCTCTAAATAGTGAAACAAATGATAAAACATAGCTTTTTATTCTTTATTCTTTATTTCCAATTCTTCATTTACTTCCTGAACCACCTCTTTATCATCGAAATGATACTTCACTCCTTTTACCTCCTGATAATTTTCATGTCCTTTCCCGGCGATCAACACCACATCTCCGGCAGAAGCTTGCATAATAGCCCTGCGAATCGCTTCTTTCCGGTCGATTATTGTCGATACATTGGCTCTATAAATCTCCTTTACTCCGGCCAACATGTCTTCGATAATTGCTTCGGGGACTTCACTCCGGGGATTATCGGATGTCAGGATAACCCGGTCGCTATAGCGGCAAGCCGCATCGGCCATCTCCGGCCTCTTTGTCCTATCCCGGTCCCCACCGGCGCCGACCACTGTAATGACCCTGTTTTCCGGTTTTTTCAAATCTCTAATCGTAGACAATACATTTTCCACTGCATCCGGCGTATGGGCGTAATCCACTACCGCCAAGGCACCCGATTTCAAAACCATTGTCTCAAAACGGCCCGCTACCGGCGTCAGGATGCTAATATACCGGAGCACATCTTCTTTGGCAACCCCCAGCGAACAAGCCGCAGCATAAACGGCAAGAATATTGTAAGCATTAAAATCGCCGGTGAATTTCGTCCACACCTCATCGCCATCCAAGCACATCAGCGTACTATCCAGATGCTTCTCGATCACCTTACCGTTAAAATCAGCCACCGTACGGCATGAGTAGGTACGCTTCCAGGCCGGTGTATTCTGTACCATCACCAATCCGTTCTTATCATCGATATTAGTCAATGCAAAAGCATGGGATAGTAATCCGTCAAAGAAGGATTTCTTTGCCTCGATATAGGCCAGAAATGTCTTATGGTAATCCAGATGATCATGTGTAATATTCGTAAAAATAGCTCCGTCAAAA
The DNA here is from genome assembly GCA_031553705.1 of Marinifilaceae bacterium. Classification (GTDB taxonomy): domain Bacteria; phylum Bacteroidota; class Bacteroidia; order Bacteroidales; family Marinifilaceae; genus JAVBLD01. The sequence continues at coordinate 73,005 of JAVBLD010000016.1, read as the reverse complement.
TCCAATCCGGCAATTCTTTTCTGGTCGATTGCATGAGAACTGACTTCCATAAAACAGTATACGCATCCCGCATCCACCATCCGGCGCAGAAATGCGTTGACCGATAATGCGTCCGGCGTAGTATGGGTAGCCTCGATCTGTTCATTGTCGATATAATTATAAATGGTCGATAACAATCCGGCCCTCTGCCCGGCAAGCCGCACCAGCCGGTACAATAACGTCGCCGTAGTCGTCTTCCCGTTTGTTCCCGTCACCCCAACCAATTTCAATTTATGCGACGGATTGCCATAATAATTTCCGGCTATAACACCTAATGCTTCTGAGGAATCCTTCGTTACAACGTAACATATTCCCCCGGCAAGTATTTCCGGCAAATATTCGCAAACCACCGCTACAGCGCCCTGCGCAATAGCCTTATCGATATAAGCATGGCCATTCGCATTCACTCCCCGCTGAGCCACGAAGAGGTCGCCATCCGATACTTTTCTCGAATCAAAATGAATATGTATGATGGGTACATCCGTATTTCCATGAATACGTTGAACGTCAACCCTGTCCAATAGCTCATTTAACTTCATGATAATTAGCTGAAAGTTGAAAATTGAAAGTTGAAAGTGAAGTTGTTTCTACCGATACTCTGTTCATCACATTCCTATACCTTTCAAAATTTCTAATTTATAATTATTTTTTACCTTAACTCTATACGAATATAACTTCCTTTTCCCGCCCGTGCTCCGGGTGTTATAGATTGACTCTGCACCATACCGGAGCCGCTCACGCCAACGTCCAATCCGGCATTTTCCAGTACATACAGTGCATCCCTCAATCCCATCCCTTTCACATTCGGTACAACCGAATAATCTATCCGCCTGGGTTTCAGAACGACATCCTCCTTCTCAGCCACAGAGGTGACAATCCAGTCGTTTCCTCTGACCTCTGAACGACCGCTTACGTCGATATCCAACTCATCAAATACCTCCAAAAGATCCCTTCTCAAACCGTTTTTACTTACCGGCAATGTTTTGTCTGGCTCGTACTCCGGTTTACCATACTGTACATAAGCCATTGAATATACTTTATCGGCAATTTCCCTAAAAACCGAAGCCGATACGATATTAGCATAAAATCCTTTCGATAGCGATGGATTGTCGATCACTACAATACAGGAATACAACGGATCATCTGCCGGGAAATACCCGACAAAGCTTGCCCGGTACTTTCTCACTCCGTACCCCTTTGTTCCGTCAGCCATCCTAGCCGTACCGGTTTTTCCGGCAATCCGGTACTTATCCGTATAAATATTTTTTGCCGTACCATTTTTTACCACTCCCTCCAGTATATCCTGGACCTGGACCAATGTCTTTCTGCTACATATCCGCCCTCCTACTTCTTCTACCGGAAATTTCTTATTTACCGCACCTCTGGTACGCAACTCTTTTATCAAACGCGGCTTCATCCGTTGGCCGTTGTTTGCTATCGCATTATAAAAAGCCAGCACCTGTAACGGTGTTAACTTTAACTCATATCCGATACTCATCCACGGCAGGGTTATACCACTCCATCCTTTATCTTTCGGGTGCTTGATATAAGGTGTCCCTTCCCCTTCCAGACAAATATCCATTTTCTTATCCAATCCCATGTCACAAAGCCTGTTCACGAATTTCTCCGGCCTTTGTTTATAATGGTCAAACACCAGCTTTGCAATCCCGTTAGACGATTTCTCGACAATATGTTTCACCGATATCCTGCCGACTCCTTTACCGTCCGATTCGGTTAATGCCCGGTCGTAAAACTTATACTTACCGGTAGTTCCCAGATCGATCGTATCATCGGGCGATACGTAGTCATCCTCCAGCAAAGCGATAATCGTAGCCGCTTTTATCACTGATCCCGGTTCTCCGGCATCTCCTATCGCATAGTTCAGGTTTTCGACATAATTTCTCGAAGCCGTACGGGTCAGATTGGCGATAGCCTTTATATCCCCGGTCTTCACCTCCATCAGGATAGCCGTTCCGTTGCTCGCCTCGTAATATTCCAGTTGCCGCATTAGCGCATGTTGCGTTATATCCTGATAATCCACATCTATAGTGGTCACCACATCCTGGCCGTCTACAGGCTCCTTTTCCACCAGTAGCATCCATGTACCGGACATCATCCGCCGGATACCTTTTCCCATTTCCCCCTTCAACTGGTTCTCAAAAGCGCCCTCAATACCTACACGTCCTTCAACGCGGCCATCCGGAGTCTCATTCAGATAGCCGATGGTACGTGTCGCCAGGTTTACATGGGGCTGCAACCGTTTATTATTCACAATGGCCTGAAAACCTCCCTTATATCTTCCCAGCCTGAATACCGGGAACTTGCGGATTTCCTTCAGCTCCATGTGATCCACCCTGCGAGGATTTACCAGCAGATACCGATCTCTCCGGTTACGTGCCCTTCTCAATTTCTCCTTATAACCGGCTCTACTATCATCCCCGAAAAAACGGGAAAGACAATAGGCCAAGCTATCCAGTTTTATATTAAACGTATCCCGGTTTACTGCTACCGGATCAAACCTTAATTCATAATATGGAACCGACGTCGACAGGATCCGTCCGTCGGAAGCCCAGATATCTCCTCTGTTCGGAGCAACATCGACCAATTGTACCGGGAAATTTCCCGGAACGGCCATCTTTCTCCACTCCTCACCCTCTATTGTCATTACATAGAACGTTTTCACGACAATACAACCGGCTACGATCAAAATAAGAACGTACACCAATGCCGTCCGCCATGTTATGTCCTCTTTGATTGTCATTATCTATACAATTTAATCGGAGGCTCTTTACTTTCTTCCAACTCCAGCCCTGCCTGCCTGACCCGTCTGATCACTTCTGACTGTTTCCGGATAAACATTAAGCTCGCGCCGGCCGTTATCGATTCGAAACGCAAATCTTTCATTTCCGCTTCCATCATAATTCTTTTGCGATGCAATTTTTCTGTTATATAACCATTTGATATATAAATAATCCCCAGGCATGTCACAAAAAGTACGAAATGGATATTACGTCTCAATCTGGCAGCCAATCCCCGGCCGTCCAACACGCCTTTCACAGAGGCTCCGAGTGTCTCCTTCAACTCCTCTTTGGGAGTAATAAATTCCTTACTTTTACGGAACAATCCCATAGCTCGCTTATTAAATGACGAATCTCAACCTATCTATTATTTACCTCTCTTTTTTTCAGCACAATTCTTAACTTAGCACTTCTGGCGCGTGGATTCCGCTCAATCTCCTCTTCCGAAGGCACAATCACTTTACGGTTTACCAGCTCAAAACCACACTTCACCTGTCCGGATATAATATCTTTTTCCACCTCGCCCGAAACATTCCCGGAACGGAAAAAATGTTTTACTATCCGATCCTCCAACGAATGGTAGGTAATCACGACCAAACGTCCTCCCGGCTTCAATATGGTCATTGCCTGCTCCAACATCTCCGCCAGTGCATCAAGTTCTCCATTCACCTCTATCCGGAGTGCCTGATATACCTTTGCCAGGTACTTCTTTTCCTTTATCTTCGGTACACACGGCAATATTGCCTGGTATAAGTCCTCTGACGTCAGCAACTCTTTTTCCTCCCGCGCCCTCAATATCAACCCTACCAAACGCTTTGCATGTTCGACTTCACCATAGCGATTAAAAATAAACAGCAATTTCTGTTCATCATACGTATTCAACACCCCGGCAGCCGTCAACCGGCTACGCCTGTTCATACGCATATCCAATTCCGCATTGAAACGGAAAGAAAATCCCCTGTCGGCTTCATCAAATTCATGCGAAGACACCCCCAGGTCCGCCAATATCCCGTCCGCCTTTTCAAATCCATAATAGCGCATAAAATGACGCAGGTACCTGAAATTATGGTTTATAAAAATAAACCTATTGTCGTCCGGCACGTTAGCCAAGGCATCCTCGTCCTGGTCGAAACCCAGCAAACGCCCTTTGACATTAAGTCTTTTCAGTATCTCTCCGGAGTGTCCTCCCCCTCCAAAAGTCAGGTCGAGGTAAACCCCCCCGGGCTTTATATCCAAACCCCGGACCGACTCCTCCAATAACACCGGAATATGATACATATCTTTCATACTGCTCTATTTCTTAAATATCTCTTCCGCCAGCTTACCCAACTCCTCTCCGTCTATCGCCGCCGACCCGTAAGCACTTGGTGCCCAAATCTGGATAACCGAATCCTGGGCCGCAAATACCATATCTTTATCGATCCCCACCTCTTCCAATAACCGGCGCGGCAGCAAAACCCTCCCGCTTGCATCCATCTCCACCTCCTGCACCCCACGGTGAAACTCTCTTAAAAAAGCGGCGTGCTTCCGGTCGAACATATTTAACCCCGCACGCAATTTCGCCACCATCTCTTCCCACACATGACAAGGATACATATCAAGGCAAGGCTCAAACACATTCTTCCGTATAACAAAAAGCATATCGTCCGAGGCCATCATCGCTTTACGAAAAGAAGCCGGTACTACCGCCCGGTACTTGCTATCCGCCTTACATGAATATTCTCCGACAAACAGTGACATAACGCTTTTCATATAATTTTCTCTACACTAACCCAACAAATTACTGACAAACAAATCATTGACCTTATGACCACACGCAAAAATCAATGTTGTAAATCACGAAGTAAAGATATAAATTATTTCCCACTTTATCCCACTTTATCCCACTTTTTCTAGAAAATCTTTCTGCCTCCTCGGAATTATCCGCAATTTGATAATATAATACTTCAATATACCTCACCTTTACCGGATACAATATTACGGATTAAAATCCCATACTTATGTTATAAAAATAGAATTAACTATCGTACCATAATTTAGAATCTGTTAAAAAAATGATCATAGAACACCTGTTTTTCTCTCCTCTCTTCCCCACATTTTAGATGATTTCAATTGGTTATATGGCGAAAATGGATTATAACCGGCCAAACCTATGTGAAAACATGTGGATTTATACGCAGCTATGATGCATTCGGAAAAAGAACCAAAGATAAATTGTACCTGTTAGTTGATTTTTTACTTTGTTCCATCTCAATTTCATCCGCAAAAATAGATTTAACGATGAGCATTTTAAGAGTAATTTTCTCGAAAATGCCCGGCATCGTGCAAAATATTAATTTTTACAATTATAATTGTAGCTGATTATGGGGAGGATTACAGTTTATTTTAAGTTTCTCTTCAAAAGAATATTTCATAAAAAATGCACCCCAAAAGTTTTATGTCTAACTTTTGGGGTGCACTTCAAAATCAATATATCCTTTTTAAGAGTCCCTATTAAGAACTATTAAAGAATATCAAAAACCTTCTAGACAATCTTATTCTATAATAAATTTTTATTTATTCTTCACAAAAGTAACTGTATTTATAAAAAAGTAGTACAATACCCTTGAACCTGTGCCATTCTGGAATCCACCCGACTGAAGATACGGAGTGTTATCAGTCAATGTCATCGCTACAGGGTCGAATACAAATGGGAAAGGAGATGTGTCAGTCTCAGCAGGATAACGTAACACTCGTATCTCAACATTTGTATTGGTTCCACCAAAATTTAGCCGTTTGCCAGCTAAAATATCCACATTTAGAATCATTTTCACTGTTTTAGTGACTTTGTCAAAAGTGAATCGATAGGTCACATCATAACTGTTTTCTGCGAATTTTGGAATCACACATATCAACTCCTTATTGAAATTCTGCGCTCTTATAGCCGCTGTATTTCCTCCGGAGAATGTTGCGGCATAAGTCGCTTTCGGCGGCCAGCCAGTAGGTAATCCTGTCGGTGTCATAGTCCATGCCCCCAGCATTTTCCGGTAAGTACACTCAACGACATTCACTTCAGACTGGATCGTCTGATTCAACGCATATCCGTCCACTTCGGTTACTTTTACTTTTAGAACAGGCATAATAGCAGCCATTTGCTCCGGATTCGTCCCGATTGTAACATTTAGATTGGCCGTCGTTGCATTGGCAGGTACTACAATCTCCGTAGAAGGTACAGTAAAGTACAATCCCGGTGTCTCTTCATAATTTGTACAGCCAACTTTTAGCGTCCGGACTTTATTCACAGGTGGTAAGTTAATCGTCAATGTATAATTTCCATAATCCTCTTCTACCTCATACTTAGCCTGAGTAAAAGACGGGAAATCGTCATTTTCGATCTTTATTTTACACAAATTTGCTACTTCGGACTCTTTAATATATAATCCGGTTATTTTCTTAAATTGTAACTCAAGCACACGATCATCCTCAATGGCATTGTTACTGATAATCCGGACCTTTGCCTCCGCACGCGTGCCGTTTACCGGAATTCTCACCGTTCCTTCCGTTATCTGATAATCCACATTCTCTACAGCTGTCGAAGTTGATTTAGCTTTGATCTCTATCTCTACTTCCTGGTCTGCCGGTTTATCCAAAACAATCGGAATAATCAATTCCCGTTCGTTATCCTTCACCGTAAAACTTGTTTCTTCAAACGAAATAATCTTCAATACCTCTTCACTAATGATCGAAACATTCGAAGATATGTTATTTTTACCGATAATCAGATTCCCTCCGATAATCTCCTTGATCGCAAGCGAAAAATTCCGGTCCGGATTTGCCTCATTATCATCTATCGGTAGAATCTCCACCATCACCCGATCATCTCCCGGATTAATCGTAATCTCTTTTGAAACAAGCGTAAAATGTACATATTCTTTTGCCGTTTCGTCCGTCACTTCCAGTACCACTTTAGCCGGTTCTTTAATAGCACCCGTGATAACAAGAGGAATAAAACGACTTTGGACATTAGGATTTCCGTTGACGGCAGCAGCCTCATAAGTCTGCCATGCAGCTTTTTCAAATTCGACAAAAGCATTGCTTACAATCGAAATTTTACAGCTTAAATTATCCACGGCCTTTTTACCGCCTCCATACACTCCCTTGATCTCCAACTCGAATACCTTGTCTTTCAAAGCTGCTTTTTCATCGTTATAGAGCGTTATTTCCACATTGCCGATCTTCTGCCCTTTTTCTATCACAATGATCTTTTCGACAATTTCAAAATCGATTCCCTCTTTGGCTATCGTATCTCCGGTCGCCTCCTTCACTCCGATAGTAACTTTTACCTGCTCTGTAGCCGCATTCTCCAATACGACAGGTATCTGCAACTTTCCGGTATTCTTTAATACCGTCTTGGCGCTTTGCTCAAATGCCGTAGTAACTTTCACAGGCTCCGGAGTAACTCCTCCGTTCCCATTCTTATTATTATCATCGTCATCACAGGCCCCCAATCCGTAAAGTAAAACAAAAATCAAAGACCATAATTTTAAAATTTTCATAATCTATCAGCGTTTAATTGTTTCAAATATATTACAACATATTGCCTAATAAGAACAGCTTTAATCCAGGCTGAATCCCTGGGCTACCACCTCTGCCACCTGAGCGTTTTGCGCCCTGTGGCTTTCCGTTACATTTATCTTGATATACCTTCCGGTAACCAGAGAGGTAATACTCAACGTCTGGCGATGATTTCCGTTTGCAGCCGTCGGCCAGGATAATGTACCGATCTTGGTCCATACTCCTTTATCTTTGCTCACCAGAATCTCGGCGGTCTTTGTGTCGGAACCCGAGGTAGTCGTCCTCCTCAATACCTCTATACTTGCGAGCCCCATCTCCTGTTTCATATCCACCACGATATACTGCGGTAAATTATAAGTGGTGCCAACCCATTGGGTATGCCAGAATGTTGTTTCGATTCCGTCGATTGCGACCGCAGCCGTCCCATTACCTGCTCCTTCTCCGGAAACCTCCTGGGAGGAGTAGGAATCGATGCTCCAATTCGTACGGCTGATACTGGCAACAGTTTTTACTTTCAACGCACATACCGCCAAATTGTGATTTGCCGTGACACCGGCCACCGGAGTCGTTTTTATTTCATAACTATTTCCGGCATTTCCAGGTAAAACCGAAACAGACAGCGAAGCATTCACGGTCCCCGCCGGTATAATCAACAGATCGGCCGGAATAGTCAGGTCGTCCCCGGCAACAATATTTTTTCCTTTTACCGTCAGTTTTATGTCATGATGCACAGCATTGGACAGTTTTACCGGAATGGCATAGCTCCCAAGGTTTGTTCCCAATACATAATTCGTCGCATCGAATGTAATATCGGTGTCATAATTCTGGATTGTCACAGCACAGGTACCACCTGCCAGGTCATTGTGTCCTTCCACTTCGGATATAGCCAACTGGAACGATTTGTCGGCAGTGATCGCACCATTATAGATAGGAATAATCTCCACCTCAATGCTATCCTGTCCGGAAGGAATAATCACCTCTTTCTGCCTAATCGTAAAGTCTGTTCCTTCCACCAATACGCTTCCCGAAGCAACAGCCACTTTTATCTTCAAATCTCCTCCCGGATCTCCCAACAACTTGATCGGCAATTTCAATAACGCGCCGTTCGGGTTTTCTTCGATGCTGACCGTTGCTTTACCCCAGCTAATCCCTAAGTCGTTGTTTCTTATGGTCACAACACAGGTGCTCTTTTCGGTAATCTTTGTTGCTCCGACAATCTTTGTAATTTCCAGTACAAAAACACGCGCAACATTAATTTCACTATCATCCACCGGAATGATTGCAACACTCATATTATCTTGACCTGAGCTTCCCTTTACAATCCGGATCTCTTTATTCGCAATAGAAAAATGTACGCCTTCTATCGCTTTATAAGCGTAATTTACCTCTTTAACAGCCACTGTAACCAAAATATCATCATTTGGGTTGCCTTCCAGCAATAACGGTAAAAACACACTCCCGGAAGCATTTTCCCAAAGAGAAAACTCCGCTTCTTTGAACACAACGGAAGCATCGCTTTCGTCGTCCAATAACGTGATCTTACAGGTCGCCGCAACGCTATTAATCAGAACACCTGTCCCGGCCGTCAGTGTCAGCTCGAAAGAACGTGGTTCGTTTACAATCCGGTCGTCCACAAAATCCAAACCGATGGTAGCCGTATTCTGGCCCTTCAGGATCAAGATCTCTTTTGAACTCAGCAAATAATCCTTTCCCTCTTTCACGTTATTTTCATTCTTGACCGCTACCGACACAGTAATATCTTGCGGAGCAGGCGCGGAAAGTATAAGTGTCGCGCTGCACGAAACGGCATTCTCATAGAATGTCAGTGTCTGATCCTTAAATCCGACACTCATTCCGCCCTCCCGGTCGACCGGTATCTCATCGCATGCTGTAAAAGCAAATAGCGAAATAAACAGTATCAATTGTTTTATATCTTTCATCTTAGTCTATGATTAAAAATTATTATATCACTTTTTACTTTTAAACAGACCAAAATCCAACCCGACTGTAAAACGCATGGTTTTATTCAACGCATCCGAATCTTTATCCGACAGCAAATAAGCAAAATCGGCATAGAAATGACAGTATTTCAAACCACATCCCAAAGTCATATAGCTGGAACCGCCCTTATCCGGATCCCCCCAATGATAACCAACCCGTAAGGCGGCAACATTATAACACATATACTCCAATCCGGCAGCCATCTCACTCTCTTTATCATCCGAAGGAGATATACGATATCCCGCATCCACCGCACCAGCCAGCTCATGATTCCTGAAAAGAGACATTTTATAAGAGGTACCTACTTTTAACTGTGTCGGTAATTCGTAATCCTCGCCGCCGTATGAGAGCTTGGTTCCGAAATTGGAAAAATTTGCTCCGATGCTCCAAACCGATTGATTATCCGATGAACCGGTATACATCCGATAAAACAAACCCAAATCAAAAGCAACAGCATCCGCAACGTCCGTTCCCTGCATATCTAAATTGGAATTGATATAACGTACAGTTACCCCGGCAGAGAGTCCTTTTGTCAGGATACGGGCATATCCCGCTTCAAAAGCATAATCTTTCGGGTTGATCTTTTCAGTTCCAAGTGCGAACTCACCACCTGAAAAATAACGTCCTCCGACAGTAACGGCGCTTTTGGCATCCAGTTTGTAATAAAACCCCAGATTCCTTAATCGGCTGCCATTTATCATATTATTTGTCTCAGGCGTATAATTGAATGCTACTCCACCTCTTTTTTCAGAGAATACGCTTTTAGCGCCATTCCAATAAATCGACCATGCATCGGGAAAAGTTGCAACACCGACACCTCCCATCGCAACCGACCGCGCATCGGGCGCTATGCCGAGGAATGCCACGCTCTGCCCGTTTACAATCAGACTTAGAAAACATAAGGCTGATATTAGTTTTATCTTTATATTCATACTCATTCGTTTTATTTCATTAAGTTGATTGTTTCAATCAGCTCTTTACGATATTCTGTGACATCTTCACACCTTGACACTCAATGGACAACACATATACCCCGGCTCCCAGCGAACTGATATCCATCACATAACCGGCAGCACCTATGGTTACCTCTTTAGCGGCTACTTGGCGGCCTGCCACATTATAAAGACGGATAATGGCATTACCTTGTAATGCTTCTTTTACTCGAATCGTCAACTTATTATCTTTTATATCAGCCGACCAGTTTGAAGTCCCCGCTGTTGTATACACATTGACCGTAAAACGTTGGCTTGCCGACAATTTAGCCGAATTCACTGCACGCACCAGAACAGAAGCCACACCGGCAGCTTTCGGAGTGATTATCAACTGATTATCTTTTCGCTGCACAAAAGCCACCTGGCTATCCGTATTCTCGATCTCATAAATCAAAGCCGTATTTGCCGGATCCCTGAAATAGTCGTTCAATGAAAGAACCTGTTCCCCATCAGGCAATGATAAAGTTAAGTTCTGAATCTGGCTTACGATAACAGGTGCAACGGTTTTCGGCATAATTTCAAACGGGATAACAAGTGTGCTTTTTGCCCCATATTGATCGATTACTTCCAGGTTTACCGAATATTTTCCTGCAATTCCATACGCCGCAGCGATCTTCAATTGCAGGGAACCATCGCTCCATGCTCCGTTGACCCATGGCAATGACGGAGTCAAATTGAAAGTAAGGTGTTGCCCTTCCGGATCGGTACAGGTTAACGCTAATATCCTCTCCGCACCTTCATCCAGCCTAACTTCTCCGCTCCACTTCGGTTTGATTGCCGGAGCATTGTTCTTTACCGTGACAGCACTGATCTCCCCTGAATATTGGGAATAAACTCCCCAACGATCCGCACCACGCAAAGTATAATAATATTTTGTATCGGATTCCAGATTCTTTACTGTGTCCCGTACCAAATCCCCGGCTTTCTTAAATTTTACATCATATATTTTCTTATTGATAACGGCTGTTTCGGTCGTCCTACCGGCGATCGGTTCGGTACTCCAACAGAATTCATACTTAGCCAAAGGTCCGTCGGCGGCAGCCACTACATTCCATTCGAAGATAGCCCACGAATCGTAGGAATCGATCAGACTTAAAGGAGTCACAGCAGGAGCTTCTGTCGACGGAGGAGTCAATGCCGTACCGACATCGATATAACCGGCTCCCATTTGTCCAGTATATTTCGAATTATATTGATTGATATTTCCCACCGTATTCATCAACCGTTCGCGAAGATCCTGCGAAGTATATCCCTGCCCCTGAAACTTTGAAAGCACCAGCGCCGCACATCCCGAGACATGGGGACAAGCCATCGACGTCCCTTGCAACCAGGTATATCCGCCATTGATCGTTGTACTTAGGATTGCGTATTCATTTCCATAACTCTGTTCTCCTCCCGGAGCGGTGATATCCACCCAGTTTCCATAATTCGAGTAAGAAGCCTTTTTAAAATTATGAGCCATGGCAGCTACCCGAAAGTTCCGGTCATAAGATGCCGGCCATTCTTTCACATCCGAATTACGATTGGCCGCAGCAAAAATAACCATTCCTCCCTTCATCGGACCTATCTGTTTTCCATTCAGATCCGTTCCGGCATGATCGATAAAATAGTCAATAGCCACCCTTAGCGCAGAATTCAGGAAACTCTCTTCGGAACCCGGCCCGTTAGTCCAGCTATTCTGGGAGATTACCGCTCCGTTATCCGCAGCGTATACATACATATTAGGACCTCCTCCGCTCACATCTTTACCGGAAGTCTGATCGGTATGAAACATTTGACAACTCATCAGTCGTGCACCGTCTCCTTTTCCTGAACCTCCGGCAATCCCGCAAACCCCGATTCCATTATTATTTACCGCCGAAATCGTACCGGCGCAATGGGTTCCATGTTCATGTTGAGTAACCGCCCCATTCGTATACAGATTATTCTCCTTTTTACCTGTTGCAAAATTAAAACCGTATACATCGTCCACATAACCGTTATGATCGTCATCCACACCCGGAGTTCCGTTTTTTTCCGCCAGATTGATCCACATATTGGCTGCCAGGTCCGGATGGTCAAACTGAATACCGCCGTCCATAACCGCTACAATTACCTCCTTTGAACCGGTTTCACTCTTCCATGCCTGGTACAGGTTTATATCCGCCCCGGCCAATGCTCCCACTAAACCGTTTACTGTCGAGCCGGTATTATGATAATGCCATTGCTGTCCCAAGCGGGGATCGTTGAAAAGATGCGTCTCGGCATCCGTCGGGAAAGCCGATGATAGTGCCGATGCTGCCATAGCATTTAAAATGAGAATCGGCTGCATATAGGCAGGTATCGGAGTTGCTTCAAGCAATCTGGCTTCCCGTATCTCCTCCACAATATCTATTTCCGGCAAAGCATCATATTCCTCCACAGCGCTGCGGGTAGAAACCTGTTCGTCAAAATAGATATCATACCACAGATGCAATCCGGCAGCCCGGTGGCGTGCCTCAAATTTTCCGGCTTCAGGAAACACTCTCTCCATCCGGTAAGCACGAAGATTTATACCAGCAAGATCCAATCCTGAGATACCGGTGGAAACTCCGTTTCTGGTATTAACCACCTGCAATTTATCACAAATATCCGTTTTAAACTTCACCCGGATATGTCCCTTTATAACATCAAAACCCGCCGATTCTTCGGACTGAACATTCTTTTCTTCCGGAATAACCGATTCTTCCTGCTGGCAAGCCGCCAAACAGGCAAGAGCTGTTATCAGGTATAATACTTTTTTCATCTGTATATCATTTACATATCGTTAATCAATTATTTAACTTCCGGGTCATTACACCGTTTTGCAAAGCAAACCAGTATCCCCATCTCTGACCCGGTGATGTCGGATGAGTATCCAAATGATAGATTCCACCTTGTATATTCACACCGGTAAAGGAGATTGTCCTTGCCCCTTTTCCCAATACGACCGGAGAAGGAGTTATATTTGTCGCCGAACCATGGTCGAATTTGACATTGGACACAGGATTGAATCCGACATTCTTAGCAACCATGTCACCACACACGATTGCCATTTCACCGTTTTGCGGATTATAGTTCATTCTAAAGGTGAGATCATAACTACCTCCTCCGAACTTTTCCGCCTTACAAATAAAGAACTTCCGGTAATTGGCATCCTGTTCCTCCAAAGTACTCCCTCCTGAGAAAGTCACCGTACAGGTTGTCGCAAGGTTGGTTGTCGGAGTAATCACCATTGTCCAGGTTGTTCCCAACAGCTCATCATACAACAGATTATAATCCAGATCGTCATTCAAAACGGTCACACGACAAAGCGTGTCCTGGGACGCCGTCAAAGCGCCGTCAATTTCGGCAAAACCGATAGTCAGGTCGCGATCGTAATTAATCTCTGCGTCATCAATCAGATTAACCTTAATATTTTTCTGTTTCACGCCGACCGGAAATACAATCTCCTTCTCTTCAAAAGTATAATGTACACCTTCTTCCGCAGAACTTTCCCTAGTGACAATCTTCACTGTAACCGTTTTTTTAGGCATTCCGTCCAATTTCACAGGAATAATCAGGCTGCCATCGCTTTCAAACAGTTCAGTCTTCACCGTTCCGAATGAAACATATGCATCCTTATCATCATTTATAATAGTCACTTTACACCGGGCATACACCTCCGATATGACTGTGCTATTTCCATCATATAATTCGATTTCAAACACCCGGTCGGAATTAACATCAATATCGTCAATAATCTCTATCTGGACATTGGAAATGGTATCCCCGGCAGCGATCACCCCTTGCGGATCCGGAATCCGGAAATGAACGTTGTCCTCTGCGGTTCCATTGATCGCCCTGATTTTAAAGGAAACCGGTTTGGTATACTTCCTGTTTAATCCGACCGGTATGGACAAGATTCCTTCATCCTCTCCAATCGATGTGGTATTTTTTCGTAATTCAAGGGTAGGAAACCCTTCATCGCTCTGAATGATTACCCGGCAGGTAGAGACTGTTTCGGAAACCCGTGTACCAACTGCTTCCAATAGCTCAACCGTAAATATCCGGTCCGGATTGATCTCCCGGTCGTCAATCAACTCTATTTCAAAATAACCGGCAGTCGCCCCTTTGGGAATCGTAATCTCTTTCAAATAAAGACGATAATGTGTTCCCTCTTTGGCTCCTTCTTCGGATTTAATATCCACGAATACCTTCACATCCTGTGTCGTAACATGAGATAATACCACAGGTATCTGTACCGGCGTGATATTTTCGAATGTCTTCAATAACGGCGTCCCAAATGAAACTACTACCATCCGATCAGTTTCCGGATCGTCGTTATCGGAATCTTTACAAGCTCCGATGATCAACAGGATCATGGAGAGCATGGTTATAAATTTAGTATATATCTTCATTCTTTTATCATTTAACTATTTATATCCCAAACTATTATAAAGCCTTCTTAAAAACCAGTAGCCCTTCATAAGGGACCGATACCCCTCCTTCGCATACACACATCACCGTATTGTTATTTACCATGATGGCATCTGTATTTCCGGTCATAAACTTGAAGTTCTTATAGGTTTGAACGGTAAGCATCGATTCGGGTGTCGACCAGGTCGTTCCATTATCGGAAGATACCTGCAATGTCAGTCCCGATGAGAAATCCGGCGACCGGTAAATATACATCTCCTTACGCTGATCCAAATCAGCATTGATTGACGCTCCGACAGAAGCCAATGAATAATTGCTGCCTGCAACAAAACCGTTGGCGGAAAAATGGATAATTTTACCATCTGCCGTTTTTACCGTAGCGCCCGGAGAAACATATCCTTCCTTCCCGGTATTGATTGTCGCAAATACAGGTTCGGTCCAATTCATCCCGGAGTCATTGCTGTAAGATAATTTCCGGGAATTTCCCGATCCGTTATGGCCGATATACATTACCAGCTTTCCATTTATCTCGATCAGGTTAGCATACTGATTCCGGTATCCGTTCAGCGGAGTACCTGCTTTCCAGGTAGTTCCGCCATCATCGGAATACATTGTGGCAATCGTTGCCGTTTTTCCATAATAGCAATGCAACGGCACAACCAACACTCCATTGCTCATCTGAATACCATGACCGGCCATAGTCAAAACGGTATATCCGGTTATAGAACATGGTATCTCCATCGGAGCAGACCACTGCTTACCTCCATCCGTGGATTTTTGCATATACACCGTATAATTTCCCGTCTGCTTGCCTGTACGATCCACTGTATAAAACAGATATAAAACACCGTCTGTTCCGGTAATCAGGCATGGCCTCATATTTACCGTACCACCTCCTCCGGCAATGACCGCCAATTCGCTCCAAGTCTCTCCGCCGTCGGCGGTACGCTTCATTACAATATCTGTAGCATTAGAACGCTTGGAGTCTCTTACTGCTTCCTGTCTCATATTTTCTTTGCGCCCTTCAGCAAACAGAAGCACATCATTTCCACTCTTTGCCAACGCCGGAGCCTGTATGGTTGTATACCCGGCTTCATGCTGATGGGCTACCACATCCATCTCCTGAAAGTCTCCTTCGATATATACATCATAAAAATTTGCCGAGTTTGTCCATGGCCGGAACATCATAGGTCGAGCATGATCTCCGGAATCCAGTTCCTGAGTCCAAATTGTAGTACCGTTTACCCGGCAGTAGACAAAACGGTCAACGCATACCAACTCATATTCAAAAGGCTCTCCCGGCTCCGTAAACAAATAACAGGGCGCATATTTATCATCTCTCACTGGGGTGAGGACGCCTTTCCGGTAAAAATAAAACTGGGGGCAGGCTGCAACATTCGTATACTTCGTATACTGGCGATCGAAACCTGCAATAGCACGTTTACTCCACTCCTCGCCTTCAAATACAAAATCGCATTTCGTATTATATCCCAACGACCCTAGCGACATCCTTGCATAAAAATACCAGTTCTTCCCTTTTCCGGTCTGGAGGAACGGTTTAGCATACAAATCATTGCACTCATAACTAAACTTGTTGCCCCCGAAATTATCCTGATCCGACAGCTGATAAAAGTTTTTATGCTGGCGGCTTCCGAAAAATTTCTTTCCATGACGGTCTGTTCCCTGATACCAGGAGTATTGATCCGTGCCGATCTCCGGAACAAAATCGGTAAACCCTCTTGTCACAACCCGTTTAAAATCAACTTCTCCATCTTTAATCAGGTATATCCCCACACTCTTTCCCGTACTAAATGGAAACGGCATTGTATCCTGTCCCCACTCCTCATCCGAATAAGGTCCAGGTATGGTAAAATGTTCATCCTTGTAGCAGCTACTCAATAAAACAATCATACATATTGATATGTTTATTGCTGTTTTTATTCCTAACATATTCTTTTGTTTTAATTGTTAACGACCCGTTCGGATTATTTCCATCTCTCCGGTTCTACCGGGAGATACCAGTTTTCCGGATTTTTCAGATGATTATACATGGCTACCTGCTGATCCTTCGGATATTTTTTGGAAACCGTTTCCGCAATCACATTTTTCCGTCCCAGCACCTCTTCCTGCAACAACAGATCATACCACCTTTGTCCCTCAAATGCGCTCTCCCTGGCTCTCTCGGTAAACAACATATTTTCGAGTGAAATCATATCAAGAGGTATTTGCGATTGTTCATATTTTTGCAATCCCCTGTTACCTCTTACCGCATTAAGCATCTGTAAAGCAGCCCCGGCATTTCCAAGTCTGTTTTCCGCAATCCCTTTAAACAGAAAGGCATCCGCCACTTTCAGCAAATGAAAAGGAGCATCGCTCCGATAAGGATCACGCATCGATTTACCGGCTTCATCTTTTCCGATATATTTCCAAATCACATTTTTCCGGTCAATACGCATCCAGGAGCTCCTTCTCCTTACATCTCCCTCTTCCGAAAAAATAGCGTCCAGCACCTCCACATTCGGCTGCACCAGATAGCGTCCGCCATAGCTCTCCATGCTCGAAGTGAACTCTTGCATCCGGGTCGTCTCAAATGCACCCGAGTAATAGTACATAAAAGCCCATAACGTATAACTGCCGGCATCCCCTGTCCCTAAAAAATGAGAACTCCATGTCTCGGCTGCACCGGGTGATGGCTTGTAATTCAACACATAGTCGGCAAATTCGGAAGCCTCCCTGTACTGTTTATTCCATACTGCCACCTCACAAGCCAATGTATAAGTAGACAACAAGCTGGCACGGATAATCTTCTGAACCGGCCCCATCGAGAAACCGGGATAGTAGGTGAGATACCATTCATCCTTTAATAATCTCAATGCTTTATTCAGGTCGCTGATGATCACTTTCCACACTTCCTGCTTATCCGCCGGCTTCAACGCGATCATTCTCAACTGCTCATCGGTAAGGTCCAATGTCTTCATCGACACGGTCTCTCCGGCTAAATTAACGTATATCGCCGTTTCGGCCAGCTCTTCCGTTATCAATGGAAAGGACTTAAAGGTCCGCACCAGTTGGAAATAACACCATGCCCTGACAAAATAGGCCTCCCCATAAAAAACTTCCAGAGCACTGGGCGTAACGATATCGGAAGGTTTTACCCTTGAAATTGCATTCAAATGATGATTGCAACGGGCTATCGCTTTATACAGAAAACCGTAATCGGTATATGGATTAAGAGCTGTAACCTTATTGTTCAGAAACTCTGACACATAAGCATCTTCTCCCTCTCCGGCAATGACCATGTCCGCCCTGGCCGATCCCCATAAAAATAATTTATGCACTTCGGGAGCCAATGCGGAATATATACCAAATGCACCTCCATTGATATCATTCGTATTATTGTAATATTTTTCCGTGTCCACCCCATTGTTCGGAGCCACATCAAAGAAATCGCTACAAGCCGACAATCCTCCGGTTATCGCCAATAATACGATAAAACGTATGGTAAAAAATCTTTTCATTATCATTTTCGTCGAATTTAATTATAATGATATTTTCAAACCCAATATATAAGAACGAGGATTGGGAGACATGCCTGTATCCACTCCTCTCAGTAACGGATCTGTTGATGAAAACACCTCCGGATCAAAACCTTTATAGCCGGTTACGGTAAAAAGATTATTGCAATTTACAGAGAGGTTTATTCCTTTTATAAAACCCGTTGCTTTATTCAGTGGAATGTCATAACTCAACGAAACCGATCTGAATTTCAGATAACTTCCGTCTTCTACCCAACGATCCGAAGTGGCGAAATTACCGGAAGGGTCTCCGTAGGCAGCACGCGGTAAGAATCCTTTACCCGGTTGCGATTCATTCACCCAACGATCAATTACGGCCACGGTCTGATTACTGTAATCCGTCATACAATTCAGCTTCTGGTTAAACAGGTTGTATACTTCATTACCATAGCTATATGTAAAGAGTGCCGAAAAAAACAACCCTTTATAAGAAAAGCTGGTTCCAAATCCGCCATAAAATCCAGGTAGTGGCGAACCGATTACCTGACGATCGTCGTTATTAATCCGGCCATCCTTATTTACATCCTCGAAAATATAATCTCCTGGTTTATAAGGCGTACCATCAGGACGTAATAATTTGACTTCAGCCTCGGTATTATAAATTCCTTTCACTTTATATCCGAAAAACGACCCCAGCGCTTCTCCTTCACGCGCGACACCCGTATATTTATCCACTACACGGACAATATCCCCGTTTTTCAGATTCTTTACCTCATTCTCCAACGTCGAAACATTGGCAAATATTGACCATTCGACATTTTCCCCATGCAGGATATTAGCTGTTATCCCCAATTCTACACCTTTATTGAAGACATCCCCGTTATTTTCGAACTGGGGATCAAGCCCAATCTCTATCGGCAGGTTCTTTCGGGTAAGCAGTCCTGTCGTCTTGCGAAGATAATATCCGGCCGAGATATCAAGGAAATTATTGAACAATGAAGTACGGATACCTATATCGTAATTGTCGGTAATCTCCGGTTTTAAATCATCATTCGAAACATTTCCGAGGTATACTCCACCGTAATAATAATATTTGGTCGGTTTGTACATTTTAGCATAATAAGCTCCCCTTAAATCATGATTGCCGGTACGACCCCATTTCCCATACAATGAAATCGTGTTCTCCTGTGTTTTTACCAGATATAGATCCGTACTGGCCCCGGCATATAGATTCCACGATCCGGAAGGCCCGAAATTCGAAGAACGTTCCGTATTCACATTCGCTGCCACACGCAGCAGATGGCCAAACATCAGATGACCGGTCAGATAAAAGTTCATCAAATTGTGCTGATAGCGGTTA
This sequence comes from Marinifilaceae bacterium, assembly GCA_031553705.1. Classification (GTDB taxonomy): domain Bacteria; phylum Bacteroidota; class Bacteroidia; order Bacteroidales; family Marinifilaceae; genus JAVBLD01. The sequence continues at coordinate 53,330 of JAVBLD010000016.1, read as the reverse complement.
TTGGCAATGGAATCTGCCGTTCCCCCGCCCGAAACCGTCACAATCTCATCCGTTGCTGCATTTACCTTACGTCCATAGATCATTTTCTCCTGATAAGACTCAACGGTCATCCCCAGCCGGGAACCGAACGTGATATTATCCGATAGCTTTCCGTCCTTTCCAAGCCAGAGATTCCACCGCACCAGATATTCACTATAATTCCGTTTCGAATTCTGACGTTTAATATAACGATCCGGCACAATTCCCTGAGCTTTCTGATGTAATTTTTCAATCATTGCATTATAGGACACCGCCAAATCGGTATTTACCGATATTTTAGGAGTAATATTCCATACAGCCTTAATCAAAGCATCCACCCGGTTACCGATTCCCTGGTTTTTCAGATTATTCTCAAATACGGCCGGATTGCTTTTTCCCAATACATCGGCATCGGCCAAACGGTCGATACGGATTCCTCCGTCTGTATATTGAGTAGATGACATAAAAGGAGCCTTGGTAGCAGCCAGATAGACCGGATTCTGATCCCAGGCGGTTCCTTCTCCATAAAATCGTGAAGTTTCATAATTATAGGAAAAGAAATTTGAGATGCGGATCTTAGGCGTAATCCGGTAATCCAGGTTAAAACGCATATTAAAACGATTATCCACGGCAGGCTTTATCGTCTCCTCATCGGAGGTATAACCCAAACTGAACAGATAGCGGGTATCCCCGTCTCCCCCTTTCATTTTCAACTGGAAATCCTTAAACATCGCATCCCGCCGGAATATATCCATCCAATCCGTATTATGATTATACTTCGGATGATTTTGATCAAATAGGATATTACCCTGTAAATCGGCTTCACTGATCCCCTTGCTCATCATCATGGAATAAAGATAAGGGCGATACTCCGCCGGTCCCATCATATCCAATGAATGATCAGCTTGCGCAAGCCCGACCCTGAGGATCGCATCGATCGTAGCCGACCCTATAGCCCCTTTATCGATCTCTACTTCAATAATGCCGTTACTGGCTTTACCGCCGTAAAATGATCCTTCATATCCGTCGGTAAGTACCCGGATATTTGCAATATCCAGCGGATTGATAAATCCGATATTCGACGGATAAATCCCGGAGGCAAAAGGCGAAAGGTTCCTGGCCTGCCTTACCGGCAATCCGTCTATAATAATAAAAGGAGTTGCATTCAAATTCGCGGAGGTAACCCCTCTCAGCAATAAATTGCCCGCATTACCGGGATAACCTCCGTTTGCCGTATACACTCCAAGTGTATTTCCCATTAATGCCCGGTCAAAAAAGAACATTGAACGGTTCATAAAAATATTCTTCCATCTCTTTTGTGCCGTCTCTTGCCTCTTCTGAGAAACGGTATCGCTAAGAACAATCTGTCCAGTAGTTCCTGTATGCTGTGCCATAGCTCCGGAAGAGATCAACAATACCATCAGTAACAGCCTGATTTTTTTTCCGTATATTTTCATAACTTCTTACTTTATGCTTTATTATCAATATGCAGGAACAAACGAGACATCCGGTATCAACTCAATCATGTCGATCGCCATCACCGAACCCTTCGTTACAATAAAACGCAACGCCACATCGCTTTTCTGATGTACCTCTATCGGACCGCAATCTTTATATTTCAACGAGGTATATTCCGGGAAATCACCGTCTTTGGTCTCCAATTTAAGATCCTGCTTTACAATCTGATTGTTATAAAGTACCGTCAAATTGGAAGAATAATCGATGTTATAGATCAGGCGGATCGTATAATTTCCGGGTACAATTTCCGGAATTGTAATCTGGAAAGCATCTCCAACTTGTGTTACTACAAACGTACACATCGGATAAGCAGGTTTTTTCCCATCTCCTTGGTGCCAGCTCTGAAGATAAACACTCTCCACAACACGGGCCGGAAGCTCGGCAAATACATTCTGCTTATATCCTTTCTTATCATTATCCCTCCCGTACAAGTTCATTCGAACTTTACCGGCGGTATGTTGCCGGATCTGTAAAGGCACTCCCATCGAGTGATAGATTCCATTCAACGCATTTTTATTCACCCCGTAGCGGGCTACAGAACTGAAGTAATCTTTCTGATTGCACCACATCCTGTCATACAGATAATTAAATGTGGTCACGTCTCCGCTATAAAGGGTCTGCACACAACGTTTATCCAACTGTGTGATATAGGAACGTTCGTTCGGAATAATATGATACTTCAACCAATCTTTCAGGTTCGGAAGAGCGTTCGGATCAAATCCTGCATCTGTGAGCACATCATCCGGCTCGATCATCACCGTCACAATACTATCCGTAAGATAACTCTTTAGCCCTTGGCTTTCAAACAGTGACAACATCTTTGTATAGCCGCCGTCTTCTTTCAGCATCTCGTATACGGTCTGGATAGGAGGTATCAAAACCCTGTCAATCACCTGTATATAGCCATTTCTCATGTCCAGATTATACGTTACGATTGTAGCAAGACCATTCACTTTAATAGCCACGGGAGAAGCCACATTTACCGACAGATAGTATTCGTCCCCCATCATTGTCGGCTGGATCAAATTTCCGTTTTCAAAAGCACCGGAGTTTATCTTTGCTTTCTCTATTGTGTGGTATTTCATGTAATACAACCAATATTGCGGCTCCTTATCTTCGATTTTTGAAATTTTCAAATCCTTGAAAAGAAGGTCAAAAGCTTCATTATTGGGAATAAACGCCGTATAACTCCCCGCTGTAGAGATCTGGCCATAAAACCCGGAATAGTCACAGATTGCCTTATATACGGATAAATCCGGCTGAGTTTTTATATAGTCGTAAATTTGCATGGTTTCCTCTTTCTCGTCAAATCGTCTTTCGGGAAAATCATCCTTACAACCGGGCAGACATACTGACAGCCCTAAAAGTAATACAGGCAATAAGCCTAATTTATAGATCGATATATTCATAATTGTACATTTTCAGAGATAAAACGATTCGTCATTAATCTTTCCCAAGGTAGAACTCCTTCTGTTTCAAATCCAGATTGTTTTCCACTTCCGATTTCAGATAGGGTAAGAACCACCCTCTTCTGTCCACCAGGCGGGCTTTCATCGTCTGTTCCTTCACCGTCAGATTGGTCGAAGCAATCCGATCCACCAGAAGATCGTCATAGCCGGTGTGCATTGCAATCCTTACCATACTAAACCACTGCTTTCCTTCGAATCCAAGTTCGGCAGCTCTTTCACAAAGCAATTTATCCATAAACGCACGGTCTTTCCCGTACTCCGTCGCTATTACTTCTTCCAGGCCGGTCACCTTACGAATCTTGTTGATCGGTACGATCGCCTCATCATAAAGCCCTTGCATAGCCATAGCTTCCGCTTTCATTAGCAGCACTTCCCGGTAACGATAAAAAATAAAATTGATTCTGGCTTCCGAAGTTACATCCCGATACACATATATATTATTACTTGCCGACATACCGCGATACTTAAATACGACACCCCCGTAACAGCTTCTTTTATAACGTACCGTATCGGAGGTAACCAAACTCCCGGAACCCGGATATACTTTTTTTACATTATTGGTAAAAGCCTTTTCATTATAAGTGTATGTCCGGTAATAACTAGCAATAGGACTCAAACGTTTCTCATCAATATATTGGTACTCAAAAATCGACTCCGAGGCATTTCCCTGGGCAAATATCGAAAACCAACTCTCTGCCCTCAACATCTTCCCATCATATACTTTTTCCAACTCTTCGCATAATTCCTGACACCCTTTATACTCTCCCTTCCATAGCTTTACATCGGCCCAGATCGCTTTCACCGCATTTTTGGTAATCCTTCCGCAATTCTTGGCCGGATCGGCAAAAGACGCAGGAGCATACATTAACGCCTCTTTTAAATCCCCCTCAATCACCTCGAATACCTTCGTTTCCGGATAAGCCGGAGTATAAGCAGCCTGCTTGTCCGACTCATAAGGTTCCAATGACACCGGAACATCCTGGAAAGTGCGCACCAGATAGAAGTAATAAAGAGCGCGAATGGCATACACTTCCGCCTTCATTGCAAGCACTTCCTCCCTGGTGACACTCTGGTCATACTCAAGGACAGTCTCGACATTCTTCAGGAAAGAATTGGCCCAGTTGATCCCGACATACACATTACTCCAGTTTAACAAGGCATTGGTTGTTTTTATGTCCTGTTCGACAAGTTTCGCATAATCGACTGCTGCTCCGGAGAAATTGATATAAATATCGGAACGTGCATCTCCCCATGTTATAAAACGCGTAATATTCTGTCCCAACTGATAGTAAACCCCGTTCAGCGCAGCCTCAACTTGATCCCTGGTTTTCCAGTAATCTTTCTTTAGCAGCTGATCCGGAATCTCCACCGTTAAAAAGTCGCCACATCCTTGTAAACCGATGAACAACATTAATCCTAAAACAATATTTCTGATCTTTTTCATAATCCAAACGTTTACAAAGTGATTAAAATGTAGCTCTTATTCCTAATGTAAGACGCAAAGAAGGAGGGGTGCTCTGATTGTCGATTCCTATTTTAATCAACTGACCGCTGTTCAATCCGATTTCCGGATCGATTCCCTTGTATTTGGTCCATGTAAGCAAATTCATCCCTGTTGCAAAAACGGCCAACTGATCCAAATGAAGCCTTCTTAACATCTCTTTCCCAACATTATAGGTTACGGAAACCTCCTTTAACTTCAAAAAGGAAGCATCTTCCACCCAACGGCTTGAGGCTGCATAATTCCGTTGACAGTAATCCTCAGCTCTTGGGATATCAGTAATATCCCCCTGTTTTCTCCACCGCCTCAGGACAGAAGTTGCCTGATTGGTTTCGCTGGTCATACTTTCCAGACTATAACGCATTCCGTTAATCACATCCTGTCCGAGGCTATAGTAGAATGACAAGCCGACAGCCCACTGTTTCCAGTTGATATTATGACGGAACATTCCATAATATCCCACATTGGCATCTCCGATCTGCACGACGTCCAGGTCATTGATCACTCCATCGTGGTTGATATCCTCATAGATCATATCTCCACCTTTGAAAATATCCCCGGTCACACTTCCATAACGCATCTTCTTCGATGTACCATCCGCCTCGTATACAATATTACCATTAAAATCATGTACCACAGCATCCCCGTCGGCAGCATATACTCCTCTGGCCTTGTACCCGTATATTCCTCCGGTCACACTTCCTTCCAGCAATTTCGACTGGAATCCTCCCATATAGGTCTCCTTATACCCTTCGGAATCACTCAGGCGCTCAGGCATCTTTAACAAAGTATTCCGGTTACGGGTAATATTAAAATAAACACTCCATTTGAGATTGGCTTTCTTGCTTTCTATTGGTACGATATTGATACCGAATTCCCATCCGACATTCTTCATCGTACCAAAGTTGATCTTCCGGGTTGCGAAACCGGTAGAAGAAGAAATTACCTCATCCATCAACAGATCTTTTGTTGTCCGCGAATAGTAATCGAACGAACCGCTCAAACGCCCAGAGAACAAGCTCCAGTCGATTCCCTCGTTGTACTCGGTCGTACGCTCCTCATGCAGGTTATCGTTTGCGAACTTGCTGATATAGGTAAACGGTTCACCCATATAGCCGTTCGGATTATTAGCATAAGTCACCGACAACATTGCGTTCACATTCGGCAATTTCCCGGTCTGGCCGTAAGAGAAGCGGGGCTTTAACTCTTCAATCCACTCCGTCTCTTTCAAAAACGGTTCGTTCTGCATCTTCCAGGCAAATCCGGCAGTAGGGAATAACGAGTATGGATTGTCCTTCCCATATTTTGAAGATCCCTCTGTTTTCAATGAAAAGTTAAAACTATAACGATCTTTATATTTATATAAAGCATCCAACACCAAACTGACATTCGTTTCCATTATATGTCCCCCGCCGGCATTCTCAATTACAGGTGCCGCATTGCTTTCCGTCAGTTCGGAAGAAGCACTCCGGTTATAAGCCAGTGAGGTCGATTCGCTTCGATTATACAACAGGTCGGTTACTCCGATAAATTGCAGGTAATGCACCTCTGTATTCAACGGACAATAGATCAACCGGTACTTATTTACAATCTGCATATTATAACTGTCATCCCGCTGTCCGTTATTATAGCGATTGTGATGTCCTTTAATCCCCAATGCTTCGGAAGGAGCAAAGAACTCATTTCCGGTCTGCATATAGTCAATCGACACCAATCCCCAAAAATCCAGATTACGCACAATATTGAGGTCCATACTTAATGACGAGGTAAAGCGGTTTCCTCTCTCCTCAAAAGTAGCATTATCGATCATGGCTATCGGATTGTACATCCGGGTACCGATACTGGGAATAGAGTGTCCTCCTTGTCCTTCGTCTTCAATATAATACTCGGTGCCGTTTTTATTATATACCGGAAGGAAAGCAGCTCTCTCACGAGCTAACGCCTGAGGGTGCAATCGTTTGCCATCCCATTTGTTAAAACCATAGATAGGCCACTCCCAACTCCGCTTATCTTTCATCGTATTTGCATACTGAAACTTTGCATGGATTTTGAACTTATTCGACATCGCATAGTCCAGGTTCATCATCGTGGTGAAACGCTCGAATCCTCCTCCGATGACCGTTCCATACTCCGAATCATAAGTCAAACTCCAATAATAATTCAAACGTTCTCCTCCACCCCTCAATGAAAAAACATAATTCTGCAGAAAACCATTCCGGGAGATCAAGTCCATCATGTCCGTATTGTTATTATACAACCAGGCATCCTCGCGAGTCAGGTCGCCTCTCAACTCTTTCAATGTATTCACATCATCATATCCCACTTTATTGGCTCTGGATTCGATAACATACATACGCTGTTGGTCCCCGCTTAATAATGGGATCTGCTCCGGCGCCTGGGTACTACTCAGTTTTGCCGAAAAAGAAAACTGCGGTTTTCCCTTTACTCCCCGTTTGGTTTTTATAACCACCACACCATTGGCTCCGCGCGAACCGTATATAGCGGTAGCCGAAGCATCCTTCAATATCTCTATCGACTCAATATCGCTGGGATCCAGGTCGCCAATCGGATTGGACCCGAAATTCTGCAAAGCGGAAACACTATAGTTTTCTCCGATCATCTCCACTCCGTCGATTACCCACAACGGGCTATTATTCCCCTCCAAAGACGAAACACCACGAATACGCAAAGAAGCTCCTGCACCCGGATCACCGCTGTTAAAAGATACCTGCAGTCCGGGAGCCGCTCCCTGCAATAACTGGTCCACTGTAGATACCGACTGGGTTTCCAATACTTTTATATCCACCGAAGAAACAGCATTGGACATATCTTTCCTATCTTTTTGCAATAATCCGAGATCCGCTTTCGGTACCCTTTTTTTACTGATCACAACTTCATCCAACGCTTTTGATTCATCCTGCAGAATAATCTCATATACCTTAGATGGATCAAAAGGATATTCCTGAGTCTTCAATCCAACAAAAGAGAAAGCAATCTTTGTGATACCGACCGGCGCCGCTACCTTAAATTTTCCATCGATATCGGTAACCGTTCCGGTAATAATACGATTGTTTTCATTCATCAGCATGATGGTAGCCCCCGGTATCGGATTCCCCTTTGCCTTCTCATATACCATCCCCTGAGCATACCTTGTCGCTTGCTGTGCTTGTATTTTCAACGCCGCAACCATTAAAGGGACGCACAGAATCATTATAAATTTTATTTCTTTTATCCGCATAATCATCTATTTTACTGAGTTATTACCCTTGAAACTCCATGAAAAACTCCATTAGAGGCCTGTTTATTGGCGTAACTATCAAGCACCTGTGTCCCTCCGTATTGCGTAGTAACCCTAAAGTTTTCCCATGCCCCGGATATATTCAGAGTCTCCGAACTCATTGCCGAGATCGGACCGGAAGTCATCCCGTCGGTAAAAATCCTCCGACCGATCACAATATGCCGGTATAATAATTTCTGCAACTCCTGGACAGACATTGACATCAAACTGCCTCCCGTATACCCGGAAGCATTAAAAGCAGCATCCGTAGGAGCAAATACCGTATAGCTATTTCCGTTCCAAGCATCCAGTAACTTTGTCTGTCCCGTCTTCACCAACATATAATTAAACATTGAAAAATCAGGGGCATCCTTAATATGTGACCTGTAAATAAATTCGGTGGTATCGGTGCTGCTGTTAAGCATAGCCTGGAAAAGACCGTCGATTTCATAAATAGAACCGTTAGATCCGTTCCATGTCGGGGTTGTCGAAATCAGCGAAACCTTGTTTCCTTTATAATCTATAAGATGATTGTCTTCATATAAAATGTAACCATAAGGACTCTGATAAAAACGATGTTCAAAAGCTCCGTTCTCCACCTTTACTTCCAAAACACCAGCTCTCATGCGCTTTGCCAGCGTATCCAGATAGTTGGTCTGAAAACCGTCGATACCATTGGAACCGTTGCCTGTCGGATTGACCCATATGCCGGCATTATCCGGCTGAATCAGGATCGTCTTGGACGGATGCTGGTAAGAGATATCGTCTGTTAAGGCAGGCACCAACTTGCCGTTTTCTAACATTTTCCCCCACTCTTTATAGCGTTTATGATTGATATACAGTCCGGCTTCCACACTTTGCATAATCGGGATTGCCGGCATCCGGTTCACTTTATATATAATCCCGTTACTACTCAAAAGAGGAGCTTTATACATTCCGGCAATATCATTCTGAAGAGAGAGAAGTGTTCCCGAAGTAGTATAAAAATAAGGATTATTCCGGGTAATATCTCCGATTCCGAAGCAAGTGGTCGTTGTTGCCGTTAATCCTTTTAAAATGGCTATCACCAGTATATCGGGAATTGAGTCATAATCGACCAACTGATTTTCATTCATATAAGGATCCAAGGCCTGCCGGATCGCAGCGTCGGTGGGCGCTATAAAAACAAAATGGGATTTCTCGTTGGCGATATCCAATACCCTGTTAGTAGTGGGTACCGTAGTCACATTATAATGCTTGATACGTGTAGGATCAATATTTCCGGAGTTATCCATTCCCTTCGATTCATACTCTATAAAACGGTCGAACCATCTCATCATAATGCTCAACTCCGGATCAGCCGCCAATGCTTCATCTGCCCGGAGAGCAAAAGGCAACCGGTCTTCCAGTACATGAATCACCCCGTTAGACGTCGGAATGTCCCGATCGACAGCGGAAATTCTTGCATTTTCTACCATAAAATCATTTCCTTCAAAACCGCGCATCATTTTATAATCGTAAGCCCGGGCAGCAAAATAGGGGCGTGTAAATACCCGGATAAACTTCGGAGGATTATTATCATCTCCGCGGGTCGTATATAAAACCTGCTGGGCGTATGAAATATAATAGTCCTTATTATCCTTAAAGCCTTCATACTTTTTTTCAAAGTTATACTGGTACAACATACCCGAAATAAAATGATAATTGATATAACGGATCAATGTTTCCAAAGGCATCGTTTCAACAGTAAAGCCATTCTCCTGCAGGAATGCTTCCACATCCTTGTCCCGGGGCGCCAAACAGGTATAAAGTCCCGATTCGCCCAGCGTTCTTTCAAGATTCGCACGACGAATCATTTGCAGAAACAATGAGAAACCGCCTTTCTCCTCCAGTACCTGGGTTACATTCTTCCCTATTGTAGAGTTTCCTATGGAATGATAGTGGTTGTCAAATTCCTCCCGACACGACAGCATCGTCAACAGCAATAAGACAGTTGTCCATTTTAATAATTTTATTTTGCTCATCTGTATATACATTTTTAATGATCACACATCTAAATCATCATTTAATTGGTAGCGTCCGAGCCATAAAGGGCAAATTCGGCCAATGCGGCATTCAACGGGTCCAGCACACTCGGGGTGGTGAACACCAGTTTCACATAACGGTATTCAACGGCATTAGGCAAAGTCACCTTCTGTAAAGTAAGCGTAGCAGCTTTGGAAGACTCCTGAGGCATAACGACACAACCAATATATTTCCATTCCGAAGCAGCGGCCGTTCCCGATTTATTATTCCCCCACAACTCAATCTCATTGGCCATAATCTTATCCTGGCGATGTTGAAACTCGGCCTGTTCTATCCGTTTCTTACTCCCAAGATCAAAAGTAATGTAATGTGGGAAGGTCCGGGTGCCGCTACCCCATTCGGAATGCCAGTATGTATTTGTAAGACCGTCCAATACAGTAGCCGGACCGTATGTTGCGGAAATCTGAGAAGAGTAGTCTGCCACCGACCATTTTGTACGATCCAGTTTTCCGGCTTCCAATTTGTGATACTTCAACACGGAGTTTCTGGATTGATTGCCATAAATATCAAACACAGAGGTATAAACATCCAATGTCTGGGTACCGGTAATACTCGAACCTATAGAAATAAACTGGTGGCCTTCCGCTTTCTGGGGAGCCAGGATCTCCGTAAAATTATAATTACCGTTCATATCCGTATACTCCACCTTAATATAAAATTCGGTATCATAATTGTTTTCCCAATTCACATCTACCCCTCCCAATCTGGCCGTAACTTTTAGCGTGGTATAAAAAATGTTCAGCAGTGGCTCTCTAGGAGCGGCCATCAGCATAACCGGTTCGGAGCTCTTGCCGTCAGTATTATAAGCCAAAAACTTAAACTCATAAGGATCACTATCGCCAAAACCGTTTATCAGTTGCTGCGACAATCCTCCTTTTGTCAATACACGATGTAAAATTCCTACTTTATCTTTAAAGGAGATTTCCACATAAGCCAAAGACTTGATATCCGGATTGTCCCATTTAAAAAGAATACTACCGTTTCCCGCGTCATAAGTAATATTGGAAACCGGTGCAATATCCATAACATTTGCATTCCTGTCATTACAGGAAATAAAACATAAGAATATCATAAAAGACCAAATACAAAATGATATTCGCTTCATGGTTAAACAATTAATATTAATTAAACTTACCTTATTTAAACTATAGCATATAAACTAACAAATGCAAAGAGCAAAATTGTGCTCTCTGGCATTCTATCCTTTCACAATCAACTAAAAAAATCAAGAACTGTGTTTGCAAAACACAAATAACACACAAACCCTAGCCAAGAACAAATATTAGTTATCATACATGATAACCTGTGCGCAAATATATATTGTTTTATTTGTTATAACAAAAAATAAATAACAAAAAATAAATGAATGAGCAACAACTTTTTATAAAGATTGGGTGCAAAATAAGAGAAACAAGAACATTAAAAGGAATTAGCCAACAAGATTTAGCAGCTAGATGCAATTTCGAAAAATCAAATATGTCCAGGATTGAAGCGGGTAGAATAAATTTAACAATTAAAAATCTATATAAGATAAGCTTGGCTCTAGATGTAGATCTAAGGGAGTTAATTCCAATAATAATAATGTAATTCGTTCATTTTTTTTATAAGCACCACCCATAAAAATTCCCTTTTACTCTTTTGTATAAAAAAAATTTTAACATTTTTTTGTATTAAACTATCAGTGATGGATCTTCATTCAGGAAAAGAATGATATTATCATGATTTACTTCAATTTATATCACAAATAAACAACTATCAATTTAAAGTATATTTTAAATAATATCGCTATTTGAGTAGAAAGGTTGAAACGGGGAAAAATCCCCGTTTCAACCTTTCTATATATATTGTATGCTAAGTTAATAATGTTATAGACTTCGACCCCGATAAAACTATTATACGAAATTACTATTCCAATATGATCTCCAGTTTCTTTCCTTTCTCAACCGCAATCCGGTTATTGAATATGATCATAACATATTGTCCTTCCTGTTGAAGTTTTGCCTGAATCGACTGATTCCCAATACCAACAGATACTTTAGTATATCTTTTCCCCTTCGGAGCGTTCACACTAAACTCTTTCAATTGCACCTGTCCGTATTTGGGTTGTAAACTGCAAGTCATCGTCCCACCGGATTGCTGTTGCGTATAAGTACCCCATCCTTCTGCCGCAGTAAATGGAGCTTTAAAATCATTCTGGCTCCATTTCGGAGCAAAACGAATATAACCTTTCGGTCCATGGTATTCGAAACCACATGCTGTAATAAAAGCACCGTAACTGGCCATAGCGCGGGCATAATGGTCGCTGCACTCTATTTCATTGAACGGATTCCGTTTTGCAGCATGATAACGATCATGGATCGAGCGTACCAATACCAATCCCTCATCCGTCATTCCTTCGGCAATCATGTGGGCAGCCACCTGATATTCAAAACCGGTCATACACTCATGGAAATATCCCATTTGCCAGGTTACCTTTTCCCCATAAGGTTTCGGTTCGTTTTTAGGATTTGTATTCATTATCATTCCTCCCTCGCCCGGTAAAGCATATGGACGCCATCCCTGGTTTACTATAATATAAGGTCCCACATCAGGGGTATAATTATATTTCCAGAGTGCACGCAATGCGGATTGTGTCTTATTTTTATCCTGAATACGACCCAAGCCCACCTGATGGGCCCAAGCCTGTCCCAATACCTGATCGATGTGGCAGGTATTATAAGAACCCAAATTTACTCTTCCTTTCTCCTTATCGGGGCGATGAATATAATACTCTCCATTGAACAGGTATTTATCCATATTCTTACCTCCCTTCCGGACATAATCGGCACAGGCTTTTGCAAACTCCGCATCACCGACCTCTTCCGCCATCTCCTGTCCTGCACGGACTCCGGCAACACATACTCCTACAATCCATGCGATTTCACCATCCCAAACCGCATCAAGGGTATTTTCCATCGGAGTATCCTCCATTCCGTCGCCGTTCCGATCCTGGCTGATAATAAATTGTACCGCTTTTTTAATATTCGGCCAATTCCTTTTCAAAAAAGCATCATCAACGCTCATCTGATGTTCCCGGTAGCACCTGAGCACACACCCAGCCTGCCCGTCGATTGCCGGACGACTCTCCATTTCAGCCCGGAAAATAATTCCTCCATCTTCCTGCATAGCGATATTCAAATCGGTGCGCTCTCGGCAATCCCGCTCCAAAGCCGGAAATATCCGTCCCATAGCCTGCGCGTAATACCATACATGCGTACAGGTTCCGGGACAAGCGCCAACTCCTTCCCAAGCCCAGAAACGGCCACTGCTAAAACGATTTACATTTGTGGTAGCCAATGTATTTATATTCAAAAAGGTACGCTCCAGGAACCAATGCGGTAAAGTAGACTCCTGCCATGTTTCCAGCCAGAGTTTTGTTGTCGAAGACAACCGGCTAAAATCTTTCCGTATATATTGAACCACATCCCAGGCCGATTTAAAACGATTCTGATAATAGCGTCCGGTATCCTTGATTTTTTTATCAATCTGTAAATTAGGAAAATACCAACTGATCACAAAATCCGCATTCACCGTTTTATTAGCCGCCACAGCCAGATCGGACTGAACGGCGCCAATCAGCGGTTCCTGTAAGGGCTTCGAAAAACGTTCCGCCTCTTTCCGATTAAAATCGATATGATCCATACTGCCGTATGCCTTAGCTTCGGAATCCAAGGCGGCAATACACATTGTTCCGAAATCCGGCTTTAAAAGAACCTCATTATCTTTTTTCAAAATTTGTAAACTCTCTATAACAGCGACTACCCCATCCGCCCGCATGGTCTCGTTCAGCCTGCGGGATGTCGTCGGGTTGGCCGATCGTATTGCCGTCTTATTCTCCAGATATCCCAGTATAGATACTTTTATTTCAGAAGTACCGGTATTCTTTAATGAAAAAGAAAGGATCGTTGCAGGCAAACCGGAATCATCCTCATTCAACGGAATAAAGGGCGAATAGGCTTGCAAAGTAAGTTCTACTGGTAAAGACTTATCCGTATAACGAACGGTTCCTACCGGATAAGTAGCTTCGAAAGCGATCTCGTCCCAAGCCTTCTCCTCGAGTGTCTTATAAATTGTTTTTCCATTATATTCAAAACGAATAAGAAATCCCTGCTGTAAAGGACGCACATCTTTGGCCGGCTCGACATAACATGCTCCATCACGCGCACGCACCGGATTTGCACCACGCCTCTCTCCGATCAACGACTTATCCATCTGTACGATTTTTGGCTCTACCCCCTCTTTGCTCTGGTTGAAAACATCCCACAGCCATAAACGACCGTCTCCTCCGAGGTATACCCCGCCGGCAGCAATCCCTCCCACCGGCATCCCGATATACTGGAGTTCATTACGTGATTTTAGATAAGTAGTCGCTTCTCCCCTGTCATAAAGTGACTTTACCCATCTAGGATCCAGATTTTTATTAACGGAAATCTTCCCATCCTCTTTTGTAGCATGCTGTGCATACAAAGGAACTTGTACCCAAAAAACAGCAAACAGAAGAGATAATCTTACAAATAATACATTCATATTTATATTTTATTATTAGTGTTATTTCTTGATCGACAGATACAAACCTATTTTTTAAAAATGGGTTTCAAAACAAACTGAGATTGTAAAATAAATTCGTCTTTTAGTTTACGTTCAATTATTTTTTTATATTTTTACCCTGAATTATGTGTTACAATCCTTAACCTTAAAATACAAAGATAATTATTTTGGTATATTATCCAATAAAAGACTTTGAAATTAAATCCGCTATCAAACGGTTCACAAAATTATGGATATGGATATTTATTACAATTTTAAAATGCAGGGAACAGCGCTTTCAGCAACTGTTTCTCTCCACTCAGTTAAAGCATTTTTTAATTTTCAACTTTTTATGTATGAAACAATCTAGTTTATTATGCATCTTAATCTTTCTTATAGCCGGATGCATGCCTCCGAAAACGAACTCAAAAGCAAACAACATGGAAAAAAAAGTCTGGCAAAAAGAGTTTGAACAGATCCTGCCTTTACTCGGTCATCGAAACTGGATCTTAATTGTAGACAAAGCATTCCCGCTACAAAGTTCACAAGGAATGGACTATATCAACACCGGTTCAGCACTGTTAGAGGTTGCCGGCTCTGTCCTGGCAAAGATAGAACAGGCTTCTCATGTAAAGGCCATTGTATATACGGACAATGAACTCAACTATCTGGATGATGAATTGGTTCCACAGATTGATACCTTCAGAAATCAGTTATATCAAGTGCTCGGTAAATATAATGTACAGACATTGAATCACGAGGAGATTTTCAAAAAATTGGACGAAGCGTCGAAACTATTCCAGGTAGTCGTATTAAAAACAGAACAAATCATTCCGTACAGTTCTATATTCATCGAACTGGATTGTGGTTACTGGTCGCCGGAAAAAGAGGGTAAATTAAGAAATCTGATATCCGAAACATCAAAATAAACACACTTTCAATAGCTATATGTATGAATAATAAAAGATTTCAAGGAGAATGGCCTAAAATAGGTATCCGTCCCACAATAGATGCCCGTATGGGAGGAGTCAGAGAGTCACTGGAAAAGCAGACTATGAAAATGGCTGAGAATATAGCCGCTTTATTAGCCAAAACATTAAGATATGGCGACGGCACGCCAGTACAGTGCATTATAGCCGATTCGACGATCGGCCGGGTGGCCGAAAGTGCGGCATGTGCCGAAAAATTCAGAAAAGAGGGAGTCGGTATCACCATCTCTGTAACCCCATGCTGGTGTTACGGAAGTGAAACAATGGATATGGATCCGCATACAATAAAAGCCGTATGGGGATTTAACGGCACGGAGCGTCCCGGCGCTGTTTACCTGGCAGCAGTTCTGGCAGGGCACACGCAGAAAGGACTACCGGCTTTCGGAATCTATGGCAGAGATGTACAGGATATCCATGATCAAACTATCCCGAGTGATGTAGAGGAAAAACTGTTACGTTTCGCAAGAGCTGCAGTGGCAGCCGTTGCCATGCGCGGAAAGTCCTATCTGTCTATCGGGTCCGTTAGTATGGGAATTGCCGGTTCAATCGTAAATCAGGATTTTTTTCAGGAATATCTGGGTATGCGTAACGAAAGCGTGGATATGTCCGAAATTATTCGCCGGATCAATGAAGATATTTACGATAAAGATGAATTTCATAAAGCTTTGGCTTGGACCAGAGCAAACTGTAAAGAGGGGGAAGATTTCAATAAACCGGAAATCCGGAAATCAAGAGAAGGTAAAGACACCGACTGGGAATTTGTTGTAAAAATGACGTTAATTGTCCGGGATTTGATGATCGGTAATCCTAAGTTGAAAGAGATGGGATTTGCTGAAGAAGCGTTGGGCCATAATGCCATTGTCTCCGGTTTCCAGGGACAACGCCAGTGGACCGACCATTTTTCGAACGGCGATTTTACAGAGGCAATCCTCAACTCATCCTTCGATTGGAACGGCATTCGCCAAGCTTATGTGGTAGCTACCGAAAACGATTCGTTAAACGGGGTAGCGATGCTGTTCGGTCATCTTTTAACCAATACTGCCCAGATTTTTTCCGACGTTCGCACCTATTGGAGTCCCGAAGCGATCGAAAGAGTAACGGGTAAGAGACTGGAAGGAATGGCCGCTAATGGCATCATACACCTGATCAACTCCGGTTCTACCTCTTTGGATGGCACCGGGTACCAGACTATTGATGGAAAACCGGCCATGAAGCCATTTCAGGAGATCAAAGAAGAAGAGGTAAAAGCATGCCTGAAAGCGACAACCTGGTATCCGGCAAACAGAGAATACTTCCGGGGAGGAGGTTTTTCATCCAATTTCCTGAGCCGGGGTGGTATGCCGTGTACCATGTCGAGAATCAACATGGTTAAAGGCCTTGGCCCTGTCCTGCAAATCGCCGAAGGATGGACCGTCGATATTCCGTCAGACGTACACCGGATACTGAATGAACGCACCGACAAAACATGGCCGACTACCTGGTTCACTCCACGTCTGACCGACGATTCGAACTTCAAAGATGTCTATTCGGTCATGAACTATTGGGGAGCAAACCACGGAGCAATCTGTTACGGACATATAGGTGCCGACCTGATCACTCTTGCTTCTATGTTACGCATCCCCGTATGCATGCACAACGTACAACAGGACAAAATTTTCCGTCCTTCTGCATGGAATGCCTTCGGCATGGACCGGGAAGGGGCCGATTACCGGGCCTGTCAGACATACGGACCTTTGTATAAATAACAGTTATATCAAAAACAGACGAATCAGATGATCACAAACGAACATATAGCGCGGTTTATTGCCGAGGCACATCGCGCAGGAAATGAAAAATTAATGCCTTGCAGCAGCGGCAACTTGTCATGGAGAATAGGAGAATTGGCACTCATATCGGGAACCGGCTCCTGGGTACCCAACCTGACTCCCGATAAGATCGCCGTATGCCGGATAGATGATGGTTCTTTGGTACAAGGCCATAAGCCATCAATGGAAAGCGGTTTTCACCTGGGGATATTGCGTAATCGCAAAGAAATGAACGTGGTACTGCATTTTCAGTCCCATTACGCCACTGTTATCGCCTGTATGGAAAAGAAACCGGAAAACTATATTGTTACGGCCGAAGTCTTTTGTTATTGCGGCCGGAAGATTCCCGTTGTCCCGTACTACCGTCCCGGATCACCGGAGCTGGCAAAAGGTGTAACGGAAGCATTGATCGATCACGACTGCGCCCTGTTGGACAAGCACGGACAAGTAGTATGCGGCAAAGATTTTGACGACGCATTCCAAAAAGCCGTGTTTTTTGAAATGGCTTGCCGGATCATTGTTCAATCGGAATTCAAATACCAGACGCTTACCGAAGCGGAGATCAACGATCTGCAAACCTATATACTAGGCAAAACAACAAAATAATCCGGCATGGAGTATCTTGCACTGGATCTAGGCGCCGGAAGCGGAAGGGCTATTGTCGGTCGGATTGAGGATAATCGCATATCGCTGGAAGAAATCCACCGGTTCCAAAACCGGCAGGTCAGATTGGGAGATACCTTGTATTGGGACTTTCCGGCCTTGTTTGCCGAGATTAAACTGGGAATATCCAAAGCCGTACAAAAAGGCTATAATATAAAGAGCGTTGCCGTCGATACCTGGGGAGTCGATTTCGGACTTTTGGATATCAAAGGAAAGCTGCTCTCCAATCCGGTATGTTATAGAGATACCCGGACATCCGGGATACTTGACGAAGTATTCCGGATACTTCCTGGGGATTATCTATATAGCATAACAGGCAACCAATTCATGGAGATCAATACGGCGTTCCAACTTCTCAGCATGAGAAGAGAGTCAGACCCGCAACTTATGTCGGCCCGCAACCTCTTGTTTATACCCGATCTGATCAATTATTTTCTGACCGGCTTTATCGGAAACGAATATACGATCGCTTCCACCTCTCAACTACTTAATGCCCGGCAAAAAACATGGGAAGATAAAGTATTCGAAGCATTGGACATTCCCCGTAGCTTAATGTCAGATATTGTTTATCCGGGCTCTGTCCTCGGTACCCTGCGAAAAGACATCGCCTCCGAAACGGGCGCCGGACCTATCGACGTGGTCGCGGTCGGCTCACATGACACGGCCTCCGCTGTGGCCGCCATCCCCGCTACCGGGGAAGATTGGGCATACCTGAGTTCCGGCACATGGTCGTTGATGGGAATAGAATCGGATCAGGCAATCATGAATCACGAAACATTGATCCACAATTTCACAAACGAAGGAGGAGTGGGAGGTAAAATTCGTTTCCTCCGGAATATGACGGGCCTCTGGCTATTACAGAACATTATGACGGAATGGGAACAGCGGATGGGGCAAATATATGTATACGAACAGTTGCTGACAGAAGCCGGCCAGGCTATCGGCTTCAACAGCCTGATTGATCCGGACGAGGCCTCTTTCACGAATCCTATATCCATGCAAGAGGCGATGAATCAATATTGCATACGGACAAACCAAGCCGTTCCCGGTTGCGCCGGAGAATATGTCCGTATGATCCTGAGATCCCTGGCAAATAAATATGGCGCTATCATGGCCGAATTAAAGCAATGTACCGGATATAAAATAAACCGTTTATATGTAGTTGGAGGCGGAAGTCGCAATGAAATCTTGAACCAATTGACAGCAAATACTCTTGGAATACCCGTTATCAAAGGCCATGAGGAATCCACTGCCATAGGGAATATCATTATGCAAGCCATTGCCCGGAAAGAAATCCGTAACCTCGAAGAAGGACGGAAAATCGTCGCTTCAAGCATTAAAACAAAACAATATGATCCAAAACAAACAGAATATTGAGAACAATAATCAAATATTAATCAATCATTTAGCTATAAATTAAATCATTTTCAATTTTTAATTATTTACCTATGAAGCTATCCATGTTTTCCGGAAAAGGGGGAGAGAAATATTTACTCCCGTTCATCCTGATCACCAGTCTCTTTTTTATGTGGGGGTTAGCCAATAATATGACCGACACCCTACTGGCAGCATTCAAAAAAATCATGAGCATGACGGATTTTCAAACTTCCCTGATCCAGATCGCCTTCTATGGTTCTTATTTTTGTTTTGCTTTTCCCGCCGCTTTATTTATAAGAAAATACTCCTACAAATCGGGAGTATTACTAGGTTTGGTACTTTATGCAGGAGGATGCTTTCTGTTTTATCCTTCCAGCATTACCGCCAGCTACGGTTTTTATCTTTTTGCCCTTTATATCCTGGCCGGCGGATGCTCCATACTGGAAACGGCTGCTAATCCCTATATCCTTTCGATGGGTCCCGAAGAAAATGCGACCCGGCGCCTGAATCTGGCCCAAGCTTTTAACCCGATAGGATCTATTGTAGGCGTACTGTTGAGCCAATATTTTATATTGGGAGAACTACATCATGCAAATGCGCTGGAACGGGCAGCGATGTCTACTGAAGTCTTGGAACAAATCCAAGTGAAAGAATTGAATGCTGTTACAATGACTTATGTATGTGTAGGAGTTGCACTCCTTATTATCTTCGGAATGATCCTGCTCACCCGGATGCCCAAGGGTAGCAATGTAACTTCTGCTTCTCCTATGCTGGGAACGACAATCAAACGTCTGGTAAAAAACAAACGTTATCTCTTCGGTGTAATTACACAATTTTTTTATGTCGGAGCTCAGATTGGAGTATGGTCGTTTACGATCCGCTACGTCATGGAACATTCACACTGCAATGAAAAAGATGCGGCTACAATCTACCTGTACTCTATGATCGGCTTTACGCTCTCTCGTTTTGCATTCACCGGTCTGATGCGCTTTTTAAAACCGACAGTTTTACTTCTCTGGGCCGCCATCGGCGGAATAGTTTGCTCTGCTATAGTAGTTTTATCAGATGGGAATGCCGGGGTGGTTGCCCTGATTTTTATATCCGTATGTATGTCTTTGATGTTTCCGACAATATACGGTACCGCGATGTACAAACTTGGCGACGATGCCAAGATCGGCGGTTCGGGATTAATCATGGCGATCTTGGGAGGAGCACTCCTTACTGCTGCTCAGGGTCTGGTATCCGATATAACACATTCTATCAATTGGGCATTTAGCGTTCCGCTATTCTGCTTTATTGTTGTGGCTGCTTATAGCTATTGGTGTCTAAAAACAAAAAGCGTTCATCAATGAATAAATACTGATTCAGTATTATAAAAGACGCGAAAGATTTTAAGGTATACTAAATAACCGTTTTTTCTCCGGAATCAGCGGAAAGGGGGAATTATGCAATATATTAAAACACAAACCATCCATT
The DNA here is from genome assembly GCA_031553705.1 of Marinifilaceae bacterium. Lineage (GTDB taxonomy): Bacteria > Bacteroidota > Bacteroidia > Bacteroidales > Marinifilaceae > JAVBLD01. The sequence continues at coordinate 32,607 of JAVBLD010000016.1, read as the reverse complement.
TTATTTAAAAATCAACGCTTAAATTTATATTTTTGCGTCTTGATATACTTCAATTCTAAAGGACGACCAAATAAGATCTTTACAATGAGATACAACTTTAGGTATATATATGAACGTACCCGGAAATTAACGGTAAAACCGGAAGAGGTATGGGCAGAAGTTGCCAGCGAATATCATTCGGAGCAGGAGATTTTTAAAACATATCTGATCCCTCTCGCCGCCGTAATGTCTGTTCCGATACTACTTTCATACCTCATTCAGGGCCAATTTATTCTATCGATTGAATACGCACTGATCAATCTGTTATCGGCAACAACCGGTACATGGCTGGCCTATCTGATTACACGGGAGTTTATTGCATATAAATTCCATAAATCCGGGCAGGCAGCGTTAAATCTGACGGTGTACAGTGCTACCGTATTTGTCGCATTTCGCAGTTTAGGGGCAGCCTTTGACAACAAAGCAATCGAACAACTATTTACATTGGTTAGCCTGATATTTTTTCGTACCTTGCATTCCGGAATTATACGATATTCCGGCATTGAGGCGAAACAACGAACCAATACACTGATCATCATCGGTCTGTCCATTATCTGCATGCCGGCTATTGTAAAACAAATTCTTAAAATTATTCTTGGAATACCGACATTCAACTTGTAATTCATCAGCATGCAAAACAATATCAATATAAGGAATAAACGAGCCTCTTTCGACTACGAATTTCTCGAAGAATATGATGCGGGTATTATACTTACCGGCACTGAGATCAAATCCATCCGTGCCGGGAAAGCCAGCCTGGTTGATGCATATTGCTTTTTTAATAATAGAGAGCTATGGGTAAAAGGGATGCATATCGCCGAATATAAACTCGGCACCTACTACAATCACGAGGAAAAACGGGAACGAAAGCTGCTACTTAACCGGAAAGAACTGGATAAACTCGAACGCAAGAGTAAAGAAACCGGACTTACTATTATCCCTATAAAGGTATTCCTTACCGACAAAGGACTGGCAAAATTACGCATTGTACTGGCAAAAGGTAAAAAAGAGTATGATAAACGTGAATCTATAAAACTCAAAGATGCCAAAAGAGATATGGATAGAGCGATAAAGCGGTAGAAAGAGCCCCGATGATATTTATAATTCAATAAATATAGATAAAATAAGATCTAAAGAATACAATGTATAAGTTTACAGGAGGTAAAGAATATTGTATCTTATACATTGTACTCTAAACCTTAAATCAAAATGTATATGAAATCTATTTTAATCGGACTTTTATTGTGCTCAACAGCCCTATTTGCACAAGAAAGTAACAATGAAAAACGGTTATGGGCCAAATCTATTTTAAATGAGAAAGCGCCTGATTTAGTTGTAAAAGAATGGATCTCAGCACAACCGAAAACCAAAGGAAAATTTGTACTGGTTGATTTCTGGGCCACATGGTGCGGACCATGCCGGGGGGCTATTCCTAAACTGAATGAGATTCAGAAAAAATTCAAAAAAGACCTGGTAGTTATCGGCATATCCGACGAACCGGCAGAGAAAGTGAAAGCAATGACTAATCCGGAAATCAAATATGCAAGCGGCGTAGATCCTGCAGGAACCATGAAAAAAGAGCTGGAAGTAAAAGGTATCCCCCATGTAATTCTGATCGACCCGAAAGGCGTTGTGCGTTGGGAAGGTTTTCCATCCCTGCAAGGGCACGAATTGACGGAAGATGTGGTCGGAGCGCTGATCAAGAAATACAAAAAATAAATATTCGAAATTGCCATTTGTGGACTCTGTACCTTATATCAAAGCTTTAATCAGCACGACATCAGGTTCAAATGTGCCCCGCAACCGGCAATCCAAAATGTACCTGTTTTTCTTCTGTTTTTGATTTTATTATCATAACTTCGCATCGCTTTAAAAAGAAATTACTCAAAATTTAACCCTATGTATAAAGGAATTAAAACAGTATCATTTGACGAGGCGGTGAAAGTAGTAAAATCCGGCGACCGTATTCACCTGCATAGCGTGGCTTGCGCGCCGCAAGGCCTTATACAGGCATTATGCAAAAGAGGCCGGGCGGGAGAATTGAAAAACATAAAAATCCAACATCTCCATACAGAAGGAAACGCTCCGTACGCGGAAGCCGAGTTCGAAGGGATATTCTTCCTGGAATCGTTCTTCGTCGGCGGTAATGTGCGTAAACCAACCCAGGAAGGTTATGCAGACTACATCCCTGTACACCTGAGCGAAACCCAGAAACTGATCCGCAGCGGGATCACCCCGGTAGATGTAGTAATGATTCAGGTATGTCCGCCGGACAAACACGGTTATGTATCGATGGGTACTTCCGTTGATGCAACTTTAGCTGCCGTACAGACAGCCAAAACCGTCATCGGCGTCATCAACCCGCATGTACCCCGCGCATGGGGCGATGCCATTATCAAACTTACGGATATCGACATCCTTTGCGAGGATAACACACCGTTGATTGAAGCACACCAGGCAATACTTACCGAACAGGACATCAAGATCGGACTTCATGCAGCAGCCTTAATCGAAGACGGAGCCACAATTCAAATGGGAATCGGCGCCATCCCGAATGCCGTACTATCCCAACTGGGCAATCACAAAAACCTCGGTATTCATACCGAAATGTTTGCAGACGGTGTATTACCGTTATATGAAAGAGGTGTAATCAACAACCTGAATAAAAAATTCAATAAGGGCAAAATCGTTTCTACATTCTTAATGGGTTCCAAACAGGTATACGACTTTATTGACGACAACCCGGCGGTAGCCATGATGGATGTGGGATATACCAACGACCCGTTCATTATCGCCCAGCAACCGAAGATGACCGCTATCAACTCGGCGCTCTCGGTGGATATTACCGGACAGGTAAATGCCGATTCGATCGGTTGTAAATTCTACAGCGGATGCGGAGGCCAGTTAGATTTTATCCGCGGAGCCGCGGCCAGCGAAGGTGGAAAACCGATCATTGCTCTACCCTCGGTAACCAACAAAGGAGTCAGTAAGATCACACCGACTCTGCTAAATGGAGCCGGAGTCGTTACTACCCGCTTTGACGTTCATTTTATCGTAACCGAATTCGGTGCAGTAGATCTATATGGTAAGACTTTACAGGAAAGAGCAAAAGCCATTATATCCATCGCCCATCCTGATCATCAGGAAATGTTGGATAAAGCGGCTTTTGAACGATTCGGCAGTCACTTCCATTTTATCAGTCAGAACGTATAATTCAAAAACAGGGGGGACAAGGAAAAGGCAATTTTAATTGAAAGTTGAAAATGGTAAATCCTTATGCCCGGCTTGTCCCCCATATATATTAATTATGGATTGGAATAACCTTTTATCAGCACGCCGATATCATCCGGAAAGCGCCGCATCGTTGTTCCATTCTCATGATCGTTCACAGTTCCAACGGGACTACGACCGGCTGATATTCTCCTCTCCGTTCCGTCGTTTACAAAACAAAACACAAGTATTTCCTCTACCGGGCAATATATTTGTACATAACCGTCTCACTCATAGCCTGGAGGTGGCCAGCGTCGGGCGTTCCTTAGGTAATAAAATCGCCCAGTTTGTCAAAAAACAGGCGCCGGTACTCGATAATCCGGAAATACTGGAAGAGATCGGGACAATTGTCAGCTCCGCCTGTTTAGCCCACGATCTGGGCAATCCGCCGTTCGGGCATTCGGGGGAAGAGGCTATATCTTCTTTTTTCAGCGAAGGCGAAGGTGTATATCTAAAAAAACTACTCTCCGATGAAGAGTGGGCTGATATCAGCCATTTTGAAGGCAATGCCAACGCTTTCCGTCTGCTGACGCACAGCTTCAACGGACGTCGGCCCGGAGGCTATACAATGACTTATACCACACTGGCATCCATTGTAAAATATCCTTTCGAATCCTTCGGTTCCAACTCCAAAGGCTTTAAGTACGGTTTTTTTCAGAGTGAAAAAGAGACCTTCCGGCAGGTAGCCGAAGAGTTGGGGATCAGCAAAATCAGCGACCACCCGTTACGATATGTACGCCACCCTTTGGTTTACTTAGTAGAGGCCGCCGACGACATCTGCTATCAGATCATGGATATTGAAGACTCGCACAAACTCCGTATCCTTTCCTATGATGAAACGTGCGATATCTTGGAAAGCTTTTACGATAAACAGGCAGATAAGGAAGACCTGAAGATTATTGCCAAAACATTTAAGGTAGTCACCGACAAAAACGAACGTATTGCTTTCCTGCGCGCAGGTATAATCAACAAATTAATTAACGCCTGTGCTGATGTTTTCTGCTCCAACTATGACGCTATTATGGAAGGAAACTTTAACAGCACATTAATCAAAGAGATCGCCGGTACGAATAAAACAGCGTACGAAACTTGTACAAAACTGGCTTACGAACGCATCTACCATACCAATATAGTAACACAAATTCAAATTGCCGGATTTAAGATCCTCGGTACAATCCTAAAAGAATATACCGATGCCATACTGAAACCCGAAACCTACTATGCCCGCAATATCCTCTCGGTTATGCCGGAGCAGTATAAAGTAGAAAAAGAGGATTCGATGTATACAAAGATACAGACCGTAGTCGATTATGTATCCGGTATGACCGATTCCTATGCTTTGAATCTCTACCGGAAAATCAAAGGTATCGATCTGCCGGAAATCCGGTAAAACAAAGTATCAGAAAATTTTCTCTTTTTACGATATTTCACCTTTCAAATTCAACAAACATCTAAAACACTGTATTTAAACACATTACACACAATTCTATGATAAACAAATAAATAATATGAATCCGATTTATCTATAATAACAGGAGATCCCGGAGCAGGAAAAGCCATGTTATTAATTGAGTTTGAAAAACGGGGATTTAAATATATTCCAGACAAATTATACAAGAGCAGCCAGCTCAATGGATAGAAAAATAGAATGAAAAAATAGAAAGATTTGCTCGTTGGTTGGATGAATAATATATCATTAGTATATGATTAACCCCCAAACCATGTTTTGATAAATAAAACTTTAAAAAAACAGTGAAAATGTTTGTGCTATTTTGATTGCTAAGAAGTAACAGTCGTCGGATAAAAAATAAAATTACCGGATATTTCTTTTCATAAAAAAGTATCCGGTAATTTACTAATAAATAAGCTTATCGACACCCCTTTATAACACCGTCTGTTCGGTACGGCAAATAATCTCCTGTTGCAGGTCTTCGCCCAGATCATTAAAGTAATCACTATATCCGGCAACACGAACTATCAAGTCCTTATATTTTTCCGGACATCTCTGTGCATCTTTTAAGGTTTCGGCATCTACCACATTAAACTGAATATGATGACCGTCCATCCGGAAATAGGCGCGGATCAAATGTACCAGATTTATAGCACCCTCCTCTGTGGCAAGCAAAGAGGGAGTGAATTTCTGATTTAACAATGTGCCTCCGGTCTTAATGTGATCGATCTTGGCTGCCGACCTGATAACAGCTGTCGGACCTTGTGTATCGGCGCCCTGTACCGGAGAGATCCCTTCGGACAAAGGTTGTCCTGCTTTGCGCCCGTCAGGGGTAGCTCCCGTCACACGACCGAAATAGACATGGCAGGTAGTCGGCAGCATATTCACCCGGTAGGTTCCGCCGCGAGGCGTACGGTAGCCGTTCAACGCGTCATAGTACATATCAAACACCTCTACTTCCTGTTTATCGGCATAATCGTCATCATTGCCGTATTTAGGAGTTTTATATACCAATTGATACTGCAATGTCCCGTATCCGGCAAAATCAGCCCGCATTGCTTTCACTAACGTCTCCATTGGTATATCTTTTTCATCATATACATGATATTTCAATGACGTCAACATATCCGTGATGCTCCCCAGCCCGACACCCTGCACATAACTCGAATTATAACGCGCCCCCCCGCACATATAATCTTTTCCGTTTTTTATACAGTCTTCAATCAATACGGAAAGAAACGGCACCGGCATATATTTCATAAAAATCCGTTCGATGATATTATTCCCAACCAGCTTGATACGCATAAAATGATTTACCTGCGCACGGTAAGCGGCAAACAGTTCCTGGTAAGAGCTATAGCCGGTCGCATAACCGGTAGGCAATCCGATCTGCTTTCCGGTACGGATGTCAAAACCATTGTTTAATGTTAGTTCCAGAATCTTCGGCAGGTTAAAATAACCGGTCAGGATATAGGCTTCGGTGCCGAATGCTCCGGTCTCCACACATCCTGAGCATCCGCCATTCCTTGCGTCCACGACATCTTTGCCGGCACACAACATCTCCTGTATCAACGCATCGGTATTAAACACGGAAGGTTGTCCGAAACCCGTCTTAATAATCTCTATCGCCGCCCGGATAAAAGCATCCGGATTTTTCTTACTGACCTGGATCATTGAACTCGGCTGCAAAAGCCGCATCTCCTTGATAATATCCAGCAAGATATACGACATTTCGTTTACCGCATCGCTCCCATCCTCTTTTACCCCTCCGATATTGATCAACGCAAAGTCGGTATAAGTATTACTCTCTTCCGCCGTAATCCCCACTTTCGGCGGCGAAGGATGGTTATTAAACTTTATCCAGAAGCACTGCAACAATTCACATACTTCCTCTTTTGTTGTTGTTTTATCCTTCAATTGTTTTTCATATAACGGATAAAGATGTTGATCCAGGCGTCCCGGATTAAATGAATCCCATGGATTCAGCTCTGTTACCACTCCGAGATGAATAAACCAATAGTGTTGCAATGCTTCATGGACTGTTTCAGGAGCATGAGCAGGCACCCGACGGCATATCGAAGCCATCTGCTGTAATTCGGTTTTCCGCTTCGGATCACACTCATCTCCCGCCAGTTTATCCAATTGTTGCGCATGGCGTTCCGCATAGCGGATCATGGCATCACACACGATCTCCATGGCCTGTAACTCATCCCGTTTATCAACGGCCTCCATATCGGTCAGCAGATCCAGTTGCACCATTGCCTCCCGGATCTCTTCTTTCAGGTCGAGCAATCCGGTATGGAACATTTTTCTACCCAATACGGTATGTCCGGGAGCCCGCTGTTCCTGAAATTCGGTAAAAATACCGGCATCATACGCATCTTTCCACTCCTGAGGCAGCCTTTCAAAAATCCGTTCCCGGTTTGTCCGTTCTGTCCAATAAGGAATAATGATCTCTTCGTAAACTTTACGCGTTCCGGGATCTGATTTGAAGGCTACTTTCGACCGGTTGTGCAGCATTTCCAGATCCTTGGCAGTATGAAGGCATATTTCCGGATAGGTAGGCGTAGCTTTAGGAGCGGGTCCTCGTTCCCCGACGATCAACTCCCCACTATTAATACAAATCCGTTTATTCTCAAGGATATATTTAAATGAAAGCGCCCGCTGTACAGGTACGGACTTAGCATGTGCAACACCCGACTGATAAAACTCAGTGATCAGGAAAGCCCTCTCGGCCGAAATCCAGTTCTCTGCATTTAAGCTCTGATCTCTGAGCATCTTAACTCTTTTAGTCATTCTCATATTATATTAGATAGTTGAAGGTTAAAATTGATTTTTTCTTAGTACAGTATCGAACTTGCTAAATGTTGCCGAGGGAAAGGCAAAAAACCAAGACTGCGAAACTGGGTTAAAATTGAAACGATTCTTAACTTATATGGTATCCTTCCCGAATAAACAACTCTTTTAACGGTTTTAATCCTTCTTCGGACAATGGCGCCGTATCCTTCATTTTATAAGTCATTCCAAGGCGCCCGTATTTATCGCACCCGACATGATGATAGGGTAAAAAGCTGACATTACTCAAGGTAGGGAACTGGCTCAACCTCTGAACAATCTCTTTCCCACTCTTTTCACTGTCATTAATACCGGGAATAACCGGTATCCGGATAATCACCTCTTTCCCCGCAGTCGTAATTCGGGCAAGATTTTCCCACACTCGGTCGAATCCGTTTCCGATATATCGGTCAAATATTCCCCGATCTGCCGTTTTTATATCATAAAGAAAAAGATCGCTATAAGTTATGATTTTATCGGAAATCATCTCACGACTAACTCCGGCCGTATCCACACAGGTATGAAAGCCGTAAGTTTTAGCCATCTTCAGAGAAGCGGCCAGAAAAGCCGGTTGCATCAACGGCTCTCCGCCGGAGAAAGTCACCCCTCCGTCCGATTCCTCATAAAAAACCGCATCTTTCCGGATTTCATCCAACAATTGTTCTACCGTAACGGTATGCCCCACCGGCACCTCGTCTTTAAACTCTCTACCGTCGAGTTTATTGATCTTCACCATCGATACCGCTCCTACCGACTGGCTTTCCGGGTTATGACACCACCAGCAATGTAAAGGACATCCCTTAAAGAATACAGTAGTCCTGATCCCCGGGCCATCATGTATCGCATAGCGTTTTATATCAAAAATACAACCGCTTACCATATCCGTATCTTTACAAAGATGCAAGTAAAAAACAGGCAGAAAGTATTATGTTATACTACCTTATTACTCACTACATTTTAAAAACTTATTTTCGTGAAATGATACAAAAATTGAAAAATAGTTTACCCAAACAGGAAAGTGCATCGGATCAACAGATCCAACATTCATAAAGCCCTTTATAAGAGCGATTCTGTAATATACTGTTATACTTCAACATAGTATTCAACTATTGCAAAGTTAGTAAAAAAAACAGATTATGCTATTTTCCCTACCTTCTCTTTAGCGAAATTCATATATTTGTAGGCGCTTAGCGATAAGTTATTATTTTAAAACAACATTCTTTAAATTTCTAAGTTCAAATGGGAAAACACGAATTAAACAAAAACCTTGCTCAGATGCTGAAAGGTGGCGTAATTATGGATGTGACGGATGCAAAACAGGCTAAGATTGCCGAGGCGGCTGGAGCCTGTGCCGTAATGGCATTGGAAAGAGTTCCTGCCGATATTCGTCGTGACGGTGGGGTGGCAAGAATGTCCGATCCTCAAATGATAAAAGAGATTCAGAAAGCGGTTTCGATACCGGTAATGGCTAAAGTAAGAATCGGTCACTTTGTGGAAGCCCAGATATTAGAAGCTATCGGTATAGATTTTATCGACGAGAGCGAAGTATTAACACCGGCGGATGAGCTTTACCATGTGGATAAAACGGCTTTTAAAGTGCCGTTCGTATGTGGAGCACGTAATTTAGGAGAGGCCCTGCGCCGCATCGGTGAAGGAGCTGCGATGATCCGTACGAAAGGGGAAGCGGGAACCGGCAACGTAGTGGAAGCGGTTACCCATATACGCCAGATCATGGATGATATGCGCAAAGTAAAGAATGCTCCGGCTGAAGAATTGATGAGCCTCGCCAAGACGTTCAATGCTCCTTATGAGCTTATTAAATACGTACACGAACAGGGTAAATTGCCGGTAGTGAATTTCGCAGCGGGAGGTATCGCTACCCCTGCCGATGCCGCGCTGATGATGCAACTGGGTTCCGAAGGTGTATTCGTCGGCTCCGGAATCTTCAAATCGGGAGATCCTGCCAAAAGAGCAAAAGCGATCGTTCAGGCAGTGACTTATTATAATGATCCTGTAAAACTTGCCGAGTTATCGGAAAACTTAGGTGAACCTATGTCCGGACTGGAAATTAAATCGCTTGAAAATAAGTATGCCGAGAGAGGCTGGTAATCAAATAGAAATCGAGGAATAAACATTTATTATTCCTCGATTTCGTTTACTCTTAATGAAATGAATATCGGTGTATTAGGATTTCAGGGGGCATTTGCAGAACATAAATCACGTCTCGAATATTTGGGCCACACAGCAGTAGACGTCAGGTATCCTGAGCAACTGGAACTTCTGGACGGCATGATTCTACCGGGAGGAGAAAGTACCACCATTGGGAAACTGCTTGTCCGGACAGGCATGATGGCTCCTTTACGGGCAAAGATCGAAAATGGACTCCCGGTATGGGGAACATGCGCCGGGATGATCCTGTTGGCAAAAGAGTTGGTAAATGATTCTCCTGTACATCTGGGAGTTATGGATATTTCCGTAAAAAGAAACGCTTACGGTACCCAGACCGACAGCTTTGAAACAACTGTAACACTGCCGGATATAAGCGATAAGCCGGTCCCATTGGTTTTTATCCGAGCCCCTTATATCACCCGGGTCGGAAACAGTACCAAGATTTTATGCAAAGTAGACGGACACATTGTCGCAGCAAAAGAACGAAACATGCTGGCTACCTCCTTCCATCCCGAACTGACAAAGGATACTGCCTTCCATCGTTATTTTATCTCAATGTGCCTACTAGGGCGGTGATAAAGAAAAATATTGAATGGAATGCTTTTTTGCTTTCCGTTAAAACAAATGTCTAAAAAGGATTTGGGATCTCTGTTTATTCGGATCCCCATTTCGAAAACGAAACCGAATATTCAATTCTCAACCAGGGATTTTAACATTCTAGACCCTTTGCTTTATCTTTTTTAATTACATCATGATCAGAGGAATTCGAACTACATTTCTGTCCTTGGCATCAGGACAATAATTCCTTCACTTTTGCCGAAATGACTTTTCCTTCCGCCAATCCGGTCAGCTGTTTAGTAGCAACTCCCATCACTTTACCCATATCCTGCGGGCCTTCTGCTCCCACAGAGGCGATGATCTCTTTCAATGCAGCAGTCAGTTCCGCTTCACTCATCTGTTTCGGAAGAAAGCTTTCTAAAATCTCCACCTGTGCCGCCTCCTGTTCATATAGGTCTGCCCTTCCCTGCCGCTTATAGATTTCAGCCGCGTCTTTTCCCTGTTTGGCCAGTTTCTGGATTATTTTAATACACTCGGCATCATCGATCTGATCGCCGGCACCCGGTCTGGTTTTTGCCTCAAGAATAACTTTTTTAATATTCCGAAGCGTTTCCAATCTTACTTTATCTTTGGCCTTCATTGCATCCTTGATACCTTCGCTGACCTGTTCTTCAATTGTCACCATATTTCCTGTTTTAAAGTTATTGCTTTCATATTATTATCACAAAAATAATATGAAAATTTTAAAACCTGTTGATGTAGCAAAACGTAATTTTATAGAGAGCAGAAAAATCTTAATTATTTAAGACTCTCAACCTTCGGATTTCAGATTAAATGTTATGAACAAAAGCCATCTCAATATTAAAGACCTTTTCTTGTTGCCCATTACCCGTCGACCAATCAAATCAATACTCAATACACAAAATTCCTCTTGGATGAAACTATGTTTTTTTTTACTGTTTTTTCTATTTACCACACCGTTATTCGCCCAGAACTTCCTGCAAAGATTTGAACAAAAACATGAGAAATTACAGATCCGCCGCGACTCGATCCGGGCACACAAAAAAGTATGGACATCTATTCTGGGAGGACCTTCTTACACCCCGGAAGCCTCTTTCGGAATCGGGGGAGCTATGTTGATGACTTTCCGTTTGAACAAATACGACTCAATCAGCCAGCGTTCTTTTATTCCGGTGGGATTCAATATTTCCGTAAACGGGACATTGGTGATAGCCGGCGCCGGCACATTGTTTTTCGATGAAAACCAGTTCAGGATATATGTAAAATACGGCTATCGCAACGAACCGACCAATTTTTTCGGAGTCGGATTTGATGAAATCGAAAATAATTACAGAAGCGACTCTACAACATTATACAAAAGAAACCATTTTGAATTTGTCCCTCGCTTCATGTGGGAAATATATCCATACATATATGCCGGTACAATGCTGGACATCAATTACAACAAGGCCAGGGATGTTAATCCGGTAATGATGCAGAATCCCGAATACCTGAAATATGGTCCGAAATATAAAAATATCGGGCTGGGCGGAATTTTCCAATATGATTCCCGCGATGATGTAGCCACTCCCCATACCGGAATGTTTTTGAGTGCAACCGGAATGTTGTATGGAAAATATTTCGGAGGAGATTATAACTATGAGATAATCGAATTGGAATACCGGCAGTTCAAGAATGTATTCCACCGCCGCAGTACCTTAGCGTGGATTGTCAAATCACAGATCGGTATGGATGACGTACCCTACTCCGAGCTTCCCTCCTTCGGTTCGCCTTATGACCTGAGAGGTTACCTCTGGGGTAAATACCGAGATCAGTCGATGGCTTTCGGTATTGTAGAATATCGCCACATGTTCGGTACGCAGGAAGCACACGACAGGGGATCGATCTGGGCCAGGTTGGGGGCCGTAGCATGGATAGGTACCGGAACTCTCGGCGAGACTCCGGTCGACTGGAAAGAATGGAAAGTAAATTATGGAGTAGGACTCCGTATCCAGATACAACCCCGGAAAAACTTTCGTCTGGATATCGGACAGGAACCCGGACAAAAATGGTCTTTCTACATGAATATGACGGAAGCTTTTTAAAAACTTCGATACAACAAATTATGCCCTGATTTTTTATATTTTTGCGGCTGCAATATCCCTGAAAGATGAAGACAGCAGTCAGCAATAAAACGATCTGGAACGTCGGTTATCCGATTATTTTCGGAAACCTTGCGCAAACTCTGATCTCACTTACCGATACCGCTTTTTTAGGCCGTGTAAGTACTATTGCGCTAGGAGCATCAATGATAGCCGGAATATACTATTATGTATTCTCAACCCTGGCCTGGGGATTTGCTATCGGGATACAGATCATTGTTGCACGCCGGCTGGGGGAAGGAAAGCTTGACCGGATCGGAATGGTATTCGAACACGGACTGGCATTCGGGCTGATACTTTCATGCCTGTTATTCCTGACACAACACTACTGTACGGATCTTCTGTTCCGGAATATTATCCGGTCGCCCAATATTTACCATAGCGCCATGGAGTATATACATTACCGGCACTATGGAATTATTTTCGTCTGTTTTAACTTTCTGTTCCGGGCGTTATATATCGGACTATCCAATACCAAAGTCATCACTTTCTGTACGACATTTATGGCTGCCGTAAACGTCACCCTGAACTATGTATTGATCTTCGGAAAGTGGGGATTCCCGGAAATGGGCATCGGCGGAGCTGCGATAGCTTCTGTTTGTGCAGAAATATCAGCATTGCTTTTTTTCACTATATATACCATCACGAAATTACCATTAAAAACCTACACCCTCTTTGCTTTTCATAAATTCGAAGGCTGGCTGCTGAAGATGATCCTGAACATCGCTCTTCCAACCATGCTGCAAAAACTATTTTCATTTGGCATCTGGTTTCTCTTTTTCGCATTAATCGAACATCTGGGCGAAGGTCCGATCGCAATTTCCGGAATCATTAGAAGCATATATATGCTGATCACCATCCCGGTATTTGCATTCGGGGCCACAGCCAACACATTGGCCAGCAAACTCATCGGAGAAGGGCGGGCATCGGAGGTGGTCGCAACTTCTTTTAAAACCCTCCGGTTAAGTCTGATATGTATGATCCCCCTGTTACTATTCTGTATAATCGCTCCGGAAACAGTCCTATCCGTATATACCAATAATCCCGGCCTGGCCACGGCTTCAATTCCTTCGCTCTATGTCATTTGTATATCCGCTATCGCATTGAATTTCGGTATTATATTCTTTGAGACCGTATCCGGTACCGGTAACACGGTTTATGCACTGATACTGGAAGCTATTATTCTGATTATTTACGCTTTTGCTGTCTGGTTATTTGCCTCCGTATTGCATACCAAAGTAGAATGGGTCTGGAGCAGCGAATTTATCTACGGAATCTGTTTAGGTCTGATTTCTTTCGGATATGTGAAATTTGCAAACTGGCAGAAAAAACGGATATAAATAATGAGACGAGAGTGAAAAGTGGAAAATGGATGGTAAAGGATTAAAATTGCCTGGAGCTGATTTAATTTCTAATTCAAAATTAAATACTTATCTTTGTACAGAATGCAAGATATTACATAATTTTTAATTCCGATTCAGACATGAAGCGTATCTCTTTTTTTCTCTATGTGTTGATTATTTTATCGGTTATCAATATTCTTATCTTTATTTTCCATTTACAACAAAAATCCAGTGCAAAGAATTACATTGTCCCGATATCGTCGGAAATGGGCCAACAACTGGTGCCGTCCGACGTATGGATGCCGGAAACATTTGATTTTGCCGGAGAGAACGTACCATTACATCGCATCGATATCCAGGAGGCTTTTAAAAAAGAGTTGATTGTAAATTCCAATTTCCATTCGAATACCATACAGTTGTTGAAAAATGCTCCCCGGATTTTTAAAATAATAGAGCCTATTTTGAAAGAAGCAGGCATTCCGGACGATTTCAAATACCTTGCCGTCATTGAAAGCAACCTCAATCCGTTAGCCGTCTCTCCTGTCGGAGCTGCCGGAATATGGCAATTTATGGAAGCCACAGCAAAAGAGTATAAATTGGAAGTAAACCGGGAAATCGATGAACGTTATCATATCGAAAAAGCGACCCGGGCAGCAGCGGCATACTTGAAAGAAGCCTTCCAGAAATTCGGCTCGTGGACACTTGCTGCAGCATCTTATAATGCCGGAACAAGAATGGTTTCAAACCAAATTGAGATACAAAAAGAGAAGAGCTACTATGACCTTCTGTTAGGTGAGGAGACCGGAAGATATGTGTTCCGGATTTTAGCTCTCAAACAGATTATGCTCCATCCGGAACAATATTATTTCCAGGTACAGATTGTCTATCCGGAAGAAAAAACAAAAAAAATTACGGTAGAAAGCTCGGTAAGCGACTGGGCTGAATTTGCTAAACAACAGGGAATCACCTATAAAACATTAAAACGTTTTAACCCCTGGTTACGAAAAAATGACTTGATTAACATCGCGAATAAAACATACGAAATTGCCATTCCGGTGGAAAAAGAACTATATAAATAATGATGAACGACGATAGGCGGGTTATGGTTTTTTTATCATAAAAGTACGATGAAAAGAAACCTAATTCAAGAATTAAAATTTAGAAATATATGGAAAAAGTAAATGTCTTCTGTGAAAATACCCAACAAAACTATGCTATCGAGATTGGAACATCACTTAAAGAGGTAAAAAAGATTATTTTTCCCGATAACCATTACCATATACTAGGAGCATTGATTAATAACCAGCTACAGGATTTGCAATATATAATTATGAATCCGAAGCAGGTAAACTTTATCGATGTCTCAACACTCGACGGATTAAGTATCTACAATCGTTCGTTGATATTTGTACTATACCGGGCAATCCACGCCCTTTATCCGAAAAAGAATCTGGTTGTCGAGCATTTTATTTCAAATGGTATTTTTTGCCGGATATCCAACAAAGATATTGTTATCACGCCTCAGGTCGTTGCTACAATCAAAGACAAAATGCAGGATATCATCGATAATAACTATCCAATCATCCGGGAAGAGGTGCCGACTAGTCAGGCTGTCAGGATATTCAGACAGCAACTACTCAAAGACAAAACCGAGTTGATGGAAACACGTGGCAGGCTATATACATCCATTTATTATTTGGATGGCGTGCCGAATTATTTCTATGGCACTTTGGCGCCGTCCACTAACTGCCTGAAAGTGTTCGGGCTGGAGTGCTACCGGGACGGCATGCTACTCCGGACACCGAATCGCAATAATCCATCCGAACTGTCACCGATGATCCCGCAAAATAAACTATTTCATGTTTTCAGCGAACATAAACACTGGGGCAAGATTATGGAGGTATCGGACATCGGCCGTTTGAATAAAATTGTAGATGAAAAGAATGCCGGAACCCTGATAAAGGTCAGTGAAGCATTACACGAAAAAAAGATATCCCAGATTGCCGATAAAATCAAAAGTAAACGCAAAAAGATAAAGGTAATCCTGATTGCAGGTCCCTCCTCGTCCGGAAAGACCACCTTCGGTAAACGGTTAAGCATCCAACTATTAGTAAACGGGATAAAACCGGTAAACCTCTCTTTGGACAACTATTTCGTCAACCGGATAGATACCCCGAAAGATGAAAAGGGAGAATATGATTTTGAATCAATCAAAGCATTGGATGTCGATACCTTCACAAAAAATATTCTTCAGCTGCTGGACGGCGAAGAGATAGAGATTCCAAAATTCTCTTTCGAAACCGGACAGCGATATTATGATGGAGAAAAATTGAAAATCAATAAAAACAATGTCATCATTGTCGAAGGAATACATGGGCTAAATCCTTTGTTAACAAAAATGTTGCCGTCGGAATCGTTGTTCAAGATCTTTATTTCGGCCCTCACTTCCATTTCGATCGATAACAATAATCTGATCAATCCTACCGACAACCGGTTGATACGCCGTATGGTAAGAGACTACAAATATCGAAACTACTCGGCATTGGAAACGCTGAAACGTTGGGAAAGCGTACTGGCAGGCGAACAAAAACATATTGTGCCCTATCAAGAAGAAGCGGATGCAATGTTCAATTCCGCCCTGATATATGAACTGGGAGCATTGAAACAACAAGCCGAGCCACTATTACAGGAGGTGGTAGGATTATACCCGGAACATTCCAAAGCGCTCCGCCTGTTGAAATTCTTTTCGTATGTAAAGGCCGTGCCGACCCGCGAAATCCCGATGACCTCCATATTGAGGGAGTTCCTCGGAGGCAGCAGTTTTAAATACTAAAACCGGTATTCTATTACAAAATGATAAGAGGCTGTCCTAGACAACCTCTTATTTATTTTATCATCGTAATAATTATTCAAATTCTGCGAGAGTATTCTCAATGATTCCGATGGCTTCCAACAACTCCACACTTGTAATAGTCAAGGGAGGTGCGAAACGGATGATATGTCCGTGGGTCGGTTTGGCAAGCAATCCTTTATCCCGGAGTTTTAAGCAAACATCCCAAGCGGTTTTGCCGTTTTTAGGCTTAATAACCACTGCATTCAACAATCCTTTCCCACGCACCAGTTCGATCATATCCGACTTTATTGAGCTCAGTTTTTCACGGAATATCTCTCCCAAAGCTTCGGCATTCTCCGCCAGCTTCTCATTTTTAACTACTTCAAGAGCTGCCATCGATACCTTTGCAGCAACCGGATTTCCTCCGAAAGTAGAACCATGCTCGCCGGGTTTAATACATAACATAATATGATCATCCGCCAACACACAGGACACAGGCACAACTCCTCCTCCCAATGCTTTCCCAAGGATCAGGATATCAGGACGCACTTCTTCATGGTCGCATGCAAGCAATTTACCGGTACGGGCAATGCCTGTCTGTACCTCATCAGCCATAAAAAGTACATTATATTTCTTACATAAGTCATAAGCTTTTTTCAAATATCCGTCATCCGGAACATAGACACCAGCCTCCCCTTGTATCGGTTCAACCAGAAATCCGGCTACGTTAGGATCTTTCAGCTCTTTTTCCAAAGCTGCGATATCATTATATGGAATCTTCACAAAGCCGGGTGTAAACGGGCCATAACCACCATAAGATTCCGGATCATTCGACATGGATACAATCGTGATCGTACGACCATGGAAATTACCTTCGCATACGATAATCTTTGCCATCCCATCGGATATGCCTTTTTTCAGATAAGCCCACTTACGACAAAGCTTAAGCGCTGTTTCATCTGCTTCGGCACCGGTATTCATCGGTAATACCTTTTCATATCCGAAGAATTTCGTAACATACTCTTCCCACTCTCCCAACACATTATTATAAAACGCCCGGGAGGTCAATGTCAGCTTTTGTGCCTGATCGGTCAATGCCTTAATAAGCTTTGGATGACAATGCCCCTGATTTACAGCCGAATAAGCTGATAGAAAATCATAATATTTTTTACCATCCGTATCCCATACATAAATACCCTCCCCACGTTCCAATACGACCGGTAGCGGATGATAATTATGAGCTCCGTAGCGAGCCTCCCTGTCCATAAAATCTTGTTGTGTCTTCATATATATGTTTTTAAGTTCGTAATCGTTTGCGGCTACGAATTTGAAAAAAAAAAGGCAAATAAAAAAGTTTTATCATCGCATTTAATCCGCATAATTATACGATTAATTTACATAACAATAGATATATTCAACGTTAGATTTGGCACTTAGCGAGTTCGACCATGCAACTGCTCGTGTGAACGGTATACATTACACAAAAAAATGACTAAAGTATTCAGGATTATGTTTTTTTCTTTCTGAAAAAACCGAAATATTTCCGGAAAAGCTCCCGGAAAGTGTCAAAAGACTCCTGGTAAGAGACACCTACTCCCTGTATTGTTTCCGTATTATTGTAAATGATTTTTTCGTCGGTATGCGAGTATGCTTTTAGCTTCAAGGTACCCTGACGGTTTAATTTGACATCCATATCAAAATCGCCAGCAATACCGGTAGTATTATTACTTTTGTCCGCAACCGGGTTCTTTGTTCCGCCGACATCCATATTTCCGTTAGCCGATAGGGTTACCCGATCGTTCAACAGCTGTGTGGATACCATCACTTCAATCTCGTCGGTCGTGAGCTCATCCCCGACACGATAAGAAAGGCCGATATCAAAATTATTATTGATCTGTGATAACCATCGTGACAACTGGCTAGACATCATCTCCGTGATGGTTGTAACACTTGCCGTACCCGCCTGTGCACCAAAACTGTTTTCCTGATTATCGGTTCTATAAAACCGGTTCAGTACCAGTAACGAGAATACCTGCTTATTGATTTCATCCTGACTGGAGAAGAGGCTCTGAACATAACTCCTCGTCTGCGCCTCAAGTGTCGGGAAATTAATATCAAATCTGACCAATGGGTTCATCAGATTATCGCTTAGACTCAGAATACACTCCACCGGGACTTTTTTGCCTTTGTCTTTATCGTAATCCAATTCGCCGGTCGAAGTCGTCATTAATAATTCATGCAATGACGTTTTCAGGTTATAAACGGCGCCGATATTAATCGTCGCATCGTAAGGAGAACCGTTCCATGTAATTGTCCCTCCTTGGTTCAATACGAACTTCTTATTCATCAAATTGTTAAAGGTAAAAAGATAATCTCCTTTAACTATCCGGTACTCTCCGAACATACTAAGGTTGCCATTTTTATCCAATGCCACCTTGATGTCTCCCCCTCCGGTCGTCTTTAAAATGTCGCCTACCGTCGGATCAAATATTGCCTGGATCTCCAGATTATCATTCAACTCCAGGCTGGCATCCAGATTGATCCTATCCTGATTATAGGTCGTCAGGTTCCTCCGTCGGGCAGGCTGCTTCGGGTTTACGAAATGCAAAAAATTCCCATCCTGTTCACTTACGCCGGCAGTCAACGGAATAAACAACTTCGATCCTTCCTCGGTACGCGCATTAACTGTAATATTTGTGATACCATCCTGATTATCAACTTCCGTTATTCCGCTGATATACACCTTTCCATAATATAATTGATCCTGGCCGGAACTTGTGTTCAGCAGCAAAAAGTTTCTGGATCTGATTTTTAAATCATAGCGATTGTCGTCAAACCAGTACTCCCCGGAACATACTGATTGATTTCCCATCGCATCTTTAATTGCCAGATCTTTAAAAATCAAGCGATTATTTATGATATTCAGCCGGTCGTTTACAAAGAACTTCGTATTTAAACTATTTACCTTCATCGAGATAGAGTCCAAATGAACTGTCCCTGAAATATCCGGCCGGGCAAATGTTCCCTTAATATTCACCGCGCCGTATAAAAAACCTCCAGACTCCGATACATAGTCGGTAAGATAATGTCCCAATTGGGATAAACCTATCTTTGACAACCGGATATTAACACGCAGACTATCGGAAGAAGGCTCATAGTACCCACTCAATGCCAAGGGTGTGATATCATCCGTACGGTTGACCGCCCCGAGAACAAGTCGGTGCTTCTCGCTATCCCAATATGATTTTATATGCAATGCCCCCAATGTATCCTTACCAAGTCCCCAATTCAGCACCTCAATATCAGAATTCAACAGTTTATTCTTGTAATAATCCTGTATCGTCAGATTACCGGTTGTCGTTCCGAAAAAATCATACCGGCCTTCAAAGAACAGCCGGCTTAACTCAGCCATACTAAACTGCTTAAAATTTAAAGAGAGCCTATCTTCAGGAGACTCCGAGAGTTTTCCATCCACTAACAGATATTGACCTCCTCTGCTGATTGAGAAATCGTCTACACTGATATTTTTTCCGGCTATTTTAATCGCCGATTTTTTTACATGCCATATACTATCGGCCAGCACGATTACACTTGGTTTCACCATAACCAACATATTAGGTTCGTTCGGATCCCCTGGCAGCAGCGTCACATCCGCCGCCAGCTCACCGCTATATGTCTGCCTTCTCCAATTACACCAGGTCAATCTTTCATCAAGCCGATTATCATAAAACAGCAGATCATTCCGGACGTTATACAACTGATACAACTCCATATAGGTAACTTGCCCTGCAGTACAGGTCATCCGATAGTGCTCCATATCGCCTTTCAAATCCGCCTTAGCCTGGTATAGTCCAAAATCCTGATATCTGAGTGTATCGACCGACACCGACAGAAGCATCTCCTCTTCTTTCTGTTTAAAACGTGAATGTAACGTAATTTTATCGGACACTCTCATCTCCGGATAAAATACCCGAAGAATAGGATTAACACCCCGGATCTCTCCATAATAATCAAAATCGACCGGCTGATTAAGTTTTTCGATCTTTTTTACCAGTTTATCCCTGTACACCGGCATATAGTTTAAAACGATCTTTCGCAGAAACTCTCCCAGATAAGCATATTCAAAGTTCCCTGCGAGGCCCATATCGGCTATCTCAGAACGTAAATTCACCGTACGGTAATTCCCGTTCCGGCAGCACTCCACATTGATGCTGTCAATAGCAAAACTCCCCAGCACATTGGCGTATTCAATATTCGAAAAGTCATAATATCCGAAACTGTTATTCATCACGCCATCTTCGACATAAACCCCATAAAATGAACATCCGGCTTTTTCTTCTTCACCCCAATAAGAATAACCAATACGATTCAAATCATTGATTTTCAGATTACCTCTGACACTTATAAACTCTATCTCATCCCTTGTATCATAGGTCAGCATAAATCCACCCTGAACATTATTATCTTTCACTTCGGTCACTACATCCAACTTATCGCTTTCCCAGGTCAGATACAGGTCAAGATCGTTCAGTTGCCCTTTATTGAAATACAATGAATTAAACTTGCTTTTTACGTTAAAAGCAGGTCCCCGGTCGTCCACCTTACCGGTATAGCTCCCGCTCAACGCCCCTCCGGCCAGCATGCCGATACCCGAAAATTTTCCGCATGCCACCTCGGAAAAATCAAAATCGCCGGACATGAGTGTACGGTCTTTTACAAGAGAATCGCTATAACAAGCAAAAGTCATGTTTCCCAATAATTCCGGAGTAATACTCTCAGCATAAACCTTAAAATCGGATAGTGAACCGTCAATCGTTATCTTGTTAAAATCGACATACTGCAGCCTATGTAATGGTTCCGGCACTGGAATATGCATAGCAAACCAAGGCAGGTATACCGTCTCCATATCATCAGGATTCAGATGCGTATTATGCAGGTCTATATCAAAAATCGTATTTCTGATATCCGGCAAACCTGCCGACTTAAACCTTCCCTGCAAAATGCTTCTCCCACCGATTTCAATATGGAGGTCCTTCGCTTCCAGTTTGTCAATCGTACTAAACACCACACCACTGCATTTTATCGTGTTCTCAATTCCAAGCAAGTTATTATTGAAATAGGACAGATCGATAAAACTGACCGAGGAGGGACCTAACTCGTAATACTGCTGCATCCGGTTGATAAAATAACGCCAATCACGTTGTCCCGGCGTCCAGTTATATTCCATTTTCACCAAATCCACCTCACTTCTGTTCATCACAATCTTACCCTCTGTAACAAGTAAATTACCCGGACGTATAACCGCTTTCCCATCCAATCGCTTCATCTCAAACCCCGTTTTCTCCTTAAAACTCAACCCGGAAACGGTAATGCCGGTCCGACCTTCCGAAAAATCAAATCCCGATACATCCACATTCACTTCCGTACAGTATACATCGGTCCAATTTATTTTGTGTACAGCCTCCTGGTATTTATCCTCCCGATACGCAAAACGGGAATTCCGTACACTAATCTTATCCAACCCGAAAATCCACTCTTTTGGTTTCTTTTCGGATACCGTGACGGTATCATCTGTTTTTCGTCCCAACGAATCGAGGATCATTTCGATATTCGTCACAGACCCATCCTCTTCCCGTACAACAAACATGTTAAAATAAGCCCGGTCAAACAGCACCTCTTTTATGGTAAAATATTTATCGGCCAAACGGAAAGAATCAACCCTTACCAGAAGTTTTTTACAATATACCAGCGTATCACGTCTAAAATCCCTCAGCAACACATCATTTAGGACAAGTGATTTGACCGGACGAAAATCGACACCGCCAACCTGGATCTTAACACCGGTATTTTTTTCTATCCGGTCGGTAATATACCTCACCAAAGAGGTCTGGATCCAAGGAGTACGCAAAGCTGCATACGAAAGCAACAGGAATACCACCGTTCCTGCCGTAAAATAAAATAATATTTTAGCAACTTTTTTTATATCCGCGCTTTTTTCTGTTTGCCTACAAAAATATTAATATTGCAATGAATTTGAAAGCTAATGCCATGTTATATTTTTATTAAAAAAGAAAACAATGAAAGGCATGGATTTCGGATTAAAATATAAAAACAAAAAACGGAGAGTTGGAAGGGAATAAAAATCTCCAATTTTTAATTTCAAGAAATGAGTATCATCATACTAGCCATTGAATCATCCTGTGACGACACATCGGCAGCCATATTGAAAGACGGTTATGTCCTGTCAAACGTGATTGCCAGTCAAAAAGTACATGAAGCGTACGGCGGAGTGATCCCCGAACTGGCTTCCAGAGCCCATCAGCAACATATCATACCGGTAGTATCCGAAGCCATCAAAAAAGCAGGGATTCAGATTCATGAAATCAATGCAATAGCAGTTACAATGGGGCCGGGGTTACTAGGTTCGCTTCTGGTAGGTGCCTCTTTTGCCAAAGGTTTTGCTATTGCCAACCGGATACCGATGATCGAGGTAAACCATTTACAGGCCCATATACTGGCAAACTTCATAAAAGAGTTGGAAACAGAAACCCGGCACCCCTCTTTTCCATTTTTAACCTTACTGGTTTCCGGGGGAAATTCTCAGATTATCATCGTCCGGGACTATCTGGATATGGAAATCATCGGTCGGACAATCGACGATGCTGCCGGAGAGGCTTTTGATAAATGCGCCAAAGTCATGGGATTGCCCTATCCCGGAGGACCTGTTGTCGATCGCTTGGCAAAAACAGGAGATCCCAATCGTTTCCTATTCAGTAAGCCGCAGATTCCGGAACTGGACTACAGTTTCAGCGGCTTGAAGACCTCTTTTCTCTATTTCTTAAGGGATGAACTCAAAAAAAATCCGGACTTTATCCAACAAAACCTTCATGATCTCTGTGCCTCATTACAGAAAACCATCGTCGATATTCTAATGGTCAAATTAAAAAAAGCCGCCAAGCAGACCGGTATCAAACAGATCGCAATTGGAGGAGGTGTTTCGGCGAACTCCGGATTACAACAAGCCATCTACGCCGAAGCAAAAAAATCCGGTTGGGAAATCTATATTCCCCGTCTCGGCTATTCATTAGACAATGCTGGTATGGTTGCAGTAACCGGATATTATAAATACCTTACCGGACAATTTACCGGTCTGGATACCGCTCCTTATGCACGGACGATAATAGAAGGGAGCGGAAGCAAAACATAAGGCTTGAGAAAGTAAAAAATGAATTACTTTTCACTTTCCGTTCAAAATAGGTATCATGCACTTTTTTTTACAGAATACAACAACCTGTATATAAATATAATTCATACTATTTTAAATCTTTAATACATATCGATTGGATTTTTATTTCATTAATAGATCACAAAATAGTTGAATAAATAAAAATTACACTACATTTGCGACCGATTAAACGTATAAAAAATGCGGTCGCCGAAAAGCATGGATAGAGTAGGCAAAAACACATTTTTAATTTGATTATGAAAAAAGTATTAGTAATTACAGCAGTAATGTTTTTAGCTATCGGAAGTTCATTTGCTCAAAAAGGTTCCTGGTACATTGGTACATCAGGCATCAGTTTATCAGGCCCCAATTTCACTGACGGTCCCCTCTTTAATAGATTTGTAACCGGATTTTATTCCTATAAGACTGAAGACTCTGACAGAAATTCTGTTTACGGTATTGCTCCTGAAGTAGGTTATTTCCTTTCAGATAAAATGGCTGTCGGTTTAAATATTGGATATAACTATTCAAGAACAAAACCTGAAAACGGAGATGCATTCGGAACAAGCTTTTTTGGTGTTAACCCGTATGTTCGTTATTATGCCTTCAAAATGGAAAAGCTTAGTCTGTATGTGCAAGGAGGTATTTTCTTCGCTACCATAAATCCTCACGATGCTTCGTCGACTAATGCATACGGTATTGGTATTAAACCCGGTATAGCTTATCAGCTTTCCAACAGATTTGCAATCAATGCTACATTCGGTAATTTAGGTTATGCTAATTACGATGGAGACAATGAGTACGGATTGACCCTGAACGGTAACTCTTTAGGATTCGGACTGACATACAGTTTCTAGTCTCGTATTCCGACTCTACAAACACACACGGGCGGCTGATTATATTTCAGCCGCCCACATTTGTTTTAGAATAATTAAACTATCCCGTTTCTAATTCATCTCCTTAACTCATCTATCATCATCTTTGCAAAACGTTCGGAGGCATGAGGAGGTCCGAGACGACGATTTATTTCATCATAATCCCTCAACATTTTTGTTCTTATCTGTTCGTTATATACAATCTTTGTCAGTTCGGTCCGTAGGTTTTTCACACTCAACTTCTGCATCAGCAGTTCTTTTACCACCTCATCGTCCATAATCAAGTTTACCAGCGAAATATATTTCACTTTTACGAAAGTTTTAAACATAAAATAAGAAAAAGCTCCTCCTTCGCCGCTATAGCACACAACTTGGGGAGTTCTGAGAATGGCTGTTTCAAGTGTTGCGGTACCCGAAGTGACCAATGCCGCCTTAGCCTGATGTAGCAAACGATAGGTCTGCCCATATATAATCTTCACACTCAGGTCCTTCACATAAGGAGCATAGTCGGCATCAGACATGGAAGGTGCACCGGCAATAACAAACTGGTATTCCGGAAAATACTTTATCATGGACAGCATTTTCGGTAGAACGTGCTTTAATTCCTGACTCCGGCTACCGGCCAATAGAGCGATAATCGGCTTATCCGGTAATCGATTGTAAGCGATAAAATCGCTATACGCCTCTTCCTTGAACGGCTGCTCGTTAATTGCATCAACTAAAGGATTCCCGGCGTATTTTACAATATAATCAAACTGTTTATAGAATTGCTCTTCAAAAGGAAAAATCACATACATCCGATCGACATATTTCTTGATTTCTTTTACACGACCGGTGTTCCATGCCCATATTTTAGGAGAGATATAATAAAACACCCGGATACCTTTCTCTTTGGCATATTTTGCAATACGGAGGTTAAATCCTGCATAATCCACCAGGATCACTACGTCCGGTTTCCATTCATCGATATCTTGGCAACAAGCTTTTATATTCGCTTTTATCTTACCAAGGTTTTTCAGTACAGTCAGAAACCCCATGATCGCCGTGTCCTTATAATGCCGCACGATCTCACATCCTGCACCCTGCATCAGATCTCCTCCCCAACCGCGGACCACCGCCTGATCGTCCTGTTTTCTTAGCTCTTTGATCAGATTGGATGCATGTAGATCCCCGGATGCCTCTCCCGCTATGATATAATAACGCATACTAATTTTAGATTTTGGCCTGCAATTTACCGTACTTTGTTTAAACACTCCATTTATCGTCCAAATATACGACATTCGATTCTGAACACCAAATATCCGATCTGTCCGTATTTCCTTTAAAACCTCAAGGAGATGAAAAATATATGAGTCAAAATCATTATTTTTGCGGAAAAATTGATATTATATGGTCATTGAAGGGAAGCGGGTGGCTTATATCACACTTGGATGCAAACTAAATTTCTCGGAAACCTCCACAATCAAACAAAGCCTTGAAGAGGCCAAGACAAAAACAGTGGACGAGAAAGAGGGAGCGGATATTTTCATTATTAACACATGCAGCGTAACGGATATAGCGGAAAAAAAAGGACGGCAACTTATCCGTAAAATTGTCCACCGTAATCCGGGTGCATACGTGGTAGTAGTCGGATGTTACGCCCAATTACGGGCCAAAGAGATCATGGAAATCCAAGGAGTAAGCCTGGTACTGGGAGCAAAAGATAAATTCAATGTAGAACATTATTTAAAACACTACGAGGAACAAAAGCAACCAACCTCCTGCTCATGTGATATTTTCAAACTTTCCGATTTTGATCTAGCGTACTCTTTCGGTGATCGCACCCGTAGCTTTCTGAAAATACAGGATGGTTGTGATTATTTTTGCACCTACTGCACCATTCCGTTTGCACGTGGAAAAAGCCGGAGTGCTTCGATGATGAAAGTCATAAAAGCGGTACGGGAAATAGCGGCCAAAGGAGTAAAAGAAATCGTCTTGACCGGAGTAAATACCGGAGATTTCGGCAGAGGAACAGGAGAAACATTTATCGAATTACTCCGAACATTGGACCAAATTGAGGAGGTTGAACGATTCAGAATCTCTTCCATAGAGCCCAACCTACTGGCTGACGAAATCATTGAATTTGTGGCCGGGTCACACCGATTTATGCCCCACTTCCATATTCCGCTACAATCCGGTAGCAATGAAATACTGGAACTGATGAGAAGACGATATAACCGGGAACTCTTCGCTGCAAAAATTGAACATATCAAAGCAGCACGACCGGATGCTTTTATCGGTGTGGACACCATTGTCGGGATGCGTGGCGAGTCGGAAGCCTACTTTGAAGATACACGTCTATTTATCGAAAGCCTTGATATCTCTCAGCTTCATGTATTTCCTTATTCCGAAAGACAAGGAACCAAAGCACTTGAAATCCCATTTCCTGTCCCCGCAGAAGAAAAACGCCGGAGAGTAAATGTGCTGCTCGATATTTCTCGCCGTAAACTATGCGATTTTTATCACAATTTCGATGGTACTACCCGGAATGTCCTGTTTGAAGACTGTAATGCAAACGGTTCCATTTGCGGTTTTACAGACAATTATATTAAAATAGCTATTCCATATGATCCAGCCTTAGCCAACCGGATCGTACCGGTTATGCTAAAACCGGAGATATTTGTACAAGAGTAAAGATGCAGAGTGGTATTATTAATTACAGAAATAGGGACAGGTGGCAGGTAGCAGGAAAATTCAATTATTAATTGTTGATTAGGATTTAAAATCGATAACCGACGCTGATAAAACCACCAAACCGTTGGTTAATCTCCGACCAATAGGCCATAGTTTCCATAGGCCCGATCACGCTTTCATAAGAGTAGGCCAACCCTACTCCCCACTGGTAACCTCTCCAATCGATAAAATCGTCCGTCTTGAGCAAATTTACTTTAGCTATTAGATAGTTACGCCTGAACATTTCCCATTGGAGATCACAACGTAAAGCAATCGCACCGCTTCTCAATAATTCAAAAGGGCGCAAACCGATAAAAGGAACACGATGAACAGCATCGTCAATTATCACCGGGCCACCCACAGAAACGTGCGAAACGAAAGGAACTTCGTCCTTACCACTTAAAAATCCGGACATATAAAACTGAGGAATAAGTGTCAGCTTTCCGTAGTTTAATGGTTTTACTATCTCAAAATAACCGGAATACAACGAATTGTTATCTTTAAACGTGAGCCCGTTATCTGTGATCTTCTGAAATTGAGCCGTCATCTTTATACCGCTTCGGGCATAATTTGCTTTTTCCCTGGTATCCACCCGGACATATATAAAATAGTTCCATAATATATCTTCTTCCCTACGTTTAATCTGATTTATATGGCTATTTACGTCACAATTATAATATTGCATGCCTGCGCCGATTCCTACGGTATAGGAATCCTTTATGATCGACATCACCGAAGCATTAAAATAAGCAACAGCAGTTGTAAAACTATTCTCTTTCCGGCCAGCGTGGTAATCATAAAATTGTATCCGGCTTACATCCGCTCCAATTCTTAATCCGGGTCTCGCCCCATTATCCAGAAGGTAAGAACCCAGAAAACGCGGATATTGAGAAAGTTTCAGATTAAATGAAAAGCGGGAACCGTTACGTGCCATGCCGGACGCAAAGGTCGTGTTCAACAGCAATGAAGCATTCTCCCAGGTATCATAGTGAAACCCTATATTAAAAGTGTTCATCAATTTCTCTTTTACAATGAAATTCAAGGTATCCTGCTGCGGTCCTTCCAACCGGTAGTAAACCGTCTCAAATCCCAACGTACCATAGATGCAATCAACTGTTTCCCGGATATTCTTCAAGCTTACATAGCCGGGATAGCGGAAAGTCACTCTTCGTTTCATCCGTTCTGCAGGCGTCCTGTCCAGCCCGGAGAATTTCACTTCCCGGATAACAAATCGTTTTTTCAGATATTCTTCCGAATATCCGAAAAGTCGGCTTCTACCCATTTTTTCCTGTAATGCCGCCAGCTGTCCGATATTTTTTCTAGCTGCATTTAAACCTTTAACAATCAACGAATCGGACTGATTAAAATCCATAACTCCATATTTTTCTATATCAGGTTTAATGTAAATATCCACACAACCTATACTCCTGGCGTAAGCTTCTTCACCCAGAAAATAGATCGCCTGATCGATCATATCATTTCCGCTCCTGATTGCCTCCTTTTTATTCTTCATTCCGCGCTGTACATCCACTCCAATCACAATATCCGCCCCCATTTTCTTAATAACATCGGCCGGAAAATTATTCCGCATCCCTCCGTCCACCAAAAGCAGATCTCCCGATTCTACCGGAGTAAAAACGTACGGAATACTCATACTGGCCCGCATCGCTTCGGCAATGTTTCCCGAATCGATCACCACCTCTTTTCCGCTGACAATATCGGTAGCAATACAAGCAAATTTCACCGGTAATTCCTCAATCTTATCTATGCCATAGTGATTGTAAGATAACTGGCAAAACAGATTAATTATATTTTGTCCCTGTATCAAACCTTTAGGAAGTATTGTTCCTATCCTCGATCGGATCGGAAACGAGAGAATATAACGGTCGTACTCATCACGTATCGATAACGGGATATATTTTCGCGAAATCTTATCGGTCAGAATATATCCCCAATCCTGTTCTCTTATCAATGCTTCAATCTCATTGCCGCTATATCCCATAGCGTATAATCCGCCAATGATACTTCCCATACTGGTTCCGACAATAAAATCGATCGGAATATGCAAACTGTCTATTATCTTCAGAACCCCCACATGAGCAAACCCTTTTGCTCCCCCTCCGCTAAGCACAAGACCAATTTTGAGAGGTTCATCCGGCTCCGACGGGATAGGAACAGCTGATATCGATGAGCCCGTAAGCAAGAAAGATATGATTATACAGATCACCAAATCTCTTATCTCTATCAACACTACTTATTAATTCTAATTAAGTATATTTAATTCAAATTACAAAACGAAAATTTTATCTTTGTTTGGAATAATAAATTCCATAGTATGTTTTGGGTTAGTAAGGCAAGTTGTTGGAGAACTTCCGGCAACTTGCTTTTTTTTACGTTTAATTTTGTATTTTTGTTCGACTATATCGTATATAGCTTGATAAAACGATTATATATGTAAATACTAACTTCAAGAAAATGCATATTCTAATTACCGGAAATGCCGGATTTATTGGCTTTCATTTATTTAAACTACTGGCAGAGCAAGGTTATGATATCTATGGAATAGACTCTATTAATTCATATTATGATGTCAATCTGAAAAAGATGCGGTTAAATGAATGCGGTATTTACGATATGGTATACGGTAAAGAAATTGTCTCCAAACGGTATCCCAACTGCAGATTCCGGCAGGCTGACCTATGTGATAAAGCAGAAATGGAAGACATCTTCCGGCATTATCGTTTCGACTGTATCATTAATTTAGCGGCGCAGGCAGGAGTGCGATATAGTCTGACGCATCCCGAGACATACGTTGAAAATAATGTCGTCGGTTTCTTAAATCTGTTGGAATTTTGCCGGAAACACTCCTGTTCGAAGTTAATTTACGCTTCGTCGTCATCGGTTTACGGAAACTCTCCGGATGTTCCATCCCGCGAAACACAACCGGTAGATCATCCGGTAAGTTTGTACGCCGCTACCAAAAAAAGCAACGAATTAATGGCATTCACCTATTCGTACCTTTACGGAATACAAACGATAGGATTACGGTTTTTCACTGTATATGGTCCTTATGGCCGGCCGGACATGGCACCGATGCTTTTTGCAAAGGCCATCCTGCACGATACGCCGATAAAAATATTCAATCACGGCAAATTATCCCGCGATTTCACCTATATCGATGACATTACCAACGGTATACTAAAAATCGTCGCGCATCCCGGAATTGTCAATACTGACACCAAAGAGGCCCCATCAGTTATCTACAACATCGGTTGCGGCACACCGGTAAACCTGATGGATTTTATCTGTTTACTGGAAAAGCATCTGGAAAAACCGGCACAAAAGGAATATACCGATATGCAACCGGGAGATGTTTATCAGACATGGGCAGACACAACAAAGCTAAAAAACGATTACCGATATAGTCCATGTACCCCGTTGGAAACCGGTATAAAACAATTTACAGCGTGGTATAAGGAATATAACCGTGCAACAAAAAATCAATAGGTATCTTTTGTGATTATCACAAATCCTATTTTAATCTCCCGGTTAACCTATCCGCCTGATCCCATTTTACATGTAAAGTCATTGTTTTTTAATTCATTTTTCCTACTTTTGCATTATGACAAAAGATCGTATAAATCAGGCGAAATCATCTTTTGGTAAATGGATGAATAAATACACCGTAACAGGATTTATTTTCCTGTTATGGATTGCATTTTTTGATTCCAACAGCATGATCGACCAAATGCAATTGCGTTCTAAGATCCGGGTTCTGGAAAAAGAAAAAGAATATTATCAACAAAAAATAGATGAGGACAATCGCAAGATGGAAGAGTTAGTGGGCAGCCGGGATAATCTGGAAAAGTTCGCCCGTGAGCAATATCTGATGAAACGACCCAATGAAGATATCTTTGTTATTGTTGACAAATAGAGGAGATGGGAAGAATTCTTGCTATTGATTACGGAAAAAAACGGGTAGGTATCGCTGTTACCGATCCTTGCCGCATTACTGCCAATGGTTTACAAACCGTTCCTACGCATGACATATATACGTTTTTATCCAAATATCTGGAGACGGAACAAGTGGACCTGTTTGTAGTTGGCCATCCGAAACAAATGGACAATACCGACTCCGAAAGTATGGTATATATAAGGCCTTTTCTCACTGCTTTAAAACGGAAATTTCCAAGCATCCCGGTTGAGATGCATGACGAGCGTTTTACTTCCGTCCTGGCACATAAGGCATTAATTGAAGGAGGAGCAAAGAAAAAAACAAGGCAAGATAAAGCATTGATCGATACCATCAGCGCGACGATTATTCTAACCTCTTACATGGAACTAAAAAGAAACAAACCTGAAGAATAAAACACATGCCATATCTGACTGCTTTTCCACTCATAACTCATAACTATCATAACATATGCTTTTACCAATATTAATATATGGACACCCGCTTCTACGGAAAGTATCCGAAGACGTCACACCCGACTTTCCGGAACTGGAGAAATTCTTAACCGATCTGTGGCAGACAATGGATGAGGCCGATGGAGTAGGGCTGGCTGCTCCACAGGTAGGAAAAAACATACGGATTTTTGTAGTGGACGGCAGTGGCTTTGAAGAATTAGACCCGACTTGTAAAGATTTTCGTAAAGCCTTTATCAACGCGCATATATTGGAACGTTCCGGAGCCGATGTCAACCGTATTGAAGGTTGCCTGAGCGTCCCCGGTATCCACGAAGACGTTACCCGGAAAGATAAAATTCGGATCGCTTATACCGATGAACAAGGTGTACAACACGAAGAAGAATTTGAAGGCATAAAAGCATGGATTATTCAGCATGAATATGATCATCTGGAAGGTATTATCTTCACCGACCATCTCTCAGGCCTTAAAAAACGGCTTTTGAAAAATAAACTGAACAATATCAGCCTCGGCAAGTTTTCCACTTGTTACCGGGTCATACTACCCAGGATAAAGTAAAAACAGGAGTTATACTGGAATTCCTAACTAAATCCGCACAAATAGTTAAGCACTTTTTGCATTTAGTTTCCAGAATTCATCTATTGTCATATTATTCAGAGCTTTGTGGCGTCTGATTTTATTATACCAGATTTCTATGTACTCGAAGATCT
>JAVBLD010000035.1:0-36617 GCA_031553705.1 Marinifilaceae bacterium | reverse complement strand
GAAGTATTATTCAGACTACGGATTATTATCCCTTTGGAATGGTTATTGCGCAGACAGGCAATAGCAACAATATGTATTCTTAAATGGCAAGGAGCTTCAGGAGCAGACCGATTGGTTGGATTATGGGGCAAGGATGTATGATCCGGCGTTGGGGAGGTGATTTAATGTCGATCCGCTGGCGGAGAAGTATTATGCGATTAGTCCGTTTGTGTATTGTGCAAATAATCCGGTGAGATTTATCGATCCGGACGGGAAAGACTGGAAAGATTTTCTCAGAGGTGTTAAAGATGGGTTTATCGAAAGGTTCCAGGATATTGGGCATGCGATTGCACATCCTATAGAGACGGTGAAAAATATTATAAGCCGGGAGCGCACTATAGTAGACGTTGCCATTATGGCAGGTGATATATGCTATGGAGGAACCGTCTCATATAATATAGAATTTTTCGATGCGCTGTATTCGGATATTGATGGAGGAAACGGATCTGCGACAGGGAAATTTGCAGGAAGGCAGATTGCTGATATTACGGTTGTCGTGACTGCGAAGGCTGGTGGAAAAGTTGCAAGAGGGGCGGCAAAGGCAGCGAAAGCGGCAAATGTAGTTGACGAGGCGGCAAGTGCCGCTAAGACGGGAACAACAGTTTTAGGTAAATATCCAGATTATATAAATCTTGCAGGAGAGTTAGGTGCTAAGCGTTTTAATATTCCAATAAGCGTTTGGAATAAGATGACTTCATCTGAACAATGGGCAGCTAATGTAAAATTCCTTGATAGAATGATAACTAGAGGCGATAAAATCGTTTTATCGAATCGTGTTATAGATATAAATAAGGTCACAGGAGCATTCAGACAAGAACTTGATTACTTAATTAGTAAAGGCTACAAACTTAGCTCTGACGGTTTATAAATGATAAAATAACTATGAAAAAAGATCAAATCATAAAAGATATTATATTTCTTCCTAAGAGATTTTCTAAAGGAGACGCCTCACTTTATTCTTTGTTAAAAGAAAGTGGTTATTTTGAAGTGCACAATCAAATTAGTGAAGCTGATATTTTTGAAAAACTTATTCAAAATTTGGAATGTATAGACCTATGGCTACGTTTATCTTCTGATAAACGTAGTAATTCTGGTTGGTATTTTAAACAAAATGATAGCAATATGTATATTGTTGGTTACTTCCCCCCGTCAGATAATTATAAAACAATTGAATACTTAGATAGAATTGAAGCTTGTTCAACCTTTATAAAACGAGAGATAGAAAATATACGAAATAGTTAAATAAATGAAATTATTTGTCAAAATATTACTCTTCATTTTCACAATGATTATTGCCACAATGGGAGAAATAAAATCTTCCACTGTGTAAATGGTTTGAAGGAAGAAACTTTATATTCGATTTTTCAAGAAACTCAATTTATCATTGATGTTTGTGAATATCATTATGAAAGTTCTTGTTTGAATGGAGAAAATAAAGTAAATTGTAGTGAACGGGTTACAAGTATTATTTCAATTGCTGCTAAGACGGGAGCGAAAGCAATAACCCAATTTTCAGGTAGGACTATTGATGATGCTGTTGGTCTTGTCATGAAAGATGCAAACAAACTCAACCATTTATTTCCTGCCAAACATAACCTCGGAGGATTGGTCAATCAATTAGGAGGACAAGAAAATACAATCAGGGCTGTATTGAATGCTGCTAATGGAAAACTTCCAGCGAGTGGAGTTTTTAATAATATTCCTGTAAGTGTTGGAGGACAAACTGGTATTATTACGATGCCAACGGGAATATGACCAAAGATTTGAGTAAGAATATGCCGGTATAACGTATAATTTTCTAATGAACAAGGCTTGTTTTAGCGTATGAATTCTTTTCCAAAAAGCATTTCAAATAGGTAATTTATATTCTGATTTTCTGTCGTCATTACTTGACATTACGCTCGTTCCTGGGAAAGACCTGTTCTAATCTCCAAGTGAATACCGAAGAGATAAAAGTCTTGTAATTTGACAACAAGATATATGAAAGCAGTTTGTTTTTATCTTAATTTTGCAGAAAAGATAAAAAGTTGTTGATGGACCTACAAGGTATATTAAAGAAATATTGGGGCTACGAAACGTTCCGGAGTTTGCAGGAGGAGATCATCCGCTCGGTAATCGCCGGGAAGGATACCTTGGCGTTGATGCCGACAGGAGGTGGAAAATCGATTACGTTTCAGGTTGCCACACTGACCCAAGAGGGGATTTGTGTGGTGATTACTCCATTGATCGCTTTGATGAAGGATCAGGTGGAAGAGTTACAGAGAAAAGGGATTCCTGCGGCGGCGATCTATACCGGAATGCCTCCGGACCAGGTGAATTCGACGATCAACAAAAGCATATACGGTAAAATCAAGTTCCTGTATATATCTCCGGAGCGGCTGGCATCCGTGCATTTTAGGGAAAAGCTTAAATTGATGCCTGTCTGCCTGTTTGCTGTGGACGAGGCTCACTGCATTTCTCAGTGGGGATATGATTTTCGTCCTTCTTACCTGCGTATTGCCGAAGTGCGGCATTTTTTCCCGAAGGCTCCCGTTTTAGCGCTTACCGCAACGGCCACTCCGTTGGTTGTCGAAGATATCCAGAACCAGTTGCATTTTCCGCATCATCATGTTCTCTCCAAGAGTTTCCGGAGGGAGAATATCTCATATGTAGTACGGCGGGCAAACGATAAACTAGGGGAGTTACTGCATATCTTGTCTAAACTTCAGGCAAGTGCGATTGTTTATGTACGTAAGAGAGCAACGGCGGAGGAATTGGCTACATTTTTGACGGATAAAGGGGTGACAGCCGACTTTTATCATGCGGGACTCTCCTCATGGCAACGGGAAAAAAAGCAGGAGCAGTGGAAAAATAATACGGTACCGGTTGTAGTTGCCACCAATGCATTCGGTATGGGAATCGATAAACCGGATGTACGGGTGGTTGTTCATTTTGATCCTCCCGACAGTCCGGAAGCTTATTTTCAGGAGGCCGGACGCGCCGGAAGGGATGGTAAACAGGCTTATGCAGTTCTATTATGTAATGAAGCTTCGGTAGCGGCCATGAAAACGCGGATAGCCAAAGAGTTTCCTGAAAAAACATATATCAAAAATGTATATCAGAGCCTGGGAAATTATTTTCAGTTGGAAGAAGGAGAGGGGAATGGGCGTGCTTATGAGTTTGATACGGATATTTTTATCCGTAATTTTAAACTGGACCATTCGAAAGCAATGGCTGCGATAAGGATATTGCAAATGGCCGGCTATCTGGAGTATACCACCGATATAAACACCCATTCGCAACTACTTTTTTTGGTTGTACGTGATCGTTTATATGATATTGAGCTGAACGATCCTTTTTTAGATCGCTTGCTCGAAATGATCCTGCGTTCATATTCGGGTATTTTTACGCAATATGCCTTTGTCAGTGAGCAATATCTGGCAGACAGGTTGGGCGTGAGCCGGCAGGACATATATGAAAGCCTGTCGGAATTAGCCAAACGTAAGGTGATCAGTTACATCCCTGGTAATGAACGGCCCTATATTATTTATCACCAGCCCAGAATGCCGGTTTCTTATATTACCATTACGCGTGTAGCTTACGAGGACAGGAAGCGCTCTTATTCTTCCAAGGTGAATGAAATGATTGATTACCTGGAACAAGAGGATAGTTGCCGGCAACTTTTTCTGATGAATTATTTCGGGCAGAAGGAACGGGTTGCATGTGGCGTCTGTGATGTATGCTTAAACCGGAAGAAAAAAAGCCGGAAAACCGGCATAAAAGAGATCGACCGGAAGATATTGGAGCAACTTGCCCGGCAGGATACTGAAATAAAAGAACTGATTCATATTTTCGAACCCGACCGGAAAGAGGCCCTTGAACGTATGCGATTACTACTCGACGAAGGGAAGATATACTATAAAACTGCTACGCTTTTGGCGATAATCAAGTAGAAATGACTGACCGGACAATCAATCACCTTTCGCCCTGTACCTTACCTTCCTTTATACTCCCTGTGCATTTCCGAATAAAGAGAAGTGAAGCCGGTCTCCATATCGCCAACCGTTGCGAATACAATGTTCCAATGCTTTGGGGGCGTACTTTCGTATCTCTTTGGCAGAATTACCAAGCGGCATAAGTATGATATCTTCATCAAACCAATCCTCCAGCTGGGACAAGATAGAATGGATTTCCGGAATATCGTTTTCAGATGCGTAAACGAACTTGATTTGAAATTCTTTTTCATTCTCTCTGGCGTGATTGATAAAAGACTGGATACTGGCAATATTAATCCGCAATGAGTTGTGCTTTTGGGCATAAGGAGCCGGAGGAACGGAACTGGCCAGCTTGGGGGACATACTAAAAAAATCGATATATCCGGCCGTATATTCATCAAATATTGTAGCGTTGGTTTCGACGGTAATGTAATAAATGCCTTCGAGCTTTAATTTATAACACAATTCTTTAAGATTATTTATATACATAAAAGGTTCACCTCCTGTAATAACAATGTGCTCAATATTTTCGGTATTTTGCCGTACAATAGCACATATATCATCGGCAGATATCTGGAAACTGTCTTTTATCCGGTAGGCTGCGTGTGCCGTATCGCATTCCGATATTATACCGGAATCCGTTCGCCAGGCGCAATGCAGATTACAGCCAGCCATCCGGATGAATAACGAAGGCGTACCTACCCATTTCCCTTCTCCCTGTACGGTACCCGGAAAGTCGAATCCGGTAGCGGGCGGATCGGATAGAAGGCGACCGTCTTTATCTTTTATAATAGGGAATATTCCCTCCTTTGCCAGTGTTATCATATTTTAATTAATTTTTCCCACCACGCCCTGTTTTTCCAATCTTCCATAACTCCTTCGGAGAAACGGATATCCCGCAGGATAAAGTTTACCCATTTCAGGTCATTCCGGAATGCCTCGGCATATCCGGTGGTCGTTTCATGTACCCGGACAGACGAGAGTTGTACATTACCTTCGCCGTTTATCCGGTCGGTATTTTGCAGGATACGATCGATTATATATAAAAACATCAAGGCATATCCCTCCGCAGAAGGAGATACCGGTATTTCCGCCACCCGGCGGTTGTACCGGTAGACAAAGCTCTTAAATTCGCTATCTTCCTGATTCCATAAGGAATAGGTATGGTCAAAACTCTCTATACACTCTTTTACCTGGTCTAACCGGATAAAATCCATCACCATATATCCGTTATCAAGTTTATCTGAAGTGATAAATACTTCAACCAGGTAAGAGTGACCGTGAATATTCTCCCGGCATTGTCTGGAAGAACAATTCCGGACAATATGTGATCCTTCGAATTTAAATGATTTACGAATAATCATATCTTTTTTTTCCTTATTTTTTTTATATTACTGGGTCCGTAATACCGGCTTCCGCAAATGCTTTAGCCCTTAACAGACAGCTATCACACTCCCCGCATGGATACTCATCGCCCCGGTAGCAGGTCCATGTTAATCCGAAATCGACTCCTAACTCAATACCCAATCTTACCTCATCTGCTTTTTTCATGTGCATAAACGGAGCGTGAACCGTCATTTTCTGTTTTTTCTCCGCCCCGAGTACCGTACCCATATTAATGGCATACTCCATCGCTCTGATAAATTCTTCGCGACAATCAACATAGCCTGAATAATCCACTTCACTGACTCCGATGAAGATATCACGGATATCCAAAGCGTCGGCGTAGGATGCAGCCACCGAAAGAAATACCATGTTACGGGCCGGAACGTAAGTCGCCGGTATATCGGTCCGGATAATATTTCCCGCTTCAACCTCCAGCGTATCATCGGTCAGGGAGCTTCCTTGCCATAAATTCAGCGGCAGTTCCACAATCTTATGTTCCTTAACTCCTGCTCTGTGGGCTATCGCTATAGCGCTTTCCAGTTCTTTATTATGCTTTTGACCATATTTAAAGGTAATAGCATATAATTCATCAAAACCCTGGTTTTTCGCAAGATAAAGAACTATAGTGGAATCCAACCCTCCGGACAATAAAACAATAGCTTTCATTATGTATATAATTTGCTTTTTTAGTGGTTATATAGAACCCTCAAAAATATTCATATTCTTTAGTGGATGTTTATTTGTGAAGGTTTCATAGGTGATTAAT
The DNA here is from genome assembly GCA_031553705.1 of Marinifilaceae bacterium. Taxonomy (GTDB): domain Bacteria; phylum Bacteroidota; class Bacteroidia; order Bacteroidales; family Marinifilaceae; genus JAVBLD01. The sequence continues at coordinate 30,452 of JAVBLD010000035.1, read as the reverse complement.
TACTATATGGAAATGACCGCGCTTTTGACTTACAAAGTTACGATTTCTGTTGCCGGAAACAAGGAATTAAAATAAAACCTTTTGGAAAAAAGCAGGTTATGGCAAAACACGGCGAAAAAGCTAAAATATCGTGTGGTTATGTTTTGTTTTTTCCTGCATCGAAGCGATGGTATGGGGTCATTTGGAACCATAGCTTTCAATAAATTACCAGTGTTAATAATGGTAATACTCATTTTCAAAATGATTTTTGATTTACTTAGCAGATCCTAGAGACAATGAGGAGATATGGTAAAGTCATCTCAAAATAACAAAAATCCAGAATAAAAATTCCCGCATTTCCTGAAACTTTTAGTAACTTGCCACACTTTATGATGAAAACGAATATTTACATAACGAATATAAAAGTACATTTTTCACGATGGTGCAGAAAAGGATATGCTTTATTTTTTGCCATCGGTAAAGAGGTACGGATCTCTTCCTTATCTATCCGCATGTGTAAAACCGCATTGTTGAAATCGGTAAATAATGGTGTAATTTTGGATGTTACGACGACTGTCGATGATATACCGGAGCTGTTACAAAAAAGAAGATGGCATAACGTTTATAACAAAACAGTTATGTTGATGGGAGAGGTGTGTGGAGACGAAATTGAAGATAGAGAACCATTGCTTGTTTATAGAAGGGGAACATCTGATTTTATAGGATGCGTCCCTTTTTCTTTGTCATTGAAAAAAGGATATGATTGTTGATGAATTAAAAAAGAGGGTTTTATCCGGCGGACAGATTACCCGTGAAGAAGCTATGCTATTAGTCGATAACGATGATAAACAGGCTTTGTACCAAGCTGCGGGGGAGATCAGGGACAGATGGGTCGGAAAAGGGTTCGATACCTGTTCGATTGTGAATGCCCGTTCCGGACGCTGTTCGGAGAATTGCAAATGGTGTGCGCAATCAAGCCGGTTTAAAACAGCGATTGAAGAATATGACCTGATCGATGAAAAAAGCTGTTTGGAATTGGCTCACCGTTATGCGGCTTATGGGGTGGGTAAATTTTCTTTTGTTACCAGTGGTAGGGCTTTACCGGTGTCTTATATAGACAGGCTATGCGGATATGCCGTAAAGATAAAGCAACAGACAGGTATTCGTCTATGTGCTTCAATGGGTTTGTTGCAAAAAAATGATTTCATTAAATTAGTTGAGGCCGGCATAACGCGCTACCATTGTAATTTGGAGAGTTCACCCTGCTTTTTCGCAACCTTATGTACCACTCATACGATGGAAGAGAAGATTGCGACGATCAAGACAGCGCAGGAGGTTGGTATGGAAGTTTGCTCCGGAGGTATTATCGGAATGGGAGAAACGGTCGAAGATCGAATAGACTTAGCATTGGTATTAAGGGAAATAGGCGTAAAATCGATCCCAATCAATGTATTGAATCCGATACCGGGTACACCTTTGGAAAATGCATTGCCGTTAACGGATGACGAGCTATTGTCGACAATAGCTGTTTTTCGTTTTATTCATCCTGATGCTTACCTCCGGTTTGCCGGGGGACGTACCCTGATAAGACATATCGAGACGGAGGCAATCCATGCCGGTATTAATGCAGCCATTGTCGGAGATTTATTGACTACTGTAGGATCTAAAGTGATAGAAGATATAGAAAAGGTTAAAAAATTAGGATTCAGTATTATATGATTCATAGAGTTAGTCTAAAAGTCCTATTAGAAAGATATGATAAAAGAAGACATTCCATTTAATACAGATATAGAAACATTATTGAAGTACGACCGGGAACATATCTGGCATCCCTATACTTCGACGACCGATCCGTTGCCGGTATACCCGGTAAAACGAGCAGAGGGGGTTTATATTGAGTTGGAAGACGGGCGTAGATTGATAGACGGTATGTCCTCCTGGTGGTGTGCGGTGCATGGATATAATCACCCGGTATTAAACACTGCAATGCAGCAACAACTTCGGACGATGGCGCATGTAATGTTCGGAGGATTTACACATCGGCCGGCGATGGAGTTGGCCGGTAAGTTATTGTCTATTGCACCTGAAAGGTTGGACAAGGTGTTTTTTTCCGACTCGGGTTCCGTGGCTGTTGAAGTAGCAATGAAAATAGCTTTGCAGTATTGTTATGCCGCCGGATGGTCGCAACGGAAGAAATTCCTGACTATTGCCGGTGGGTATCATGGCGATACCTGGAATGCGATGTCGGTCTGTGATCCGGTAACCGGTATGCATAGCATATTTCAAGGAAATTTGCCGATACAGTATTTTGTGAATCGCCCTGCATGCCGTTTCAGACAGGAGTGCCGCGAAGAGGATATATATGAATTCAGAACGTGTTTGACGGAACATCGAAATCAGATTGCCGCTGTCATTATAGAACCTATTGTACAGGGAGCCGGGGGTATGTGGTTTTATTCTGCCGATTATCTGAGGCAAGTGAGGGAATTGTGTGATCAATACGGCATCCTGTTAATATGTGACGAGATCGCTACCGGTTTTGGCCGTACCGGAAAAATGTGGGCAGTAGAACATGCCGGTATCCGGCCGGATATTATGTGTGTAGGAAAAGCACTTACCGGCGGTTATATGAGTTTTGCGGCTACTTTAACCACAGAAAAAGTTGCCGAAATGATTTGCTCAAAGGAGCCGTCGGTATTTATGCATGGGCCCACCTTTATGGGAAACCCGCTGGCTTGTGCCGTTGCAAATGCCTCGATCGACCTATTGTTGAGTTATGATCTTTCTGCACAGATCGGATTTATTGAACGGCAACTGAAGGATGAGTTGGCGCCGGCCCTACGGAACGAGAAGGTGGCTGATGTTCGGGTACTCGGAGCGATAGGTGTTATTGAGATGAAAAAACCGGTTTGTATGGCCACACTTCAAGCCCGGTTTGTAGAAGAGGGCATATGGGTTCGTCCATTCGGTAAACTGGTCTATATCATGCCTCCGTATATTATAAAACCGGAAGAACTACACCGGCTCACATCGAGCCTGCTCAAGATCGTAAATGAAATGAGAGATTAAGTATGTAAATAATTATTCGTGTAATTTGTATATAAATTTGTGTATATGAATAAGGAGAGATATATAAATAAATTAGAACGGATCAGAGAGGCTGGAAACTATCGGCATCTGAGAAGTATCCAGCACAATGGTTTCCTGATTCACGACGACGGGAGGGAGATGTTAAATCTTTCTTCCAATGATTACCTCGGTTTGTCGTCCAATCCTCGCCTGATAGAGGAGTTCAGAAACGAAACGGATATTATGGCATTGGCTTATAGTGCGGCATCTTCCCGTTTGCTTTCAGGCAACCATGAGTATTACGGTATGCTGGAAGATGATCTGGCCGATTTGTACGGTAAAGAGGCTGCCCTGGTATTTAATTCGGGCTATCATGCCAACATAGGGATACTTCCCGCATTGACATCAAAGCGGGATCTGATCATTGCCGATAAATTGGTGCATGCCAGTCTTATCGACGGATTCGGCTTGAGTGAAGCTGAAATGATCCGGCACCGACACCTGGATTACGATCAGTTGCGAGGCATACTGGTGCAACATAGAGAAAAATATGAGAACGTTTTTATTGTAACGGAATCGATCTTTAGCATGGATGGGGACCTTGCCGATTTGCAGCAACTTTGTGAAATAAAAAAAGAGTTTGATGCTTTCCTGTATGTGGACGAAGCACATGCTGTCGGAGTCAGAGGTACCAACGGATTAGGATACTGTGAGGAACAAGCTTGTATTGATGAGATTGATTTTATTGTCGGAACATTCGGTAAAGCATTTGCTTCGATAGGTGCTTTCTTGGTTTGTGACGCGATTTATAAAGATTTTTTAGTGAATACGCAGCGAAGTTTGATTTTTTCAACAGCATTACCTCCGGTAAATGTTGCATGGACCCGTTTTGTACTAAACCGAATGCCGGATTTTTATCAGTTACGGATGAAATTGACGGACGTATCGGCTCGTCTGAGAGAAAGTTTAGTTGAGCAGGGATTTGAGACAAAGGGGTGTTCCCATATTGTACCGATGATATGCGGTTCCAATGAAAATAGCATAGAGCTCTCCGAATTGTTCCGGGATAATGGTTTCTTTGTTCTTCCGATAAGGTATCCGACTGTCCCGAAAGATCAGGCCCGAATCCGATTTTCATTAAATGCCGCAATTCCGGAAGAGGACTATGAATGCCTGTTTGAATTTATATCATGTTTGGAATAAAATGTAATAATACTTATTTAAAGCTTGTAAGAAATAAATGCTATGCGAATAGGGTGGGTAACTAAACGAGGCGGGGGAGTGGTGGCGGTTTTTTTTAACGGATGGGGGATGGATCCGAATGTCGTGTCACATTTGGCAGCTCTTTGTGACGTGATGGTTGTATATGATTATCGGGACTTGGAATGGGACAAATCGTTTACCTTGGAACTATATCAGGAAGTGTATATTATAGCCTGGTCAATGGGGGTATGGGCGGCGGCTAATATTGTACCTTTATTGGGAATAAAACCGGCAGGTTGTATTGCTTTGAACGGAACGGAAAGGCCTATTGACAACTGTTACGGGATACCGCCGACAGTATACCGGTTAACTGAAAAAGGAATGGATGAACAGGGAAGAGAAAAATTCTTTTCGCGGATGTTTTCCGAACAATCCGGATATTTGCGCTTTATCGCACATAAATCCGGCAGAGAACTTGCTTCACAATGTGAAGAACTCGTATCGGTAAGAGAATACTCTACCAGATATCGCAACAGCTTGCAATGGAATAAAGTATATGTGGCAGAACACGATATTATTTTTCCGGTAGAAAACCAATTGAACTGGTGGAAGGATAGGGCTCCGATTATAAAGATTGCGGGAGGACATTATCCGTTTTATCATTTTGACTGCTGGGAAGATATTTTTAATTAAGGAATAAAAATGAGATGATAGACAAGGATAAAGTAAAATATCGGTTTAAACGCAGTGTAGAAAGCTACGATCGTTATGCATATGTACAAAAAGCGATTGTAGAGGAATTATGCGGACTGTTGAGAAGATATATAGCCTATACGCCGGAAAAGATATTGGAAATAGGGTGCGGTACCGGTTTACTGACTCAAAGGATATGCCGGAATATAAAATATAATGAATTGTATATTAATGACCTGGTAGATCTTATGTGTTATAGGACAGCCGATATATGTGATATCGATATTTCGCATTGCTTGATAGGAGATATGGAAGAACTGCCGCTGGAAGAAAATTTCGACTTGATAGTTTCATCTTCTACTTTCCAATGGTTTTCGAACCTTTCAGCTACATTTGAGAAATTATCCTGTGCTCTTGCTCCGGAAGGAATGATGTTGTTTTCTACCTTTGGGAATAAGAATTTATGGGAATTAAGGTCTATTACAGGGACAGGCTTGCATTATCACACAAAAAAAGAGATTTGCGAAATGTTGGCGCCCCATTTTAATATATTATTTTCGGACGAATCATTTCATGCGATTAGCTTTTCCGACTCTTTGGAGATTCTACAACATCTGAAAAAAACAGGAGTAAATGCGATCGGTAATCCTGATGTTTGGACCAGAGGTCAACTTCAGGCATTCGCTACTGAATATAAAACCCGGTATTTTTTTGAAAATAAATATCCGTTGACTTATCATCCCCTCTACTTTGTTTGTGAAAAGAGGTAAAAAAAAACGATCGTGAGGAATATGTTATTTCTTATATATTACTTGTAAACACAATAAAAGCATAACTTGCTACTAACTTATTTTCATAGACTCCTCTCTTTTTCAAACCTTCATATTGTTATTGCGTAATAATAGCTATAACAATATAGTATCAAATATTTATATATGAAAATAGATAAGTTCCTTCAGTTTTTTGTTGTTAAAGAAAAGAAGTTCTATCCGTTGTATATCAGGCAGGCGACAAATCTCAAAACGGCTGCGCAGATTCTGGTTGAACTTCTCCAAGAAAAAGATCATGAAAAGTGGACCGCACTATATAAAGACATTAAAGGAATAGAAAAAGAAGGGGATAAGATCACTCTGAATATGTATGAGGAGTTGAACCGGACTTTTATTACTCCTTTTGACCGGGAAGATATTAATCGCTTGGGAGCCAGTATGGATATCCTTTTAGATTTTATTCATGACGCGGCGAGGCGTGTTGTGATGTATCGTCCGGAACAGATCAACCAGACGTTAGTCAGGATTGGAAGATTTATAGTTGAAGATGCGGAGGTGCTTACCGAACTGATGAATGAACTGGAGTTTATCCAGAGGATGCCACAAGCTGTTAATGAAAAGTGTCTGCGTATCAAAAAAATTGAACAGGAAGTAGATGCATTGTACGAACAATTTATGAGTGACCTTTTTGCTCATGAAAAAGATGCCATAGAACTGATAAAGCTCAAGAACATAGCGCAGGTACTTGAGGATGCCACAGATAAGGCAAAAGATGTCGGAGATATTGTACGGAGTATTATTGTTAAATTTGCCTGATTTATGTTGTCGATTGTACTGATAGCTGTTTTTATAGCTCTATTTTTCGATTTTCTTAATGGAATGAACGATGCAGCCAATTCCATTACGACTATTATTGCAACGCGGGTATTATCTCCCATGGCCGCAGTATTTTGGGCTGCATTTTGGAATTTCTCGGCAGTTTTTATTTTTGGTGTCGGAGTGGCTCATACGATGGGGGAGGGTATTGTGGATGCGAGTAAAGTAAACGAATTTCTCATTCTAGCCGCTTTACTTGGAGCTGTGATCTGGGCATCCGTATGTACCCGGCTCGGACTACCGATCAGCGTATCACATGCTTTAATCGGAGGCTTGATTGGTCCGGTATGGTTCACTTATGGCAGTTCGGCCCTTGTGATTTCCGGTATTTTGAAAGTGATCCTGTTTATTGTATTATCTCCGCTTATCGGTCTGGTTCTCGGTTTCATGATGATGTGTCTAACTCTGCTGATCTTTAGAAGACAACATCCGATGAAAGTAGAGAAGCTGTTCAAAGTATTTCAGCTGTTCTCTTCTGCTGTCTTTAGCCTGGGACATGGAGCTAATGACGCTCAGAAGACAATGGGAGTGATAGCCGTCCTTCTTTTTAGTGTAGCCGGAAACAATGAATTTGTAAGTAATTATCTATTCCATACGGAAAATGGATTTTATGTTCCCGGCTGGCTTATTGTTACCTGTTATTCGGTGATCGCTCTCGGAACGATTGCCGGGGGACAGAAAGTAATTAAAACATTAGGCGACGGTTTATCACGATTAAAGCCGGTACAGGGTTTTTGCGCGGAGACAGCGGGAGCTATTACACTGATCGGGACGGCGTTATTGGGTATACCGGTAAGTACTACCCACACCATCACCGGCTCGATCATCGGCACCGGAATTACAAAAGGAGCTGCTTTTGTTCGTTGGGCTACCGCATCCAATATCGTTGTGGCATGGGTGCTCACTATTCCGGTTTGTATTATAATTTCAGGCGCCGTATATTGGATTATGGGCTTGTTTTTATAAATGTAGAACTCCCGATACGCTTTTTATCAGCTGTTCAAATTCGGAGATGATCATTGCCGTTGCTCCCCAGATAAAGTTTTCTTCCACTTGGTAGCCGGGAGCAATGATCTCTTGTCCATGTCTGTGGAAAGAGAAACGGGTTTTATTTTTTTCTTCCAGCAGATCGCTGACCTTAATAAGGATGATTTGTTCTACCTCCTCTTTGGAAATAATAAACTCAGGCATCTCCGACAGGCTGCCGATTACGGGGGTGATATTGAAGTTACTTAACGGAATGTAAAGACTGCTGAGCGTTCCCCATACAGATACCTGTTCCGCCGGAATACCGATTTCTTCATAACTCTCTCTTAAAGCAGTATGAAACACGTCAAGATCGTGCTGCTCTGCTTTACCTCCCGGTAAAGCGATTTGGCCGTTATGGTATTTACCGCTGTTTGACCTCTTAATAAAAGGAATGACCGGTTCACTTCCGGCCTGAATAACCAGCACCAATACGGCACTCTCCACCGGAGGTCCGGCATGGTTGCCTTCGTATTCTTTGATGATTTTGGGCTGGGGTGCCATCATATAGTGTGCTTTCTCTCCAGGCAAAGTATTATATAATGCCGCTTTTATCTCAGCTTCGTTAAAACAAGCCATGTATTTACATTAATTTATTGTACATCATTTTGATATGTACGAAGATAGTAATAAAAAAGAAGCTGATTTCATGGTCAGCTTCTTTTTTCAATATATTGCATTTTAAACAGGCAGAAAGTCAGCACGGTAGGGCGTGAAAACATTAATCAGCATACCCGGTTCAAGGCAAACTACTCCATGGGATGCATTCGCTTCTACAAAAAAACCATCGCCGGCATGCAGTATAGTACGCTGATCACCAATGATCACTTCGAATTTACCACTGGCTACATAGCTATCCTGGATATGTGGATGAGTATGCATAGCACCAATAGCTCCCACATTAAGAAATTCTACTTTTACCATCATAATCCGTTCGTCCCAGCCCATGATCTGACGGCGAATGTTGTCTCCGGCCGGTTCCCATACCAGTTCTTTCTGGCATATAAATGAAGATGATTTTATTTTCATACTTGTAATGACTGGTTTCTTCCTTCAAATAACCGAACAAATTCTCCAATCCAAAGGACTAAAGAAGTGAGTCCGATGACAATACCCCAATCAGTCATTGTTAACGGTACCGTGCGGAAAACTTCTCCGCCCAATGTTACGATAATAAACTGTCCGATCGGAATAATAAACATAACGATTAAAAATCCGGTGCTTTTCGATATGTTTTTAAAAGCTGATCCGTTTGAAGCGAAGGCTTTGGCATTAAACATATTCCAGAACTGTAGCATCACAAATGTAGTGAAGAACAGGGACAGATCGTAAGGAGAGAGAGAGTCTCCGCCGCTGGAAAGATAATGCATCAGGCCCAATAATAGTACCGTAAACGAAAGACCTATAAAAAGAATATGATTTCGTATCACAGGAGAAATAATGAAATCGGATGATTTCCGTGGTTTCTCATTCATTACTTTAGGATTGGGGGGGAGGGAAGCCAAAGCGGCGGCAGCAAAAGTGTCGATAATCATATTCACCCACAGCATTTGCGTGACGGTCAGTGGCAACTCTTGGCCAAACAGTGAACCGATCAGCACGATAAGGAGTGCGGACAGGTTAATGGTCAGTTGGAACAGGATAAAACGTTGTATGTTCCGGTATAGGGAACGTCCCCACATCACTGCAGTGGCAATACTGCTGAATGAATCGTCCAGCAATGTGATATCACTGGCTTCTTTGGCTACGGAAGTTCCGGTACCCATCGATAAACCGACATCGGCATGGTTGAGTGCCGGAGCATCGTTGGTTCCGTCACCGGTCACAGCCACGACAGCGCCGGCCTGCTTCAGCAATTGTACCAGGCGTTGTTTGTCTGTGGGACGTGCGCGGCACATAATTTTTAATTTCATTACCCGTTTGGCCGCCTCATCATCGGATAATTTTTCAAAATCCGTACCAGTAATAAGTTGTTCCTCTGTGTCATTTTCTTTCCAGATCCCGATCTGGCGGGCAATCTCCCGGGCAGTAGCGGGGGTGTCGCCGGTAACGATCTTTACATCGATTCCGGCATGCAGGCAAGTGGCTACTGCTGCCGGTACATCTTCACGAACCGGATCAGAGATGGCTGCTATACCTAAGAATATCATTCCTTCGGAAGCAACGTCCTGGATCTCGTTGCCTTCTTTATAATCTATAAATTTATATGCAAACCCAAGAGTCCGCATAGCCTGTTGCTGATAGTTCAACAATTGCTGTTCAACTACCTCCTTGTGTTCTGCAGCAGGTCGTAAGCCTTCTTGTGTCCACACTTCACTACATTTCGAATATACGATTTCGGGTGCTCCTTTCATATAAAGCACCTGCCTTCCGAGTAATGCAGAATGGGCAATAGTTGCCATATATTTCCGCTCCGTTGAGAAAGTCAACTGTTCAATGACAGAAGCTCTTTCCCGAAGGTTTGTATATTTGATCTTTTGACCGTGTAGCCATAATAACAATGCCGCTTCAGTCGGATTTCCGAGGGTTTTGATCCGGTCGAGAGTTGTATCGTCAAGAAATGCGGTGGAATTGATAGATATACCTTCTTTAATCAAGCAACTCAGCTCATCCACACCTAATATCTGATCATCGGGCAGGCCATAGAAGTTTGTCCGATATACTTGCATCTGATTTTTAGTCAAAGTCCCGGTTTTATCGGTACAAATTACGGTCACTGCCCCCATTGTTTCGCAAGCATGCATTTTACGCACTAGATTGTTTGTTTTCAACATTTTACGCATACTAAGCGCTAAGCTGAGCGTAACACTCATTGGTAAACCTTCCGGAACCGACACAACAATTAACGTAACGGCTACCATGAAATATTGCAGAATCCGTTCTGCCGTATCCAATGTGAAAAATGTATCGGATGTGAAAGTGCCTGCAATAATGTCTTTTGTAAGCAAACCAAAGAAAGTAATCCCTGCAACAATAAAACCGACAATGCTGATAAATTTAGCCAGCCTTTCAAGTTGCTTACTTAACGGGGTTTTATCTTTGTTTGTCTCAGTAGCTTTTTCCGCTACTTTACCGAATTCGGTTGCATCTCCGACGGTTTTTACCTCGTATATACAGTGACCATTGATAACCATCGTACCTCTATATATATGATTTGACGGATAGGTGGATTCATGATCGAATTCGGAAGGATTTATGGTTTTATCGATAATCGGTTCTCCGGTAAGAGAGGATTCGTTGACCTGCAATGAGATTGCTTCAAGCAACTCCCCGTCCGCCGGAATCTCTTCGCCGGTTTCAAGTGCCACAACGTCTCCGACAACCAATTCGCGCCGGGATACTTCCTGAATATAACCATTACGAATTACTTTGACCGGAATGTCGTCATTAACCTGATTCAAGAGATCGAATTTTTTACCGGCATCCAGCTCAAACCAGAATCCGACACCGGTAGCCAAGATAATGGCTGCAAAAATTCCTATAGTTTCGGCATATTCATGGTGAATGATAGAGATCACTAATGAAAGGGCTGCAGCTACCAACAATATCTGGATAATGGGATCCTTGAATTTTTCCAAAAAAAGTTTCCAAAGAGGCTCTCTTTCGGGAGGGGTCAGTATGTTTCGCCCAAATGATTTCCGGCTATCTTCTACTTGTTGATCTGTCAGACCTGAATAGTTTTTTTGCTCCATCTGGTTTTGTATTAAGACTTATAATATAATTCATTATTAATGAAGAAAAAGTTTATTAATACAACAGGACATTTTTTAAAATGTCCTGTATATTAGTTTAAATCTTTGCATGTACTATGGTGAGAATATCAGATTCCAATTGCTTTGCTTTTTCAACAATCGTTTCACCATCCTTAATTATTTGAGCAGCAAACTCTTTATCTTCCAGTCCGACAGCATTGATTTTTACATTCAAGAATGCTCCCATCACTCCGGAACGGGCAGCAAGAGCACCGACACCGGCATCTGTCACAGAGTTCGGATTACCGGTTTCAGCCATCGCTTTTGCTATAGCCATACACTCGTAACAAAGTTTCATCGTTTTGAAGGGTATCTCTGTAGCAAAACGGATTGTCTCCTGTATTGCCTGTTGACGGATAGCTTTTTCCGCATCGGTTTTTTTGGGTAGGTCGAAAGCCTCCATGATCTTATTAAAAGCATTGGTATCTTCGTCAACTAATTTCATCAATTCTACCTGAAGAGCTTTTCCTCTTTCCGCCCAGTTGCTGAATTCTTCCCAACGTTCATCCCATCCCCGCTTATGGGAAGAGAGATTGGCAACCATAGTAGCCAAGGCCGCTCCTAGAGCTCCCATGTATGCAGATATTGAACCGCCGCCAGGGGCAGGGGATTCGGATGCCGTTTCATCTGCAAAGTCGTTCAAACTCAGGTCAATCAATTTTTTCTTTGGCTTTTGACCTTCTTGTTCCAGTATATATTCGATGATTTTTTTCTGCGGATCAAACGGATAAAGTTCATCTAATCCAAGCGACTTCACTGCAATTTTAATGAGTTCCTTATCGGAAACCCCGGTAGAACGCTTTTGCTTGCGCAGAAAATAGCGACCGGCATCAAGCACGGCTTGTAAAGGAATAACCCCTACCAGTTCGGAACCGGTTACCCGTATTCCTCTTTCGTTAGCTTTCCGGCATACCTCGTCAAACGCTTCATGTACGGAGGTTACCGATACATCGGTAAGATTCATCGATATCTGCGCGATACCATATTCATCAATAAACCATCCGATTGCTTTCACTGCTTTTAGTGTGCCGGGAACCATAACCTGATTTCCGTTTTCATCTTTTACCAGTTTACCGGTAATCGAATCTCCTTCTCTTAATGCACGCCCGCGTTCACGCACATCAAAGGCAATAGAATTGGCACGACGGACAGAAGTGGTATTCAGGTTGACATTATAAGCCACCAGGAAATTACGTGCACCTACAGCCGTTGCACCTGTTTTCTTTGTCCACGCATTCAATTCACGTGGGCCGAAGTCCGGATGCCATTTCTCGCTACCCAACCGTTCACCGAGGGCTTCGTATTCGCCGGAACGGCAAGCAGCCAGGTTTCTCCGCTCAGGTGCATACGCTGCCTGTTCATAGCAGTATACCGGTATACTTAATTCTTCACCGATGCGCTTAGCTAATTTACGGGCATATTCCACAGTCTCCTCCATTGTAATATTGCTTACCGGAATGAGCGGGCATACGTCCGTAGCACCAAAACGGGGATGCGCTCCTTTATGTTTTGACATATCAATTAGTTCGGAGGCTTTTTTCATAGCCTGAAAAGCTGCTTCACATACCGGCGCAGGTTCACCAACAATGGTCACGACTGTCCGGTTTGTCGCCTTTCCCGGATCCACATCCAGTACACTGACACCTTCCACACTGTTTATGGTTGCTACAATCTGATCGATTACACCCATATCGTTCCCCTCACTGAAGTTAGGAACACATTCGATAAGTTGTTTCATATATATATCGATTAATGATTTAAAATTTCTGATATTTCATCCTTAGTTTTTCACATCTAATTTAAAGTTGTTCGCCATTTAAAAAGATTGCATCAATCAGATTGCTACCGTAAGCATAAGGTAGATACTCTATGCCGGGAATAGGTTGGGTGATATAAAAATTCGCCCGTTTCCCTATGGCAATGCTTCCTACCTCTTCTTCCACTCCCATAGCGTAAGCACTGTTGATAGTCGTTGCATTTATTACTTCTTCCGGCAACATTTTATAGTTTATACATCCCAAAGACATAATGAATTTTATATTTCCGGCAGGAGAAGAACCTGGATTATAATCCGAAGCCAATGCTACCGGCAGACCTGCCGAAATCATTTTCCGTACCGGTGAATAAGGCATATTTAAAAAGAATGCAGCGCCGGGTAAAACGGTTGGCATGGTTTCGCTGTTCAACAAACATTCAATTTCCGCTTCACCGACATACTCCAAATGATCCACCGATAATGCATTATATTTTACGCCAACCTGGACACCACCCGAGTAGTCCAATTCATTAGCATGTACCTTCGCACGCATTCCGTACTTCATTCCCGCATTTAATATCCGGTCGGTATCCTCTACGGTAAAGAAACCTTTATCGCAAAATACATCGATATAATCTGCCAAACCTTCTATCGCTACGGCCGGGATCATTTCATTAATGATCAGATTGACATATTCCGTTTGATTACCTTTATATTCGGCGGGTACGGCATGTGCACCCAGAAATGTTGACTTAATGAGCAGGGGAGTCTCCTCTTTCAAACGTTTTATGACTCGTAGCATTTTCAGCTCCCCTTCGGTATCCAGGCCGTAGCCGCTTTTTATCTCTATGGCTCCGGTACCGAATCCGGCTACCTCCTGAATCCGCTCATATGCCGCTTCAAAAAGTTCTTCTTCGGAAGCTTTCCGTATTCTCTCTGCAGAATTCAGGATTCCTCCACCTCGCTTGGCGATCTCTTCATAAGAAAGCCCTTTGATCTTATCAATATATTCGATTTCCCGGCTCCCGGCGTAAACGATATGGGTGTGTGAATCGCAAAAAGAGGGAAGTACCAACCGGCCAGCAGCATCTATCTCCCTTATGGTTTCTCCGGTTGCATAAATAGCTTCCTGACAAAGATTCTTCATCTCTCCGAAATCGACGATTCTATCATCCTCAATCAGCAGGTAAGCGTCAGATATTATTCCTAATTCCGCCATAGTCTTGCCGGCTACCCATTTCCGGGTATTGCGCTCTGTTTGTACTAATTGCTTAATGTTTATAATTAAAGTCTTCATATTGTTGTTTTAAAAGAAAACGAAAATATTAAAAAAAAAGAAGAAACCATTACTTTTAGGTAGATATATCGTCTATATCACGAATAATCAACTAAACACTTGCAGGCGGTTTGCATCAAGTCGTAAAAATATGAAAATCAGTATAGTAAATGCCCATAGAGATGATCCTCCATAACTAAAGAAGGGGAGGGGGATACCAATAACGGGCACCATTCCAATGGTCATTCCTATATTTATCGCTATGTGGAAAAAAAGAATACAAGCTACGCCATAGCCATATATCCTCGAAAAATCGGAACGCTGCCGTTCGGCCAATTGTATTATTCTTAAAACAAAAAGCATCAATAGTCCGAGCACAACACTACTACCGATAAATCCCCATTCTTCCCCCACAGTACAGAAGATAAAGTCGGTGCTCTGTTCCGGCACAAAATTGAATTTTGTTTGCGTACCCTGTAAAAAACCTTTCCCAAGTAAGCCTCCCGAGCCGATTGCTATCTTAGACTGATTTACATTATAGCCCGTACGAGTCAGGTCGCTCTCTTTTCCCAAAAGATTGTTTATCCGGTCTTTCTGATGAGGCTGAAGTTTCTCAAAAGCGTAATCTACGCTGATCGTCGCTCCGATACACAGCCAGGAGGCCATAAGTACGAATAAGACATGCTTCATTTTTCTTTTATATATATAGTATATAGTTATCAGATTAATAAAAGCATAAGAGTAAAGTAATAATTTATATTCCGGAACCGTCAAATTGAATAACCATTTAGCAAATAATAACAATAGGAAAGAACCAGCCAGTAAACCGACAACCCGGCATAATTCTCCTTTATTCTGACGATAGTATAAAAAAGCGATCAAAGTGCCTGCGATAATAACCAGGAGTACTGTCAGCGGAGAATATAATAATGTGAGAACAAAAAGGGTTATTGTAGCAAAACATAGCAGAAGGATAGAACCATGCAGGCCTTCACGATACATAACCAGAATAAAGGAGCTGTAAACAAGCGCCGATCCGGTGTCATTTTGCAATATAATCAATCCCGCAGGAATTAGAAGTAATATGCTGATTGTAAATATACTACCAAACCGCATCATCTTAAATCCATGCCGACTCATAACGTTGGCAATGGCAAGATTTGTAGCAAACTTGGCAAATTCGGCGGGTTGTATTCTTACACCTCCTATTTCAAACCAGGAACGGGCTCCTTTTACTTCGGTACCAAACAGTAGCACGGCTAACAGCAGGCCGATCATCAGTCCGTATATGACAAACGAAAATGCAGTAAAGAATTTACTGTCCGTTAATAATATCAGAAAAGCAAGTATAAAAGCAGCACTGATCCATACCAGCTGTTTCCCGTATCTTTGGGTGAAATCAAGGATACTGCTGTGGCTGTCATCATAAACGGCTGCATAGATATTAAGCCATCCCATGAAAACCAAGGCAATATATAAGAAGATGGAAACCCAATCAAAATTCTTTGTTAGTCCGGCCTGTCTACTCATAATATAATGGTTTAATCTCCAAAGTCTGCTCCATCTCTTTTAAGCACCGACGGTTTGGATGCGATCAGATTTGCCTCGAACATAGCTTGTTCTATCGGTTTTCTCCGGTCAGAGATTTTTCCGGTCAAATATTTCTCGATCAAAAGTCCGGCAATAGGCACGGCATATGTTGCCCCAAATCCGGCATTCTCTATATAAACGGCCATTGCTATTTTAGGATTGTCTTTGGGAGCAAATACCATAAATATCGAATGGTCTTTTCCATGCGGATTTTGTGCAGTTCCGGTTTTTCCGCAAACAATAATCGAATCGATAGAAGCTCCTTTTGCCGTACCACTGCTGGCGGCCATCTGCATACCTTCTATCACGATCTCAAAATTCTCCTTCTTAATATTAACAATGTGTTTTTGAATTTGGTTTTCAACTCCTTCCAACGGGCGTACAATATGAGGAGTGATATAATATCCCCGGTTGGCAATCACGGAAACCATATTAGCCAATTGCAACGGTGTAAGTAAAAGTTCTCCCTGGCCGATAGCAAGCGACATAATATAACTCCATTTCCAGTCTTTGGTTTTGAACTGACGATCGTATCGCTCCCGGGTAGGGACAGAACCGCTTAATTCATTTTGGAAATCAGGGCATATTCTTTGACTCAGCCCGAATGATACAACTTGTTTACGCCAATTTTCATAGGCATTGCGAACATTGTTGAATTTATTATCTTCCAACACTCTTCGCCATACATTCACATAATAAGGATTGCATGAATGCTGGATGGATTGGCGTAGGTTAAGAGGAGAGGGGTGATTATGGCATCCCATTCTTAACGATCCGAAAGTATTTCCTCCATGGCATTCAAAACTGGATTCAGGGGTGATAACTTCTTGTTGTAATCCGATTAATGCTTGTATGGTTTTAAACGTCGATCCAGGAGGATAGGCAGCCATCACCGTACGGTCGAAAAGAGGAATATTCGGATCCTGCTGCAGTTTGTGGTAATTCTCTCCGCGTTCTAATCCGACCAATAATTGCGGATCATATCCAGGACTCGATACCTTAATCAGTATCTCACCGGTTTGAGGTTCAATAGCAATGATACCTCCTTTTTTGTTTTGCATTAACTGATAAGCATATTGCTGTAGATCTATGTCGAGGGTTGCAATCAAATCGCGACCGACAACTGCCTGTTTATCATATTCTCCGTCTTTATAAGAGCCTTTCACACGGTTGAAGTTATCTACTAATAATATTTTTTCCCCTTTCTTCCCTCGTAAAACCTCTTCATAGCTTTTTTCCAAACCGTTTATTCCGATATAATCTCCCATGACATAGTTGCTGTCACGTTCTATCTGTGCCGGACTCACTTCGCCGATGTACCCGAAGACATCTGCAGAATGGGATACATTATATTTTCTCAATGTTCTGGTTTGAACAAAGAACCCTTGGTAGTCATGCAACTTTTCCTGCAGAATGGCATATTTATCTGACGTAATTTGAGAAATTAGTATGGAAGGCTTATGAACAGAATGTTTCTTACATTTAGCCAGATTCTTTTCCAGTACATCCTTTGGAATACCTAGGATGGATATTAATCCTGTCGTGTCAAATATTTTTATCTGGCGAGGGATAACCATCAGGTCGTATGCCGGTTGATTTTCGACCAGAAGTTCATGATTACGATCATAAATTAACCCCCGGGCAGGATATTGAGTTTCGATACGCTGGGAATTACGGATTGCCTCTTTCTGAAAAGAGCTGTCGATGACTTGCATATTAAATAACCGGATCACGTAGATGATCCAAATACAAATAATAATACTTGAAATAACAGTTCTCCGGTGTGTATACTTATTCATAGCTTGAGAATTGAAATAGAAGACTCAGTTTTATGTCCCAAGCCGGTAAGATTTTCCGCCGCCCGTATCCTTTCTCTTTTTTAATGCCGTAAAATAATAGAGCAACATGAAGAAAGCAGAAATCAAAGTACTGCACATTATCCGTAAAAATGTAATGAGAAAATTACTGAATGTATATGCTTCGAGTAGGATCAGAGCGACATTAAAAATCGTTGTCGAAATCAATACATATTTAAAGAACCATGCAAAGCCGCTGATCTCCTGTTTTCCTTGCGTGTCGTCGATCTGTTCCCGGTTGGAGGTTAACAGTAAAAGCCGGGGGCGGATATATGCAATCAATGTGGTTGACGCCGCATGGATTCCCATCGTGTGGTTAGCTATATCTACACACAACCCTAATAGAAAACCGAATATCAGGATACTCACTTTTTTCCATCGGTATGGTATAATAAATATAGATAGGATATAAATATTTATATAAATATAGGAATGGAGTTGGAGGTTATCCAAAATTGCCAGCTGAATGAGGAGCAGACACAATACATGTATAAAGAATTTCACATCACTCATTGCTGATATTCTCCAGTCGTTTTAATTCTTCTTTTTTCTTATTATTAATGATATATACATCATTAATTTTTTTGAAATCAACAGCCAGTCTGATCTTTATTGTCAGAAAATTGGCAGTCTCTTTATCCACCGACTCCACAAATCCGATCAACTCACCTTCCGGGAAAATAGAGGAGAAGCCGGAAGTCACAATTGTATCTCCTTGCTCAACATCCACATGGAACGGAATGTCTTTCAGGTAAGAATACCTGTAATCGTCACCATCCCATTGTAAAGAACCGTAATAGCCGTTCTTTTTCAATTTCGCGGAAGTTTTCATATTTATATTGATCAACGGGAGTACTACTGCGTTGTGACCGCTTGTATTCTGAACAACACCAACCACTCCGTCTCTCGAACATACAGCCATATCTTTTTTTAGGCCATCCATATACCCTTTGTTCAATGTGAGATAGTTTTTGGTTTTATTGAAACTTGCATTGACAGTCTTTGCCGACTGGTAGATATAAGTAACATCATATGGTGTTGTATGATGAATCATGATGGTATCCGTTCCGGAGCGGACAATATATTCTTTTAGGTTTTCTATTGTATTTTTGAGCTTAGTATTCTCTTCAACTAAATATTCATTTGTCGTTTTTAGTGCGAAATAATCACCTACCTCTGAAGCCAGCGAGGATATACGGTAAAAAAGTGAAGCCGTATATTCTGAAAAAACAGTCTTTTGATAACTGTTATGCTGAACTATCAAAGAGAAAGATATGATTTCCAATAATATAAAAATTATAGTAAAATGATACTTTAGTATAAGTTTTATAATCTCTTTCATCCACGAACGTTATTCACAAATCAACACAGAATACTGGACCCTGTTTAACCTTTATCTTATCAAAAATGAAAATTTATCAACATTCTTCAATGCTATTCCGGTACCTCTGGCTACGGCTCTCAGCGGATCTTCTGCAATATGGAACTGTATATTCAATTTATTGGAGAGACGTTTATCAAGTCCTCTCAACAAAGCTCCGCCACCAGCCAGATATATCCCTTTATTTACAATATCAGCATACAGCTCCGGAGGAGTTTGCTCTAAAGCACCTAGGATAGCAATCTCTATTTTGGATATTGATTTTTCAAGACAGTGTGCTATTTCCTGATAAGATACGGGAACTTCTACCGGAAGTGATGTCATTTGGTTGGGGCCTTGTACGATAAAATCGGCAGGCGGTTCGTCCAATTCGGATAATGCCGAACCCACATGTATCTTAATCTCTTCTGCTGTCCGCTCTCCGATTTTTATATTATGTTGGTGGCGCATATACTCCTGAATATCGTCAGTGAGATCATCCCCGGCTATGCGAATGGATTTGTTGCTAACTATACCACCAAGAGAAATAACGGCAATCTCAGTTGTTCCTCCACCTATGTCAACGATCATATTTCCTTCCGGTGCCTCTACGTCCAATCCGATACCAAGAGCGGCAGCCATCGGTTCGTAGATCATATATACATCCCGTCCACCGGCATGTTCCGATGAGTCGCGCACGGCACGTAACTCAACTTCCGTACTGCCTGAAGGGATACAGATCACGATCCTCAATGAAGGAGAAAAGAATTTATTGCTGATATTAGCCATTTTGATCATTCCGCGGATCATTTGCTCTGCGGCATTAAAATCGGCAATAACCCCATCCCTTAACGGACGTATTGTTTTTATATTGTCGTGCGTTTTTCCATGCATCTGGCGGGCTTTTTCCCCGATTGCGATCACTTTTTCGGTTCTTCGGTCAATGGCAACCACTGAGGGTTCATTTACTACTATTTTATCATTACAAATGATAATCGTATTCGCTGTACCCAAGTCTACAGCTATATCTTGTGTCAAAAATGAAAATAATCCCATATAATTTAATGTTTAAAATGTCTCATACCTGTAAAAACCATCGCTATACCATATTTGTCTGCGGTGTCTATCGATTCCTGATCCCTGACCGAACCTCCCGGCTGCATAATAGCCGTGATACCCGCCTTGTGTGCAGCTTCAACACAATCTGCAAACGGGAAAAACGCGTCGGAAGCCATTACACTTCCTTTGATACGTGTTCCACCTTGGCGGATTGCATTTTCCAGCGCCCAGATCCGGCTCACCTGGCCGGGCCCTACGCCTGTTGTACATTTTTCTTTTGCAATTGCAATACCATTTGATTTGGCATGCTTTGCAACTTTCCATGCAAACAATAAATCTTGCATCTCGGCTTGAGTCGGTTGGCGTCTAGTTACTACCTGCATTTTGTCTTCAGATAGTAACTTGGTGTCCTGATCTTGTATTAAAAGGCCACCAAGTACTGTTCGAGCCTTGATTGCTTTTGCGTCTTTTTTGGTAATATCCGCAACTTGCAGCAGGCGAATATTTTTCTTTGCGGATAATATTTCTAAAGCCTCTTTTGAAAAGGAGGGAGCTACGATCACTTCCAGGAAAATATCTGCCATCAATGTAGCTGTCTCTCTGTCTATCTCCCGGTTTGCAGCTACGATCCCTCCATATATAGAAACAGGATCGGCTTTGTAGGCTTTCCGGAATGCTTCGACAATGGTATCGGCGCTACCCACACCACAAGGATTGGCATGTTTAGCAGCAACGACGGTAGGCTCGTCAAACTCTTTCAATGTTTCTAACGCTCCGTCCGTATCACCGATATTATTATATGACAACTCTTTACCATGTAGTTGTACCGCTCCTGTCAATGTTCCTTCCGTACCTTCTACGGCAGCATAGAAAGTTGCAGTCTGATGCGGATTTTCTCCATACCTCAAGTCCTGTTTCTTCTCATAAGTTAACGTCAGGTTCTTCGGAGAGGTGATGCCCAGTTTTTGTGAAAAATAACCGGCGATCAGGGCATCGTAATGTGCCGTGTGTATAAAAACTTTAGCGGCTAACATCTCTTTGGTTTCACTGCTGGTATCCCCATGGGTTTTCAGCTCTGAAACGACCTGGTCGTAATCTGCTGGATCGGTTAACACGGTTACAAAATGGTAATTCTTAGCAGCGGCACGAATCATTGTCGGCCCGCCGATATCGATATTTTCAATGATCTCCTCATGAGATACCCTCTGTCTTAACAGGGTTTCCTTAAAAGGATATAGGTTACAAACAACAAGATCAATGGGTTCGATGCCCAATTCTGCCATCTGCTTTTGATGTTCGATATTATCCCTGATAGCCAATATGCCACCTTCTACATTAGGATGCAAGGTCTTCACTCTGCCGTCAAAACACTCCGGAAACTTTGTCAAATCTGAGATGTCCTGAACTTTAATGCCCGCTTCTTTCAGTTTTTTCGAAGTTCCACCCGTTGAAACGATCTCCCATCCCATAGAATTCAGCGACTTTGCAAAATCAACAATACCTGTTTTATCAAAAACGCTTATCAATGCTCTCTTCATCCGGATTTTTTTTATTTTTATATTCCGTTCGCAAAGATAAAAAAAAGAATATTATTTTACGACAAAAATACGATGAGTATGATATTTTTTTAATAACACGCCTCTACTTATTTTAGTAACTGATTATTAGTGTATTATTCGATATTTTAACCGGATATTCTTTCAAAGGGTATATTTTTTCGGTATCACCTTCTTTTTTATCGGGATAACCATATTGTAATATGAATTCGGTACCGCAAGTCGGGCATACGGCAGTGGATGATCCTTTGGTTATTTCCAGATGTGTGCCGGCATCCGGATCCTTTGTACAGGTCGCATCGAAACATTTATATTCATTATCACTGATTCTTATTACAATAATACCGTTCTCCCGGTATCCCACCGTTTTTCCGTTATATTGGTTTAAATATATAGGTTGGTATGGTGTTTTAAGATTCTGATAATCAGCCATCCATAAATCTATTCGTACATTTACCGGTATATAGGGGATCGGATGTCTATCTGCGAGCTTATTTTCACAACCAATAATTCCGCAACAACATATTGTAAGAACAAAAAAAAGTACTACTTTTGAATGCATGATCAGATTATTTAACCTGATACAAATGTACAAAAAATGAGTGACAATAGCACAAATTCAGATTGGATTTCCATATTGGTCGTAATAGTTGCAGGTTTAATCAGCTTATTGAAAGCGAAAAACAGTAAAAAAAACGGACCTGTCCCGGTGCCCGCTTATCCATCTCCGAAATACGGTGAGTCTGAGGAAAATAAGGAAGTAGAGGAGGAGATATATGATTACCACCCGTATGAAGAAAAAATAGAAAATTCTTTCCTGGATAGACTCTTTCCTGGAGAAACGGAAGACATTCTGTCATCCGAGTCCTATAGACCGTTAAGTGAACAGAGTGTCGAATCTTATATAAGCTCGGAGGAAACACAGGAAATTCTATACGAATTTGACATCAAACAGGCTGTTATCGGCTACGAGATTATTCGTCGGCCAAACTATTGATCGAGATTATTCCGTTACACAAAAAGCTTATCAAAACATCTTTCTGAAAACAGAGATATTTCGATATTGTTTTTTTCTCTGCCTTTTATTTCCAATAGCTCTTACAGTTTAATAGAAAAATTTAGAACGTTTATTTTCATGTGCTTTGTGTCATAAAGGCGAAGTCTTTGTCTTTAACCACTTTGCCTCCTCTAGCGTCAGAAAAGGAGAGATTTTATCATAGACCGTTCGATGGTAATTGTTTAACCAGCTTTTTTCCTCTTGATCCAATAATTCAGGTAATAATGCCGTAGTGTCGAAGTAACAAAGAGTTAATGTTTCGAATCCATACCACTCTCCAAATTCATTCGAAGCAATATGTTTACATACGATCATATTTTCATGCCGTACTCCATGCGATCCTTCACGGTACATTCCCGGTTCGTTGGAAGTGACCATCCCGGGTAAAATTTCCTGATCCTTCAATTCCTGCCGGATTGCCTGCGGACCTTCATGCACATTAAGGAAAAAACCGACACCATGTCCGGTGCCATGTCCGTAATTACGCAATTTTTGCCATAAATACTGTCTTGCGATAATATCAAGGTTACATCCTTTGGTACCTTTGGGAAAAGTCAATTTACTCAAAGCGATCATTCCTTTCAAAACCAGGGTATAGTCCTCTTTTTCCAGGCCACTTAACTCGCCAAGCGCTATCGTGCGGGTAATGTCCGTAGTTCCGTGAACATATTGCGCCCCGGAATCGATCAGGTATAAACCTTTGGCTTTCAATATCGAATCATTATCACGCACGGCAGTATAGTGCGGTAATGCCGCATTTTCCCCATAAGCCGAGATAGGGTGGAAACTATCCGATATATAATCGCTATTTTCGGCTCGTAGTTCCGTCAGCTGGTCTGCAACAGTCACTTCCGAAAGCTCTTCGGAACTGCCTATGTTATGAGTCAACCAATAGAAGAACTTAGTTAAAGCGACTCCGTCCTTCAAATAAGCTTCTCTAAAACCATCGACCTCTTTCTGATTTTTAATCGCTTTTTCTAAGATTATCGGAGATGGCTTTGTAAATAGATGAAATCTTTCCTTAACGCTTTCATAAATAGCATAATTGATTGTATTGGCATCCAGCCAGAAGCAGCTCGATTTGTCTTGTTCGTTTAAAAACAGAAGCAAATGATGGTAATCCAATATTTCAATACCCCCATGATAAAGAGACTGTTTAACCTCCGATAGTACCTTTACCTCCTTTATAAATAGGTAAGCCCGGTTTCTGCTAATTACGGCGTAGCTGATTGCCACCGGGTTATAAGGTATATCATGACACCGTATATTATACAGCCAGGCAATTTCATCCAGACAACTAAACAAAATATAGTCTACTTGATGATGTTGAAGATGTTGGCGGACAGAAACTATTTTCTCTGCAGCCGAACGTCCGGCAATCTGGGCATCCAATAGAAATAGGGGAGTTTCCGGTAATGCTGGACGATCCAGCCATATTTCTCCAATAATAGCATTCTTTTCTATCATTTTAATGTTTTTGGCAGAAAGCAGATGGCGTAAATCTTTTACCTGGCTTACAGTCATGCAAAAATCATCAAAACCCACCTTAGCTCCTTCGGCTAAATGACCTGCCAGCCATTCCGGATAATCTATCGCTCCGGGCACTCTAAGTTTATGCATTTGGATCTCCGTTCCGGCCAATTGTTTTTGTGCCTGAATAAAATACCTGGTATCAGTCCATAAACCAGCATGTTCTCTTGTCACGACAACCGTTCCGAAAGAGCCGGTAAAGCCGGAAATCCATTCCCGCTGCTTCCATGCGGCAGGTAAATATTCACTATTATGAGGATCCGTTCCGGACACAATATAAGCATCCAAGCCATCCCGTTCCATGATAGCTCTTAACGCAGAAATTTTTTGATTTACTGTCATAGCCAGATAATTTTATTTTGACCAAAAATAAGAAAACCTGATGATTTTACAAAATAATTTAAGACTTTACAGATTGTAACGTCGAAAAGCGAGCTTATTCTGTCATTGTTAGGTTACAGATGTAATGCACGAGTAACCACAAAGCATTAGTTACACTTGTAATAGATGTGACAAAATAGTTTTTCACATCTATTAATGAAGTGAATTTAAGTCATTAATTATTAGCATTTTAATCACATACCGCAAAGTTTAAGTTTAAGTGAAATAAAGCGATTTTACTTTTGAGAATCTAAAATCGTTTACTTACTGTTAATATTCAACACTAACACTATTATAATCAATTAACTACATATGATTATTAAACAAATAGTTTATATGAAAATATACTATTAAATGAGTGTCTTTAGTATTTATAATTTTAAAAATCAGCAAGTTATACTGAATTCATACTGAAAATATTAATAATGTAGCTATAAATCAGCAATATAGCTGTAGTTATATTTTATGCCTGCTGATATTAGTTACATTTGTAACTAATATCAATTACATTTGTAATTTGGATGGTTTACATATATTTGTTACATTTGTAACTAAATATATGACTATATGCAAGATCGATTTAAACTGATTTTGGAAGAAAAAGGTCTTACCGCTCAGAAGATAGCAAAGCTGATAGGAATTGATGCATCAGCCGTATCTCATTTGTTAAACGGACGACGTAGACCTGGATTTGAAGTATTGGATAAAATCGGGCAGGCTTTTCCGGATATTAATCTAAATTGGCTAATTACTGGAAAAGGGGAAATACATAACACGGATCAGCCTCTTAATATACCGAAGCCGCCGATACAACAGACTTTATTTGATGATGACACCCGGATTCCGGCCCGGGAAAAGAAAACAGAGCCTGAAAAAGAAATTCCATCACCGATTACTCCGGTAATCATCCCTACCGGCAAAACAATTAAAAGAATTGTTTTATTTTTCAGCGATGGAAGTTTTGAAGATTATACAAATCCTTAATTTACAATCATTCCTCCTGTTAATTCCTTTACAGAACTGAAACTGTTTATATCCAAATAACGGTTTATTCCCTCGATCACTTTAATTGTGATTGTAGGATCGATAAAATTTGCCGTACCGATTTGTACGGCAGAGGCTCCTGCCAATAAGAATTCGATAGCATCTTCTGCACTCATAATTCCACCAAGTCCGATAACCGGAACCTTTACGACCTTGGCTACCTGCCACACCATTCTTAATGCTATCGGCTTTATACATGGGCCGCTAAGGCCACCGGTAATAGTACTTAACACCGGTTTACGGCTGTTAATGTCAATGGCCATTCCCATTAACGTATTGATCAATGAAATGGAGTCGGCTCCTTCAGCTTCCACTGCTAAAGCAATTTCCTGTATGTTGGTTACATTGGGAGATAATTTCACCATCAGATGTTTTTTATACACCTTTCTGACCTCTTTTACCACTTTTGTCGCTGCCATACAACTGGTTCCAAATGCCATACCTCCCTCTTTTACATTAGGACAGGAAATATTCAATTCAATAGCCGGGATGTTTTCAAGAAGATTAATTTTTCTTGCTGTTTCAGTATAATCAGGGATAGTAGACCCTGAAACATTTACAATGACATTCGTATTTATTCCTTTAATCTCAGGATAGATATGTTCTATAAAATAATCAACCCCTTTATTTTGCAGCCCCACAGCGTTAAGCATGCCCGAAGGAGTTTCTGCCATACGCGGATAAGGATTGCCTTCACGGTGATAAAGTGTCGTACCTTTTACAATAAAACCACCTAATTGTTCAAGATTAATAAAATCTTGAAATTCAGTTCCATATCCAAAAGTTCCGGAGGCTGTTAAGACCGGATTCTTTAATTCCAGACCATTTATATTTACACTTAAATCTGCCATTTTAAATCTTTTATATTAAAAACAGGACCTTCTGTACATACACATTTATTCCCTTCTTTGGTGTCGTTCACACAACAGAGACAAACACCAAATCCGCAAGCCATCATATTTTCAAGAGATACTTCACAATCAATATTATTCGCATATGCATACCTAGCAACTGCTTTCATCATCGGTTCAGGGCCACAACAAAAAATATGATCGAATCTATTCTTCAATATGGAGTGCTGGGTAGGATACCCTTTTTCCCCATAGGAACCATCTTCAGTTGTATGGTATACTATAGCATATTTCTCGAACTCTTCTTTTAAAATAATATCTTCTTTCGATTTTACACCGATTAAGAGAGTAGGGGTGATTCCTTTTGATTTTAATTCTTTGGACAAATGAAGCATCGGAGCGATACCGACAC
Organism: Marinifilaceae bacterium; assembly: GCA_031553705.1. Taxonomy (GTDB): domain Bacteria; phylum Bacteroidota; class Bacteroidia; order Bacteroidales; family Marinifilaceae; genus JAVBLD01. Next base: position 3,356 of record JAVBLD010000035.1, on the reverse strand, counting down.
CTCCTCCGACAAGCAAGCATTGTCCTGAAAAAGGGGAAGAGAATCCATTTCCGAGAGGAATCACGATATTTAATCGATCGCCAGGTATACATTCGGCCAATTTTTGAGTTCCTGCTCCTGCTGTTTTGATCAGCAGGTAGAGTAAACCGTTCTTCGGGTCCACATTATGTACTGAAATCGGGCGTCGAAGAAAAGTTGCCGGAGAGTTCTCCACTTTTATATTTACAAATTGGCCGGCTTTTATTTCCGGAAGATATTCCGAATATAAGACCAACAGAAACATATTGCAGTTAAGCTGCCTGTTCTCTTTTATGATAAAATCAATTATTTGCTTCATTTAAAAAGATGCTTGGTTTATTTTCCTTATTTTTATTGCAAAATTTTTCCTCTTAAATATTTACTTGTATAGGATTGCTTACACTTTATTAGCTCTTCAGGAGTACCTTCAAATACAATATGACCTCCTTCGTTACCACCTTCCGGCCCTAAATCGATAATATGGTCAGCACATTTGATCACATCCATATTGTGTTCGATAATAAGTACCGAATGTCCACGATCAATCAGGGCATTAAGCGAGTCCATCAGTTTATGGATATCGTGAAAGTGCAAACCGGTGGTAGGTTCGTCAAATACAAACAAAGTTGGAGTTGCATTTTCAAGGCTAAGATGATATGCTAACTTTACACGCTGGCTTTCGCCACCACTCAATGTACTCGACGCTTGTCCGAGTTTTACATATCCTAAACCGACATCCGATAATTTCTGGAGTTTTTCGGTGATACTTTTTTCACTGTGGGTACTTCCGGCAGAAAAAAACTCCATAGCCTGGTTTACGGTCATTTCCAGAATATCATAGATATCCTTTCCTTTATATTTTACCTCCAGAACCTCTTCTTTAAAACGTTTCCCTTTACAGTGCTCACAGGCTAAATAGACATCCGCCATAAACTGCATTTCCACTTTTATGATTCCTTCTCCCTGGCACTCTTCACAACGCCCGCCCGGTACATTGAATGAAAAATGGGAAGGCTTGAACCCTTGTATTTTGGCAGCCTTCTCATCTGCAAATATTTTACGGATATCATCCCATACTTTGATATAAGTGGCCGGATTGGAACGGGAAGATTTTCCGATCGAATTTTGGTCTATAAATTCTACTCCGGTAATCGCGTGAAGATCACCTGTTAATTTGTCGAAACTACCGCTACGATCCGAGTAATCTCCATAACATTTCTTCAATGCCGGTACAAGAACCATCTTAATGAGTGTGCTTTTACCGGAACCGCTTACGCCTGTAATAGCCGTCATAACCTGTAAAGGAAAATGGACTGTCAGATTTTTCAGATTGTTTTCGGTGACTCCCGTCAATACTATTTTGCAAGTTGATTTTCTTCTTTTGACCGGAACTTCAATTTTACGTTTTCCATATATATAGTCCGCCGTGAGGGTATGGGTCGTTTTTAATGCTGAGATATTGCCCTGGAATACCACTTCTCCTCCCAATCTCCCTGCATAAGGGCCGATATCGATTATTTCATCGGCTGACTTAATAATATCTTCATCGTGTTCTACGACCATTACCGTATTATCGAGGTCCCTAAGTTTTTTCAACACCCCGATTAATTGTTCCGTATCACGGGAATGCAACCCTATGCTCGGTTCATCCAGAATATACAATGACCCCACTAGAGCAGACCCTAATGAAGTAACCAGGTTTATTCGCTGCGATTCGCCACCGGAAAGTGATGAAGATAGACGGTTCAAGGTGAGATAACCTAAGCCTACTTCTAGTAAAAACTCTAACCGGTTTTTAATATCCGGCAAAATCCTTTCGGACACAGTTCGTTGGTATTCGTTTAGTTCCAAGCAATCGAAAAACAATTTCAATTCACTGATAGGCATATCTACCAACTCGGTAATCGGTTTTCCGCTAATCCGGATATAACCGGCTTCTGGCTTTAACCGGGTTCCATTACAAACAGGGCATCTGGTCTTTCCTGTATAACGTGCAATCATTACACGGTTTTGGATTTTATACTTTTTAGACTCAAGTTCTTCAAAAAAATCGTATATACCACCAAAATATTTACAACCTTTCCACAATAACTCCTTTTCACCGGGAGTCAATTCGAAATAGGGGGTATGCACCGGAAAGCTCACTTTATGCGCATGTTTTACCAATTGGTTCTTCCATTCGCCTACGACTTCCCCGCGCCAACATATAACCGCCTCTTCGTAAACACTCAGCGATTTATTCGGAATAACCAGATCTTCATCAATACCGAGTACCCGCCCATATCCCTCGCATTTAGGACAGGCTCCGACAGGAGAATTAAAACTAAATGTATTAACCGTTGGTACTTCAAATACAATCCCGTCTGCTTCAAAACGATTGGAAAAAGATTGTATGCATCCGTCTCCTTCAATAAAACAAGTTCCGTTACTTTCATACAGAGCCGTCTCTATCGATTCGGATAACCGTGAAACGGTGTCCCGTTCCTGATTAACCTGAATCCGGTCTATTACCAAATAAATATCATTATTAGGATTAACAGGGGCGTTTCCCTTTATTACCTCTTCGATTCTCAAAAAATTTTCATTAAACTTTATCCTTGTAAATCCTTGTTTTAATAAAAGTTCCAATGTTTCCGGTTGATGCAAAGCTTCCGGTTTAGACATAATGACTGCTTGCTTTCCATCGAACTCTTTCAGCACAAAACGACTTATATCATCTACATTATCCCGCTTTACCTCCTTACCGGAAACAGGAGAGATCGTCTTACCAGCACGGGCATACAGTAATTTGAGGTAATCGTATATCTCAGTGGAAGTTCCGACTGTTGAACGTGGATTGGATGTATTTACCCTTTGTTCGATTGCAACAGCAGGGGGGATCCCTTTTATATAATCGCATTCCGGCTTGTTTAATCGTCCCAGAAATTGTCTGGCGTATGCCGAAAGACTCTCTACATATCTACGTTGTCCTTCAGCGTATAACGTATCAAATGCTAAGGATGACTTGCCACTACCGGACACTCCGGTCACGACAATTAATTTATTCAACCCAATCTTTAAATCGATATTTTTCAGATTGTGTACCCGTACACCCTTCAAATCTATATATTGCTTGTCCATCCTTACCTGTTAAATCGGGTACAAAGATAATGAGAATCTCGCAAAGATAGGCAAAATTCGGAAGAATAGAGTAAGTGTTTGGAATTCCTAACTAAATCCGCACAAATAGTTAAGCACTTTTTGCATTTAGTTTCCAGAATTCATCTATTGTCATATTATTCAGAGCTTTGTGGCGTCTGATTTTATTATACCAGATTTCTATGTACTCGAAGATCTCT
>JAVBLD010000060.1:0-39856 GCA_031553705.1 Marinifilaceae bacterium | reverse complement strand
AATTTCAAAGGACTCGCACTTGCTGTTTATTCTGTCATTTCAATATGTGTAAGAACGCTTCTTGACTGATTTATCATCAACCCCATTCCCAAAGGAAAGAGGCGGCAAAGATAGAAGAACTTAAAATACCTTCCAAATCTTTTCGACTCTTTTTTCTTTTCTATTGAAAAAACAACTCATTAAAGAAAAATTGAACATACTACATAAAATATTTTGTATCAGATAATTATACAATAATAAACTGTTTTATATGCTATAATAATAATGCTTGTCTTTCTTTTTCTGCCAAACATTAATTCAATCTTCCGTATCGGTTTTTGTCGTTCCCTTTTAGTTTTATATATTTGTCGGAGTTAAAAAACCCGAATTTATAATCCGGTATTCCGAACCCAAAAAGATCAGTATTCAGATGGCACAGACACCTTCCATTCCAAAAGGGACAAGAGATTTTTCACCGGAGATTATGGTGAAAAGAAACTATATTTTCGACACCATAAAACGCGTTTTCAAACTGTACGGTTATATGCCGCTGGAGACTCCGGCAATGGAAAATCTTTCCACTTTAATGGGGAAATATGGAGAAGAAGGCGACAAATTACTATTTAAGATACTGAATTCGGGCGATTTTCTTTCCGGTATCAGCGAAACCGAATTAGCGGAAAAAAACAGCATCAAACTGACCAACAAGATATCGGAAAAAGGATTGCGCTATGATTTAACGGTACCTTTTGCCCGTTTCGTAGTGCAGCACCAGCACGAAATCACTTTCCCGTTTAAGCGCTACCAGATCCAGCCGGTATGGAGAGCAGACCGGCCGCAGAAAGGACGGTATCGCGAATTCTACCAATGCGATATTGATGTGGTAGGAAGCGATTCACTGATCAACGAAGCGGAAATCGTACAGATCGTCAACGATGTATATAAAAAACTAAGAATAAACGTACGCCTGTTGATCAATAACCGGAAGATTCTGGCCGGCATTGCCGAGACGATCGGGCACCCGGATAAACTGACCGACATTACGGTAGCAATTGATAAAATGGACAAAATCGGGGCAGCTGCCGTGCACCAGGAGTTGAGGGAACGGGGCATCGATGAGGAAGGGATCCGGAAACTGCAACCGATCCTTGAGCTCAGCGGTTCCAATCAGGAAAAACTGACTCAGTTGGGGGATATACTGCGGCAGAGCGTAATCGGCCTGAAAGGAGTCGAAGAGTTAACCGCCCTGTTCCGGTATATCAAGGTATTGGATGTCTCAATGGATATAAAGCTCGACCTGACTCTGGCTAGGGGGTTAAGCTACTATACCGGAGCAATCTTTGAAGTAAAAGCATTGGATGTGGAAATCGGGAGTATCACCGGCGGCGGGCGCTACGACGACCTGACAGGTATTTTCGGTCTAAAGGACGTTTCAGGGGTAGGTATCTCCTTCGGGGCAGACCGGATATTCGACGTAATGAATCAACTGGAACTATTCCCTGCGGGTGCACACACCACGACACAGATTATGTTTGCTAATTTTGGGGCAAAAGAAGAACTTTTTTGTTTGCCGGTTTTAAAAATGTTGCGTGAAAACGGCATTAATGCTGAACTATTCCCCGACGCCGCAAAAATGAAAAAACAGATGGCATACGCCGACAAGAAAGGGATACCTTATGTTGCATTAGTCGGCGACATTGAGATGCAAACCAATAGCGTAACGGTAAAAGATATGATAACCGGCGAACAGCGGAACTATCCTGTCGAAATGTTATGCGAAAGTATTTTGAACAGATAATTATTTATATGTTGCTGGATAAAAAAGAACACAGGCCATTAAAAAACTACGGCTTTGATACAAGATGCCCCTGACAAAACAGGTACAGGAAAATTAAAAAACAAAGCGTAAATTTCTTATTCATCAAACTGTTATCATTATGACACACTATATTTCTCCGGCCCCATTGACATTTGAGGTCATCGACAATATTTTAAAAAAAGGGTATAAACTTGCCCTTTCGGAAGAGAGCAAACAATTAATTACGGAATGCAAGGCCTATCTGGACCATAAAATTACAACCTCCACAAGGCCGTTATACGGTATTACTACAGGTTTCGGATCATTGTGCAAAATCACTATTCCTGCCGAAGACCTGAGCCAACTGCAAGCCAACCTGGTGATGTCGCATGCTTGCAGTCTCGGGGAACCGATCGAAAAAGAGATCATCCGCCTGATGCTTCTGCTGAAAGTGCATGCACTCTCCCTCGGTAAATCGGGAGTACAACTGGTTACAGTGGAACGTATCATCGATATGTTCAATTGCGACGTATTGCCGGTTGTACGGGAACTGGGTTCTTTAGGAGCTTCCGGCGACCTTGCCCCGCTGGCGAATCTATTCCTGCCGCTTATCAACGAAGGAGAAGTTTTCTATAAAGGGAAAATCCGGGATGCAAAATCGGTAAATGCCGAATTGAACTGGACACCGATCACATTAGGTGCGAAAGAAGGACTTGCCTTACTGAACGGTACCCAATTTATGAGTGCTCATGCTACATACGCCCTACTCAAAGCCTTTAAACTGATAAAATATGCCGATATTATCGGTGCGATTTCGCTGGATGCCTATGACGGACGTATTGATCCGTTCTTACCGCAGCTTCATGCAATCCGTCCTCATCCGGGGCAGATCGAAACGGCAAAAAATATCTGTGCGCTACTGGAAGGATCGGAGTTCCAGAAGGAAGAGAAAAAACATGTACAAGATCCCTACTCTTTCCGTTGTATGCCTCAGGTGCACGGAGCGACTAAAGACACAGTTATGTATGTCGCTTCGGTCGTAGAACGGGAGATTAATTCGGTCACCGATAACCCGACCGTTTTTCCCGACGAGGACCTGATCGTTTCGGGCGGCAACTTTCACGGCCAGCCGTTGGCCCTGGTACTCGATTTCCTGAGTATAGCCTTGGCGGAATTGGGTAACATCTCGGAACGCCGTACTTACCGGTTGATTTCAGGCGGACGGCAGTTGCCGGAATTTCTGATTGCCAACTCGGGCTTGAATTCCGGTTTTATGATCCCGCAATATGCCGCTGCTGCTATCGTAAGTAAAAATAAACAGCTCTGCACCCCTTGCTCCGTCGACTCGATCCCTTCCTCAAACGAACAGGAGGATCATGTAAGCATGGGAGGAAACGCCGCGACGAAAACGGTAAAGGTGACTGAAAACGTATATCGCGTACTCGCCATAGAATTAATGAATGCCGCACAGGCGATCGACCTGAAACGTCCTTCCAAAACTTCTCCCTACCTGGAAGAGTTCCTGAAAGAGTTTCGTTCGGTCGTCAGCTTCAACAACGAGGACCGTGTCATGTATAAAGACATTGACGCCGCCACCGGATTTCTAATGCAAGGCGACTTTGCGGATTTCAAATAATAATGAAAAGGAGGTCCAAGAACTATACGTGATCGGAAGAAATTTCGATCACTTTTTTTATGATTCTTTCAATTATATCCTACAATAAATTACGAAGTTAACAACTGAAACGGGTCGTTTTTTACCATCTTCGTATCTTAGTATCTGTTAGTGGGCGATCTATATTCCCGTGTACTTCAACAACTGCTGACGATCGACTCTTTGGCAATAGTAAAAACAGAAATAAAAAAATGTAATTGGAGCGGTCGCCGGCTATTTTTTTCCGTGCGATACAGATAATGATTGTCCAATGAATAAGCTTTGTGTGGAAGATTGGATAGTGAACTTTTTTTGTACAAAGACTGACGGAAAAAGTTATCCAAAAAACTCGTACGATTCATAAACGAAATTCGTGTAATTCGTGGACCTAGTTGTTCCTGCGTTTCTTAAACTCCCGGCTGATATTTTTTTCAACGGCATATAAAACGCCGAAGACAATAAACAATACAACCAGCCGGATATAAGGGGTCACTTCATGCTGATACGGACTATCGCCATGATTAAGATGTCCTAAGCTAAACACCATCAGCAGCGCATCCAAATACATCAGCATCTGGATGAACTGTAGTATCCTAGTCTTATTTATATCTCTTTTATTCATATCAAGAATAAAATTAGACCATCTATACAGAAAACCCAAATTATTTACGATTTTTATTCTAATAAAGTTTTAAATTTTTATCTCTAAGAATTATCCTTTGCTTTTTTTGTATAAAAAGAGGTGTTTACAGCATTTATATCCTGCTTGAATTCTTATTGCGATGAAAACCCAAATGACGGGTTTTACTTCCACCCGTCCGTATTTCCTTCATTATGTTCTAATTTCATTAGAATATCTCCTATCGTTTTCTTCGGTGTCACTCCATTAAACAATAAAAGCCGGTATTTCGGACAAAAAAACAAGATGCCCGGAAGGATCGGTTTGTCCGCAGTGATGATCTATGCCGTTCGTAACGGCAACGTAACGGGCAGCCAAGACCAGGTTATATCCAAACACCTGATCGAATACAATCTGTGAAAGGGCCACGGTTGGTGCCTTACACTCTATAATCAGATAAGGATTTGTCTCCCGGTCATAACATACAATATCGAAACGCCGTTTCAGCCCATACAGGTCGATCTTCCTCTCCACTGCAATAAGAGCAGGCGAATAGGATTTACAGCCGACCAGGTAGTGGATCATATGCTGCCTTACCCACTCTTCCGGAGTCAATACTACATATCTTTTCCTGATAATATCGTAGATAAAAAGCTGCCCCTGTTGTTTCTGTACCTTATAATCGAACGGCGGCAGATTCAATTCGGTGCCTTTCATACCTTATTTCTATTTATCCGTAAAAAACTCGAGTCGCCATAACTCAAAAACCTGAAACCATGTCTAAAGGCATAGTCGTACACCCTTCGCCAATCTTCGCCGATAGCTGCGGCAACAAGCAGCAGAAGCGTACTCTGCGGCTGATGAAAATTGGTAAACATCGCATCGACCACCCTAAACCGGTAACCGGGTACGATCATAATGGTGGTCTCCGCCTCCAATTGCTCTTTTGAGGTCATGTCAAACCAAGCGGACAGCGCGTCCAGTGCTTCTTTCAACAAATAATAGTCCGGCAGAAGATAAACTTCCCACTGGGAAACCGAATGGAACTCTGCGACTCCCTCCAAACGTTTTACCCCCATCCAGTAGAGACTCTCAAGAGTCCTGACCGACGTCGTCCCTACAGCGATCAGATCACCGCTCTTATCCCGCAAACAGTTCACCAATTCACGTGTCACTATAATATGCTCGGTATGCATCGGATGGGCTCCGATTTTCTCCGATTTAACCGGTCGAAAGGTTCCGGCCCCGACATGCAATGTCAACTCCGCTATAGTTATATTCTTTTTCTTCAACAAGCCTAATATACGCTCACTAAAATGCAAACCGGCAGTAGGCGCAGCGACAGATCCCTCCTCTTTCGAATAAACAGTCTGATAGCGGATCTCGTCCGACTCTTCCGGTTCCCGGTTTAGATACGGAGGAATCGGTATCTGCCCGCAACACTCTAACACTTCGCTAAAAGTCAATCCGCCGTCCCATGAGAACCGGATGATCACTTCCGTCTCCTGCTGCTCTATTTTTTCCGCCTTTAGCATATAAGAAACTCCTTTACAGGAAAAAGAACAGGAAACTTCTCCCTCCTTCCATTTCTTTAAATTCCCTACCATACATCGCCATTCGCAACTCCGGTGAGAAGCAAAGTTCTGTGCATAATCGGCCGGCAAATAGGGTTCCAGGCAAAATATCTCAATAATCGCACCGGTTAATTTCCAGCAACGCAGCCGGGCATGAATCACTTTAGTATTGTTAAAAACCAATGTCTGACCATCACACAAAAAATCCGCCACATCAGAAAAGAGACCTGTCCGGATCTCCCCCCGGTCGAACACCAACAGCTTCGAAGAATCCCGGTCTGCCAGTGGGAACTTTGCAATCTTCTCTTCCGGCAACTCATAAGTATAGTCCCCGATTCTTATCTCCTTTAGCTTTTCCAGTACAAAATCCATTTTCCGGCGATAAAACTTTTGACATTAGACAATATTGTGCTACTTTTACTAAATTTGGAGCCTCTTGCATAAAAGGACAAAACTCGATTAAGTTTGCGGATATTAAACAGAAAACAAAGGTAATATTTAGATAGAAAAAAGAAATGAAAACAAAAAAAGATATCGTAGAAAACTGGCTGCCCAGATACACAGGGCGTAAGCTGGATCATTTTTCAAAATATATCCTGCTGACCAATTTTGAATATTACCTGGATCTGTTTTCGGAGATGTACGATGAACCGGTTATCGGCATCAATAAAACAATGCCTAATGTATCGCATGGCGATATTACCCTGATCAACTTCGGGATGGGAAGCCCCAATGCTGCGACAATCGTGGACCTTCTCTCGGCCATCGAAGTCGAAGCTATTTTTTTCCTGGGAAAATGTGGAGGCTTAAAAGATAAAAATATGGTAGGGGATTACATCCTGCCCATTGCCGCAATCAAGGGGGAAGGGACGTCGGACGACTACCTGCCGCATGAAGTTCCGGCCCTGCCGGCCTTCAGCCTCCAGAAAGCCTGCTCAAAGTCCATCGTAAATGCCGGGAAACAATATTATACGGGAGTGATATATACTACAAACCGCCGGGTATGGGAATATGATGAACATTTCAAAGAATACCTGAAAAAAACACGGGCTATGGCTGTCGATATGGAAACAGCAACTATCTTTACGGTTGGTTTCGCCAACCGGATTCCGACAGGTGCCCTGTTATTGATATCCGACCGTCCGATGATATCCGACGGAATCAAGACGGAAGAGTCCGATAAACAGGTGACTCAAAGCTTTGTCAAACAGCATCTGGAAATAGGTATCGAAACCATGAACAATATTAAAGACAAAAACTATTCGATAAAACACCTGATTTTTTAATAATAAACGATGAAATTGCGTAATAAACTGGCATATCCGATATTTATCGCCCTTTTCGGAGCGTCGATATTGCTAATGGCATCTTGTAAGGATTCGAAACAAAAAACGGACACAAAAGCGGAAACAACCATTCAATTCAAGCAAACGAGTTTCAATTTCGGAGAGATCGCCGAAGGAGAGATTGTATCGCATACATTTTATTTCAAAAATACCGGAACGCAAAACTTGGTGATTAAAAACATTGAAAGCGGCTGCGGCTGTACTACCGTCGACTATGATAAATTGCCGGTAAAACCGGGCAAGGAAGGAAAAATCGAAATAGCCTTCAACTCTTCCGGACGATACGGAAAACAATACAAAGAAATCCGTATATTTGCAAACGTTCCGGAAAAGGAGATAATATTGAATATGACCGGACAAATAAAATAAACGAGAAAGGCGGAAGCCTTTCCATTAAAAGCAGACAGTTATTTCTGATTAATTAATAATAAACAACATGATGAACACGCTATTTATTTTATTACAAGCACAGCCTGTAAAAGAGAGCAATCCGTTTATGACTTTTTTGCCTTTGATTCTTATTATCGTCGTATTCTGGTTCTTTATGATCCGGCCTCAGATGAAAAGGCAAAAAGAACTGAAAAATTTCAGGGATGCCCTTCAGAAAGGGGACAAGATCGTAACCACCGGAGGTATTTACGGTAAGATCGTGGAGATCCAAGAACATGCCATCATTATGGAGGTAGAAGGACAGATGAGATTGAAAGTGGACAAAGCAGCAATCATAAAAGATATGAGCGACGCCGCTCCGAGCAAATAATAAAATGATCCGCCTATAAGACAGGGTGTCCGAGTTGCTTGAACACCCTTCTTTTTCATTTATCTGATTCCGGTCCGGATTTAAAAGCCACTTCCTCCCTTTGGGCAGAGATTGTCTTATTATAGGCTTTTTTGTATCTTTGTATCTTAGTTTCCGATCTGTATTGAAAAGTAAAAAAAGGTCTATGACACCACTTCCCAAAATAAATATCCATATCAACCGGAATATGATCATTACATATTTGATTTGTGTAATTATCGCCTCCATATTATGGACTCTCAACATGCTGAACAAGGACTATACAACAGAAGTCACCTATCCGGTCAAATACATCAATTTTCCCAAAGGTAAGCATGCCGTCTCGGAACTTCCGAAAGAGATGATTCTTGAAATAAAAGCTAAAGGTTTTGTGATATTAGGCTATAACATCCGTAAATCTTTTTTGCCTATTTTGTTTAATGTATCCGTTTACAGTAAGCATATACTCGAAAAAAACAATGTCTACGAATACATCCTCAATACAGAGGATATCAAAGACAACATCAGCAGCCAACTGTATGCCGGTACAACAATACAGCATATCCGGCCGGATGTCATTGAATTCAAACTTGTCCGCTCGGCAAGCAAGAAAGTAGCCGTCTCCCCTGTTGTAAATTACACCTTGAAACGGCAATATATCCTGAAAAACGCAATAACAACTTCGCCGGACAGCATTCTGGTCAGCGGACCGTCAGCCTTTCTCGACACGTTGAGTTACATCTATACCGCTCCTATACACTTGAAGGAGATCGGAAAAGATGTCACAAAAGAGACCGAATTGATAAAAACATCCGGAATTAATTTTAACGAAACCTCCGTAGAAGTTCATATTGCAGTCGAACAGTTCACCGAGGCTCAAAAAAGTATCCCGGTCAACACATTAAACCTGCCGGATTCAATCAATATAAAATTATTTCCGAATAGTATAAAGGTAACCTACGACATTGGGTTAAGCCGGTATGACAAAATCTCCGATTCGGATTTTGATTTTACTGTCGATTACAAACAATGTGCACTCTCATCCTATCTGGATGTAAAAATTAAAAAGGCGCCTCTTTTCATTAAGAATATTACTTTTACACCGCATAAAATTGAATATATCTTGGAAAAAAGAAATAAATAGGAGATATGACTATAGCCAAGCCTACCCATCCCGAAGGAACATCCCTACCGTTGAAAGTAGGGCTGACAGGAGGTATTGGCTCCGGTAAAACAACAATAGCCCGGATATTTAGAAAAATGAATTATCCGGTATACATTGCAGATATTGCCGCCTCACAACTGATGAACAATAATCCGAAAATCATAGGGTCTCTGATCCGGCACTTCGGTGCCGGCATTTATGATGCCACTTGTCAGCTTAACCGGAAAAAATTGGCAGATATTATTTTCAACGACAAAACAGCCCTGGCAACAGTGAATGGTATTGTACATCCCGTATTACTTCAGGATTTCAACCATTGGAGTATGCAACAATGCCGGAGTTTTGTGCTGCTCGAATCAGCCATACTGTTTGAATCGGGTTGGGAAAAACAGGTTGATTACGTTATATGTGTTTCCGCACCGACTGCGACAAAAATAAAAAGAGTGGTGACCAGAGATCATACAACTGCCGAAAAGGTATTACAACGGATGAAGAACCAGATGGACGACGCTGAAAAATGCAGGCTATCAGACTTTATCATCCATACCGATGAAGGGATTCCGGTATTGGAACAGGTGACCGGCATTATTGAAAACCTGGAAAATATAATAAAAAATACGAGGGGATACTGTGATAGACAGGATACTATGTAAAGCGGACTCCTCATTCTTGATTGCGTAACAATTATACTATGGTAAAACTTGGAAAATGGATCGGTGCCGGCCTCGGGTTTGCAATGGGAGGTCCGTTAGGTGCACTTTTAGGAATCTTTATCGGTTCCATGTTTGACAATTTACAGATCGATGTCCGCAAAGTGACAAACGACATCCCCCATGCCAGTGGTCGGGGAGATTTCATGTTCAGCCTGGTGGTTTTGGCGACGGCCATCATGAAAGCCGACGGAAAAATCACCCGGTTGGAACTGGACTACGTAAAAGATTTCCTAAAGAGGAACTTTGGTGAGGAGGCTACAGCGGAAGCCCTGACGATAATAAGAAAGCTCAGTACACAAAACATCCCGTTAGTAGAGGTCTGCAATCAAATCAGGTTCAACATGGACGAACCTTCCCGCGTACAATTGCTTTATTTCCTGTTCGGAATAGCAAAAGCCGACTGCCATGTATGTGAAAAAGAGATCAACCTGTTGGAAGAAATCGCGTATCATCTTGGTATCGATTCCAGGACTTTTGCCTCAATCAAATCTATGCATTATGATGACCTGGACTCGTCATACCGGATTTTGGGCACAGACCGCAACGCCACTGATGATGAAGTAAAAAAAGCATACCGGAAAATGGCCGTCGAAAACCATCCGGACAAAGTAGGTCACTTGGGAGAAGATGTTAGAAAAGCTGCAGAAGAGAAATTTACAATGAGCAACCTGGCGTACGAAAAAATCAAAAAACAACGAAATATCACTTAGAGAGTGGAAAGCGAATTTATAAATGCTTTAAAATGTACGGCAATAAAACTGAATAATTTTCAATTTTCCACTTTCCACTCTAAACTATTTTTGTTTTCCATTTTTAGTTCTAATTTTGTCGCTTCATTGATTAGATACCTATAGATCCATGACTTTTAACCATATTTGTTATCTCCTTGACATAAGGCAGTTAAAGATTAAAATGGGGTCATATTTATTTTATATTATTTAAAAGAAACAGTATGTTAAAAGAGATTTTGTCCATATCAGGAAAACCGGGATTACAAAAATTAGTCAGTAATGCAACAAATGCCATCATTGTCGAATCACTTCTTGATGGAAAGCGATTCCCGGTCTACTCAAATTCGAAAGTTATTTCCCTTGAAGATATCTCCGTGTATACCGAAAATGAGGATATGCCTTTAAAAGAGATTTTAAAACGTATATTTGACAAGGAGCATGGTGCCGTCATCTTAAGCCATAAAGAGCCGAATGATAAAATTATCGCCTACTTCGAAGAGGTTGTACCGGAATATGACAAAAACCGGGTATATGTTTCGGATATGCGGAAAATTATTCAATGGTACAATCTGCTGATAACAAAACAGCTTTTGAGCTTTGACGAACAGACGGTAGAGGAAACAAAAGAACAAGACGATAGCAAGTAGCAGAAGGCAGCATATTGCTGCTGAAATATGCAAAAATCCGTAGACTCGATGTCGTATTGCATATAATTTGATATTCATTCCACTATGCCAAACGATTATTTCCAATTCAAGCAGTTCATCATCCGGCAGGAACGAACAGCGATGAAAGTGGGAACTGACGGGGTCTTACTCGGGGCATGGGCGGACATTGAAAATGCTTCGACAATATTAGATATTGGTACCGGCACTGGTCTTATCGCATTAATGGCGGCACAACGAAATCCGGAAGCCGTTATTGATGCGATCGAGATCATTCCCGGTGCTTGTAGGCAAGCACAGGAAAATATCGACAACAGCCCTTGGGCCAACCGGATCACTCTATACAATTTATCGATCTTTGATTTTTATACAGAAAAAACATACGACCGGATCGTCTGCAATCCTCCTTTTTTCATTGGCTCAACCCCGGCACCCAATGCAGACAGGACAACCGCCCGCCATTGCAATCACTTTTCTCATACAGAACTATTGAAAGCAGTATCCAATCTTTTGTCAGAGAATGGAAAATTCTGTTTGATCCTTCCTCCTACGGAAGCTCTCCTCCTGATCGACCATGCAAAAGAAAACGGCTTTTCCGTTGAACGGATTACGCAAGTACTCCCTAATCCCGGTAAAGCACCTAAACGCTACCTGATCACGGTTGGAAAGCAAGCGATAGAAACCAAGACAAATATACTCGTACTTGAATTAAAAAGACACCAACTCAGTGAAGAATGTATCCGGTTAACAAAAGAGTTTTATCTCAAACTATAGTTCTTTTACTTAACTATATATATATATGTTGCATCGTTTGAAAAATTGATAAAAAAGCACACAAATCAACGAGTTTGTTACATCAATTAGATCATTTAAGGAATATTTCTCAAATGCCCATGTACTTCGTGATTTTTTTAACTTTCAATTAACTCTATTATTCGACAAGATGGTTTACCTTTGTAATATCAGAAATGAGATAAAGCACTTTTTTTTCATAAGTTTGTATGTTTAGGTTAGTAGTTAGTAAAAAATAAGAGGACGGTTCTCGTTCTCTTATTTTTTTATCTATATTTACTTCCAAAAATTCATCCAGTTAATCACAATAACTTTAAATAGGAAAACATGAAAAAAGAAGTTGCATTAGGAATCGACATTGGAGGTACAAATACTGTTTTTGGCTTTATCGACAGGGAGGGGAACTACATTGCGGAAGGGCATACTTTAACAGCTAAGCATGAAGAAGTATCCGACTATTTAAAAGAACTGTCGATTGAAATCAATAAGGTATTAAGTACTATTCAAGATCAGGTGACTCTTGTCGGGATAGGGATCGGCGCTCCTAATGGAAATTATTATAAAGGCTCTATCGAATTTGCTCCGAACGTAGTATGGGCAAAGGGGGTTGTCCCATTATGCGACATGCTGAAGGAATATATTCCGGTGCCGACCTTCCTGACCAATGACGCCAATGCGGCGGCAATCGGAGAGATGATATACGGAGGGGCTAAAGGCATGAAAGATTTTATCATGGTTACGTTAGGAACCGGCTTGGGCAGCGGTTTTGTTGCAAACGGCCAGATGATTTACGGCCATGACGGATTTGCCGGAGAACTCGGACATATTATTGTTTCGCCGAACGGCAGACAATGCGGATGCGGCAGACAAGGATGCCTGGAGACCTATGTATCAGCAACCGGAGTCAAAAGAACCGCTTATAAAATGATGGCAAAATACAATTATCCGAGTGAACTGCGCGCCGTACCTTTTAATGATATGACTGCAAAAATGGTATCAGAAGCGGCACAAAAAGGAGACCTTATCGCTATCAATACCTTTAAATATACTGCAAAAATGTTAGGCGAAGCGTTAGCAAATGCTGTTGCGATCACCAGTCCGGAAGCGATCTTCCTGATGGGTGGGCTGGCACAGGCAGGCGACCTGCTTTTTAAGCCTACAAAAGACCACATGGAAATGAACATGTTGAAGATTTTCAGTAATAAAGTAAAGCTATTACCTTCCCAAATGGACAAGAATGCTGCGATCTACGGCGCTGCCGCGTTGGTATGGAATGAATTAAAGAAATAACAACGATATAGATAAAGGGCACAAAATCAAATATTGTGCCTTTATTGTTTCTAAAAATAAATAAGTATGAAATCTGCTATTACAATTCTTTTATTATCCCCTTTTTTGATCTCTTTTGGTTGTAGACACGAAAAGAAAGAGCCTAAAATAACAGAATATGTAAATCCTTTTATCGGTACGGGGGCGCATGGTCATTGTTTTCCGGGAGCGTGCGTGCCTTTCGGGGGGATACAATTAAGTCCCGATAATCCGAGAAGCGGGTGGGACTGGTGCTCCGGTTATCACTATTCGGACAGTATCATCTGTTCATTTTCGCACACACATCTCAGTGGAACCGGAATCGGGGATTTACAGGATATCAGATTTTTACCTGTACTCACTGCACCCGACAGCAGTCAAAATGCCGCGGCATACATCCAAGCCAATTACGCTAAATTCTCGCACGCCAAAGAACAAGCCGAACCGGGATACTACTGTGTCACATTCGACAATGGCATTAAAACGGAATTGTCCGTAACCGACCGTTGCGGATTCCATTATTATCAATACCCGGAAGGAACGGTTCATGGCTTGACCATCGATCTGACAACAGCACGTAACTGGGACGGAACAACGGCAACCTACATTAAAAAGGTGAATAACCGCACCTTGGAAGGCTATCGTAAATCACGCGGCTGGGCAAACGATCAACGGGAATACTTTGTAATCGAATTTTCCCAGGACTGCCAGGTATTCGCCGGGCGTAATACTTTCCGGCCATTGGAAACCGGGCAAAAGATGGTTTCCGACGGATGCTATATCTGGGTGGACTTTGGGAAAGCCACCAATAAAATACTCGCAAAAGTAAGCCTTTCGTCGGCAAATTGCGACGGGGCCGAAGCAAACCTAAAAAAAGAGATCCCTCACTGGAGCTTTGATAAAGTAAAAAAAGACGCCAAGCAACAGTGGAGAAGGGAGTTATCGAAAATAAAAGTGGAAAGCAATGATGAGAAATTATTAACTGTCTTCTATACAGCACTTTATCATTCTTACATAGCACCTTATGTATTCTCAGATGTTAATGGCAATTTCAAGGGCCCTGATAATGAAATCCATAGCTCTGATAAACATACGCAGTTTACGGTTTTCTCTCTCTGGGATACGTTTCGTGCTGCCCATCCGTTATATACCATCACCCAAAAGAAATGGGTAAGTAGCATGATCAACTCTATGTTGGAACATTATGACGCATACGGCCTATTGCCGGTATGGGAACTGGAAGGAACTGAAACGAATTGCATGATCGGCAACCACGCCATCTCTGTCATAGTCGAAGCATACCTGAAAGGGATACGGGGATTCGACGCTGAAAAAGCTTACGAAGCAATGAAAAGAACACAGCTAGCCGAAAGAGCAGGCCTGAAAGCGTTAAGACAATATAAATATATCCCTTACGATCAGGAAAACGAATCGGTATCCAAAACGCTGGAATATGCGTATGATGATTGGTGTGTCGCGCAAATGGCGAAAGCATTGAACAAAGAAAATGACTATCTGTTCTTCCTGCAGTCTTCAAAATATTATGCCAATCTTTTCGACCGGTCGACCGGATTCATGAGAGGCAAATCTTCCGCCGGAGAATGGAAAACCCCATTCTCTCCTCTTTACTCCAAGCATCGGGACGACGAATATACAGAAGGAAACGCCTGGCAGTATTCCTGGTTTGTTCCCCATGACATCGAGGGGCTTATCGCTTTACACGGCGGCAAACAAGCTTTTGCAATGAAACTCGACAGCTTGTTTACCCACACTTCTAAAATGGAAGGAAAAGAAGCATCTCCCGATATCAGTGGTTTGATCGGCCAATATGCACATGGCAACGAACCGTCGCATCATGTGGCCTATCTATATAATTATGCGGGTATGCCGTATAAAACACAGCTTTATGTCAACAAAATCCTGACCGAACTTTACTCAGCTACCCCGGAAGGTCTATGCGGTAATGAGGACTGCGGACAAATGTCGGCATGGTATGTTTTCTCTGCTATGGGTTTCTACCCGGTAAATCCTGTCGAAGGGAGATACCAGCTTGGCGCTCCCCTGTTTAATAAAATTACGATTAAGACGGGACCGGAAAAGAAATTTATTATTACTGCAAACAAAGAGAACAGCAAACACATCTATGTGCAGAAGGTCACGTTGAATGGTATAAAACTCGACCGCACCTGGATCACCCACGATGAGATTATGCAAGGAGGAGAACTTCACTTCGTACTGGACACTCAACCGGTGATAAATTGAAAATAAAAAATCAGGAATCAGTTCTATTTTTTGATTCCTGATTTCTAATGCTTAATAAATGAGGCATACAAAAAAGAATGTCGCTGTAATCCTGGCAGGAGGTAGCGGAAAAAGAATGGGAGGTGAGGTACCGAAGCAATTCCTGATTGTTGCTGGACAATCCATCCTGTCGCATACCATAAATGTATTCCAATCTCACCGTTACATTGATGAGATCATTATTGTCGGACACGCCGACTACATTGAGGAGATCAGGACAATCGTAAATCATAGTGCTTTCAGTAAGGTAATCCGGATTATAAAGGGTGGTACCGAACGCTATCATTCTACTCTGGCGGCATTAAAGGTCTGCTGCGGAACAGACTGTAACCTGATAATACACGATGCCGTACGGCCGCTGGTGAATGACCGGATCATCGATGACGTAATCGACAGCTTAAACTATCATAAAGCCGTAGGAGTCGCCATCCCGGCCACCGACACTATTGTCGAAACGGAAGCCGGCCAGATGTACATAACACATATCCCAGACCGCGCCAAACTATTTCAGATGCAAACACCCCAGGGCTTTGACTATGCCACTCTGAAAAAAGCATTCGATATCGCATTGAATGATCCTGATTTTACGGTAACAGACGACTGCGGAGTGATAAAAAAATACTTCCCCGAAGAAAAAATATTCCTTGTTCATGGGGATGTTGCCAATATAAAATTGACCTGGCCTGAAGATCTGGTTATCGTAGAGAAAAAGTTAATGACAAAAAATAAACCGGGCTTAGAGTAAAACTCAGGACATTTCCTGAAAACAGGACCTTTCCCTAAGTTCGCTTTATCACTGAGCATTCTGTCTCCATCATATAGAAATCGTCCCCATAGAAATAACACATAGCCAGAAAAAACGCTATAAACGAAGCCGAATCGCTATAGATAAGCAAAACACATACATTATTAGCTATAAAGACGGAAAGAATAATAGCAAGTATCAAAAAAGAATAACGTTTATTTTTATATTGCCGCCATATCGGCATCAACAACAACCCGAATACAAAGCATAATCCGACTATCCCGCCGATTATCCAGTACTGTAAAAAAGAGTTGTGGCTGTTTGTCATACCATCAATACCACAGTCGGTTTCGTTATACCATTGCATTGCCGTAAATCTTGTATACACACCCAATCCCCAGACAGCATATTCATCAATATGTTCAACACTTGTTTTCCAAAGATAGAACCGAGGAGTAAGGCTACCGCCATGCCCATCTCCGCTAATAATACCTTCCACCTCCTTTTTCGCCTCTTCGATCCGCGCGGAGTAGGCATCCGACAGAAATAAGCAACCCACCAGGCAAATAGCAAGTATGACAGAGGATAAAACCAACCTATTCGTCAACAGCCTCTTTTTAAATATACTGATATTTAGCAATATAAATGCAAATACAAAAGCAATGATCGAACCCTTGGTAATAGTAAGGGATAAAAAGAACAGAGAAAAAAAGAACAATACCAGGTTTATCGACCGAAAAACATATCCTCGCCCGACATATATCAGAAAATAAGAGAGAAGAGTTGCGATACAGATATACAATGCCTGTGGCTCCAGATTGAGATTCCCTCCGAATATTCCGGCCTTATTTCCTCCAAAGCGGGAATTATATAAACTTGTAACGGCATCTACCGGATGAGTAAAAATCATTCCATCCGTTAGCCATATCATGGATATAAAGTTAAAAGAAAAGGTTCCCAAACAGAATGCGAACAAAGCGTACATCAACAACTTGACAGTCATAAAATGTTTGAGAGAAAGGACATATAGTGCAGGAAGGATAAAGAAAAATGTAAGTATCTCAAAAGAACCGTATGCCGGTCCGGAAAGGTTAGTTACAAACAAAGGATAAACTATGGTATGTAACAACTGGTAAATAATCAATATAACAGGTAAACCGATATAAAAACGGGCTTCTTTCAAATCTTTCCAGAAATCAGCAGTCCGGCCCCAGACATTAATGATCAGCATAGTGATCATACATACAACAAAAAGCACATTGTAAACTGCTCCCCATGTCCCGAGGAAAAAGGCTACCGCTAAAAAAAGTTTTTCCCGTAATTTCATAAATTTCACCTCACCTTATCTAGTGGGCTTCGAATTCTTTAAAACACTAAAACTATAATCGAAATGGCAAATATATAAACCATTACATATCAAATAAACGTTATATTAATGAAAAAAGTTAACCAACTTATTCAATCTTTAGCACAAATATAATCAATAAAAGAATAACCATACTCATTCTTTTCATCCGCTTTAAATTCCTCCTTTTTCACTTCCCTCCATTGACGGACATCTATAGAAGGGATAAACGTATCCCCCTCAACCCGGACATGTACCCTTGTCAGGTAAAGCTTGTCTGCTTTATTCCAGAATAGATTATAAATCGTACCTCCTCCGATAATAAAAACCTCATCATCTCCTTTCACCAAAGCCATTGCTTCTTCAATACTTGCTACCGTCTCACATCCGGATGCAACAAACGAAGTATCTCTCGAAATCACGACATTTCTTCTGCCTGGCAATGCTTTTCCGATCGACTCAAAGGTTTTTCTACCCATCAGGACAGTATGTCCTGCCGTAAGCATTTTAAAACGCTTCAGATCAGCGGACAGACGCCATATCAACCGGTTACTTTTGCCAATCACATCATTCTCTGCTGCCGCGACAATTATCGATAATTCCATAAATGTACTTCTTCATGTAACAATACATGTAATTTTTCACTACTGCAAAGATAGTATATTCAATTTAAAATAATTATATCCGTCAGCTTAAACATCAAAGATTATCAAGTAAACGCGGAAAAGAATAAAACGCTGCTTTCATGAAGCAATTATTTTACACTATCATGGTTTTCATGTAGTACGTTTCACTTATGTACAGTATAGGAAGTCCTCACTCAAACCTCTTTCTTATGCAATACTGAGGCTGTCTATTTTGAGATAAAAACATCCGGCCGAGATACTCACCAAGAATACCGATCGCCATCAATTGAACCCCCGCCAGAAACGAGATAACAACAACAATCGTCGTATATCCCACAGGCGTGAGCGGATTCATTATTTTATCCACAACGGTGTATACTCCGAGGATAAACCCCAGAAAAGCAAAAATAAAACCGGTGATAACCGAGACTCTTAAAGGCAAAATGGAAAAATTGACAAACATGTTCAACCATAACCGTATTAACTTCCTGATCGTATAGCCGGACTTTCCCTCCATCCTTTTTTCATGTGATACCAGAACCTTTCCTATTTTAGAAGTCGACCTCAAAATCAATCCATCCAGATATGGAAATGGCAAATTATATTTAACCACTTCATTTACCAGAAGTTTACTCAATACTTTAAAACTGGACAAATACAAATCTTTGGGTTTTCCTAACATTACATTTGCTACCCGATCGTTGAACTTACTTCCTAAATTTCTAAAAAAAGAGTGTTGTTTTTGTGCATAATAGGTATAGACCACATCATAATCACTTTCGGAGATATACTCAAATAACTTTACCACTTCGCTGACCGGATTCTGAAAATCATCATCCATAATAACGACATATTCCCCGGTAATATGGTTGAGAGCCGCCATCACGGCATTATGCTCTCCTACATTTTTTGCCAACGAATAAAATTTTACAATTTCCGGAAATCTCCGATAAATCCCGATACACACCGTTTCCGAACGGTCCGACGAATCATCGTTCACCAAGACGATTTCCAAATCATAATACTTTGTAAGTGTTTCCACCAATTGATTGACAACACGGGCAATAGTACCTTCACTATTGTATACCGGAATCGCAACAGATACTTTCATTTGTTTACAATTAATCTCCTTTACAGTTATCAGCGTCTATTTTAAATTAACCAATAAAAAAATATTTACTTATCCGTTTTTGAATTAAAGGTCCATCATTTATCAGTCATTTCATTGGCAGCTTTGATAACCCTTTGAACCTCCTCATCCCTTAACTCCGGATATATCGGAAGACTCAATATGGAATCCGCAAATTCTACAGTATGAGACATTAGCTCATCTTTCTGCCAGGCAAAGCCTTGTTGTTTATGAACAGGTACAGGATAGTGGATCAGGGTTTTTATCCCTTGCCTATCTAAATGCTCTGTCCATTTATCTCTGTTCGTGACTTTTATTACAAAAAGGTGGTAATTCATTTTTCCGTAATCATGCTCCCGCAAACACGCCACACCTTTTAACCCGGCACGATAACAGGCTGCTATTTCCCGTCGCCGGTTATTCCATTTATCTAAGTAAGGAAGTTTCACCCTCAGGATAGCTGCCTGTATTTCATCTAACCGGCTATTGATCCCTTTATCATCGTGATAATATCTTCGGGTTTGGCCGTAATTACGTAAACTAACCAATCGATTATATATCATGTGATCAAAGGTAACTATAGCTCCCCCATCACCATAAGCGCCCAGATTCTTGGTCGGATAAAACGAGAAAGATGCGCAATTTCCATAAGTTCCGATTTTCTTCCCTTTATAAGTAGCGCCAACCGATTGGGCACAATCTTCCACCACCTTTAGTCCATGTTTTTGGGCCAGTAGACAAATCCTGTCCATATCACAACTTTGACCGTACAAATGTACCGGCACAATCGCCTTTGTTCTAGTATTGACCTTCTCTTCTATTTTATTACAATCGATCAATCCGTCTTCCGGATTGATATCTACAACAACCGGAATTGCACCGGCTTGTATGATTCCGACAATTGTCGGGAAAGCAGTCATATTGGTTGTAATCACCTCATCTCCCGTCTCTACTCCTAATGCCCATAATGCCAGTGTAATTGCCTCTGTCCCGTTAGCAACTCCTACACAATAGGGTGCACCTATATACTGGGCAAACTCCGATTCAAATGCCTCTCCCTCTTTTCCCAAAATATACCATCCGCTATCGAATACCCTTTTTATTGCAACATCTATTTCTTTCTGCAACGTGTCATGATGACGCTTAAACTCATTAAACAATATCATTTTATAAATGTTTTAAATTCGTCATAACTCCTGATATAATCACTCTCATCATAAAGCTCCGAAGCAAATACTAACAAAATACAGTGATCTGAAAAATCTTTCATGGTATGCCAAAGCATCGTATCCATATATATTCCCATATTCGGAGCGTCGAGCACTATATCCTGCCTGCAAAAACCGTCATCTAATACCAGAGTAAAGCTACCATTTATACAAAATATGATCTGCCTATTCTTCTTATGAGCATGTTGTCCTCGTAGCGCCCCCTGATCACATAAATCATAGATATAGTAAACTCTCTTGATATCAAAAGGGACCTGTTTGGTACATTCCGCCACGGAAAGTACCCCGTCATGTCCATCCTCAATACGAGGTAGCTCAATTAAACCACAATTATTTAACTCTCCTATCGTTTTCATTTATCTGCCTTTAAACCAATATTATATATTCAATTATCAAAATCAACAACACAATTTTCGACCAAGTTACTTCGATGCCGAATTTACTTTATATAAATAGAATTGATTATTATGAAATACAGGACTTAGATTTTGATATTCTACAGGCTTGCGTGTAATCAGAAAATCAAGCCTATACCTCTGGGTTATTGCATTCAAAAAAGTGATATCCTGCTGCAGTTGTCGTCTCATCTTCTCTCTGGAATACCACTCATAGATCTTTTCCCCTCCTCCCGGGTCAAATTTAAATACCACCAATGATTCTCTACGTGTAAGCCTCGAAAAAGCAATCTCATCCTCTTCCCTGAATAAAAACACATCATCAGCCGAAGTATGCTTCTTCACATAATCGGCCAATTCGGCTAATGCTTCATTTCTACTATGATATACTGCTTTATATACATTTTTCCCTATTCGGATCATACAAAAAGGGATAATCAATATCAATACAACTTTTCTGACAATAGAGAGGTGTCCGTACCGTTCTGCCTGTTCCCTGAAAAAAAGAATAAATAACAGATAATAACTGAATGCTCCTATTGAAGCGATCCGGAACAAATAATATTTAAGGATTCGTCCGTTTACATCTATATATGTAATTATCAAACCGACAAATACCATACACAATGAGATCATTGCAATTCTATTCACCTTGCGTATATTCTCATCCTCCTGATTTCGGAAATAAAATACACAGCATAATAACAAGGCAAAACCGACAGTAACCCTTGGCAATACATATTTGACCGCACCGACTGTATGCATCGGAGCCGTATGATGGGTATTCCGGAAAAAGGAATATACCCAATCGATATTTACATCATGTATGATGGAACCGGATTCGGTAATATGCAGCGCCAGATATCCAACAAACGGAACAACTGTCAATACATAAATACCTCCGATGATAAACAGGGATTTTATACTCCGTTCTTCAATAAATGTGTAAATAATAACTAATATAAAGAACCATCCTCCGACCAAAATATGAAAATAAGATCCCAATGCTGTAAAAAATGCCGCATGTCTGAATTTAGATACTAACAGAAAATAGTAACCGTACCATACAAAAATATAGGCTATCGTTTTGCTTTCAAAACCTGAGAATATCCATTCTTTTCCGAAAAAATGCTGTGTATCGATATTTAAAATAAAGATCTGCAAGATCACAAGTATACCCAAGTTATTAATCTTCAGTTGTTTGAAAATCAAAGCCAACGGAAATGCATAACACAAAAAATTAATCAGTCGTCCCCCAAAAGCAAGCTGTTCGAAGCTCAAGTATTTCAACAAATATCCGGCAATATTCTGAAATAGGAAGCGAGTACCTACCCACTCCGTAAAAGTAAATGAACCGGATATCCATGAAGGATCCATATATTGTTTGGCTAAACTGAAATAGGCTTCCTCATTGCTACGCAAAGAAAAAGAAAGCAAGTTCAAAGACAGGATCAGGAAAATCAAAAGCCTACTATCTATCTTATTAATAGACATCATGATCCGATCCAAATAAGTAAAAATTTTACGCGACGCAACCATTATTTTCTGTTTTACAATATAAAAATCCCAACATAAGTCCCTCCAGAATCAATCATTTATTGACACAGAATAAGCAGAAAAATATATTAACACACAGATAATCAAAAAACTAACCTATATAATCTTTGATAAACTTTTTATCCTTTTTCTGATATTGATATACAGACTTTATCGTACAAAGATAATCATTCCGACAAAATTGCAAAATCGGAATATCTCAACTAAATAGCTTGGTTCTTTCGAAACTTTAGCTAATTTTGTAGTGCTTATAACTCAGGTACATATATTAACAAAAAAATATTGACATGAATTTTACAAAACTTTGTAACCAGATCTTTAATCAGTCTATTAACGATTACCATGTAAAAGATAATGTGGATACACCGATCAACAATCCTTATCCGTTGAAAAGCATTGAATATTATCTGTACTTAAAAAACTGGATTGACACCGTGCAGTGGCATTTTGAAGATATCATTCGGGACCCGAATATTGATCCAGCGGAAGCTCTTGTTTTAAAAAGGCGTATCGACAAATCGAATCAGGATCGTACCGATTTGGTTGAACTGATCGACAGTTATTTTCTCGACAAATACAAAAACATCCAGGTATCGGCAAAAGCGACAATCAATACTGAGAGCCCGGCCTGGGCAATTGACAGGCTTTCCATCCTGGCTCTGAAAATTTACCACATGCAGCAGGAGGTAAACCGCACGGATACGACTCCCGAACATCATGCTCAATGCGAAACCAAATTGAATATCCTGCTGGAACAACAAAAAGATCTTTCCACAGCCATTGAACAGCTACTGGAAGATATCGAAGCAGGACGCAAATATATGAAGGTATACAAACAGATGAAAATGTATAACGACCCTGCATTAAATCCCGTACTTTACGGTAAAAAATAGCCTATGAAGAAATTGCTGGTAATCCGTTTTTCCGCATTAGGCGACGTAGCGATGACCATTCCGGTACTCTACTCCGTTGCCACCAGCTATCCGGATTTGCAAATCACGATATTAACCCGTTCGGTTTTTCGACCGCTTTTCGAAAAGCTGCCGGATAATGTATCCTTCTTGTCTGTCGACTTACAGGGAGAGTACAAAGGAGTAACCGGCCTCTATCGTCTTTCCATAAAATTAAAGAAGATGGGATTCGACGGTGTGGCCGACTTACATGACGTATTACGGACAAAATTCATCCGGTGGTGTTTCCGGCTAGCCGGAACGACTACCGCCCATATCCGGAAAGGACGGAAAGAAAAGAAGGCATTGACTAGGCCCAAGAATAAGATACTTAGACCGCTTAAAGCCTCGTTTGTCCGTTATGCGGAAGTATTTGAAAAATTGAATTTACCCGTTCAACTGAACTTTACTTCCATTTACGGCAAAGAGAGAGGGTTGTTTGAACCTTTACTTTCCATTACCGGTGAAAAAGACAACTCAAAATGGATCGGGATTGCTCCTTTCGCCAAACATAAAGGAAAAATCTACCCCCTTCCATTAATGGAAAAAGTGGTGCAGCAACTCAGCCTTCTCCCCGATTCCAGGATTTTCTTGTTTGGGGGTGGTAAAGAAGAGGTCGCAATCCTCTCCGGATGGGAAGAAAAATACCCGGGAGTACTCTCACTACCCGGGAAACTTAATATGGCAGACGAGCTTACCTTAATGAGTTGGTTGGATGTCATGATCTCGATGGACTCGGCGAATATGCATATGGCCTCCCTGACAAACACCCCCGTCATATCGATCTGGGGAGCTACCCACCCATGGGCAGGCTTTATGGGCTGGAATCAATCGTTCGAAAATACAATACAAACAGATTTACCCTGTCGTCCTTGTTCCGTATACGGAAACATTCCTTGTCTGCGCAAAGATTATGCCTGTTTACAACTCATTAGTCCGGAAACCATTGTAAACCGGACCAAAAGTTTACTCTCAAATGGCCATTAAAATAATAATACATCCGGCATACGAACATTTACGTCCTTTTATCTCCCGGATTCCCGAAACATTTTCGCAAGAAGGTATAACCATATACAAAGGCAGAAACGAAATCCGTGTTGTGGAGCGCGACGGCTTACAACTAAACATCAAGCAATTCGGTCTCCCGCTCTTCATAAACAGGATTGTCTATTCATACTGGCGCAAACCCAAAGCGGAACGAGCCTACAACTACGCTTTGAAATTACAGGAAAAAGGGATCAACACCCCTGCTCCGGTAGCCTACATCCGGGTCAAGAATTGGGGTTTGCTGGACAAATGCTATTTCGCCAGTCTTCAAGTTCCATACTCCCGCCGGTTCTATGAGTTCGGGACACCGCCAATTGAAAGCAAAGAAGATATTATCCGCGCATTTGCTCATTTTACGGCCTATCTGCACACATCCGGTATATACCACAAAGACTATTCTCCGGGAAATATCCTGTTCGACATCATCGATGGAAAACCGGAATTCTGTATTGTCGATATTAACAGAATGGTATTCGGGCCGGTAAATATGAAAAAAGGATGCGCTAATTTTGCCCGGCTATGGGGACAAAAACCGTTCTTCCTGCTGATTGCGGAAGAATATGCCAATATCCGCCATTTTGATGTAAACATGTGTAAAAAATTGATATTAAGATACAGAAAAAAATTCTGGAAACAATCCATGAAAAAATATACCCCCAAATTTGAGCTGGATCTATGAATTTATTTCTTCCGATAAGAATCATTCATACCTTTCTCTCGGAATATGTTTTAAGAATTGCTAAACCTTAAAATAACATGAAACCTAAAGAATACGATTACCTGATTGTTGGCGCCGGATTATTCGGATCAGTATTTGCATATTACGCTGGGAAAAAAGGAAAAAAATGTCTGGTGATCGACAAGCGGGCACACACCGGAGGCAACGTTTACTGCGAAGATGTCGATGATATCCGTGTCCATAAATACGGGGCCCACATTTTCCACACGGACAATAAAAAAGTATGGGAATTTGTAAATCGTTTTGTAGACTTCAACCGGTACATTAACTCTCCTCTGGCCTTTTTCGAAGGGAAGCTATACAATCTCCCTTTTAACATGAACACCTTCAATAAATTATGGGGAGTCAACACGCCTGCGGAAGCTCAGGATCGGATAGAAAAACAGCGCCGAAAGTATGCCCATATTACCGAACCTGCAAATCTGGAAGAGCAGGCGCTAAAACTATGCGGAGAAGATATATATCGTATTTTTATCAAAGGGTATACGGAAAAACAATGGGGACGTGCCGCCACAGACCTGCCGGCATTTATTATCAAACGGATCCCCTTCCGCTTCACATACGATAACAACTACTTCAATGACAACTACCAGGGTATTCCCAAAGGCGGATATAATCCGTTGGTCGACGGTTTGCTAAAAGAGATCGAGGTGCGGACAAATACAAATTATTTTGACGACCGCATCTATTTCGACAACCTGGCGGATAAAATCTTATTTACAGGGTGTATCGACGAATTCTTTAGTCACGAATTCGGAAAACTGGATTACAGAAGTCTGAAATTCGAACATGAAAGAATAGAAATCGACAGCTTCCAGGGTAATGCTGTGGTAAACTATAACGAACGGCAGATCCCCTATACCCGGATCATCGAGCATAAACACTTCGAATTCGGACAGCAGCCGTTTACCGTAATTACCCGCGAATATCCGAAAGAGTTCACAACCGGAGATGAACCTTACTATCCTGTAAACGACCAAAAAAATGCCGCGTTACTGCAAAAATACCGGGATAAAGCAGCGTCTCTCCCGCAGGTAATCTTTGGAGGCAGGCTGGCCCAGTACGCCTACTATGACATGGATGATACCATTGAAGCCGCCATGTCGCTTACCGAAACAGAATTAGTGTGAAAATGATTGTTATGAATAAATGCTACTTATCTAAAAACTACAACACTCCGAATCTTGCCGGCAATAAGGCAAAAATGGATATCGAATCGATTATGCATACCCATGGTTTCCGGAACATCGGACTTTCTCAAACCACCCACGACAACAGTATCCTCGGATTCGCCAGAACACTGGGAAGTGTTTTAAAAAGTCCGTTCTGCATGCGCAAGGGAGATATCCTGGTACTGCAATACCCTCTAAAAAAATATTATTCCACCGTATGCAAGCTGGCCAACCTTCGCGGATGTAAAGTAGTCACCCTGATCCATGACCTGGGAAGTTTCAGACGTAAAAAGCTAACGGTAGACAGAGAGATAAAACGGCTGAGCCAATGCGATTATCTGATCGTTCACAATACATCCATGAAAAAATGGCTTGAGGAACAAGGTTATAAAAAGCCAATCGGTTGCCTGGAAATCTTTGACTATCTGTCGCCGACAGAGGCTAACAACACCCAAATACCACAGACACCTTACCAGATCGTATATGCAGGAGGGCTTAGTCCGAGAAAAAATAATTTCCTGTATGAATTGGGCGACTATATGGAAAACTATCAGCTAAATCTCTATGGCAACGGTTTCATACCCGAAATTGCAAAAGGTAAGGAGAACTTTATTTATAAAGGATTTGTACCGTCAGATCAACTCATCAGTGAAGCCAGCGAACATTTCGGCCTTGTATGGGACGGAGATACGATTGAAAAGTGCAGCGGAGCATGGGGAGAGTATCTGAAATACAATAATCCTCATAAAACATCCCTGTATATACGTTGCCAGCTTCCGGTCATTATCTGGAAACAAGCAGCGCTAGCTTCTTTTATCGAGGAAAATAATATCGGAATAACAATAGAAAGCCTTATCGATTTGAACGACAAATTGAGCCGTTTAAGCCCGGAAGAATACCGGGAGATGGTAACAAATATCAAGACGATCGACAAAAGGCTGAATACGGGTTACTATTTTCTCAAAGCCTTCCGGGGAGCCGAAGCCGTATTATAAATATGTTACGGATTTATACCGATATCGCACCTTTGATATGGGGATGCGGATCGTAACCCGTCAGCTCGAAATCTTCATATTTAAAGGCAAAGATATCCTTCACCTCCGGATTAATATGCATCACAGGCAGATTACGGGGCTCGCGGGTCAATTGCAATTTTACCTGTTCCAGATGATTCAGATAGATATGTACGTCCCCGAAAGTATGAATAAACTCTCCCGGTTGCAGATGACACACCTGGGCCATCATCATGGTTAATAAGGCATAAGAGGCGATATTAAAAGGAATGCCCAAGAAAGTATCGGCACTACGCTGATATAACTGGCAGGATAATCTCCCGTTGGCCACATAAAACTGGAACAATGCGTGGCAAGGTGCCAAAGCCATATTCTCAATATCACCCGCATTCCAGGCGCTGACAATCAAACGACGGGAATCCGGCGTTTTCTTTATACCATTTGCCACTTGGGATATCTGATCCAAATGCGTACCGTCCGGACGCGGCCATGAACGCCATTGATAGCCGTAAATATGTCCCAAATCTCCATTCTGGTCGGCCCATTCATCCCAGATTTTCACTCCATGATCTTGCAAGTACTTTACATTCGTATCTCCATTCAGAAACCACAGGAGTTCATATATGATCGATTTTAAATGAAGCTTCTTTGTCGTCAACAAAGGAAACCCCTTTTGCAAATCAAAACGCATCTGATGCCCGAAAACACTGATCGTGCCGGTCCCGGTACGATCGTTCTTTTCTTCTCCTTCCTGTATAATCCGGCTTAATAAATCCAAATACTGTTTCATATATAAAATAGTTGAAAATGTTTTTTCATTTTCTTTGGCAAATCCTAATCAGCAGCGTCAATCCATGCAGGTTGCGTCTGCACACAACCTACATCTGACCTGTTTTTTCAAAATATTTTTTTAAAACCAACAGCGAAATCAGATCTTCCTGTCTCTTATCCCGGAACTGGTCGACATATTCATGGGCATGCCGTATGATCTGCAACGCTTCGTCTGCATGTTCTATATAATAGTTCAACCGCTCTTCCAAATCAGAATAGTCGTCTTTAATCAAAATATAGTGATAATCGGGTATCAGCGTTCCTTCCATAAACCATGTTTCATATTTTGGCTTCGGCATTACGGCAATGGAGTTAGAAGACATCACCCATTTCAAGTTACTGGCCACGTCATACCCTTCTATGCACAATATAAATTTATATTGCAAATGTTGCTCTATCGTCAAACGATTTACGATATAATGAGGATTCATGTTATCGTTCACTTGCCCGACATTGCACATCGGATGTTTGAAATACATATCCAGAAAACGGACCCTGTGTTCCTGCTGCGCTTTTGACCGCCCTACCAGCATATTTTTCTTTTTCTCAAAAGAATATTTATCCCTTAAAAAAAGGAAATGACGGATTTTATTCATTTTCAATAATACCGAGTTGGCATTATCTCCGTAAATAGGGCGACTCTTTGTTACAGAAGGAATATCCGGAACATGTACAACATCTCCGAACAGAGGCTGTACCTTAAAATTTAACGGGAAGTAACGGCTGTATTCATACAGGTCAAAAAAATAAACTTTCCGTTTATGATTCTTCAGCTTAAACTCCGACAACGGCTTAACTTCGGGCAGTAAGGCGACGATCTTCTCAAGACGATTATAATAATTCACCCGTTTCCAAATATATTCTTCATCGACACTATCGATATAGGAAAGCTTTCTTGCCAGCCGCTTTTGTGGAACTACCGAAGGTATGCACTGCCGAAGATAGTTCTTGAAATAATAAAATATCTTACTGTTCTTATGCCTGAATGACGCTCTTTTTATATTCCGAAACATACTATAATAAATATCGTGTAAAGATATGAAAAAGGGTTCTGTTTACGATGATCCCCAACCATAAAATGACCTACTTTTTCCGGATCATCATAATGCCGTGCCTTAGCGGTAGCAACACTTTTTCTACCCGCCTATCGTTCATGATATAATCGTTAAATGCTACAATTCCTTGCGTCTGTTCGTCTACAGACGCAATATCCAAGACCTTGCCGTCCCAGAGTACGTCGTCCGCAAATATGATCCCTCCCGGCCTGATCCTGTCAAATACAAGCTGATAATATTCCAGGTATTGCCTTTTGTCGGCATCGATAAATACGACGTCAAACTGTTCCTCCAGGGCAGGAATAACTTCACAGGCATCCCCTATGATAAAATGTATCTTTTCCTGTAAACCGGTTTTAGCAATATATTTATGGACTATTTCCTCCAGCTCGTCATTTATATCTATCGTATATAACAGCCCGTCTTCCGGAAGCCCTTCCGCCATCGAGATAGCGGCATAACCGGTATACGTACCGATCTCCAGCACCCGCTTTGCCTGTACCATCCGGCATACCATCTTTAGAAACTGGCCCTGCTGATTGCCGGAAAGCATCCTGGGACGCATAACCCGCAAATGGGTTTCGCGCCGCAACTCTGCCAGTTCCGGCGGCTCGGATTCGGTATGAACCTCTATATATTTTTCAAGCTCAGTATCTATATGCATCACGGAAACGATATTCTTTCAAATCTCCCGGAACAATGGCCCCCGGCAGCCGCCCCCTTTCTATTTATAAATCAAAACAGACTGCTTATCCAGATCAAATATCTCGTTTGCAACCGTTTGAAGCAAGTCCGCATTAATCTCCCGGATCTTTTCATACACATATTCCAAGTCGTCCACTCGGTCATAAATTAAAAAGCTCTTACCGATCGAAAGCATCATATTCTCATAATTCTCGGACGATAATGTCATCTGCCCGATCATCTGCGTCCTGGCTTTCCGTAACTGGATCTCCCCCAACCGTTCATCGCACAACCTTGCCATTTCTCCCCGGCACAACTTCATACATTTATCTATATCCACCATATCACAACCAAAATAGATCATAAACACTCCGGTATCCGAATAGGGGGTATACGAAGCTTCCACATTATAAGCCAAACCGTGCTTTTCCCTGATATTCAGATTCAGGCGGGACTTCATCCCGCTCCCTCCCAGTATATCCACCAACATCGAGAGCGCCAGCCGGTTCTCCTGGGTATAATCGTATGCCAGATTACCTATAATACAGTGATTCTGGTAAGTCTCCATCTTCACCTCCTTGAAACGGGGAATATACAACTCCGGTTTTGTCCTTGTCAACGCGGTATAATCACCGGCAATTTCATCGAAATATCTCTCCACCAGCCGGATCAGCTTTTCAAAAGAAATATCACCGATGGAACTGATCACCATCCGGTCCGGAGCATAGTTCCGTTTTACAAAATCAGCTATACCTTCCCGGTTGAAATGCCTTACCGTCTCCTCGTCACCCAGTATATTACGTCCGATAGGATATCCGGTATAGATCAGCTCTTCAAAATCATCATAAATCAATTCTCCCGGCGTATCTTTATACGAATTTATCTCATCGATAACAACTTCCTTTTCCCTCTCAATCTCTTTCTCGGGAAAAACCGAATGAAAGACGATATCTGCAAACAACTCCAATGCCCGCTCATAATCTTTCGATAAAAAAGAGGCATAAATACACGTATCCTCCTTGGTCGTATAAGCATTCAATTCCCCTCCGACATCCTCTATACGACTTAATATATGATACGCTTTCCGCTTTTCCGTTCCCTTAAAAATTACATGCTCGATAAAATGAGCAACTCCCGCCTCATCCGGCCTTTCATCCCTGCTCCCCACTCCTATTATCAAGCCGCAATATGCAGCTTTGTTTGATACATGCTGGTGAATGACCTTTAAGCCATTCTTTAAAATATATGTTTGATACATGATCCGATACGTCTCAATACTTCAATTATTCCACTGGCAAAAATAGGTAAAATTACCTGAAATAAAAAAGCGACCTCACCGGTCGCTTCTTTATCTTCAGTCCGTTTATTTTTGGAACAGTTTCTCAAAATCAGACATTGCAATTTCCTGATCCTCCAGCTTCACATTCTCTCTCACCACAGCAAATACCTTGTTATCAAGGGCCCGGTCATATAAATTATTCCTCTGCTTTTCATCTTCCAGCAATCTGGCGGCAAAGCCATCCAACTGCTCATCGGTCAAACCGTAAAGTCCGTATTGCCGCAATTGTGCGGCAGCAACCTCACACGCCTCAGCTTTCAGGTCTCCGGCTTCAACCTTTACATCGTACTCTTTTACGATGGCCGACTTAATCAACTGCCACTTAAATTCATCACGATATTGGTCAAAATCTTTCTCTACCTGCTCGGTTGTTATATTTTTATTCACAGCCACAAGCCATCTCTTCAAAAACGCTTCCGGCAAAATAATATCCTCATTTTTCTTTAAAAGTTTTTCGCGCGCATCAACCGTAAAACGATATTCGCCATGGCCTTTCAATTGACTCTCAATATCAGAGCTTACTTTAGCCCGGAACTCCTCTACGCTTTTTACTGCGCCTTCGCCATACAATTTGTTAAACAGTTCTTCGTTAATCTCTCCGTCAACGTAACGCTTAATCTCTTTAATGATAAAGCAAAAATCGGAATCAATATGCTCCGCCTCTTCTTTAGAAACAGCCAACATCGCCGCCAGATCGGTTTTATTCGGGAATGCTTTGGCAGCATTAAATACTACCTCCTCATCCGCTTTTTTACCTTTAAAAGCCTCTATAATCTGATCGTCTTTCATATGGAATACAGACATCGACGCCTCGTCGTTTTTGATACCGCCTTCCTTTATCTTTCCGTCAGCCAGCTCGATCAACTCTCCTTTCAAGTATTCACTTCCCTCGATCCGGTCAACTTCAACCATGTTTCCGTTATTCTTACAGATATAATCTATCTGCTTGTCAATCATCTCTTCATCTACCTTGATTGTATAAAACGGTACCTTTTCACGCTTGCTCATTTTTACATTCACCTCCGGCGAAAGAGCGATATCATACAAGAACTCAAATTCTTCTCCATCCAGGTCTAGCTCTTTCTGTTCCGTCTCATTCGGTAGCGGCTCCCCTAATATATTTAAATTATTATCTTTAATATAACCGGTAAGAGCTTCTCCCAACACCTTATTGATCTGATCAACCAATATGGCCTTACCATACATCTTTTTCACCAGCCCCATTGGGGTTTTTCCTTTCCGGAATCCATCAAGCATTACCTTTTTCTGATAATCTTTCAATGCATGCTCTACGCTCTCTGCGTAATCTTCTTTAATCAATTCAATTTTAATCGTTGCGTTAGAATCGTCAATCTGATTTTTACTTATATTCATACGTACATTATTAATTATCCTGCTATTGTATCCGCTACCTAAAACCAAGGGCCATCCATACAGTTTTATAATCCATATAACACCCGCAATTTGTGGATAAACTATCGATATACTTAAAAAAAGCCACCCGGAAAAAGGTGACTCTTGCTGAACCAGTGCGGGCGAAGGGACTCGAACCCCCACGTCTTTCGACACTAGATCCTAAGTCTAGTGCGTCTACCAATTTCGCCACGCCCGCCTATCATTTAAGCGTTGCAAAAGTAACCCTTTTTTTTGAACCGCCAAACATTAAAGTCGGTTTTTTAGAGTAACTCGAAAAATACATTTTACCGGTAAGATCGGTAGAAAGAGAGCCTTACAAATTAAAGATCCGACTCATTCGAAGTACTCCCGCTCTTTTTCCTTAACTCAAAATTCTTACCCAAATATACCCGCCGCACCTCCGCATCGGCGGCCAAATGTTCCGCTGTACCGGACTGTAATATTTTTCCGTCATACAATAAATAGGCCCTGTCGGTAATAGAGAGGGTCTCCTGTACATTGTGGTCGGTAATCAATATCCCTATATTTTTATCTTTCAATTTCTGCACAATATGCTGTATATCTTCTACAGCTATCGGATCGACCCCTGCAAAAGGCTCATCCAGCAAAATAAATTTAGGCCGGATCGCCAGCGCCCTGGCAATTTCGGTTCTTCTTCGTTCACCCCCCGAAAGCTGAATCCCCAAGCTTTTCCTGATGTGTTGCAATCCAAACTCATCCAACATCTCCTCTAAACGTTCCTTCTGTTCCTCTTTAGACATTTGGGTCATCTCCAGCACCGCCCTTATATTATCCTCTACGCTCAAACGCCGGAAAACCGATGCCTCCTGGGCCAAGTAGCCTACTCCGTATTGTGCTCTTTTATATACCGGTTCTTTGGTAATCTCCTGATCATCCAGGAATATACGCCCGCCGTTTGCGATGATCAATCCCACGATCATATAAAAAGAGGTCGTCTTTCCCGCCCCGTTAGGTCCGAGCAGCCCGACAATCTCCCCTTGCTCAACCTGTAAGGATACCCCTTTTACAACAGTACGTTTCTTATATCTCTTTATTAAATTTTCTGCTCTTAATATCATAGATCAATAGTTAAAAGAATTTCGTCCATTCAAAATAATTTATACGACCCCTTCCCTTAAAATATCATGCAGATGCACCATCCCCCGGTACAAATTGCCGTCGCCGATTACGACCAGCTGCGTAATACTGTTCTTTTCCATTTTTTGAAAAGCATTGTAAGCCAACTCTTCTTCAGAGATAACCTTTGGCGACGAAGACATCACATCTTTTGCCTTCAGGTCGTCGATATCCTCATATTTCTCAAGCATCCGGCGCAAATCCCCATCTGTAATGATCCCCAACAACTTATTCGCTCCATCGACAACAGCCACCGCTCCCAGCCGGCCTTTTGACATTCCCAGGATCACTTTCCGGATACCGTCTTCCAGCCCCACGCTAGGCTTATTCTCTTTATCAAATACATCCGATACACGTGTATACAAACGCTTGCCCAATGAGCCTCCCGGATGATACTTAGCAAAATCACGACTTGAGAAACTGCGGCATTGGATCAGGCACATAGCCAATGCATCACCCATCACTAATTGAGCAGTCGTCGAATTGGTCGGGGCCAGGTTATTTGGGCACGCTTCCTTTTCTACTTTCACCTTTATTACATAAGCCGCATTCTGCGCCAGAAAAGAGTCTTCATTCGATACCATCGCGACAATCTGCTCGTTTCCGACATTCCGTATCAACGGAAGCAGCACTTTTATTTCAGGGGTATTCCCACTCTTGGAAATACAAATTACCACATCCTCAGGCCTTATCATTCCCAAATCCCCATGGATTGCATCAGCCGCATGCATAAATACCGACGGTGTCCCGGTAGAGTTAAACGTAGCTACAATTTTCTGGGCGATGATGGCGCTTTTCCCGATTCCGGTAATAATCACCCGTCCTTTACTTTTATATATCAACTGGACGACTTTTTCAAAATCTTCGTCGATATAATTCATCAGCTCCTGCACAGCAGCGGCCTCTTCACCTATAACCTTTTTTGCAAATTGCTTGATATCAATCATTTCAAGTCTTTTTTGCTATAATCCTATGCAGTAAAAATATTTATTATTTTTTTCCGCAAAACTATTGTAGCATTTATTTTTTGATATAACTTTACTAATGGCAAATGTACCATTTTTTACGATTGCTCCACCATGTGTGGTTATACATTTATTGTGCTAATTTTATTTGTACATTTAAATTAAGTTATAAATTTGCATCCTTCTTTTCGGAAGGGCGTTAAGGAAATACAATTTACAATGGAGTTACAGTTTGATTTACATGCGAGGTTAAAAGGATATTTTGGTTTTGACAATTTTAAGGGTAATCAGGAAGCCATCATCAAAAATATGCTGAGTGGGAAAAATACATTTGTGTTAATGCCCACGGGAGGAGGTAAATCACTGTGTTATCAACTGCCGGCTTTATTGCT
Source organism: Marinifilaceae bacterium (assembly GCA_031553705.1). GTDB lineage: Bacteria > Bacteroidota > Bacteroidia > Bacteroidales > Marinifilaceae > JAVBLD01. The sequence continues at coordinate 4,667 of JAVBLD010000060.1, read as the reverse complement.
GGAGGGTACGGCTATCGTCATTTCCCCGTTGATAGCCCTGATGAAAAACCAGGTAGACGCTATGCGCTCATTTTCGGCCGCAGACGGGGTTGCCCATTTCTTGAACTCTTCCCTTAGCAAAAACGAAATATTGAGCGTAAAAGAAGATGTACTCTCCGGAAAAACGAAGTTGCTATATGTTGCACCGGAATCATTGACAAAAGACAGTAATATCGAATTTCTGAAGAAAATCAAAATCTCGTTTTTTGCGGTAGACGAAGCCCATTGTATTTCCGAATGGGGACATGATTTCCGGACAGAGTACCGAAAAATACGACCGATCGTGGAACAGATCGGGAAAGCCCCTATCATTGCGCTTACTGCAACGGCAACACCTAAAGTACAGCATGATATACAAAAAAATCTTGACATGCTGGATGCCAGCGTATTCAAATCGTCCTTTAACCGGCCCAACCTATATTACGAAGTTCAACCGAAGCAAGACACGACCAAGGACATTATCAAGTTTATCAAAAGCCACGAAGGAAAATCAGGCATCATCTATTGCCTGAGCCGGAAAAAAGTGGAAGAGCTGGCCGAAGTATTACGCATCAACGGCATTAAAGCCGAAGCATATCATGCCGGTATGGATGCCTCGACCCGGAGCGCCAACCAGGATAAATTCCTAATGGAGGAAATCGATGTCATCGTCGCAACCATCGCATTCGGTATGGGGATCGACAAACCGGACGTAAGATATGTCATCCACTATGACATTCCGAAGAGCCTTGAAGGCTACTATCAGGAAACCGGACGGGCTGGACGGGACGGGGGAGAAGGAATATGCCTGACCTACTACAGCTACAAGGACATTCAGAAGCTGGAAAAATTTATGCAGGGAAAACCTATTGCCGAACAGGAGATTGGGAAACAATTGCTGATGGAAACCGTATCTTATGCAGAATCCTCCATTTGTCGACGCAAAGTACTGTTACACTATTTTGGCGAGAATTATGAAGAAGAGAACTGCGGATGTTGCGATAATTGCCTCTACCCGAAAAAAGAATTTGAAGGTAAAGAGTACATGCTTGACGCTCTTTCGCTGGTAGTAGAAGTAAAAGAGAAACTCAAAATAGAGCATCTGGTCAAAATTCTTATTGGAGAAGTAGACTCAACCATAAAGTCCTATAAACATGACAAATTGGAAATGTTTGGTTCCGGATCGGAAAAAAGCACCCAGTTCTGGACTATGGTATTCAGAAGAGCCTTGATCAGCTCATTCATTGAGAAAGATATAGAACAATACGGAGTTATAAAACTAACAGAAGAAGGTCAAAAGTTTTTAAATGACCCTAAAGATTTTATGCTGATGGAAGATCATAATTTTGATGAAAACGAAGAGAAAATCCAGGAAAAAGGAGGAGTTTCCGCTTTAGACAGCACTTTATTTGCCATTTTGCGGGATTTACGTAAAAAAATTGCGAAGACCAATAATTTACCGCCATATGTCATTTTCCAGGATCCCTCCTTGGAAGATATGTGTATCAACTATCCTGTAACACTCGAAGAGCTTGCCAACATCCAAGGGGTAGGAACCGGAAAAGCCCAAAAATACGGGAAAGAGTTCGTAGAGATTATTAGACAATATGTAGAGGATAATGAAATCGAACGGGCTCAGGATATGGTCGTTAAAACGGTTGCCAATAAATCTAAATTCAAAGTATATATTATTCAAAACATCGACCGGCAGATCGACCTGGAAGATATCGCTTCAGCACAAGGACTTACCTTTGACGAACTGATCAAGGAGATGGAAGCTATCGTGTTCTCGGGGACTAAATTGAACATCGATTACTATATCAACAAAATCCTGGACGAAGAGCAACAGCAAGAGATATTCGATTATTTTATGGAAGCTAAGACCGACAATATTTCGGAAGCTTATGACGAATTTGAAGGTGAATATGCTGAAGAAGACCTGAGATTGATGCGGTTAAAATTCCATTCAAAACATGGAAATTAAATCTACTGTAAAATACGATTAATTTCTACCTCTAGAAATATTGCGATATTTTCCGCTTGTAAGACAAAATATATCGTAAACGTATTTGATCACTGGCTTTTTCTCCTGAAGAGGGAAAAGCGGTAAGAGACTGAGTTTTTATTAACCATTAATTTTGATCATTATGAAACCTTTCGTATGGCTTCCTATCTGTCTTTCGGCATTTTTTTTCAGTATGCCAGCAGAATCCAACGCTCAAAACAAAAAGGCAAAAAGCAGTTTCTACAAATTAAGCTTTACCTCATTGGATGGTAGGAAAATAAATTTCTCAAAGTTTCAAGGGAAATATGTATTGATCGTCAATACTGCATCACAATGCGGATACACTCCACAATATACCGACCTGCAAACATTATCCGATCAATACCGGGATAAATTGGTTGTGATCGGATTTCCATCCAATAATTTTGGTAGCCAGGAACCCGGCTCAAATGAAGAGATTGCCGAATCCTGCCAGAAAAATTATGGTATTACTTTTTTAATAATGCAAAAATCGGATGTCAAAGGGGATAACAAAAATATCATATACCAATGGCTCACGGATAAAAGTAAAAATGGCTGGAACGAAGAAGAACCCAATTGGAATTTCTGCAAATATCTGATAGGTAAAGACGGCACTTTAAAAAAATTCTACTTATCCAAAGTAAAACCGCTTAGCAAAGAGATCACTGACGTAATAAATCAATAAATAAAAATAGAGTTTGTTGCGAACGGCTTAGGTTACAAAGATATTAAAAGCTCTCGGAAAAACAGCAAAACACGGACTAAGAAAGCAAGTGTTTGGTAATTAGGTTAGTTTAGCGCGTTGGCTCTATATTTTTCCTATTGCAAAAGTTGGCAAAATGGCAAGATATAGAGCGGTTGGGTAAAAGTTCTGCCCCTTATCCATTGCCTTTTTCAGTAGAAAAAGCAGCTTCGGATAAGCCCCGCAATCACAACCAAAACATCCTGTAACTTAGAAAGAGCGCCGGTTCTTCTTCAAACTCCCTGACAAAAATAACGCTTTTTTCCGAGCCTGTGGAGAAAAGATGGGTTTTTGCAGGGGAAACGGGTTCTGCTACCCATTGGCTCCATATTTTATATGCCTTCAAATGGCTCTGTTTCAAGTAATTTTACATTAAAAAAACAGAGTTATGAAACAAGAAGTCAAGGTATCGTTCTACCTGAAAAAGGACGAAACGAAAGAGGACGGTTGCGCCCCTGTTATAGCGAGGCTCAGGGTAGGTAAATCCGAGGTGAAGTTCAGCGCAAAGATGGCCGTTCCGGTCAAACTGTGGGCTTCGGGCCGTGCAATCGGGAAAAGCCTGGCTGCCATTGAAACCAATAACCGGCTGGATGAAATCCGCGCATCCGCCCTCGCGCATTACCGCGAGTGTACGGCCGTCCGGGAGAAAGTGACGGCGGAGGAGGTGAAAACCCTTTTGCTGGGTATGGCATCGGGACAACAGACGCTATTGGAGTATTTCCGCGCCCACAATGAGAATTTCGACAAACGCATCGGCGTAAACCGTAAAAAAAGTTCGGGAAAAGGTTATTGGCAGGCTCTCAATCACCTTACCGCATTCCTGAAAGTCAGATACAGGCTTTCGGATATACCTTTCACCGCACTCGACAGGTCTTTCATAGACAAATTCGACCTGTATCTGAAAACCGAGTGCGGACTTGCGCCCGGAACAATCGTACTGCTGACCACCCGGCTGAATACCATTATCGGCCACGCGATGACCGAAGGTATCATCAATGCCGATCCATTCGCCGGTTACGAACCGCAGCGTCCGGACAGGCAGCAGAAATACCTTACCCGCGAGGAATTGGACAAGTTGATGACAACGCCGTTACCTCGTCCGAAACACTATCTTATCCGCGATCTGTTCCTTTTTTCCTGTTTCATGAACCTAACGCAGTAGCAGCAAGGAAAGAAATAGCAAGGTAATTGAATAATTATGAGCAAACTATGTCTTTCAGTGACTTTGGCTGTCCGATGCCGAAAATACAGAAAAATGCAAATGAAAGCAGCCTTTCCGTTTCTAAACTATGCACCGAAAACGCAAGAACGGATAAAACGGCGTAACCGTCTGATTCATCGGTGATAACTTCACTTCTTTTCTCTCCCCTGCAAGCAGTAAAATAGCAGAATATTGTGTATTTCGGAATACTTTCCGTTACGAATCCATTACCTGTTTTTTCGGATTCAAGTATCGGTTATCCGTGAAAAAAGAAAGATTCCGGCGGTTTTTAAAGTGACGGTATCAGTGTGCCGGTTTTATACCTGAAATCCGTTTCTTATTCGCTAAATCACAATGTTTTGCGTAACGTTGATTAGCTCCATAACAGTTAATTTTGTAACCTGTAAAAGAGTTAATTTATGACAGAAGTAAAAGTAAATTTCTACCTCAAACGAAACGAGGAGAAAGCGGACGGAACGGTTCCCGTACTGGGGCGTATCCGCATCGAAAAATCAATGGTGCAGTTCAGTGCCAAAACAAGTGTTCCGGTATCCCTTTGGGATACCCAATCCGGCAGAGCTACCGGAAAAAGTAAAACAGCAACCGCGGTCAATGCCGCATTGGACAAGATTCGTGTTTCCGTCCATTCCGCTTATAAGGAATTGCTGGTAAAAAAAGAA
>JAVBLD010000036.1:0-34759 GCA_031553705.1 Marinifilaceae bacterium | reverse complement strand
AGATCTTCGAGTACATAGAAATCTGGTATAATAAAATCAGACGCCACAAAGCTCTGAATAATATGACAATAGATGAATTCTGGAAACTAAATGCAAAAAGTGCTTAACTATTTGTGCGGATTTAGTTAGGAATTCCAGTATCTGTTTGACGGTGACCTGAAAGGTGAAAACCGGTTTATGGGGGATGTGAATTTAGAGGCCTGGACTTTTATCGCCGGACCTAATGCTGTCGGTAAATCCTTTATTATTGATATGCAGGAACAACGAACACCTGCCCGTCTTCGTTTTTATGGAATGTTACCTTTTAAGAATTTTCCTCACGTTGCTATTAACCATGTGATTGTAAATAAGATGCCGAATGAGATAACGGTCTATGGTTCTAACGATAAGACTAACTGGTCGCAGATAGGTTATTTCTGGCAGGATCGGAACTCTGTGGATCAAGGTTCGTGGGTGGATCTTTGCTCGATTACTGCCAGCGTTAATGAGAAGTTGACGACGCTTGCTCAAGTCAAAGCTTCCAATCCTTGTTTTATGACAATAGAGTTTCTAAAAGACACAACTCCCTATCGTTATCTGAAGCTTACGGTAAACAATGTATTTAGGAATCCCAATCTTGATATTAACCCAATTGCGGATGCTAATGCAAATAATTATGTTACATTTAACGAATTGGAAGTTCTAGTAAAAAAATAATAGATTATGGGAAGAAAGACATTTTTTATAAGACTTTCCGCCGTCTTGCTTTTTATGGCAGGTTGCGGAAATTTGGAGGATACCTATAGTGATTTTTCCGGCAACGGACCGATCCGTTACGTTGGGAGATGCGGCGAAGTCACGTTGTTAACAGGTTGGTACCAATTGCAAGTAAATTGGGAAAAAAGTACGGATGCAACGGTTGAAAAGGTTAAAGTAGCATGTACTTCGGGTAATTATTATCACGACACAGTAATGATGGCTGATAATACCTCGTATCTTTTCAAAAACTTACCCGATGCCAGCTACGAGATAAATATTTATTCTGTTGACCATCAAGGCAATTTATCTTTGCCTATGATAGTTTATGGCCGGCCATTTACCGAGAATCATGGGCAGTATACCGGTTTTTCGAGGATAATCACCAAACACTACTTTGTAAAAAAGAACCTTGTGTTGTTTTTTGATAGCTGGCAACCCACATTCGATCATTTTCTGTTGAAATACACCGACGCCTCGGGTCAGGCTCAGGAAAAAGTGATTGATAAGGCGTATATAAGCGGTAAATACCAACTGATAAAGAATGTAGATCCTGATCAACCGGTAACGTTTTATCGCTGGGGCCGGATTGAAGATTCTCCGCAGGTGGTTGAATTTCCAATAATCGTACTCGATAAGAACAGGAATTTTACGGGCGATATGAAAGTGGCCTTGCTGGAACGTTATAATGAGTCGGAATTGTCCGAGGCGTTTGTAAATGGCCTCACCACACTTCAACTGGACTATAATATGGTTACCTTTGAGGATGTACTCTATTTTCCGAACTTAACGAAGTTGGAATTATGTAAAAACCGTTACTTCCATCCGACGCATGTTAATTCCAGTATCCCTCCAGGTCAATACGCTGTGCTGGGCGAGCCGGAGAAAAGCAACTTTGTCCTGAAAGTAGCGCAGGAGTTGTGTGGTTTACAGATAGATCGCTATTTAACTAAGAACTATTCTACGAACATATATTCATCGGGTACGTTCGCAACAGGTCTTACAATGAACGAAATTGTAATCCCGTCGGCGGTACCTGCAAAAACGTGCTTGAACAAGAGCACATGGACAATATCCAGTACGGTAGATGGGGTGGGGATAGAGAACCTTTTGGATAATAATCCAAGTACACATTGGATCTCGACTTCAACTTCCATGCTGAAGACTTATGATATTATTATCGACATGCAGCAATCGCAACTCGTTAACGGTTTTAAAATTTCGCAGCCATTTTTTACAACGGCGACTTCGACAATCCTATACTATTCTGTTCCTACGAGTATCATAATCCAGACATCTGAGGATTTGGCCAATTGGAGCTATGCCACTTTAGTAAAAAGCAACACGATAGGTAAAACGAACGGAGAAACTACTTTGATTAATATGACGACCCCTAGGACGGCAAGGTATATAAAAGCGACAATAAGTGATGGTACTAATTCATCCGGAACAAGCTTCTATTCGTACCTGGGAGATATAGTTGTCTATTAGGTTTTTCTTTATATTTTGTATAAAGCGGTCAGTCTCCTGCAATTAATATTGCAGGAGACTATTCGTTTCATGTAATAATAATAACATGATCATACGTGAAGCTCTCAGGAAGAAACATTTTTTATCATTGACTTTATTTTTAAAGTACGTTTTTTAGATATTGTCTATAACGCTAATGCTGTGTAATTACTCCGGAATCATGGCGGATGCCGCAGCTGATACAGCGATAACAGGAGTGGTCGTTACAGAAATAACAAGTGCTGGTAAACCGATAGAAGTTAAAAGTTATGTTATTAATGAGAGTTCGTTGTTTTTTGATTTTATTTTTATATTTGTTTCTGAATATAAAGAGAAATATCATGAAAAGACTATTGATAGTTATCATTTTTATTGGATTACTATTTCCTTTTGATTTGATATCCAGTGATTTTAAAGGAGTAGAAAAGTTGATTGAAAGACGTGCTCCTTTTCTGAAAGGGAAAGTACAATTCAAGGCATTATCTCTTCCGGATCAAAGAGGTATAAAGGATGCGTATAAAATTTATTCCGTTGGAAAACAATTACATATCGACGCGACATCGCTTTCCGCTGCGTCTTCTGCTATTAATTATTATTTGAAAAATTATTGTCATGTCAGTTTCACTAATTGTGTAGACAATTATGCGGACCCCCAAAAAATACCAAAAGTAAAAGATACTATAACAGTCTGTTCTCCTTTTGTTTATCGTTATGCATTGAATTATTGTACTTATAATTACACATTCAGTTTTTATACATGGGAAGATTGGGAACGCGAATTGGACTGGATGGCTCTCAACGGCGTTAACCTGATACTGGCCCCGTTGGGTACGGAGATTCTATGGCAGAAAACACTGGAGTCGCTGGGATACTCGGAGAAAGAGATCAAAGCTTTTATTCCCGGTCCTGCTTTCAACGCGTGGTGGTTAATGGGAAACCTGGAAGGCTGGGGCGGCCCTGTCAGCGATAATATTATTCAACAATGGAAAACCATCCAGCAAAAAATGATCACAAGGATGGGCGAATTAGGTCTAGAGCCGGTGCTACAAGGATTCTGGGGGATGGTACCCCGCAATCTCAAGGAAAAATTCCCGGAAGCCCGGATCATTGATCAGGGAACCTGGGCCGGCGATTTTCCCCGCCCGTCCATATTGCTCCCTGATGATCCGCTCTTCGACCGGATGGCTGGAGTATATTACCGATATATGAAAGAATATTATGGAGACGATATCCATTTTCTGGGAGGAGATCTGTTCCATGAAGGAGGCAGAACACAAGGGATCGATATTCCGAAAACAGCCGGACTTATACAGGCTAATATGCAGAAATACCTGCCGGGATCGACTTGGGTACTGCAAGGATGGGGAGGTAATCCTAGAAAGTCTCTGCTGGAAGGTTTGAACTCCGGACAAACCCTGATCATCGATCTCTTCGGAGAGACTCAGGAAAACTGGAAACAAACACAGGAATACTCCGGATTTCCCTGGATTTTTGCGACTGTCAATAACTTTGGTGGCCGTATAGGAATGGGAGCTCAACTTCCGAAGCTGATTCAGGGACCTCATCATGCCTATGCCTATTCAAAAGATAGGCACTTGAAAGGATTAGGTATTATTCCGGAAGGAATCTCTACCAATCCTGTGGCATACGACTGGGCTTTGCAAACCGCCTGGACCGACACAGTACCTGATCCGGATGTTTACCTGAGAAATTATCTGCTTTATCGCTACGGCAAATGGAACGATAAACTTTATAAAGCCTGGACATTATTGATGAAATCGCTTTATGGAGACTTTATGATTAAAAGCGAAGGTCTTTGTGAATCTATTTTTTGCGCTCGTCCTGATTTGGGAATTACCAGAGTCTCTAGTTGGGGACCCTCCAAGAGTCTTTATGATCCGGCTGTTCCGGAACAGGCTCTGATCATTTTTCGCCAGGCGGCCTCGCAATTTAAAAATAGCGCTACATACAGTTACGATCTGACTGATTTGGCACGTCAGGTGGTTGCCGACCGGGCACGACTTGTATATCAGGCTCTTTCGGATGCTTTTAAGAGAAAAGATAAAGAGACCTTATCGAAATATTGCGATGAGTTTATTTCATTGCTGAAACTACAAAACTCCCTGACCGGAACTCAGGCGAATTTCTTGGTGGGAGTTTGGCTGGAAAAAGCGAAAGAATACGGCCCGACTCCTGAAGATAGTCGCTTGTGTGAAATTAACGCCCGAACTCAGATTACATACTGGGGGCCCGATTATAACCCCCAAACGAATCTGAGAGATTATGCCCATAAGGAATGGAGCGGCTTACTGTCTGACTTGTATCTTCCCCGTTGGGAAGTTTTCTTTAAAGATCTGAAAAGCCAATTAGACGGAAACCCTCCGGCAAAAATTGATTATTTCGGGATGGAAAAAGAATGGTCTTCGAAAACAAATATTTATCCGACTCAGCCTCAGGGAAATTATCTGGAAGAGGTAGATAAAGTCATTTCGCTTATTTCTCAATCTGATATATGATGGTATAGATTTAAACAAAAGAGCAGACTCCAAATGAGATAGATTATAACGTTAATATTGCTTTGTTTGGGCTTTGAGTTTATGCTCTCAGCATTCAATATCGCCATTTCTGGAAGGTCTTATTCTCATCCGGAATCAATTTTCTTGTTTCTGCGGCCAATCAGGACGCTTACATTGGTTTCAAATTCTTATTCAAGCGTTGGACTATTTTATTCAACCTGGTTATTTTTGTTTGTTCTGATTTGGCATCCAGCTACCACAGGGTATAGGTTCGCCTGTCCAGACAGTATAGGCCGTTTTTTATTTTACCGAATGAGTCGATACACAAATTAGTCACTTTACGTCCCGGTAAACTCAAAATTCCTGAAAACAGTAATTATTTCCGGGGCTTCTCGATATAGCCTGTAATTATTAATACTTCTTATTTGCTCATTCCGAACCGTTTCACATCGAGGGCATAATTTCTGTCCAGTTCTTCCGGTGAAAGTACCCGGTTATAAAAACGAAACGCATAGATATTACCCCTAAATATATCGGCTGTCTGGTGACGACACCAGGTTCCCAGACTGAACTGCGTAGCAAAGTCATCACGTAGCCCCAAATTCGGGTGGTTTGGACCCGGTGAACCCATTCGCCCTTTGGTCCAAGGCAGGGCGCCTGCCACTCGTTTGGGTTCCGTATACACCATCTTGTTTTCGTACCAGGCAATCATTTTCTGTCCGTCGAACTGTAGCACAAGCCGCCGTTTTTTGTTAACCATATCGCTGGTGCCGAAATTCATATTATTGTGAGTTGTTCCGGCTATCAGTCCGAATCCTCCTTGGAAGACCTCGACATCGGCAATTACATAAGGCAGGCCGGGTGCAAGAAAAATACCGAACAAATCGTTTCCGGTGGAAGATGTATTTGAAGGTGTGCTAAGGAAAACGCATTCGATCGTGAATAATTCCGGAAAGAGTTCCGGTGCGTTGGTTTCATCGTATTCCATGCTTGCAAAGGAGTTACCTGTGAGCGTCAGACAGTCAGGCCCCCAACTATTGGTAGGAGTTATAACTGTCCGGCTAGAAGAATAGATGGGTAGATTAAAGCGTCCTATGGTGGCGGGAGCGATATTTTTCCATCTGTTTTTCATCCCGTCCGGAGAAGAAGTGACAATGGGTACGTAAGTGCCGCCGGGATAATATGTACCCGTCAGTGATCCGGAGAAGGTGCCTCCATATGTGCCCGCTGTAATCGTTGAATAATCATAATAGAACTTGGTGTTGTCGTATACAGATCCTTGAGTTCCAGGCCTTGGAGGATCGAGCATATAGTCTGTGGTCGAATTTGTGACTCGCACCCCTCTTCCGTTATTGTTGATACCGTCATAATGTAACAACAATCCGTCGGTGATATACCAAAAACTCTCTTCAGTCAGCTTGGTTATCCGAATATCGCTGTCGATGTTGTTTACATTGTTGATATTTACGGTAACCGTATATATGGTATTGCGATCGATGTCGTAATTGGTAGTATTGTTGTTACCAAAATAAATTTTGTAGTAATAACGGGTCCCACTTTTGTCGAGCAAGATTTCCAGATAAGTAGCGTCTGCAGGAGGGGAATAGGCAGAGCTGATGTCGGTTTTATCCATTCCTTCTCCTTTATGATTCTCAAATACATACAGATTGTTGGGGAGAGTTAACGACAAACTCGTTGCGTCGGGAGCAAACCAGTCGCTTACGGAATATTCTTCGGAATTCAATGGTGCGTCTACGCTTTCTCCGGATTGATTGCGTCTTGGAAAGAGGTAAGTGGCATCGGCGATATTACCGATGCGGGCGCCAATTAGTTTGATACCGGCACTTACCGCTGTCGGTTTTACGTTGATTTTACCGGCAAATTTGGCCATGATCCGTTCAAGTGGGATTGTAATAGAACCGGTTACCAAAGAAATATCGGGTATTTCAGTTTTTCCGACCATGGTCAACCCTTGGTTTGAAGTAGTGGTCATAGCTATATCCGTATAAATATTACTGGTACGTATGATTCGCAACATATCACTCTCTTCAACAATGCCCTGAAAGAAATTATTAAAGTAATTCGCATTGGTTGAGGTGTTATGTCCGATATTTGCTACCGCATAGATGCGGCAATGGTCTTCGATAATTACATCTGCGACCTGCAAACTTGCATTGGCAGCCGGAGAATTATTAGATGCGATCCTTTTGGAGATTAAAATACCACTCTGGTCGAATGTCAGTATAGTGATATTGTAAATATGGTTTTCGTTAATGGCGCGAGTCGTCACCTCTTCCGGAATCCGTATATCGAAATTCACCGTTGTCTGCTTTTTCTTCTCCGTCGGTTGATAAGAAGACTTATCTGTACACGAAGCCAAAAAGAAGAAGGTAAAAATAGTGATTATATAAGCTGATTTATTCATGACACTTGTCGGATTAATCAAAATTAAATGTTTGTGAATTGGTTTGCCAACCGACTATACTTTCTTCAATAACGATTAGCTTTTGGGGAACCGGTGCATTTCGTTTCACCGGTAATTTAATGATATATTTTTTCCCGCTCTCAAATTTTGTGCCTCTCGGGACGAAATAATGCCGGTTGGCTGAAACGACCGTAGTCTCACCCGCTGGTATGTATCTTAACTCTAACATCACTTCCATGTCCCCTTGCTCCCCTTCTGATGGATCCACGTCTTCGCCGTCTATAACAATATCGGCAGGCGGGATAATCATGTGCCGGCGAAGGTAATGTAACCCTCCGGGGGTAGCTCCGGTCACTCCATCTACAATAGGGGTTCCCGTTGCATCCGCTTTATATATAGAACTGTTCGAAGTTGTGGCGTTAGTTGTAATCTTTACATTGGGTCCCGCAGGATCCACCAGGTCGAATGTTCCTTCCGTCGATATTTTATTTCCCAGCGCGACCACACGATCGAGGAATACGGTATCGCCCGTTGCCCATCTTTCCTCTTCGATATCCGAAGTAGAATCCAGATAAATCTGAAATTCAAGAAACGTTAAGATATGTTTGAAAGTCAGGGTTACTTTTTTAGTACTTGTGTAACTCTGGTTTAAGATTGGTACCGCCCGCATAATATTACACAGATTTAAATTGGTCACCGTCTGGTTTTGATGGATGCGAAAAGAGATGTTGTGAAGATCGGATGTGTTGATGATGATATTGGTTTTTGCATTCAATTCCGCAGCGGAGGCATGCGGGTAATAGGCATAAATATCCAACATGGTACTGGGGAACAACGGCACCCTTATCGGAGTAGAAACCAGGCATGTCCAGCTCGCATATGAGGACCCGGATCTGTATCCGATATTGGCAAATCCATGGAAAATATCATTGGCTGTCACCGGCTCGGCGTCTTTCCGTGTACGGGTGGCAAATACTCCGATCTGATCAGATACGGCAAATTTTATATCCTGATACCCGGTGGAACCATAGGCTTTGGTTGCAACACCTTCGTCGATGTTGGCAAAAACCTCAATAGGAGTATCGCTCATTTGGTCGTCAGGAATTTTGTCCTCGATGTTTGTACATCCGGCCATAAACAGGCCGAATAATAAAAGATAAATGTAACTGCTAAATGTTTTCATCCTTATAAAGTTAGTTCGCCCCCGTCTTCCCAAGCAACTATGGGACTGGTATTTGTCGCGGTTTCTGCATAGATAAGTAGATTAGAAGTGCCGGGGCCAATATAGGCGACCAGCATATTGTAGGTTGTACGGTATCCTTTTTTCAGAATTAATGCACCATCGCTGGCAGGAAATGATACAACTCTGGCACTTGCCGTCAGCGCCGGTGAGGTAACGGAAAAATTCATATCGATTTTTAGGGAAAATTCGTTTTTAGCTTTCGTATTATCGGCGGCGCCCGGAAGCACGTAAATCTCGCCGATCAGCTTGGTTGTTACAAGCGGACCGGAAGGGTTGGTGAACACATAATCGGGAAAATCGATGGTAGAAACCTGATTGTCGGTAGGTAATACAATGTCGTTGGTTCCCAGAGTATATGTTCCACTTGCATAAAGATTCTCGATACACACCCCAAGTTTCCGGTTCGAAGGATATTCCTTACCTACCTGAACTTCAAGTGATACGTTATCAGTGTTGTATATAGAATTGAAATAAAGCGCACAACATAAACGCTGCATGGGAGGTAATGCTACCACATGTGATGTAGCGCTTTGTGTGACTGGTATCCCATATTTGGCGGTGGACATGAAATCAATATTGTGGGTCACTGTCACCGTTTGGTTGTCGATTTTCAGCGGTAGGGCGGGTGAATATGCATAACAATCTAAGTATATGGTATTTCCGTCATACACAGGTACCTGTACCTCGAAGGCTTCGCCGGCTATCTTGTTGCCTTGGTCGTCTACTATGCAAGGTTTGAGTGAACCGTCGGCCAGTACTTCATACGTATTGCTTGTCACAAACTTGCGATCGGTCAGGTCGGGAGTCGTTGCTCCTTCTTCGCTGCGGTATATCACCACGCGTACCGTTCTTCCCTGTGGAATGTTCGAAGTTCCGGATTTGGATTGTATTGTCGGAGAGACACCTTCCGTGCGGAATTTAATGATAGTTTCGCCGGGTAATATTTCCTGTTCGCGCTGCTGGCAGGCTGTAAGCAGGAAAATCCAGATTAAATATATTCCTATTTTTTTATCCATAGATTTTTGTTCGTTATTCCATTGAGGTTATTCCATTTTTCGGGTCATCTTGCTCTGTCCAGTTTTCCACTTGCAGGGTAAATCTTACTTCGGTCAGTCCGAAGGTAAAGTGGTAGTTCACTGATTGTGCGCCGCTGAATACTACACCCTTTTGCGAGAATGTAGCCGTTCGCTTTATCGGATCATCTTCGAAAGGAGAAGTAATTTCATAATGTAGCACAATTTCTCCCTCATCTGCTATTGTTTGCGGCAGTATATATATAGGCGCGGATAGTGCGACTTTCGGGGTGGTGGCGCTATAAGGTATGTCGATGTCGTCGGAGGCGTTATTCTGATCGAGCATGGTGCAAACAATACTTCCACTCATAGAGTTCCATGCTCCCGACTGTAGCGACAACGTTCCCCTATTCATCAGGCCGCTGAATATTAATCCGGTGATTTTGGCTGTATATTGGCTGGCCCCTTCTTCGACTTCGGCCGTAAACCGGATGCGGGCGAGGGCGTGTTTGAAGTGCAATGCAACAGATGTACCGTCTGCTTCCCTCTGGTCCAAAACCGAAGTGTAGAGGATATCTACCTGACTGGCAGTGTTTGATGGCATTTCATATTCCAGGAGAGGTATATCGGGCGTTGAACTTCCGGATAGAAGGGTAATTCCAGCGGCGTTGTATGGGGCGTATGCAAAAAATGAGTAATACTGTGTAAGTATCCAATACTTTACGGGCGTGTAAGTGACTCCGGTGGTAGTTTTCTCCATCATTTGGTTGCACATTACGTCGGGAATCGCAGTGGCTCTTACTGCATTCCAGAAAGAGCTTCCTGTGTTGTATGCATATACGCCAAACTTATCTCCTGTTGGAAAAGCAACAGTGGCACGGGTATTCAACCAATCGCCCGCATCCGAGGCAATGATCCCGTTGAAGTTCATGGGCGAGGTCGCTGGCTCATGCTCACCACTGTTGGTGGTATCGCAAGCGAATAGTAGTAACAGTATGGTGATGGTGAATAAATAAAACTTATATCTTTTCATCTTTTTATTGCCGTTTATTTTAATCGGAGGAATTTCCTTCTTAAAAGTGGCTGGTCTGGGACATTCAATCCGGCCGGCCTGAGGATTTGTTTTTTGTTTTTTACGGTGTTATTAGACCTTCGGTGTATGTATTAGTCGTTTCTGCCCAGTCTTCAAGAGAAGCATTGAATGTAATCTCATTGAGGTTGATAATGATCTCAAAGTTGTAAGAACTTCCTGCCAGCAACGTCAAAGAAGAAAGATCAAATGTTTTTGCTCTGGCGACTCCTCCGACGGTATAATTTACGATAAGTGAAGTAGCTGATAACTGTTGCGGTACAACAAAAAATACTTTGTCGGTTGTTTCTACTTTTTGCGCGGTCGTTGTCAATTCGGTCTGGAAATTGCCTGTAAGAACATACGAACCTGCCGTAGAGCCTGTAGCCGTAACGTTAACATTTGACTTAGCGGGTCCAAATCCGGTGACATTACAAGCATCTTTGGATGTGGTGAAAGTGATACCGGTAATCTTGATTTGACTCAATGTCGGCTCGTGAGTTTGAGTCTTTGCAGTAAAGCGCACGCGTGAAAGTGCATGGTAGAATGTAATAGGCATTTGCGGATTTTGCTGAGTTCCTGTTGTTTTTTCTCCTGTGCCCATAACAACCAAATCAACATCACCTGCTGCTGCATTGAAATCCAGTGAAGGAGTTGTACCAACATTAAACGTGACTCCGGTCGGATTGGCTGCAAAAGCTGTAGCGGCAGTGGTCGTAATAGTATTTGTGGCGGCATATCCATAGAACCAGTAAGAGTTTACTCCGTCATAATAATACATTTTGTCAGCAGAATCTCCATACTTATCCGTAGCCAATGTATAGACATCTGTATATGTCATTGCCGATGGATGAGTTCCGGCAGTACCTTTGAATGCATAGATACTAAATGTACCATTTTCGAGTGCAGTAGCTGCTTTCGTTACTACGGCATTCTTAAAAGAGATCGCTCTTCCTTCGCTAATTTCAAGTGTTTCGTTATTTGTGCAACTCACCATTCCTGCAGCTCCCATAATAGCCCAAAAAATTATTTTCTTCATGTTTTCTCTTTTTTGATTGAACTTATATTTCTTTATGATTGAATTTTTTATTCCAAAGAGATGGTTTCCTCATCGTACCAGTCTTCGAGTTTTACATCAAATCCGCCTGTATTTACCTGCGGGATATTTATCTCTATATCGCTCAAATCGAGTATACCGCCGTGCGAACAGAGTTCATCTGTCAACAGGTGGGCAATGTCGTATTGAACTGTGTATACACTGCCGTTTCTCAACAAAAATTCGAAGGTCAGCGCATTATGTTCCGGCATGTATGGATTCTGTTCTTCACCGCGAATCATTCCGAAAGCTGTCACAGAAGCGCTGATGCCATCGATCAGGCGGATGCAGTCGAACATTACCGTACCATTGATCCACTCCCGTTGTCTGTTGTGCAGGTACATGCTTGGCGATATGCCGCTCATAGTGCCACGGGCCTGTAGTACATATTCTATGCCAGTCACTTTGACACGGAGATGATACACCACAGTGGTGTTTACAGGGCGCAGGTGTATTTCCTGAGTGCTATCGACATCTTTTACATCTACCATATCCAGGTTGTCTACAAAGAATAGATCTGGTTGTCCGATAGTATATAATCCCATCTCTGTTCTGCCGGTTCGCGAGCTGATAGTACCTGTTTCGCTATCTGAGATTCCCCGCGACAATATGGTGGGGTAAGGCAACTGTTTACCTTCATACAGCATGTTGTATTGCGAACGGTTAATCCTGGGCAGGTAAGCCAATATCTCAAGGTATTTATCTTCTTCACGGATCTCTAGAAAATCAGAATTGTAATTAAAGGTCACCATTTTGTATAAACCGGATGGCAACTTCACGACATTGTTCGTGGGCGTCACAAAACGTATATGGTGACTTCCGTCGGTTTCTGAGTAGAAGTCCAGGCGCATCTGTTCGGGCACATAGTCCATTTGGGAGTAATCGATGATTACCCTCAGTTGCTTTTCGTGCGGATGATAGGGCTCAAAGCACAAATCTTTCCGGCAACCTGTAACTATTAATGTTGTAGCGACTATTGCGATAACCATATACTTGGATCCGGCAAACATTAACTTACGTTTTTATTCTTTTTTTTGGTATCGAACCTCCAAACCAATGCAACCTTAGCTTTAGTCGGGCCGAAATACCCGGTGCGATCGGTTCCTGTGTAATAATAATGGGCTCCCAGCGGCTCATAACGGAGATATTTCTTGTATTGAGTGGTAATATATCCGAGACTGAGTCCAGCCTCAAGCGCTATTCTTTTACCTATCGGCCATACATATCCCCACGAAACCCCTGCACTGTAACAATAATCACTCCGGTATCCTTCATTTTTATATTTCAAATCATAAAGGGCTGTAGAGATGTATGCTCCTACATAATGTCCTTTAAAAGTTGAGCTTCCGCCTAACCAGTAACGTATTTCCGATCCTGCTGTCCAAATCTGGTAATAGTAATCCTTTTGTAGATTTTTCCACCAAGCTATCTGGAATTCGAGATTAATCGACCAATGCTGTCTAAAATAAATCTCGGCTTCTATGTTGGGAAGTAACGCAAGATCGTATATCAGATTGGTTTTTAAAGCGACGTTAAAAGGATAGGTACGCACTTCCGGTGCAGTTACAGTCGGGATCTTGGATACCGGTATTTCACTACCCTTTGGGATACCAGATATCTCTGATGTCAGAGGAGCGATGGTATCGGCTAGCTCAGAAACGGCAATCTGCGAGGGAGGAGTTACAGGTCTTTCCTTCCCGGGAGAAGGGAATCCTACTATTGTGACACTGTCAATGGACGAGGTCGCATACATAATTAATGAATCAATATAAGATAAATTTTGCTGGTCGTTCATAAAAATTGTTTCGATTTGTGCACTTTGCATTTTAAAATGCGGTATCACAACTTCGACTGTCGATAGATTTTTTTCTGTCCTCACCGTCTGTTGCCAGAAAGGGCAACAAATGATAAAAAGAAAAACCATAATGGCTTTCGTTTTTTTCATACAGAGTCGTTATGCTGCCTTAGTAATTTTTTATTTATCAATGTTTTTCATCACCTGTTTATCTAATGATTTGCCTCATTAACCTTGCTCACGCCCAGGCATGATAAATCTTACAAAGATAACTATTAATTGCCTCATAGGCAAATTATTTATCAAATATTAATTATTATTCCGCTTTATTTAATTAACATTTTGTAATTTAATAGTAAGTAACCGGCGTGTATGATCTTTGTACAGATAGGCTTGCTACAAGATTCTTTACAAGCGATGTTTAAAGAATTATAGTAATAAATATTTGGCAAACAAGCCAACTCTTCTTTCAGAGAAAAAGAGATTTGCAAAAATAATGAATTATTAATTTTTGGCAAGGAGGATTCGATGCCAGTGCTATGTAGAATCATTATAAATTGATGGGGTGTATATAAAGGTAACTCCTAAATAATTACTTTTATTCATTCATAGATTCAGGTTGTTTATAACCCTTCAAAAAAAATAGTCTTTTAAACTGAACTTTTATTGTTGTTTAATGGTATTATTAGCAGAAGCTTAGGTAAAAATGATGTATGACGATTCGATAGATAAATTGAGACTCTTATTGAGTAAAGAAAATATAAAGACGGTAATTATACCTCACATTTCCCCGGATGGGGATGCGGTAGGGGCTTCTTCTGCATGGTATCAGGTGTTGAGTAAAGCAGGAATTTCAAGTTGTTTGATCACCTGTGATTATATCCCTGAATATTTGAGGTTTCTGAAAAATGCTCCGGGGGCCCTCTCTTATCAGGATAAGGCCGAACAGTGTAAAAAACTGATAGCGGATGCAGACATTATTTTTATGATGGATCACAATACTCTAAAGCGGGAGGGTGATTTACAGCCTTGGGTAGAGGCGGCTACCGGCGATAGGGTCATTATAGACCACCACCCTGATCCCGATTCGCAGTCATGTGTTATCTCCGACCCGGAGGTATCTTCTACCTGTGAGCTGCTCTATGATGTGATTGTAAGGATCTGGGGGCGAGAGATTATCGATGCCGATGTGGCAAATGCGTTATATACCGGAATTAACACCGATACCGGTGGGTTGAGCCATAACTCGTTCCGCTCCGAAACATACCGGATTATTGCCGATTTGTTGGAATTAGGGCTTGACAAGACGTTCGTACACGAACATATATATCAGACAAGCAATCTGTTGCGATTGCGCCTGGTCGGTCATATTTTGTTGAACAAGCTGCAAATAATACCCGGTTACCCGGTGGCTATTATGCCGGTGACCAAAGAGGAGCTTGACACTTACCATTATAAAGACGGGGACTTGGAGGGAGTGGTAAACGTTCCGCTTTCGATGCATAAAATCTGTATATCCATCCAAATTACAGAGCGTAAAGACCGTGTCAAGCTTTCATTTCGTTCGAAAGGGGATATTCCTGTCAATGAATGGGCAAAAGCTTATTTTTATGGAGGTGGGCATCCGAATGCCGCGGGAGGGCAAATGGATGTGACGTTGGAGGAGGTGGTTAAGAAAGTAAACGAAACGGCCGCATGGTTCTGTGACCGTTATATCAATAAAAAAATGTGATCTTAAATTTATATTCATTATAAAAATGTTTATGTTTGTCTGGCGATAGAAGTAATTTATAAATCGTTGTTGATAAAGAAGGTATTGAGTCGGGGGTTGTAGATGGAACTATGATCCGGAGTTATATACTTTAAATCTTGCACCAAAATATACTTAATAAAATGGCTATGAATGATGTGAGAGAATTGGTAGCTTATCTTAGCAAGGCTGAGAGGGGTTACACCAAAATTTTGAACCGGGCTTTTATTGAGGCGGGTTATAATCTCAGTCGTGAACAATATGAACTGTTACAAGTGTTGTGGACAGAAGATAATGTAAACCAACAGACTATATCCAACAGGCTGCAAAAAGATAAGTATAATGTGACAAAGTTGCTTAATTCATTGACAAAAGGAGGATATGTGCAGCGGAAAATGTGCAAGGAGGATAAACGGAACAACTTTGTTGTACTGACTGAAAAAGGAACGGAGGTTAAAAAAAGACTGATCGGGATTGAAGAGCAGATTCATGCCGATTTGACTTTTACGATTGCTTCCCAGGAGATAAAGACGTGTATCTGGGTATTGAAAAAACTGACCGATTTGATGTAATTCGGAGATTCTAAAGAATAATATAATTAAAGCATTTCAAATGGTATTTAAAGGTTTAAAACCGGAAAGTGTATGGTCGTATTTTGAAGAGATATGCCGTATTCCTCGTCCCTCTAAAAAAGAGGAGAAAATGTCCGCTTATTTGGTCGATTTCGCGAAGAAAAACGGATTGGATGTGAAAATGGATGAAGCAGGAAATGTGCTGATCCGGAAGCCTGCCACAAAAGGTATGGAGCAGGTACCGACTGTTGTTCTGCAAGCACACATGGACATGGTGTGTGAAAAGAATTCCGATGTACGGCACGACTTCGAGCGTGATCCGATCCAACCTTATGTAGATGGCGAGTGGGTGAAGGCGAAGGGGACGACTTTAGGGGCGGATGACGGAATCGGGGTGGCTGCACAATTGGCGATTCTGACGGCGACTGATATTCGCTTCGGAACAATAGAGTGCTTGTTTACGGTAGATGAAGAGACCGGTTTGAGCGGCGCTTTTGCTTTACAGCCTGGTTTTCTTAAAGGGAAGATATTGCTGAACCTTGATTCTGAGGATGAAGGAGAAATTTTTATCGGTTGTGCCGGCGGTATAGATACGGTAATAAAGTTGCCTTATCAGAAATCGAAGATCGCAGCGGATATGTTTGCCGTAAAGATTATTGTAAAGGGATTGCAAGGTGGTCATTCCGGAGATGACATCAATAAGGGCCGGGGAAATGCGATAAAAATCCTGAACCGCTTCTTGTGGGAAATACAAGGTAAATATGGCTGCAGAGTGGTTGTTTTTGAGGGGGGGAACCTGAGAAATGCAATAGCTCGTGAGGCTAATGCCGTAATTGTTTTACCGGGTGTACGGAAGGAACAGGTACGGGCGGATTTTAATATATATGCGGCGGAGATGGAACAGGTGTGGAGAGTGACCGAACCGAATTTGCAAATGGAACTGGAATCGGGTGAATTACCGATGGAGGCATTGACGGCAGAAAGTACTTCTAAATTGTTGAGTGCATTGTATGCATGTCCTCACGGTGTTTTTGCGATGAGTTACCGGATGCCGGGAATGGTCGAGACTTCGACTAATCTGGCGGCGATCAGGTTTACAGAAGGAAATACCATATTGATTACGACATCGCAGCGGAGCGATATCGATTCGGAGAAAATAAATATTGCCCAGATGGTGGCTTCCGTATTCCGGCTTGCCGGAGCGGGAGTGGAGCATGGGGAAGGTTATCCGGGCTGGGTGCCTAATCCGGATTCGGCGGTGTTGAAGATTGCTGTGGATTCATACCGGAGATTATTCGGAAAAGAGCCTGTAGTACGTTCTATTCATGCCGGGCTGGAGTGCGGGTTGTTTCTGGAAAAGTACCCGGATATGGATATGATTTCATTCGGTCCTACTTTAAGAGGAGTACATTCGCCGGATGAAAAGATAAACATTAAAACAGTAGAGATGTGGTGGGTTCATCTGATTGATATTTTGCAACATATAAAGTAAAAGAGTTTATTTACTGGCGAGAGTATGGAGGTTACGAAAAAATTGGCAAAATATGACCGGCTGTACGAGCAGATAAAAAAATATGTGCAAACGACAGAGAATATTTGGGCGCGTTTGGCAACGATGGAAGCGGTATTGCATAATAAAATGCAGACTTTTTTCTGGACAGGGGTTTATGTATTGGTAGACGGAGAGTTAATCGTACGTTCCTATCAGGGGCCGGTTGCTTGCCAGAAATTGAAGGCTCATACCGGAGTTTGCTGGGCTGCAATTGATTCGGGAGAAACGATTATCCTTGGAGATGTTCACACATTTCCCGGACATATCGCCTGCGATTCCAGGTCGAAAAGTGAGATCGTTATTCCATTGCGGGACCGTGACGGAAAAATATTTGCCTGCCTGGATATCGACAGTGATCAGCTGAATGCCTTTGACAAAGAGGATGAACAGGGCCTGAAAAAGATACTTACCTTGTTGTATAATTAATCGTAGAAATTGTAAAAAAAGTGAAATATTTTTGAGTTTCTAGGATAGGTTATTATCTTAGGTGTTGAAACGTAAATTTTATCTATTTTCAACACCTAAGATACTTAAATTATGAAAAAAATTTTTCTATTTATTTTGATAGGCTTATTTGCGGGAAGCTTGTTTGCTCAAGAGTTGGGAGCCGAACAGAAAAATGCAGGTAATGCAGCATTAAGGGCGAAGAATTATACTGAAGCATTCAGAAAATATGAGGAATATTTGAAAATTATCGGTAATAAGGATGATGCTACGGTATATAATACGGCTATTTGCGCTACTAAGATAAAAAACTATGTCGCTGCTGAGAAGTACTTTGATATGTCTATCAAAAACAAGTATAAGACAGCCTCTTCTTATCTTGGGAAAGCACAGGCACAAAAAAGCCAGAACAAAAACGCGGACATGCTCGTGACATTGCAGGCAGGTATAAAAGCTTTTCCCGGGAATATGAGTCTTGAAACGATGTATGCCACTTACTATCTGAAAGAGGGACGAACCTTCCAGCAATCAGGCAATATGACCAAGGCCGAAGAGAATTATCTTAAGATCACAGCCCTTTCGGATAAGAACTTTAGAGCGCAAGGTTATGTAAGTCTGGGAACCCTCTATTATAACAACGGGGCGAAAATCCTTGGGGATGCTGCCGGATTGGCTAATACGGATCAGACCCGGTATAACGCAGAGAAAACAAGGGCTCAGGCAGATTTTATGAAAGCAAAGGATTATTTGACACAAGCAAAATCATTGGATCCTACGAATGAGGATGCAAAAGAACGGATGGTACAAGTAGAGGCCGCCATGAAATAATGCTGTTTTCGGTATAGCGTATTCAACTAATCGGTTGACTGTACTGAGATCGGATACGATTTAAAATAAGAGAGGTTGTTCCGGATCGAACAGGGATAACCTTTTTATTTTCTAAAAAGCGAAACGATGCAAAGCAGTATAATTGCTCCAAGGGTAGACATAGCCAGATTACCGATAATACTATCCTGGTAGATAATGATTCCCATTAAGCCTAACAGCCATCCTCCGATGACACTGCCGATAACTCCCACAATCAGATTGATAAAAAGGCCGAATCCTTTCCCTTTTGTAATTCTGCCGGCGGCAAATCCAGCGATGATTCCGATGATAATATACCAAATAAAACTCATAGTTCTGTACATTAAGATAATACGGAACAAAGGTAAAATTTTTAACGTAATGAAGTCGTTCAACTGTTAAATAATTAAATCCCTTTAAGATCGATGATCGTATAGTTGAAAAATGCCTATATGTTTAAGTTGCTTATATATATATATATATATATATATATCATGTATTGTCCTGGAAAAATCAAAAATAAGTCTTTTCTTATAAAAATTTATAAAGCTGCATGTATTTTTCTATTTTCTATTTTCCATTTTTCATTTCTTCCCGTATAAATTATATTTTTACGGCCATTAATAATGGGGAATTGTGAGCATAGACAATAATATAATTGCGCCTGCATCGGGAAAAATGTCCTTATCGGATTTTGAAGCGGTATTCAGATCTTTTTATCGCCGGCTTTACCTGTATGCTTATAGTTTTGTGATGGATGAAATGGAAGCGGAAGATATTGTACAGGATGCATTCTCCATTATTTGGGAAAGGCGCGGAAAATTACCCGAACACTTAAATATAGAGGCTTATCTTTTTGCCTCTGTGAAGCATGCCTGCCTGAAATATTTCCGACGCCTGAAGATAGTCGATGACTACAAAGTGAAACAGGCAGAGGCGTTGCTTTTTTCTTTTGCCGGAGACGATACGGTTCTGGAGGAGGATGCGGAGATTGCCGAAGCAGTAAAAAAGGCAATACAACAGTTGACACCCCAACAAGCCTGTATCGTAGAACTTTATGTCACTGAGGGACTTAAATACAGTGAAATTGCAAAAACACTGGATTTATCAGAGAATACAGTTAAGACTCATCTCAAGCGGGCTTATAAAATTCTACGGGAACATCTGGCTCCTACTTCTCTTGGGTTACTTGTGTTTGTTTGCTTTTGATAATGAGATTGTTGGAGAAGTAAAGGGAAACAGTTAAAACTATTTGTTCCATTTTGCCATTTCAATTATTCAACTTTTTTGATAGGGGGGATAAAAATAATTGCATTTTTTGTCACCCTAAAATTTTACTCACGGCTTATATTATAAATCAGAGGTAAAAAGTATGATAAATTGGAGCCTTCTTCGGAAGAAAATAGACGGAAAACTATCGGATGCAGAGATGCAAATATTTAAGGATTGGGTAGATGAGAGACCTGAGAGGCAGAAATTTATGGAGCGGGCGGAAAAGTTTTATGCTAAAGATGAAATGCCGGTTGTGGAACAGCAACAGGAAGACAAAGCATGGATGCGGTTTATAGAGTTTAGGAAGACAAAGACGATTTATAAACAACTTCGGAGATGGGGAAATATTGCGGCAGCGGTAATACTATTTGCCGGAGCATGGCTGCTGTTGAGGCAGGAGCCGGTGGAACCGGTTGTACAGGAGGCTTCTTCTGCATTCGAACCGGGTGAGGTTAAGGCTGTTTTGAGAACATCAAGGGGAGAAGTACTTAAACTCGGGAAAAATGATCAGCGGCAGATCCGGGACCGGCAAGCTGTAATTAAAATGGACAGTGCAGGGATTACTTATGAGATTGTTGTTGCCGTGGAGAAGGTCATTTCTATTGATGAAAACCTACACGATACGATCAATACCTATCATGGCGGCGAGTATATGCTGCGGTTGAGCGATGGGACACGGGTATGGCTGAACGCCGAAACGGAACTGATTTATCCGGTTGCATTTGCTGGAGGCGAGCGTAGGGTGAAGCTTTCGGGTGAAGCCTATTTTGAAGTGACTAAGGATGAACGGAATCCGTTCATTGTTGAAACGGAAGGTGTGGATATAAAAGTATTGGGAACTTCCTTTAATGTATGTGCATACGATGATGATGAGGTGGTAAGAACGACGTTATCAACCGGCAAAGTGCAGCTCCAGAAGAAAAATAAAAAGATATGTGTTTTAAATCCTGATCAGCAGGCTGTTGTAAATAAAAAAAGCGGGGAGTTTGAAGTCATGGATATACAATCCTCTTTTTATACCAGATGGCATGAAGGATATTTTATTTTTAGAGGTAATACCCTGAAAGAGATTATGAAGACTTTGTCCCGGTGGTATGAAATGTCTTATGAATTTGCAGCAGAAGAGCTGGATCAGGAGAAGTTTTACGGGATCGTTTCCCGTTATGGCGAGATGAAAGAACTGCTTCGGGCATTTGAGAGTACCGGAAAGGTGCGTTTCGAATATCAGGACAATAAAGTAGTTATAAAAAGATAAGGGATGCTACGAACATCCCTTATGTGGTTACGAATGGACTCTGGAAAAGTCCATATAATTTAAATTTAAATCATTACAAATGTATGAAAAAAAACAATCCATGTAGTCATCGGCCTCCCCGGTGGTTGAAAAAAATGCTAAGAGTGTTTAATATTTGGTCGATTCTGCTTTTTTGCAGCTTGTCGGTGGTGTACGCGAAATCTTATTCTCAGACGGAAAAGATCAGTTTAAATGTTACCGGAGAATCTCTGTTGAAGGTGCTGGATTTGATACAGCACCAATCCGGTCGTTACACTCTTTTGTTTTCGGGTAGTGATGTAGAGCATGTTAACGGTATTTCATTGCGTGTGAAAGACCGGGATATTGTAGATGTGCTTACCGAATGCCTGAAAGGAACAGGACTCACTTTTGATGTACAACAGAATCTGATTGTGCTGAAAAAGCAACTGCCGCAGGATCAGGAGAAAGTCACGATCCGCGGAACCGTGAAATTTACGGACGGATCGCCTCTGCCCGGTGTGACAATACGGATAAAAGGTACGGATATGGGTGGTTCTTCCGATGCTAATGGAAATTTTGTTCTGCCGGCGCCGAAAATGAAGGATATGGTGCTTCTTTTTTCTTTTGTAGGAATGCAGACACAGGAGATCCTATATACAGGCCAGAAAATAGATGTGGTTATGAAAGAGGAGGCGAGTAAAATGGAAGAGGTGGTGGTGACCGGGATCTTTGTCCGCAAGGCTGAAAGTTTTACCGGAGCCGCGAAGACAATCTCCTCACAGGAGCTATCCAGGGTAGGTAATCAGAACCTGTTTCAGAGTTTGAAAAACCTGGATCCTTCATTGAACTTTATCGATAATCTTGATTTGGGTTCTAATCCAAATGCTATGCCTGATATCCAGTTGCGCGGAACAACTAGTTTTCCGGCAGAGGAAGTGGGAGTGGCTTTAAAGGGCAACTATCAAAGCAAACCCAATCAGCCTCTGTTTATTCTGGACGGCTTTGAATCAACCGTCGAGCGTATTTTTGACCTCGATATGAACCGGGTGGAGAGTGTTACCATCTTAAAAGATGCTGCGGCTAAGGCGCTTTACGGTTCGAAGGCTGCCAACGGAGTGGTGGTGGTGGAGACCAAACGGCTTGCCGGTGACCAGCAACGGGTAACCTATACCGGTAGCGTAAATATCGAGGCTCCGGACCTCTCCAGTTACAACCTTTGTAGTGCGGCGGAGAAACTGGAAGCAGAGCGGATTGATGGGGTATATACAACTACTTTTCCGGATCAGCAGATAGAATTGTGGAATTTATATAATACACGCCGGCAGTTAATTTTAGAAGGACTTGATACCTACTGGTTGTCGAAGCCGCTTCGCACCGGAGTGGGACAAAAGCACAGCCTTTCGGTGGAAATAGGGGACAGCAGAAATCTCCGTAGCGTATTGGATTTTTCTTATAACCGGATAAATGGGGTAATGAAAGGTTCTTTCAGGAATAATATTTCGGGTAATGCGAATGTTTCATACCGGATGAAAAATTTTCTCTTCCGGAATATTATGAGCATTGTCAGTATGAAGAGCGAGGAGTCGCCATACGGATACTTTTCGGAGTATACCAGACTCAATCCTTATTGGCGGGCCGTTGATCCGGAGACGGGAAATATTGCCCGTTGGGCGGAATTGAACAACTACATTCCCAATCCGATGTATGATGCGTTGATCGGGACTTTTATAGGGGAAACTTATCTTGATTTTACCAATAATTTTTACACAGAATGGCAGTTTAATGATCATCTTAAAGTTACGGGACGTATCGGAATCTCTTCCAAGCGTTCGGACAGTGACGAATTTTTGCCTGCCGATCATTCAATATTTTCGACATCGACCTATGTAGGCGGATCTGATGAAACAAGATTAAAACGCGGTTCTTATACACTTGAAAACGGTAAAAGCAATAAAATCTCTGCGGATGTCAACCTGAACTATAGCCGGGATTTCGGCAATCATAGTATTTTTACCAACCTGGGCGTGTTTGTTGCCGAGAGTAATTCGAAAGCTTACAGGCATAAAGCCGAAGGTTTCCCGGCCAATATGGGGGCGGATATTACTTTTGCCCGCCGGTATGCTGAAGATTCCCGTCCCGTGGGTATTACCGGTTTAAACCGTGAATTGAGTTTCCTTGGGAACGCATCTTACAGTTATGCGAATCGCTACTTGTTGGAGTTAACTTACCGTACGAATGCGTCGTCGCTTTACGGAAAAAATAACAGATGGTCTCCGGGCTGGAGTGCCGGAGTGGGCTGGAATATACATCACGAGAGCTTTCTGAGTGGAAATGATCTTATCAAACAACTGAAGTTGCGTGCATCGGTAGGAGTTACCGGTAATCAGAATTTTAATACCAGCGAGGCGATAGCAACCTACAGATATTATACGGACTATTTGTACCAGAATATGGTGGGCGCTTATCTGGCCGGGTTGGCTAATCCGGAATTGAAATGGGAGCAACGGAAAGACTATAATGTCGGACTTGACCTGCAGATAGGAGGCCTTACCGCTTCGATTGAGTGGTATAAAGGTGTTACTTCGAATACGTTAGCCGATATTTCTGTTTCACCGTCGACCGGTTTCGATCTGGTAAAAGATAATTTGGGCGTAGTGTCCAATACCGGTATAGAAGTGACACTGGGATATACCATATTCCAGAATAGAAACGGATTCTTGACTCTGTTTGGTTCCGCTACGACCGAAAAGAACAAATTGGAGCGCGTTTCGGAGAGTATGCGTACCTATAATGAGACCCGCGAAAAGATGGCGGCCGATCAGGGAAATCCGAAACCTGTGTTGATATATAAAGACGGTCAGTCGATGAATGCAATCTGGGCCGTACCTTCGCTTGGGATCGACCCGATGACGGGTAAGGAGATATATGTAAAACGGGATGGTAGTTTGACCTATACCTATGATCCGCTGGATCTGGCTGCAGTGGGAGATGCCATGCCGAAATACAGGGGGAATGCCGGATTTACCGCACAATATAAGGGTATCGGGGCAAGTGTGACCTGCCGTTATCTGGGTGGTGGAGATATGTATAATCAGACGCTTGTGGATCGTGTTGAAAATGTGGACATGACTTATAATGTGGACCGCAGGGTATTGTTAGGTCGTTGGCAGACTCCCGGACAACAGGTGCAGTTTAAGAAATTAGGGTCGTTCCAATATGATGGTAATCCTGTGGCCTATCAGGAAAAAACCAGAGCAACCTCGCGTTTTGTACAAAAGCGGAATGAATTCGACCTCGCAGCAATTAATGTTTATTATGATTTCCCGGCATCGATGTTGCGTAATTCGGTTATCGAGCGGTTGAAGCTCTCCTTTTATATGAATGATGTGGCAAAATGGTCGTCAATAAAGATCGAACGCGGACTAAGTTATCCTTATGCGCATACGATGTCTTTCTCACTAACGGCAACTTTTTAAATGATTTATTATGAAAAAAATAGTTAAATATACAATATGCCTGTTCTGCGCTCTGGCCACACTATCTGCTTGTGAGAGCTGGCTGGATGTAACGCCGAGTTCACAGATCAGGGAGGATGAGCAATTCGGCAGCGAAGCAGGCTTTCAACAGGCTTTGTTGGGCTGTTATATCAATATGACAAGCGATACGCTTTACGGCACGAATCTTTCCTGGTTTTTGCCCGATGTGATGTCTCAGACCTATCATACATTTTTATCTTCTTTAAGCGGAGGAAAAGGTTACTTCTTTCAGAATTATAATTTTACCAACTCAAGAATAACCGGGGTGGTAGAATCGATATGGCGGGACGCATATAATGTAATTGCGAATGCCAATAATGCACTGAAATTCATCGAAAAGAACAAGGCGATCCTGCAACCGACCAATTATACGTTGATTAAGGGAGAGTTATTGGCGATACGCGGATACATGCATTTCGAATTATTACGGATATACGGTTACGGAAATCTTGCGAATCGTGCGGATAAGGATACAAAATTGACCATCCCCTATGTTGTCGGGACGTCAAAAGAGGCTACGCCCCAGTCTACTTATAGTGGGATCGTAAAACGGATTACCGATGATTTGAATGCGGCCGCAACGCTGTTGGAACTTGATCCGATTACCGGAAAGCAATCGGTGAGCTTTTACGCCGGAGTGAATGCCGAAGGATTTTATGATAAGAGGGAGATGCGTTTGAACTACTATGCTGTGAAAGCGCTTTTAGCCCGGGTATATATGTGGGAGGGTAGTCAGGAGAGCCTGGAGTTGGCTAAAGCGGCTGCAGTCGAAGTAATTGACGCCAATGAAGCCCGGAATATTTTCCCCTGGGTGATCAATGATGTGGATAAAAATACGGTTCTTTCTACCGAGCACCTGTTTTCTTTGAATGTATCCAGGCTTGACCAAAGAATCCGGAGCTATTTTATGAATGAGTTCAAAGACACGGATTATTCCGCGCTTTATATAGGAGCAGATACTCTGAAAAGCATATACGAAGTGAATAAAGGTATCGGAAGTGTCGATATACGGTATACCAAATTGTATTATACCAATCAGGATAATAAATGTGTTCCTTTGAAGTTATACCAACCGGTAAATTATACCTATAAAAACAGGGTGCCGATGATTCGTATCCCGGAGCTTTATTATATGGCTGCCGAGTGTTACGGACTGGGAGTTTCGTCCGATTTTGTCAAGGCAAAACAATTGATTCGTAAGGTAAGAGAGAGCCGGGGAGTTACCGCAGACTTTGAGTGTGATAATGCAACCTCTTTACTTACCGAATTGAAGAAGGAGTATCGAAAGGAGTTTGTTGCGGAAGGAGTATTGTTCTATTTCTATAAGAGAATAGGCCAGTCTGATATTATAAACTCGGCAGGGACAGTAATCCCGATGAGCGATGCTACTTATACGTTCCCATACCCGGAATTTGAAATACAAACCGGAAGAGTACAATAATAGTGGAAAGTTGAAATAAAATAAGAAAATACATATGAAAGCGATATATATGTTGTCCTTGCTGTTTGCGATACTGTTGTACGGTAGTTGTGAGAAGGACGAATTGATTAAATTTGAGGAGAGCAGCCATGCTGTTGTTTTCCCCGGCTTGGGTGATGCGCTAACGTATCCCGGTTATGATCTGGCGACGGGAGTATATTCGGTTACCTTTTCGTTTCTGAGTGTTGAGATGGGCGTTCCTTCGGCTATTGCAAAACTTCCGGTGCGTGTCACGGGCGTGGCTGTTCCCTATAACAGGGAAGTCGGCGTGAAAGTGGTAGAGGAGGGAACCACGGCAACTCCGGATCAATATAAGTTGGTAAAAGCGACTATTCCGGCCAATGAAACATACGGAGTTATTGAGATCGAAGTGAAATATGCAGACGAATTATTAACGGAAGAGCGTGTTTTATATGTTGAGTTGACATCGTCCGGCGATCTTGGGCTTGGTCCCCGGGAGTACATAAAGGGTAAACTGATATGGCATAGTAAGATTCTTCCACCGGTGGGATCCGCTGTGATCAGGACATATAATCACATGATTGCGGGAGAGCCTTACCGTACGTCGACGACAGTTAAGACTTACAGTCCGGCGGCTCATCGATTGATTCTGGAAGTAACAGGATGGGAGACCCTGCCGGCTTATACGGCAGCTCCTTACTATGTGTATTCGAACTACCCTGCCTATAGGGCAAAAATACAGAAGTATATTGATGAATGGAATGCCGCTCACCCCGGTCAACCATTGGTGCATGACGGCGGAACTTTAAAAGGTCAGCCGATTCAGGTAAGGGTGGACTAATAAAAAAATAAAATTATATACAAATGAAAAAGCAAATTATACCTGTTTTATTGGTACTGATATACGGACTTACTCTCTCTTCATGCTATGATGATAAGAGTAGCCTGGATGCCGATAAACTCCCGGAAGTAGTTATTGATGTGACGGGAACGGCTTATCCAAATGGTGTGATACATGCCGGATATATGGAAAAATTGACCTTGTCGCCCAAGATAACAAAAGATGGGGCTGAAAATCGTACCGATTTGTCCTATAAATGGTCATTGGCTCAGACTCCCTCTTCAATGGATCATGATGTGATTTCCGAAGAGAAAGAGCTTGACTATGTGATTCGGCGGGCGATAGAACCTAAAGCCTACAAATTGTGGCTAACGGTCACTGACAACGGGAATACAATGGAATACCAGTATTTCTGGGATCTTTATGTGGAAAGTACATTCGGTGAAGGAATATTGGTTTCCTATACTAAAGATGGTACGACTTCCGATTTTGCGCTGATTATGGATCCTCAGATCTCTTCCGATTACAACAAGCCGGCGAGTGTCCGGGAAGGCTTATACCAAGCCGCTAACGGAGGACCTATCTCCTCATTGATCAGAAATACCTGCTATACGGCGGATGCGTATCGTTGGAGTAGCTATCAGAATATAATCCGGGCAACAAAGAGCGATGGCGGCATCTTGTTTGTGAATTGTAAGGACTATTCCCGTATGGATGATGAGATGATATTTGTGCCGACCGGATTTGTAGCGGATAAGTTTATTAAAGTGAATTCAGGAACTATATTTAATGCCGGAGCTGCGGGAGTTTACCTGATGGATATGAACAGCAAGAAGCCGGCGATGCCTGCATTGGTTCACGATAACGGAGGAGTTGCCGATATGAAAATATCCGGCGATTCGTTCGATGGGTCTGAGTCGCCCGCTGCTATATGGTATCATAACGGTAAGTTCTACCGGTTTAACAGCAATTTTTCCAGTCCGAAGGTTAGTGCTTTTGATAATACCGGTATAACAGCAGCTTTCGATCCGACTAATTTACCAAACAAAGAATGTAAAGCAGCAGGACTTAGCTCTGATAAAGAGACCCACACCTTTTTGATGAAGGATAAAACCAGCGGCAGTTATGCAATCTATACTTTTTCAAAAGAGGTTACGAATTGGTCTGATCCGGATTTGAGTCTTCCTGCACGGGCTAAAGCGAAAATCGATATACCGGCGTCCCTGAATACAATGCTCAACGATGCGGTATCGGTGTTCTTTATAAACGATTACCCGGTGATGTACGTTGCAACCCAAACAGTGATTACTCCTGTTATTTTCGGAGGAGGTGTGGTCACTACCGGAACGGCTTACTCTGTTCCTGCAGGAGAGAGCCTGACCATCGCCAAGTTATTTCAGCAAGGGGTATATGTGGATAATCGTGAAGAATTCGATAGCTCGTATAGCGAACGTATCTCACTGCCGTTGAATAACCGTGCGGTATATTTTGCAACATCTACCGGACAGTATACAGGAAATGTATATGTGGTACCGATGGTGACCAATCAGGTATCTTCCGGAACACTGGACACCAGTCCTGCGAAAATTCTGAAATTTACCGGATTTGGAAAAATTCTTGAGATGACAGTTCAAGGTAAGTAAATAAAAATAGGTGGGAATTGGAAAGGGGAAGAGGGGACCCTGTTTTCAGGGTCCCCTCCCTTTTGAAAAATAATAATACCTTGTTCTAATCTCCCTTAAGGTGGTCATGTCACCTTCCTCAATTTAAAATCAAAATATTTTATATATGCGATCCATCCTTAGAATAGCTCGGACAGAGCTCGCTACACTTTTTTATTCGCCGATAGCCTGGTTTATTTTGATCGTTTTTACTTTTTTGACAACGATGAAATTTTCCAATAGCCTGGATAGCTGGATAACCGGTTTTGATCTGGGGTATTACAATGATGCGTTCTTCTCGTTTACTGCTTCATTTTTTGCCGGGCCTTACGCGTTTTTTGCCAATATTCAACAAAACCTGTATATCTATATTCCTTTACTGACGATGGGACTTATGAGCAGGGAGTTTGCCAGCGGTTCGATAAAACTACTGTATTCATCGCCGGTAAAAAGCAGGCAGATTATCCTCGGGAAATATCTCGCTGCGATGATCTACGGAATTGTATTGCTTATCGGTCCGTTTTTATGTACTGTTTTCCTGGGATGCTTTGTGCCGGAGTTTGATTGGGCATTGGTCTTGACCGCGTTATTGGGTTTATATCTGCTGATCTGTGCCTATTCGGCGATAGGCCTTTTTATGTCGAGTATTACCTCTTATCAGGTAGTTGCGGCAATAGGTACGTTGGCTACATTGGCTGTTCTTACCTTTATCGGGAATATAGGACAACAACATGAGTTTGTACGCGAGCTTACCTATTGGCTGTCGATATCGGGACGGGCTTCACAGATGCTTGAAGGATTGATTTGCAGCGAGGATATAATCTATTTTCTGGCGGTTATATTTTTGTTCCTTTCATTGTCCGTGATGCGGCTCTCTTTTAGTCGTTCAAATTATGCAGGAAGCACTAAAGTATTGAGATATGTTTCGGTTGTTGTGCTGATGTTGACTGTCGGCTACTTTAGTTCCCGGCCTGAGTTAATGTTTTTCTGTGATGTGACAACCACCAAGACACAGACGATTACGCC
Source organism: Marinifilaceae bacterium (assembly GCA_031553705.1). GTDB lineage: Bacteria > Bacteroidota > Bacteroidia > Bacteroidales > Marinifilaceae > JAVBLD01. The sequence goes on along the minus strand of JAVBLD010000036.1, from coordinate 5,162 downwards.
TCAAAGTCAAAGAGTCGTTGAGAAACTGGATGGAAAACTGACTATTACAAGTTATGTGAACCTGCTCGACGGAAGCGGGTCGAACCACTTGCCGATGTATATAAAACGGGATCAAGAGATATTTAAGCAATTCGTACGTTTTAAACCGGATACCAAATTGAAATATGTCTATTACTGGGATAGTGTGAATGATCCGGGCATGTACGAAAGATATAAAGGGAAGAATGATAAGGAGATTGCAGAATATCTGGCCAATATCTATAAACTGGATATGTCGATGTTCAAGACCCCTGAGGAGATCAGAGAAACGGTCGATTTGAGCAATGAAGGAAATCGGTTTGTACGTATTGTCGAAAGAGAAAATGGCCAAAAAGCGTATTTACGCGATTATCAGGATATGATGCGTGATCCGGGTGAAACGGAGATTGCCGCAGCGTTCAAAAAATTGGTCATGCCTTCTCCGATTGTAGGATTTCTTACCGGACACGGTGAACGGGACTTTAAAAAGAGCGGCGACCGGGATTATAATATGTTTGCCGAAGACCTTTATTTCAGGTATTCTTTGGTAAACCAAGGTTTTGACATTTTTCCGGTAGATCTGAGTCAGTACCGGGAAATTCCGCAGGAGATCAATATATTGGTTATTGCCGAATGCAAAACACCTCTTTCCGGGGAAGAATTGGCAACGATCGATCAATATATTGCCAGAGGCGGGAATATGCTGATCTTGGGAGAGACAGGGAGACAGGAAACAATGAACCCGTTGCTGGAACGTATAGGGGTACAGATGCAAAACGGTATTCTTGCCCAGCCTACGGCTGATTTTTATCCGAATCTTATTTTAAGCAGGGCTACGGAAGAAGCATCAAAGCTTGCGTATGGGTTGGAAGTAATATTTAAAAAGAATGAACGGGTATCAATGCCCGGAGCGACGGCCCTTACCTATAACAATACAAAGGGCTATCATATCATTCCGCTTTTTGTAACGAGGGATACGAATGCATGGATCGAGTTGGAAACAACCGAATTGACCGAAGATCCGGTCGTGCTGAATGCTGCTGCCGGCGAGGCGGAAGCGAGGTATACAACGGCCGTTGCCGCATCGCGTAAGCTGGATGGAAGAGAACAGAGGATTATTGTAACAGGCGATGCGGATTGTATGAGTAACGCCGAATTATCGATGTCCAGAGAGGGATACCGGTCGGCGAATTTCTCTTTTATCGCCGAGAGTTTTAAGTGGCTCTCTTTTGGAGAGTTTCCTGTCGATACAAGGCGTCCGGATTGTCAGGATAATAAGATCACCCTGAGTGTTGAATCTATCGATGTCGTAAAAACATTGTTTATGGCGGTGATTCCGGCAGTAATGCTTGTATCTGCCATTGTGCTGTTATTGAAACGGCGTAAATATTAACCACTTTTTTATTGTTATATGGAACAACCAATTGTAGAAGTAAAGAATTTGTCTCATCGCTATAGTGTGCAGTGGGCAATCGAAGATATTAATTTATCCATCAGCCAGAAAGGTATTTTGGGACTGTTGGGATCGAATGGCGCCGGTAAATCTACCACGATGAATATCATCTGTGGTGTATTGAACCAGACTTGCGGCGAAGTTTATATCAATGGGATAAATCTTCGCGAGGATCCGATAGAGGCTAAAAAACAGATCGGTTTTCTGCCGCAGAAACCTCCGTTGCATCCTGATCTTACGGTAGATGAATACCTGATGCACTGTGCGGATCTCCGGCTTATACCTGTGAATCAAATGCGGAGTGCCGTTGAACGCGCCAAGGAAAGATGCGGCATTACCCATTTCAGCAAACGTGTAATCAAAAATCTTTCCGGAGGATACCAGCAGCGTGTCGGCATAGCGCAGGCAATTGTCCATAATCCGAAGTTTGTTGTCCTGGATGAGCCTACAAACGGGCTGGATCCGAACCAGATCCTGGAGATCAGGGCATTGATCAAGGAGATTTCGCAGGATCACTCTGTGATGCTTTCAACCCATATTCTATCGGAGGTGCAAGCGACCTGCGACCAGATCCGGATGATTGAAAACGGCCACATGGTCTTTGCCGGTACGATGGATGAATTCAATAATTATGTAGTGCCTAATACATTTACCGTTATTTTTTCGAATCCTCCTTCGGTAAATATGTTGAAAACCATTCCCGGTATCCTTAATGTGGAATCCATTACGGAGAATTGTTTCCGGATACGTTTTGAACACGATAATAAAATTACCGAGCGGATGGTCGAAGTTAGTGTCCAATACGGCTGGCAATTACGGGAGATTACCCTTGAACGTTGTTCGCTGGATACAATCTTTGCCCAGCTTTCCGGAAAGTTGAAAAATAATGTATGACCGATATAAAATATAGTTTGGATGAGACCAATTCTTAGAATAGCTCGAACCGAGCTTGCGACGCTTTTTTATTCGCCGATAGCATGGATTTTATTGATCGTCTTTGCCTGCCAGGTGGGGATAGATTTTATGAATATATTTGAAGACCTATTCAGGGTGAAAGCACAGGGAAGAGTGATCAATTTTAGTCTTACAGCCGGTTGTTTGATAGGTACCAAAGGTTTGTATGAAACGATACAGCAGACGTTGTACCTCTACATTCCATTGTTGACGATGGGACTTATGAGCAGGGAGTTTGCCAGCGGATCGATCAAATTGTTATATTCGTCGCCGGTAAAAAGCAGGCAAATCGTTTTGGGGAAATATTTGTCGATGGTTATCTATGCTCTTATTCTCACCGGTATTTTGTTCCTTCCTGTTGTAACGATGATGCTTTCGATAGGCAGTGTAGATATTGGTTTACCGTTGGCCGGCCTGCTTGGATTGTTTTTGTTAGTTTGTGCATATATGGCCATAGGACTATTTATGTCTTGCCTTACCTCTTATCAGGTAGTGGCAGCTGTTGCAACATTGTCGGCATTGGCATTTCTGAATTTTATCGGAAATGTCGGACAGGAATTTCCTTTTGTCAGGGAGATCACTTATTGGTTGTCCATCACCGGTCGGGCAAGTGAAATGGTCGGCGGATTGATATGCAGCGACGATGTGATCTACTTTTTGGTTGTGATCGGATTATTTCTGGGAATGTCAATGCTTAAAATCAAGACGGAAAAAGTACATTATTCTTTCTTTTCCCATATCGTACGTTATGTTGCGATTGTTCTTGCCGCTCTGTTGATCGGATATTGCAGTTCAAGGCCTTCGATGAAAACATTTTATGATGCGACAAGAAACAAGGCGCGGACGTTGTCGAAGGAAAGCCAGGAGATTGTTAATCAATTGAAAGGGCCTTTAAAAATAACCACTTTCTGTAATATACTTGATAATGATTTTGATATCGGAGCGCCGAAGAGTGTAAAGAAAGACGAAGAGTTATTCAAGCAATATGTACGTTTCAAGCCTGAAATAGAACTTGATTATGTATATTATTATGCTCCTCCGGTTGACCGGTCGATTTATACCCGTTTTCCGGATAAAACGGTAGAACAGATTGCAAAAGAGGTCGCCCGGAAAAAAAGATTCAATTTCAGGAAATTGAAAACACCGGATGAGGTGAAAGCGGTCGTTGATCTCGAACCCGAAGAGTATCGGTTTGTAAGGTTGATTGAAAGAGGATCGGGCGAACGGTCGTTTTTAAGGATATACGATGATATGTTCCGTCAACCCGGAGAGGTGGAGATTTCCGTTGCAATGAAAAAACTGATTGTTCAGCCGGTTAAAATAGGGTTCCTTACCGGACATGGCGAGCGGGAGGCTAAAGGCAAGGGGGATCAGGATTATTCGATTTTTGCAAGCAGTTTGTCTTTCAGGCAGTCGATGATCAATCAGGGGTTCGACCTGGTAACGTTACGATTGGATACAATAAATGAGATATCCTCTTCGATTAATATGCTCCTGATTGCGGAGATGAGAACTCCGTTATCGGCGGTCGAAGACAAAGTACTCCAAAAATATATCGACCGGGGAGGAAATATAATGATTCTTGCCGATGCGCGTAGGCAAGCGGCAATGAATCCTCTGCTCCGGCAATTTGGCGTGGAGATTATGGAAGGTACTCTGGTACAACCTTCGGAGACCTATTTGCCGAATCTGATTACTTCTCAGGCTACCGGCGAATCGAAAGATTTCGCATCTCTTTTTAAATCAATGGGCGGAAATAAAAGATTGGTTATAACTATGCCGGGAGCTGTTGCTTTAAAAGTTTCGGAGAAAAAGGATTTTGATGTTTTACCTTTACTGGTGACTTCTGCCGATAAGGCATGGCTGGAAGTTCAGACTGTAAATGTGACGGAAGATTCGCTATCATTGGATACGCTTAAAGGGGAGCGTATGGGAGCGTATATAACTGCCGTTGCGGCAACCCGCGATGTGGAAGGTAAACAGCAACGGGTGTTGATTCTCGGTGATGCCGATTGTTTCAGTAATGCCGAATTATTACTTCAAAACAGGACGGGCTTCGTATCCCGTAATTTTGCATTGATTACTACCAGTTTCCGGTGGCTTTCGAACGACCAGTTTCCGTTACTCGTAAAACGGCCTGCCAATCAGGATGTTGTACTTAAGACTGAGACTTCGCATATTACGCCGCTTAAAATTGTATATATCTGGGTTATTCCGGCTATGTTTGCAATAGTAGGAGTGCTTGTCTGGTGGAGAAGGCGTGGGAGATAAAAGTTTGCCGAAGGCAAACGATAAATGCTCGCTATGCTTGCGATAAAAATAGATAAATGAAATACAGGCGCAGGGTAAAAGGCACAAGGCACAAAAGATTTTGAATTAATCTAAAATTAAAAGTCGGTAATCCAAAATTATTCAACCTTTTGCCTTGCACCTTATACCTTGCATCTGTTTTCAAACTAATCATTCATCACTCCTTCAGGTCCGTGTTAATCTGTGTAATCTGTGGACTGTAATTCATGGTTTATAATTCTTAACTATTTTATGATGGAATTCCTAACTAAATCCGCACAAATAGTTAAGCACTTTTTGCATTTAATTTCCAGAATTCATCTATTGTCATATTATTCAGAGCTTTGTGGCGTCTGATTTTATTATACCAGATTTCTATGTACTCGAAGATCTCTATCTCGATCTGCTCGGGTTTTAGCGTTCTGTTTCCGTAGATAAGTTCGCACTT
>JAVBLD010000046.1:0-44125 GCA_031553705.1 Marinifilaceae bacterium | reverse complement strand
AGAAGAAAAACGAGCGTTCTTTGTTGGTTTTGGTGATGTTCAGGGTGTTGTCCCGGAGGTTAAGCTGCATCCGTTTTGCAATTGAAAAAGGCAACGGATAAGGGGCTAAACTCTCGCTTAACTACGCTTTATTCTTCCATTTTAGCCCTAAGAAGAACATAGCGAAACGATGCTAAACAAACCTAATTACCAAATACTTATCTCTATTTCTCCTAATATTGCCATTTATCCGAGGGCTTTTGTTATCTTTGTGCTAGTTTTTTAGTGTAAATGGTATAAATTGTGCCGTTTTGCGTTGGTAAATTATTATTTTATAAGATGCTTTGATGGAGAGGAGGATTTGCGGGAAATTATTGATACACTTGGATTTATCTATTGGAGTGTATAGTGTTTATTGTAAAGTATTTTGTTTGATTTTTTTTAGATTATTTCTCAATGAAATAATCATTGATGGTTAAGATAATATATCTATGGGCGTGTGTATAACAGATACAATGAGCTTAAGTGATGTGCGGGATATTTTATTCGGGCACAAAAAAATGGAAGTTAAGGATGAGGTGTGGACAAAAATAGCTTCGTGTTATAATTTTCTGGAGGAATTTACGACAGATAAGGTGATTTACGGTATTAATACCGGTTTCGGTCCGATGGCGCAATACCGGATTGAAGACGAGTCGCTTAAAACATTACAATATAATATTATCCGCAGCCATTCAACCGGAGCAGGGCGCCCGGTGGATCCGCTTTATGTGCGTGCAGCGATGATTGCGCGGTTAGGGACCTTCCTGCAGGCGAAATCAGGAGTGCATAGAGAGTTGGTGGAGTTGATTGTGGAGTTTATCAATCGGGATATTTGCCCGATGATCCCGGAACATGGAGGGGTAGGGGCGAGCGGCGACTTGGTGCAGTTGGCACATATTGCCCTGACATTGATCGGTGAAGGAGAAGTGTTTTATAACGGGACATGGCGGCTTGCGGCGGAAGTATTGGCCGAAAATGGGCTGAAACCCTTTGGAATGCGTATTCGCGAGGGGTTGTCACTGACAAACGGTACTTCGATGATGACGGGGATAGGCTTGGTAAATCTGATCTATGCGAAAAGGCTATTGGATTGGGGATGCGTTACATCGGTGATGGTAAATGAGATAGCCTCTTCCTACGATGACCTGATGTCGGAGGTGTTGAACGAAGTAAAACGCCACCGTGGACAACAGGAGGTGGCCCGGAAGATGCGGGAGTGGGTAAAAGGAAGCAAATGTATACGTCGCCGGGAGGAGGAGCTGTATGCCCGGAGACACGATGAGAAAATATTTAAACATAAGGTACAACCTTACTATTCGTTGCGTTGTGTGCCGCAGGTATTGGGACCGGTGTTTGACGAACTGGAGAATGCGGAAAAGGTGCTGCTCAATGAGTTGAATTCGGCGTGTGATAATCCGATTATTGATCCGGAGACACGGAATGTATACCATGGCGGGAATTTTCACGGAGATTATGTCTCTTATGAGATGGATAAATTAAAAATTGCTGTGACCAAGCTGACTATGCTGGCAGAGCGGCAGCTGAATTATCTGTTTCATGACCGGATTAACGGTATTTTACCTCCGTTTGCAAATCTGGGAGTGTTAGGGTTGAATTATGGTTTGCAGGCATCACAATTTACCGCAACATCAACCACGGCGGAATGCCAGACATTATCAATGCCGATGTGTGTACACAGTATTCCTAATAATAATGATAATCAGGATGTGGTGAGTATGGGGACCAATTCGGCGTTATTGACAGGGAAGGTAATTGAGAATGCCTATCAAGTAGTAGCTATCCAGATGATGGGAATCGTCCAGGCTGTGGATTATCTGAAAATTCAGGACTCTTTATCGGAAAAAAGCCGGAAGATATATGACGAGGTGCGGGCCTTTTTTCCTGTTTTTGTGGAAGATACCCCGAAATACAAAGAGATCCGGACGATGATAGAGTATTTAAAAAATAAGCAGATATAAGACAGGATATAGTCTTGAAATTAAAAGGAATTTTAAATTTAAAAACTCATAATCTGAAATGAAGTATGCTTTGGTGACCGGGGGATCCCGTGGTATCGGACGGGCGGTTTGTATGGAGATGGCTAAGTTGGGGTATCCGGTAATTATCAATTATGCGTCTAATGAAAATGCGGCGCGGGAAACCCAAAAGATGGTGGAAGAGCTTGGCGGTAAGGCTGAGTTGCTGCCGTTTAATGTGGCGGATGTAGAAGCCGTAGATAAGGCGTTGTTGGAGTGGTCGGAGCAACATCCGGAGGATTATATTGCCATATTGGTGAATAATGCCGGAGTGCGGAATGATACCATGATGATGTGGATGCAGAATGAGCAGTGGCATCAGATCATGGACATTCATTTGAACGGATTTTTCTATGTCACCCGCCGTCTTTTGAAGGATATGCTGACCAAGCGTTACGGCAGGATTGTAAATGTCGTTTCGTTGTCGGGGATAAAAGGGCTGCCGGGGCAGACGAACTATTCGGCGGCAAAGGCCGGTATTATCGGTGCGACAAAGGCATTGGCGCAGGAGGTGGGGAAACGCGGGGTGACGGTGAACGCAGTGGCTCCCGGTTTTATTGCTACCGATATGACGCAGGATATGGACGAAAAAACATTAAAGGAGATGATCCCGTTGAACCGTTTTGGTAGGCCGGAAGAGGTAGCGGATCTGGTGTCTTTTCTGGCGTCGGATAAGGCGGCTTATATTACCGGCGAAGTGGTTTCGATTAATGGAGGGCTGTATACCTAAAGATTTTTGGTGGTCTAAGAAAGAAAATTATATACTTTATGAAAAGAGTTGTTATTACGGGAATGGGGATTTATTCCTGCTTGGGGAAAAACCTGGAAGAGGCAACAGAATCGCTTTATCAGGGTAAGTCGGGAATCGGGATCGATCCGGACCGTACAAAATACGGTTACCGTTCGCCGTTGACAGGTATTGTTGAACGGCCGGAGCTGAAAGGGAAGCTGGATCGGCGTTTACGTACCGGATTGGCGGAAGAGGGAGAGTTTGCTTATGTGGCAACTGACGAAGCGTTCCGGAATGCCGGGATAGATATGGATTATCTGGATCGGCACGAAGTGGGCATTTTCTATGGAAATGACTCTTCCGCAAAGCCTGTTATTGAGGCACATAAGATTATGGAGGAAAAAAAAGATACCATGCTGTTGGGTTCCGGTGCAATTTTCCAGTCGATGAACTCGACGGTAACGATGAATCTTTCTACGATATTTAAATTGCGTGGTATAAATATGACAATCAGTGCGGCTTGCGCAAGCGGCTCACATTCGATAGGCCTGGGATTTGCTTTTATCCGCAACGGATGGCAGGATATGGTGGTGTGTGGCGGAGCACAGGAGGTAAATCTTTTTTCAATGGCAAGCTTTGATGCATTGAGCGCTTTTTCGGTCCGTACCGATGAGCCTACAAAGGCGTCCCGTCCATTTGATGCGGGAAGGGATGGATTGGTGCCGAGCGGTGGGGCGGCTACAGTAATTCTGGAGGAGTATGAGCATGCTGTGAAAAGAGGAGCGCCAATCATTGCAGAGGTGCTGGGATATGGCTTTTCGTCTAACGGCGGGCATATTTCACAACCCAATAACGAAGGTTCATATATTGCAATGTCAAGGGCATTGCATGATGCAGCCGTTTTACCCAAGAATATTGATTATATCAATGCACATGCTACCTCTACACCCTTAGGAGATATGTATGAAGCAATGGCAATACACCAACTTTTCGGGAGCGAGACGCCGGTCAGCTCTACCAAATCGATGACCGGCCACGAGTGTTGGATGGCCGGAGCCAGTGAGATCGTTTATTCTACGTTAATGCTGCAGCATTCATTTATTGCCCCGAACCTGAATTTCGAGCAACCGGATGAGTATTCGGCTAAGATCAATGTGGTTGCACAAACCCGAAAACAGAACATGAGGACATTCCTTTCGAACTCTTTCGGATTCGGAGGTACCAATAGCGCATTGGTGGTGAGAAAGTTTTGATATTTTCAGGGGAATAAAATCTAAAATTTAATACTCAAAATTATATAGAAATGACAAGAGAAGAGATTGTAAAGATTACGAACAATTTTTTGATAGAGGAGATTGAGATTGATCCGGAGGATTTGACCGAAGGGGCGTCGTTAAAAGAGGATCTGGGAATAGATAGCCTGGATTTTGTGGATATCGTGGTGATCGTGGAGCGTAATTTCGGTTTTAAGATCAAAGCGGAAGAGATGGCTGGAGTGACGACATTGGGCGCTTTCTACGATTACATCGAAAAGAAAATCAATGGATAGTGCGACGGATTGAGTGGAAGGGACGGACCGGGGGCGGGAGTATAGGTCAACAGGCTCTTTTTGTACTTTTTCGCTGGGTAGATGTTCGGGTTGGTTATTTGATACTACGTGTCGTTGTTGTTTTCTATATGCTTTTTGCCCGGAAGCGATGTCTGGCGATTTACCGTTATTTCAGACAACGCCAGGGGTACTGCTGTTTGAAAGCTTGGCGGAAAACCTACCGGAATCACTATTTGTTCGGACAAACATTGTTGGATAAGTTTGCGATTTTCGGAGGAAACGGAAAGCGCTACAAGGTGACGATAACAGGACAGGAGTGGTTCGACCGGGCCGTAGAGGAAGAACGCGGATATGTGATTGCCAGTTCGCATGTCGGGAATTTCGAGATAGCGGGGTATCTGCTCAATCAGCAAAAAAAGCGGATCAACGGTATAATTTTCGGAGGAGAGGCAGAGGTGGTACAGCGTTTACGCTCGCAGACACTAGGGAATCATAATGTTAATTTGATACCGGTGGCTCCGGATATGTCGCATATCTATCAGATCCATGCCGCATTGACTGCGAATGAGATGGTCAGTATGCCGTGCGACCGGGTGTTTTCGGGAAATAAAACGGTAATATGTGATTTTTTAAGAACTAAAGCGTGTTTTCCGGCAGGAGCTTATTATCTGGCGGAGCGTTTTAACGCGGGGGTGCTGGCGTTTTTTGTGATGAAGGAGAGTGCATTGCACTACCATATATATATCCGGCCGCTGTCGGTCAGGGATACTGTAACGGGACGCGAGGAGCGGGTAAAAGCATTGACAAAATGTTTTGTTGGGGAGTTGGAACAGATCGTAAAACATTATCCGGAACAGTGGTATAATTTTTATAATTTCTGGGGGGAAGAGGCTGATCAGGCATTGGGGACAGAGAGCTAAAAATAATAGCAATCCTATCCTTGCCTTTTATACTTTACTCCCGCACAATAGTCAAAGGCTTTTTGAATGAGTAGGAAAATATTGTTGATATCGTTGAATATCTATACAACACCTTATCCTGTTTATCCGTTGGGACTGTCTTATCTGAAGACACATATCCGGCAGGTATTGCCTGATTTTGAAGTAAGTGTATATGATATGAATTTCGGCGATACGGCAAAGTTAGGAGAGTTGTTGTGTGCCGGTGGCTTCCGGTATGTGGGTATATCATTGCGCAATATAGACGATAACAATCTATATGCTAAAAACTCATTCATTCAATGGTATCGTGAAGTTGCGGCGTGTATCCGGAGCAATAGCGCCGCTTGCCTGATTGTCGGCGGAGCGGGTTATTCGATTTTTCCGGATATATTACTGGAGGAGCTGGGTGCCGATTACGGTATAAAAGGAGAAGGTGAATATACGTTGGCGTCGTTGGTCCGTACGTTAGAGGCTGGGAAAGATCCGGGGAAGATTGAAGGGTTGGTGTATCGCGACCGGGAAGGAAATGTGCGGGTGAATGGCCGGCAATTCTATGAGCGTTCGTTGTCGTTGAATTTTGAGGAGGAGTGGCTTGATTTTTACTGGAACCGGAGCGGAATGCTGAATGTGCAGACTAAGCGGGGTTGTCCGCATCGTTGTATCTATTGCAGTTATCCGGTTATAGAGGGACGGACAATCCGGACATTGGAACCGGGACTGGTGGTAGAAACACTGAAGGAGTTATACTATAAGAAACAGATCAATTATGTTTTCTTTACCGATTCGGTGTTTAATATCGATCGGGAATATAATGGGGAGTTGGTAAACCGGATAATAGAGAGTGGAGTGAAAATCAGCTGGGGAGCTTATTTTTCACCTCGTCATTTAAGCCGGGAGGAGTTGCAGCTATATAAAAAGGCGGGGTTGACGCATGTGGAATTCGGAACGGAATCGTTCTCCGACCGGCAGTTGGAGAATTACCGTAAAGGGTTTACATGGGCGGAGGTATTGGAAAAGTCGCGTTTTTGCGATGAGTTGGGTATTTTTTATGCCCACTTTATGATTCTGGCCGGTTACGGGGAGACGGAAGAGACACTGGAAGAGACATTCCGGCATTCGAGGGAGTTGGGAAATACGGTGATTTTTCCATATATCGGCATGCGGATTTATCCCGATACCGAACTGTTTGAGATTGCGATGCGGGAAGGGAAGATCAGGTCGAGGGAGGAGTTGTTGAATCCGATGTACTATGTTTCTGACAAAGTAGATCTGTCTACTATTGAAAAGCGGGCTATGGGCACCGGTACCAGATGGATCTTTCCGGGACACGAACCTGAAGAGCTGATGGCCCGTTTCCGGGCAAAGAAACGGAGGGGGCCATTGTGGGAATATTTGAAAATAGGAGAGTTGAAAGCGGAGGTTAAGGTTTGAAAATGAACTGATTTGGAAATATATGAAGGAATTTGATATATTGGAGTTGTTACCTCAGCGGCCGCCGTTCGTGATGGTTGACAGGTTGCGCCATTGCGACCAGGTTGTGACGGAGACGGAATTGCGGGTGCGTGCGGAGAACCTGTTTTGCCGGGATGGGATTTTGCGGGAACCGGGAGTGGTGGAGAATATTGCACAGACATGTGCGGCACGGATGGGATATATCAACAAAATGAGCGATGCCGAGGTGAAAGTCGGGTTTATCGGAGCGTTACGTAATTTGACGATTAATGAGCTGCCGAAAGTGGATGATTTGCTGGAAACCCGGATAGAGGTGGAGAGCGAAGTGATGGCGCTTACATTGGTAAAAGCTACGGTAAAATGTGACGGGAGGTTGATTGCCGAATGTGAAATGAAGATCGCAATCAGCGAAAGTTAGGGGATGGCAGGTAGCAGAAGGAAAGAGTTTAAAATTGAACATGAGTTTATGGTTTTAAAATATAAGACGGTGGAACTGAAAGCAAGTAAAGAGATAGAGGTTCGCTTTAGCGAGGTGGATTCGATGGGGATTGTGTGGCATGGGAGCTATGTGAAATATTTTGAAGATGCGCGGGAAGAGTTTGGACGTAAATACGATCTGGGTTATCTGAGGATATTCGGAGAGGGGTTTTACGCGCCGTTGGTGAAACTGGATTTTAATTATAAAAAGCCGTTGATATATGGCAATAAGATGATTGTGGAGATAGAGTATATACCGACGGAGGCGGCCAAGGTCTGTTTCGAATACAAGATCTATTCGGGTGAGGACCGCTCGTTGGTCACAACGGGAAGCAGCATACAGGTTTTTCTGGATAAAGATTACCAGCTGGTATGGAATAATCCTGAGTTTTATGAGGAGTGGAAGAGTCAATGGTTAAAGAAATAATTCGAAATTAGGGTTTAATATGAGCGTCTATATTACGGGTGATAATATCGTTTCTTCTCTTGGTTTCACGACGGAAGAGAATATCGCGGCAGTAAAGCGGGAGATAAGCGGCCTTTGGCATTATGCCGATTGCCTGGGGATGTCGGAGCCTTTTGTGGCTTCGGTCGTGGACGACCGGCGGTTGGCGGAGGTAATGGCATCGACCGGAAAAGAGACGGGGATATATACCCGTTTTGAGCAGATCGCAATCGCTTCTGTCTGGGAAGCGGCTCGGCAGAGTGGGGCAGATCTGGCAGATAGCCGGACGCTTTTTATTTTATCGACGACAAAGGGGAATATAGAGTTGCTGGATAAGCAGCATCGAGGGCGCTTTGATAGCGATCGCTTATATTTATGGCGGTCGGCGCAGTTGATTGCTTCGTTCTTTGGAAACCGGAATGAACCGCTGGTGGTGTCGAACGCTTGTATTTCGGGTGTTGTCGCCCAGATTGTCGCTAAACGGTGGATGGAGAGCGGCCTGTATAGGCGTGTGGTGGTGATCGGTGCCGATGTGTTGTCGAAGTTTGTGGTGTCCGGTTTTCAGTCGTTTAAAGCGTTGTCTCCGGAACCATGTCGTCCTTTCGATGCGTCGCGTTGTGGTCTGAACATTGGAGAGGGAGCGGCAACATTAATTTTTGAATGTGCAACAGGTGCTTCGGATAAAGTGATGTTGGAAGCGGGTGCGATGACAAACGATGCAAATCATATATCGGGTCCTTCACGGACAGGAGAGGGATTATACCTGGCACTCCGGGAAGTGATGAAAGGGGTGGATGCTTCGGAGATCGGTTTCCTGAATGCGCATGGTACAGCTACGCCCTATAACGATGAAATGGAGGCCATCGCTTTCGGGCGAGCCGGTTTACAAGAGGTGCCGGTATATAGCCTGAAAGGATATTTCGGACATACGTTGGGAGCAGCCGGGGTGGTTGAGACTGTGGTCGCTGCTCGGGGGCTTCGGGAAAACTTTTTACCTGCCTGTAAAGGATATGAATCGTGCGGAGTATCTGTACCGTTGCAGGTAGTGGTTCGGCCTGAACAGCGTCTTGTTGGCCGATGTATCAAAACGGCTTCCGGTTTCGGAGGATGTAATGCGGCAATAAGGCTTGGAATTGAGAATTAAAATTAGAGAAATTTATGAAGACGGCAGATAAAAGAGCATACGACCAGAAAGGGGCATCTTATCCCTTGTCTCTTGCCCCTAGTAACCTATATATAAAAAAATATTGCCATATAAAAAGAGGGAAGTGTCGGGTGAATGGAAACTCTTTTTTCCGGGCGGAGACAGGAGATATAAAAGAATTCCTGAGTGGATTGTACCGGGCAACCGGAGCAGATTATCCGAAATTTTTTAAGATGGATATCCTGTCGAAGGCCGGATTTCTGGCAGCCGAGTTGTTGTTGTGGGATGTTAACATTGCCGACGGACAGCGTACGGGACTTTTTTTTGCAAACAGCTCTTCGTCGTTGGATACGGATATGCATTACCAGGAGACGATAGGGGATTCCTGTTTTCCCAGTCCGTCGGTGTTTGTTTATACTTTACCGAATATTGTTCTGGGAGAAATCTGCATCCGGCATAAGATATATGGAGAAAATATATTTTTTGTGAACAACGGATTCCGGCCGGAACAGCTTTATCGCTATGCAGCGAGTGCTTTTTTGGCCTCGGAATTGGAACAGGCTTTGGTGGGATGGTTGGAATGCTGCGGAGAGGAGTGTGATGTATTTGTGATGTTGGTAGGCTGGGATAGAGACGGAGTGCTTTTTACGGAAGATCATATTAATTTATTGAAATAATAAGAACTATGGAAGAATTGATTGTAAAATTAAAGAGTGAAATTATCGATGTGTTGAACCTTGAAGGGATGACGCCTGATGATGTTGCTACCGATGCTCCTTTGTTTGGGGAAGGATTGGGACTTGATTCGATTGATGCGTTGGAGCTGATTGTATTGATGGAGAAGAACTATGGTATCAAATTGCAGGATCCGAATCAGGGAAAAGAGATATTCCGTTCGATAAAAACAATGGCGGAATATATAGAGAAGAACCGTAAATTCTGAAAGCGAAATAAAGTGCGGAGCGAAGAGTATTAACTGTTATTTGGGGGTATTTATTGTATGGAAAGAGTCGTTGTTACCGGAATGGGGATTATTTCCGCGCTGGGGATAGGAGTGGAGGAAACGTACGGGGCATTACTGAAAGGGTGTCCGGTAGTGGGTCTTCTGCAATATTTACAGACGGAACATACCGATATCCCTTGTGCCGAAGTGAGATGGAGCGATGAAGAACTGAAGCGGATGTTAGGGATTGCTTCCGGAGAGGTGACAACACGTACGGCTTTGTTCGGAATGGTTGCTTTGCGCGAGGCGCTGGCATCTGCCGGGTTATCGCCGGCAGGAGGAAAGCGTATGGCTTTTATTAACGGAACAACGGTGGGAGGAATGGAGAAGAGCGAACAATACTACCTTGATTTTCTGGAAAATAATAGCCGTAATGACTATATCGCTGCCCATGAATGTGGTGCATGTACTGAAAGTATTGCCGATTATGCCGGAGGGTTCGGATATGTGACGACCTTGTCGACGGCCTGTTCGTCGGCCGCCAATGCGGTGATCCTGGGAGCCAACTTGATCAAGGCCGGTCTGACGGATATTGCAGTAGTGGGTGGGAGCGAGTGCATCACAAAGTTTCATTTGAATGGCTTCCGGACATTGATGATATTGGACAAAGAGCCTTGCCGTCCTTTTGACGATACCCGTGCCGGGTTGAATCTCGGGGAGGGGGCGGCTTACATCGTGCTCGAGAGAGTGTCGGATGCTACGGAACGCAATGCGAAACCGTTGTGTCTGCTATCGGGTTATGGAAATGCGTGCGATGCATTTCACCAGACCGCTTCATCGGAAGATGGGCGGGGAGCTACACTGGCTATGCGGGAGGCGATCCAAATGAGCGGACTGGAGCCTGAAGAGATCAGCTATATCAATGCTCATGGTACCGGTACCAGAAATAACGATGCTTCGGAAGGACGTGCGATTGTGAATGTATTTGGCAACCGGGTACCATACGTCAGTTCCACAAAGCCTATGACCGGTCATACGACCAGCGCCGCCGGAGGAGTGGAGGCTGTCATTTCGGTGTTGGCCTTACAACATGGCATCGTTCCTGCCAATTTGAATTTCAGCCGGAAAATGGAGGAGTTGCCTTTTACTCCGGCGGATCATTTGTTGAAGGATGTAGAAATCAACCATGTGCTGTCCAATTCGTTCGGTTTCGGCGGGAACAATTCGTCGTTGATTTTTTCAAAAATAGATAAGTGGCAAGTTGCAAGTGACAAGTAGCAAGAAGATTCAATTATTAATTATTCATCGGAATTCGTTTTCAACTTTTCAACTAAAAAGATATGGGAGTATACATCAGGGGGATGGGAGTCGTATCGATACAGGAACCTTTATCGGTGCATGGTGTGTTTGAGCCAAAGATGTACACGACACCGCAGGTGCGTTGTGTGGAGCCGGAATTCAGAAACTATCTGGATCCGATAGCGGCGCGGCGGATGAGCCGGATCATAAAACGGGCTATTGTAGCTTCGGCACAGGCGGTGGAAGAGTCCGGGATCGGAATGCCGGATGCTATTATTTCCGGTACAGGACTGGGATGTGTCGAAGACACGGAGAAATTTCTGGACGCAATGGTCCGGAATGGCGAGCAGTGTTTACAGCCGACGTTCTTTATACAGTCCACCCACAATACGATCAGCTCGCAGGTGGCTATCCGTTTGCAGTGTCACGGATATAATAATACGCATGTACATCGTGGCGTATCGTTTGAGAGTGCTTTGCAGGAGGCAATGCTGTTGTTTGGCAATGGACGTGTTCGTTCGGCATTGGTGGGTGGTCATGATGAACTCACCCCGGCTTATTTTCGCCTGTTGGGGAGGTTGGGCTACTGGCGTGACGAGATAACGGATTCGTTGAGGATTGTACGATCGCCGGAGAAAGGTTCTTTTGCCGGGGAAGGGAGCATCTGCTTTATGTTGTCGGACAAGCCGGACGAAGAGACATATGCCCAGGTAGAAGGTGCCGGAATTTTTTACCGGAGCGCTGATCTGAGACAGGAGGCGGAATGTTTTTTAAAGCGTTGCGGTGTGTCGCCCGATGAAGTGCAGGTGGTTATGACCGGACGTAACGGCGATATGGATAATGATGAAGTGTATGATAAAATAAAGGTATTGCCCGGTAAAGAGGAAGCGGTTTATAAACCGCTCTGCGGGGAGTTCTTTACGGCACCGGCTTATGGAATGTATACCGCTGCTGCTTGCCTGAAGAAAGGGTACATACCGGCTCATTTGGGTATGCGGGGAGAGGTTATAAAGGGAATACGCCGCATCCTGCTTTTTAATCATTGGCAACGAAAAGATTATTCACTTATATTGCTGTCGTCATGTGGAAACTGATCCTGTTGTCTACGATACAAAGCCTTTGCTTGGTCATTTCGCAGGTTTTTCTGAAATTCGCGATGATGCGTATGGGAAGTTTTCGTTTTTCCTGGACATTTTTTAAAGAAGCCCTGGTAAACTGGCCGTTGGCTTGTTCGGGTATCAGTATTGCTGTGGCGACGATATTGTGGATGTATATCATCCGGCATTTTGAATTTAGTGTAGCTTATCCGTTGATCAGCATCAGCTATATTTTCGGGATGCTGGTGGCAGTGTTTGTGTTTCATGAAGCGGTTCCGGTTACCCGCTGGATCGGAGTGTTCCTGATAGTGGCAGGGGTAGCATTGGTAGCGCAGAAATAAATAGAGAGATGGAAATTAAAAAGATGGTAACGCTTATCGCAGTGGTTCTAGCCGCTGCAACAGGAGGAAGGGGACAGAAGTTTGTTCCGGTGGAAAGGGATCAATTGAAAGGAATACTGGAGGAGATTGGCCGGGTGTCAAAGCAGATTGAGACGATGGAGTGCAGTTTTATCCAGTATAAAACTATTTCGGTATTGGCGGAAACGGCCAAATCGGAGGGAAAAATGTATTACCGGAAAGCCGACCGGATGCGTTGGGAGTATACCCGGCCGGAAGCTTATTATTTTGTAATAAATGGCGGTAAATCGGTGGTAAAGAAAAACGGAGAGACCGATCGTGGGGGAAGTGCGAGGATTTTCGGAGAGATCAGTAAAATGATCCTGGCTTGTATCAGCGGACAGAGATTGGTTGACGAAGATAAGTTTATTCCGGAATATACGATGTCCGGCGATCTGTTTAGAATTAGCCTGACGCCGCGTAATCACCGGATGCAGCAGATGATCAATGCATTGGTTATGGAATTTGGAATGAAAGAGCATGCTATCCGTTCTGTAGAGATGAAACAGGGAGAGGATCTGACACGGATAGAATTTAAGAATAAAAAAGTGAACGGAGCGATAGCCGATGAGTTATTTAAATTGTGACAGGCTTATGTTGGGAGATTTTTATAAGGTGGTTCAGAAGCAGAAAACGAAACAGGGGTTTGATGCCTGGGTGGCATTGAACCGGGAACATTTGATCTATAAGGTACATTTTCCGGAAAATCCGATTACGCCGGGTGTATGTATATTGCAGATTTGCCAGGAACTGGTGGAACAGCATTGCGGTAATCCTATGCGAATGACGACGGCTAAGAATGTCAAATTTTTGAATGTGTTGAGTCCGTTGGAATTTCCGGAGATTATTTTCTCTATGACCTGTGAAGGGGAAGAGGATGAAGTGAAGGTGTCGGTTGTTATCCATGACGGGGAGAAGAGTTTCGCGAAGATAAGTACGACGTATGTAATTAATAATTAATAATTGAGAGTTGGGGCGATCGAATGTATGTGTGGTATTGCCTACCTATAACAATGCGGGAACATTGGCGCAGGTGATGGATTCGTTACTGGTTTACACGACGGATGTGATTGTTGTGAATGACGGTTCGACAGATTGTACGCCGGAGATTCTGGAGCGTTATGTGGACCGAGTGAAGGTGGTTTCCTACCTGAAAAACAGAGGAAAGGGCTATGCGCTTAAGCAGGGATTCCGGAAAGCGTCGGAGTTGGGGTTCGATTACGCATTGACAATCGATTCGGACGGACAACACCGGGCGGAAGATATGGAGAGGTTTATTGTGGAGGTCGAGAGGTTTCCCGGTGCGTTGATTGTGGGAAGCAGGTTGTTGAAACAGGAAAATATGCCGGAAGGAAATACATTTGCCAACCGGTTTTCCAATTTTTGGTTTTGGGTGCAGACAGGTATTCGTTTTCCCGATACGCAGTCGGGATACCGGCTTTATCCGTTACAACCGATCCGGAAGATGCATATTTATACCAATCGCTATGAGAGTGAGTTGGAGATGCTAGTCAGGGCGGTGTGGGAAGGAATTCCATTGCGGGCCATACCGGTGGATGTCTATTACGCCCCTCCCGGTGAACGGGTTTCCCATTTCCGGCCTTTTCACGATTTTGCACGGATTAGCGTGTTGAATACCTTTTTTGTGTTCGGAGCGTTGTTTTACGGTTATCCGAAGATGCTGTTCCGCAGGATAGTGGGTGGCAGGAGGCAGGTGGTAAGTGGCAGGAATGGGTGAAAAAGAAGTATAGAGTTATAAGATATCAGGAGAGTTTAAAATATGACTGGTTTTTTTCTGAAGATATACGACTTGTTGCGTCGGCATTCATGGATGCGGATCGGGTTGCCGGTGATCCTTTTTGCCGGTATGTTGTGGTTGGGGAGCCGTATAATCTTGGAAGAGGATATTGCCGGTTTTTTACCCGATAACCGGGAGAATGAGCGGCTGAACTTTGTGTATAAGCACATGGGGATCGCCGATAAAATTTTTGTACGTTTTTCATTGGCGGATACGTTGTGTGACGAAGAGGAGCGGGTGAGCCGGTTGATTGAGGGTGCGGACCTGTTTGCACAGCAACTGGATTCGCTGGCAGATGATGGATTGGTCAAAGAGGTGCAGTACCGTGTGGATGTCAGCGGTTTTTTAGAGATTATCCGATTTCTGACCGAGAACATGCCTTATTTTTTGGAAGAGGTGGATTACAGGCGTGCCGATTCGTTGATACAGGCAGGGAATTACGATGCTCTGTTTGTGGCCAACCGTTCGTTATTGCTTTCTCCGGCAGGAGTGGCTGTCAAGGGGAATGTGTTGACGGACCCTTTCCATATCTGTTCGCCAGTATTGGGGCGTCTGAGAAATTTTCAACTGAACGATCATTATCGCCTGATTGATGATTATATTTTTACCGGTGACGGCAAGCATCTGATTATGTTTGTCACCTCATCTCATGGAGGGAGTGAAACGGCACGGAATGCGCTGTTGGCTGATGCTTTTACCGGGACCTGTTCGGTTTTGCCGGCAGGGGTAAATGTGGATTATTTCGGCGCTCCTTTGGTGGCTGTAGCTAATGCCGACCGGATAAAAGCGGACTCATGGCAATCGATGGCGTTGGCGTTGACATTGATCGTGGTTTTATTGGGGTGGTTCTTCCGGAGCGTACGGCCGTTGTTATTGGTTTGTGTACCGGTGGCTTTTGGTGCTCTACTGGGATTGACATTGCTTTACCTGTTTAAAGGCTCTGTGTCGGCTATTGCAATAGGAGCCGGTTCTGTAATATTGGGAATAGCAGTGAACTATTCATTGCATTATCTGATCCATTTAAAACATCATCCCGATCCGCGGGGTGCTTTACGGGATATTGTGGATCCTATGGTGACCGGGAATATTACTACCGTCGGTGCCTTTCTGAGCTTGCTGTTTATCAGCGCTGTTGCCATGCGTGATATGGGACTTTTTGCGGCCTTTTCATTGGTCGGAACAATTGTTTTTGTGCTCTGTTTTATGCCTCATTGGGTTGGGAAAAAAGTAGGCGCACAAAAGAACGGGTGGTTGGATCGTTTTGTGCATTTCCGGCCGGAAGAGAACCGTTGGCTGATTGCGGGTGTGATCGCTCTGACGGTTTTTCTGACTTTCTTTAGCGATAATGTGACTTTTGAAACGGACTTTCAAAAGATTAATTATATGACTTCCGAACAGCGGAAGGCTTTTTGGGAGCTGAGTGCTTATACTACTTTAGGGGAAAAGAGCATATATCACGTTTCGGAGGGGGAAAATCTGAATGAAGCGTTGCGCGAATATGAGAAACAATGCGATAAAATCGAAACTTTGATACATGAAGGTGTTCTGACAGTTTGTGCGGGCATCGGTCATTTTTTGCCGTCGGATTCGTTACAGCGGGTGAAAATTGAGCGTTGGAATCGATTCAAAGAGCAGTATGGCGATCGCTTGGTAGCAGTTGCAGAAGAAGAAGGGCAAAAAGCCGGATTCCGGGCGGGGGCTTTTGCTTCTTTCCGATCATTGTGGGAGAAAGAGTTTGGGGTAGTGCCGCCGGACTATTTCGGAATCATCCGGGAGACCTTTATGAAGGAGTATTTGATCGGACAGGAGGGAAGGACGGCGGTGGTTTCCGTGTTGTACACGGCACCCGAACAGGCCAAAAAGGTGTATGAACAGTTCGACCATCAGGAAAAGTCTTTTGTTTTTGATGCATTAACGGTGACGGAACGGATGGTAAATGTACTTTCCGCTGACTTTAACCTTGTGTTTTATATCTGCGGTTTCCTGGTACTTTTTTTTCTCTGGTTTGCTTTCGGGAGAGTGGAATTGGCCTGTATCGCTTTTCTGCCGATGGCTGTAAGCTGGCTTTGGATATTAGGAATCATGGGATTGGCGGACATCCGTTTCAATATAGTCAATATTATCCTGGCTACCTTTATTTTCGGCTTGGGGGATGATTATACCATTTTCATCATGGATGGCCTGATGTATGAGTATGCATACCGCCGTAAGATGCTATCTTCTTATAAAACATCGGTGACCTTGTCGGCACTGACGATGTTTATCGGGGTCGGGACATTGATTTTTGCCGTCCATCCCGCAATGCGTTCGCTGGCCGAGGTGACGATCATCGGAATGGTATGTGTCGTTGGGATTGCTTTTATTATTCCGCCGTTATTGTTCCGGTGGATCGTGGAAAAAAATGGAAAACACCGTTTGATGCCGGTGACATGGCGTAATATGGGTGTGACGGTATACGCATTTATGGTCTTTTTAACCGGTAGTTTAATGATGACTATCTATGGATACGGATTGTTGGGATGGCGAAAACCGACCGAAGAGCGGAAGTTACGTTTCCATCGAAAGTTGTGCTGGGCATCCCGGTGGGTGGTGAGGAATATGCCGGGTGTTCGTAGTCGTTTGATCAACGAGGCAGGGGAAAATTTTTCGAAACCGGGCATAATTATATGTAACCATCAGGCGCATATCGACTTGATGTATGTGATGATGTTATCGCCGAAAATCGTCATACTGACCAACGAGTGGGTCTGGAATAGTCCATTTTACGGACGTATTATCCGTTTTGCCGATTTCTATCCGGTAGCCGATGGGGTTGAGCATAGTGTGGAACGCTTGGGAGAGTTAGTGCGGAGAGGTTATTCGATTGTCGTGTTTCCGGAAGGAACCCGTTCGGAAGATTGTTCGATCCGGCGGTTTCACCGGGGAGCATTTTACTTGGCCGAACAGTTGAGGGTGGATATCATACCGGTATTATTCCACGGGATAGGGCATGCTTTGCCTAAGAGCGAACTGTTACTGAGGAAGGGAAGTGTGACGGTCAAAATACTTCCTCGTATTAAGCCAAGCGATATGGAGTGGGGGACAGGATATGCCGAACGTACAAAGAAAATCCGCCGGTTTTTTACAGACGAATACGAAATGCTGGCTAAAGAGATGGAGACTCCGGCATATTTCCGGGATGCGGTGATCGGTAATTATATTTATAAAGGGCGCGGGATTGAGCGGGAGGCACGTAGGGAATTGCGGAATATGGAGTCTGTGACAAAACATATTGCGGAGATTCCGTCCGGAGCCCATGTATTGGTGACGGAATGCGGCGTGGGAGCGTTTGCCTTGCTTTGCGCTTTGGTACGGAAAGACATTACAATACTTGCCGTAGATTGTGATCCGGATAAGATCGCATTGGCCCGGAATTGCCGGCTGGTGCCGGAACGGTTGGAGTATCGTGTGGGAATGCAGGAGGATATTGCGGAAGAGGAGTTTGATTATATGGTAGCAGGTGGCAAATAGCAAGAAATTTCAGTTGGAAATTAATTCAAAATTCAATGAAATATGATGTAGTCATTATCGGAGGTGGATTAGGCGGACTGCTTTGTGGGTATATGCTGGGCAAATACGGATATGGAGTGGTCGTTCTGGAAAAGAACGCCCGTATCGGTGGTTGTTTACAATCATTCCGGCGGGGAGGGGTGCTTTTTGATACCGGAATGCATTACATCGGAAGCATGGAAGAAGGGCAGTTATTGCACCGGTTCTGGAAATATTTCGGATTATTGGACTCCATCCGGTTGCGGAAACTGGATGAACAGGCGTTTGATGTGATTTCTTACGCTGGGAAACGCTATCCTTCGGCGATGGGGCATCAAAATTATATGGAGGGATTGGTTGCTCTTTTCCCGGCAGAACAAAAGGCGTTGCACCGATATGTGGATACGCTCGGCAAAGTGTCGACCAGTTCGCCAATCTCTCGGCTGGAAGAGGTGGAACAAACTTTACCCTTGGAGACGGAGTATGTGAAAACCAGCGCCAGCCATTATATCGAAAGCCTGACGGCTGATCCGGCATTGCGAAATGTATTGGCTGGCAATGCGCCCCTTTATGCCGGGGAGAAAGGACGTACTCCTTTCTATATTCATGCCTTTATCCATAATTCATATATGCAGAGCGCTTACCGGATTATCGGAGGGGGACAAACTATTGCGGAGAGCCTGGCTCTTTCGATCAGGAGTATGGGGGGAGAGGTATTGGTGAGGAGCGAAGTGGCGGCGTTTACCGGTTCGGAAAACGGGGTGACCGGAGTGAAACTGACGGATGGACGTTATATTGAAGGACGTTACTTTATTTCGGCGGTTCATCCGCAAGTAATGATCGGCATGTTGGGAGAGGAGATGATCCGGCGCTCCTATTGCCGCCGGGTGAGAAACCTGGAGAATACGGTGGCTGGATTTACGGTATATCTCGGATTTAAAAAGAATAGCGTACCCTATTATAACAGTAATTTTTTCCACTACGGGGTGCCCGACGTATGGAGTTGCGGTGATTATAACGAAAAGGATTGGCCCCGGGGTTATTTGTATATGCACCAGGCTCCCGAGGATGGAGGGGACTATAGTGACAGCGCGTTGTTAATCTCTTATATGCGTTATGAAGAGGTATCGGCGTGGAAAGGAACGACTGTAGGCCGGCGTGGAAAGGATTATGAAGCGTTCAAAACGCAACGGGCGGAACAGTTGATCGAAGCTTTAAACCGAGAGTTCCCGGGAATAAAAGACCAGATTGCTTTTTACAATGTCTCTACGCCGTTGACTTATGAAGACTATACGGCAACGACAAACGGGGCGATGTACGGTATACTGCGTGATGTAAATAGTCCGGCCCAGACAGTGGTGTCGCAGCGTACGCATATTCCTAATCTATATATGACCGGTCAGAATACAAATGCACATGGTATGCTGGGGGTAACAAACGGGGCGATGTTGACTTGTGGTGAATTACTTGGAATAAACACAATTATTAAAGCGATAAACAGAGCTTAAAATGGAAAAATCGGCAATCATCATAGGAGGAGGTATCGGCGGGTTAAACACTGCCTGCCTGTTGTGTAAGGAAGGGTATCGGGTGACGGTACTGGAAAAGCATTACACGGCCGGAGGAGGATTACATACATTTAAACGACAGGGAACGGTTTACGAAACCGGTATACATTATATCGGTGATTTTCGACCGGGAGGCGTTTTGTGTAAGCTTTATACCTATCTGGGGATTTACGACCGGTTGAAAATAAAGCCGCTTGATAAGGACGCTTTTGACATCGTATCGGTTGGCGAGGATGGGAAAAAGTATCCGGTAAGCATAGGAAAAAAGGGATTTATTGCGCATTGGGGAGAATTTTTTCCGGAAGAGAAAGAGAATATACGCCGTTATACGGAAGCGTTATATGCTATTGCCGATAGATTTTATCTCTGTAATATGCGGCTTCCGGATACAAATATACAGGACCTGCTTCAAAATGAGGAGGTGTCGATGCCTACCGGTAAGTTTATCGCCCGTTATATCCGGAACCCGAAGCTTCAGCATCTGCTGGCCTGGAATAATGCGTTGTATGGCGGAGATTTTGATACGACACCTGTTTATATCCATGCGATTATTAACCGTCTTTTTATCGAGGACGCTTCCCGCTTTGTGGGTGGTAGTCAGCAATTGGCGGATGCTATGTGTGATATGATCCGGGAGCATGGCGGCGAAGTGATATGCGGAGATGGGGTGAAAGAGATCGTAGTGACGGACCGTAAAGTACAATATGTCGTGACGGAAAAAGGGCGTCGTTACGAGGCGAACCAATATGTCTCCGCATTGCATCCGGCCACTACGATTGATCTGCTGGATCAGTCACAGTTGACGAAGGCCTATTGTAACCGTATTCATACGATGTCCAATACCTATTCTACTTTTACACTTTTCGTGAAGATGAAAAAGAATAGCTTTCCTTATCTGAACAGTAATGTTTATTGCGTTGACAAGTACGAACAGATATGGAACGTGGGCTCTTACCAGCCGGAAGAGTGGCCGGTGGGTATGATGGTCATGACGCCGCCGGAATCCGAAGAAGAGGAGAAATATGCGGCGAAAGTAATTATCAATTGCATCATGAATTTTGAGGATGTCCGTCGATGGGAAGATTCAACGGTGATGCAACGGGGTGAAGAGTACAAAGCCTTTAAAAAGGAGTGTCAGGAGCGGATATTACGGAAATTTGAACGCTATTTTCCGGGTGTGCGTGAAAAGATCGAATACTGTTTTGGGGCTTCTCCTTTGACAATCCGTGATTATACCGGATCGAAGGAGGGATCGCTCTATGGCTATATGAAGAATTGCAATAACCTGGCCCAATCTCACATTTCTCCCCGGACAAAAGTGCAAAACCTTTTGCTGACCGGACAAAATATAAATTTGCACGGTATCCTCGGGGTACCATTGAATGCTGTCATCACGGTGGCGGAAATGACAGGAGGTATTGAGCATCTGATCAACAAAATAAACCAGATACAAGGTTCAGGGTATGAAGAGGATGGAAAACAGGGAGTCGACGATCCTTTTTTCATGGAACCTTATTTAAAATCTAAAATTCAAAATAAAGAATATGAAGTTTAAATTGATTTATCCGAAGTGGAAAAAGTTACCGGGACAAACCACTTTTAATTTGCCTCCCCATGGGCCGGTTGCTTTTGCAGCTACTTTACCGGATGTGGCAGATGTCTCTTTTACCGATGAGAATGTGGAAGGGATCGATTTTGAGGAAGCGTGCGATCTGGTGGGTATCTCGATGATGTTGAGCACGCAGGTAAAGAGAGGATGGGAGATTGCTACGGAGTTCCGGAAACGCGGTAAACAGGTGATTTTTGGAGGGATCTCTACAATGCTTCATGCTGAGGAGACGATGGAATATGCCGACTCGGTGTTTCTGGGCGAGTCGGAAGGGCGTATGGAGCAAGTGCTGGAAGATTGGAAAAACGGATGTTTGAAAAAAGTATACAACTTTATGACCCAACAACCGCCGATCGAATTGGTAGGACCTGCCCGGCGCGATCTTTACAAAAGGGAGCTGTATAATCATAAAGGGGTTCAGATGGTGGATCTGTTCCATGCTTCACGAGGATGTCGTTTCAGTTGCTATCCTTGCGCCGTGTCGTATCTGGGCGGCCGTATATTTCGTCCGCGTCCGATGGAGAGGGTTATTGAAGAGCTGGCAACGGTAGAAAACAATCGCCTTTTTATTGTGGATAACTCTTTGGCACAGAACAAAGAGTGGGAAATGGAGCTTTTTAAAGAGATGATTCCGTTCAAGAAAAAGTGGATCAGCCATACGATCGAAGATGATCCGGAGGTGCTGGACTTGGCGGCGCAGGCTGGTGCCTGGTATGTCTACCAAGCTGTTTATGATACCTCGGATTATATAAAGGAGCGGGTGAAACGTTATCATGATTATGGTATCGGGGTGGAAGGAACTATTTTGCTGGGACTGGATAATCAGTCGGAAGATGATATTAAACGCCTGATCGACTTTTTATTGGAGATCGATCTGGATCTGGCGGAATTTACAGTTATGACTCCTTTCCCGCATACCAAAGGCTATGACGATCTGTACAGGCAGGGACGGATATTTGATTTTGACTGGAACCACTATAATGCGGGGCAGGTGGTATTCCACCCGAAACAGATGTCGGCCGACCGTTTGCAGGAGTTGTATGAGTATGCCTGGGAAACGTTTTACGGGAATGAAACCCAGGAGTCGAAGATGTTTCGTTTGTTCTCGAAAGTGGTGATGCGCGAAATGGAAGACGGTACCTATCGCCCGCGCGACAGAA
This sequence comes from Marinifilaceae bacterium, assembly GCA_031553705.1. Lineage (GTDB taxonomy): Bacteria > Bacteroidota > Bacteroidia > Bacteroidales > Marinifilaceae > JAVBLD01. Next base: position 21,930 of record JAVBLD010000046.1, on the reverse strand, counting down.
AATTGGTGAACAAATCGTTCGGCCGGGAGGTAATCAGAGCAAAGAGATAATTATTCATTGTTAATTATTCATTATTAATTAGATATGCGTGTCCCTGAAAGATATTATGATGAAATATTTGATTTTGTGGGCCAATGGGAAATGCCTTCCAAATGCGGATTGAAGATCATCCGCAAGGGGGATAAAACGGTTGTAGTCGTTACGGAATTGTATCAGGACAATCCGGGCACTTCCATCACGGCTGCTGCCGGGACGTTAGCCCGGCAGGTCTGCGACCGGGAAGGAATGGTAATGTCTGAGATTATATATCTGGAGTGTAATCCGGATACGGATTCCAAGCTCTCTTTCTATGACGAGGAGTATTTTCAAGTTACCTTTACCAAAGAGGGAAGTAAATTGGTTTGTCCGCAATACCGGCAGCTCTCGCCGGTGGAGGTAAGAGAATTGTTGGGAGAATGATTAAACGGAGGTATTGAAGGAGTAAGTGGATATAATGAAAAGAGTTGTTTTTTGTATTATATTGCTGGTACTGGCATATCCGTTGTTTGCCCAGACCGTTAAGCTATGGAGGGATTATGACGTAGACAGGAAGATGAGATATTCCGAGATCACGGTATTCCGTGCAGATCAGCAAAAAAACAGTGGAATCGGTGTGATTGTTTGCCCGGGAGGAAGCTATTGCTATCTTGGGATGCAACGGGAAGGTTATGATGTTGCCAAATGGCTGAACAATAGTGGAATAACAACCTTCGTCCTTCGCTACCGGGTGGGGATGCATGCCAATCATCATCCGGCTATGATTCAGGATCTGCAACGTACGATCCAGATTGTGAGGGAACATAGCGCCGAATATGGTGTCGATCCGAAGAAAATCGGAGTGATGGGCTTTTCGGCAGGAGGCCATTTAGCCGGAACGGCGGGAGTGTACTATATGGAAAATTTTCTGGAGCCGTTGGGTATCCATCCCACGGTGTCGTTACGTCCCGATTTTATCGCAATGGTCTACCCTGTTGTGTCGATGGAGGATAGTATAGCGCACCGGAAATCCAGGTATAACTTGCTGGGAAGACAACATTCGCAGGACCTGGTACAAAAAATGTCGTTGGAAAAGAACGTTCATACGGGAATGCCTCCCGTTTTTCTGATGCACTGCCGTGACGACAGGACGGTGGACGTGCGGAACAGTATGGCTCTGGCCAAGGCGATGGAAAAGAAGGGCCTGATCTATAAAGAAATGCTTTATCAAACCGGGGATCACGGCTTCGGCGTCTCTCCGGGACAACGGGCTGACGCCCGAATGTGGACGGCAGCTTTCGAGGAGTGGGTAAAGGAACTGAGATTCGAGAATTATTCTTTAATGAACAATAATAATAGTAACCAGTGAACATACCGGAAATAGAAACATTACCGCTGAAGGAGATCAAGCGCTACCAGGAAAAGCGCTTACGGGGTATGCTGGATGATTTGTCAGAGCGTTCGTCCTATTACCGGCGGTTGTTTGACAAAGAGAAAATACGGACGGAAAAGATCAGGACATTGGAAGATCTGCAATATATTCCGCCTACCGGAAAGGGAGAATTACAACTTCATAATAAGGATTTTGTCTGCATTTCCCGGGAAAAAATCGTGGATTACATCACCACTTCCGGCACGTTGGGCGATCCGGTGACTTTCGCAATGAGCGATAAGGATCTTGACCGCCTGGCTTATAATGAGGCGATCTCTTTTGCCTGTGCTGGAGGAAAACAGGGGGATATCTTCCAGTTGATGACCACAATCGACAAACGGTTTATGGCCGGTTTAGCCTATTTTCTGGGTATCCGGAAACTGGGAGGAAGCATTATCCGTGTCGGAAACGGTATTCCGGAGTTACAGTGGGATACGATCCGGAGGATCTCACCCGATACGATTATCGTGGTACCCTCTTTTATCCTGAAGATTATCCATTATGCGGAAGAGCATGGGATCGATTATAAGAATTCCAGTATCCGTAAAGCCGTATGTATCGGGGAAAACTTGCGGGAACAGGATTTTTCGTTAAACCTGTTGGGTAAAAAGATCAAAGAGAAGTGGGATATTGAACTTTATTCCACTTACGCTTCGACCGAGATGGCCACCTCTTTTACCGAGTGTGCCTGCGGACGTGGGGGACATCACCATCCGGAACTGATTATAACCGAATTGCTCGATGAGCGTGGAAAAGCAGTGGCCGAAGGAGAGGTCGGAGAGTTGACGATCACGACGCTGGGAGTGGATGCCATGCCGTTACTGCGTTTCCGTACCGGAGATATCGCCCGTTTTCATATGGAACCTTGTGCATGCGGACGTACGACCATGCGTATCAGTCCTATTATCGGCCGGTGCAATCAGATGATAAAATATAAAGGTACGACTCTTTATCCGGCGGCTATTTTCGATGTGCTGGACAATGTGGACTGTGTTGAGAATTACTTGGTAGAGGTGTCGAGCGACGATTACGGAAATGATCTGGTGAATGTAAGTGTGGGGTGTCGGGAAGAACGGGGAGGAGAGACGGTGAAAGAGCTGAAAGACCGTTTCCGGGCGAAGTTGCGCGTTGCCCCGGATGTAGAGATCGGTAAAATTGACGATATCCGTAAAATACAGATGCCTGAAATAAGCCGGAAGCCGATGAAGTTTATTGATAAACGAAACCCAAAATAGAGATAACGGAGAACTATGAGCGATGAATGTAGGGCAAAAGATATAATTTAATTAATTATCGACCATTATGGACTATCGTGACTTTGAAGACTTGTCTCCCTATCGGGATCAGGAGATTAACCCGGCAATGAACCGGATAGCCGATCATTCCTATTTCTATCCGCTGATGTCTTACCTGTATTCTGGCGAGACATTGGAGAAACTGACGGGTGAATTCCGCAATATAAAGACGGTACGGGAATTTCAGATCAAAATAATGGATAGCGCTATTAAGGCAATCGTGCGGAAAACAACGGACGGATTCACTTGTCACGGACTGGAGCGTTTGGATCCTGCAAAGCGTTACCTTTTTGTATCGAATCACCGGGATATCCTGTTGGATTCGGCTCTTTTGCAAATTGTCCTTGTGGCGCAAGGGTTGGATACGACGGAGATTACTTTTGGCAGTAACCTGATGCAGGGCGATTTTATCGTGGATATCGGTAAATCGAATAAGATGTTTAAAGTGGTTCGGGGAGGTAATCCACGTGATTTTTATAACCATTCGGTACACCTTTCACATTATATCCGTTATACTTTACTGGAGAAAAGAGAATCCGTATGGATTGCGCAGCGGAACGGGCGCACGAAGGATGGGGATGATACAACCGATCAGGGATTGATTAAAATGTTTTCTCTCAGCGGAAAGACGAATGTAATTGCAGATATGGCACAGTTGAATATAGTTCCTGTAGCAGTTTCTTATCAATATGAGACCTGCGATAATCTGAAAGCCAGAGAGCTTTATCTTTCCCGCGACCGTAAATATCTGAAAGCTCCCGGAGAAGATCTTCACAGCATTATGACCGGGATCACCGAACAAAAAGGGAAGGTGCACATAGAGATAACCCCCCCGTTGGAATATGATGAATTGAAGGAATCGGGCCGGTCGGAGAAGAATGAGATATTCAGCGGGATTGCGAGGCTGATCGACAAACGCATCCATGAAGGCTATAAACTGTGGAGCAGTAATTATATCGCTTATGATATGCTGAATAACACGTTTGATTATACGGACAGGTACGTGATGGAGGAGTATCGCGATTTTGCCGCCCGTATGCATGAAAGATTGAAATGTTTTGAAGGAGATCAGATCGACCTGATGAATATCTTCCTGAAAATATATGCCAATCCGCTTTGTAATAAGGGATAAGAAGGGGTTTTGAAAAAATAACGGTGAAATGGTTTACGTTATTCTGTTCGCTGATAGCATGACGGATATAGGTGTGTTTACTTTTCAGGCCGATTGACATTTTTGCGTGATCTTTCTAATAAATCTAATTTCAATAGCGACAGAGAACCTGATAATTCAGGTAAATCAAATTTATTTAATTTTTAATGGTTCATCTTTTTATTAGATACAAATGAGGTGGTATGTGTAAAGAAGATGTAAAAAAATGATGTAATTTCTTTGTTTTTGATATTGAAGAATTTATATTTGCAATAAATATCATAAAAACACGGGCAATACATGGCCGGTTTCTTATGAAATATAATCTATAGGATTAGTGAGATAGAGTCGCTTAAATATATTTTACTTTAATTTGGTAATTGTGGTAATGTGAGGTGAGAATGAGTTTATGTTTTTCTGCCCATCTGTTTACTATTATATTAACTTTAAACGTAAATTTAAATTATGAAGCAATTACTATTAATTTTAGCTTTATGCTTTGTTTCCAATGCATAGGCTGGTGATCCGCCACCATTTGTTTCAGTGACTCCAAGTAGAACGGAAGTCTATCAAGGAGAGTCAATAACCCTTACGATAACAATAGTAGGTAATCCTACCGGGATAACGGTGACTTCGACCGGAGGAACTATAAATGGAAGTACGATTACGTTTAATGTTCCGCCGGGGATTTATACGGTGACCGTGACAGTAACTTTTGCAGGAGGAATTACAAAAGTTGTTTCTATTCCTATAACAGTTAAAGCTGCTTACGGATGACATGTAGTGTATATATATGCACAATATACACCATAATATTTTGAAATTTGTATGATTAAATAACCGACTATGATGGGAGTCGGTTTTTTAAAATCCATGGAGTTGAAATTTTTTTGGTTCATAGCGTTTTATAGTAGTTTATTCGAATGAGGTTAATACAATGTACCTTTATTGTGTTTGTGCTATTATTAGCTATATTGTCTACTAAAGCACAAATTTCAGGTATTGTTTTCAATACCAATATGGTATATTACTCCGGAACAGTAGTGGATTCTGTAACGAATGAGCCGATACCAGGGGCGGTAGTTACAGAAGTAACGGGTGTTGACCAGCAAGTGGAAGTCAAGAATCATGTCACGGATCGAGATGGAAAATTCTATTTTAAGACTACTATCTCTTCTCAAAAACGAATTGAAATTTCGTGTTTGGGGTATAAACTATTTTCTAAAAATATATCTTTAGATGTGGAATACCTACCTTCAGATAATAACAAAATCGATTTGGGTAAAATAAAGATATCCCATGATGTATTGGCATTAGACGAGGTCGTCGTAAAAGCCCGTATAAAAATGTATGAGATTAAAGGAGATACCATGCTTGTTTTTCCTCGTGCTGTTAGAACAATGGAGGGAGATAATGTATTGGAAATACTCCGACAAATACCTGGTATTGAGGTATTAAAAGATGGTAATGTGTTAGTATGGGGACAAAGAATTGAGAAAAGTAAAGTAAATGGCGCCTTGCTTTTCGGGGATGACCCAAGGACCGTACTTAATACACTTGATGCCAAAGATGCTTCATTAGTTATGATATATGACGAAGCGGATGAAAAAGACGAGATAGCATATGGTAAAGATGCTCGTAAACGTAAGGTCGTTGATATTCAAACCTTTGATTCATTTAAGGATGTTGTTTCTGCCGGTGTCAAGGTTGAAGGTGGCATCAACCATCAAAAAGACATGAATGAAGAAAGACAAATTCGTTATTTCAGTGCCATGAAAATTGGTCATTACAATGAAAAAAAACAAATTGAGCTAAGCGGAAGCATTGATGATCGTAATATAATAGAAGATGGGGATGGTAATAAACCTTTCGGATTCAATCGTAAATGGAATGCGAACAGTAAAATATCAGGAAAACCGGATAGTTTGAATAGTTATGCTGTAAATTATAACTATAATAATGAGTATGCTACTTCTTTTCAAGCTCTGAACAGTGTATATTTTCCTACGTCTGATTTCAATGCTCAAACTTTAGAGAGTTTATTATCTAATAAATCGGAGTCTGAAATTCATAGTATAGGGTTAAATTATGATTATTATAATGCAAGATACGGTATTACTGTCAACTTCAGTGCAATACCAACATTTGAACGTTCTAATTATTTGTCCAGTTCATCAGGGCAGGTTTTACGAGATAGTACCTTGCTTACAAAGACAGAACAGGATAGAGATTATCAAATAAACCGCTTTTCTGTATCTCCCCGATTCTCTATAAATAAAAGGATCGGATCTAATGCTATTCTATTCTCCATTCATTCAACATTTTATAAGTTAGATGCAACTGAAAATCGAAACGATACAATATATAATATCGGACTGGTTGAGCGGACATTACTTCATATAAAATCCAATGAACCAAGTATCATGTTATATCCGACATTGAGCTATGATATTAATTTTGATCGTGTTGGTATGCTAACATTGGAATCATCTGCTTTATATCAGAAGGAATCATCTTATAAGCTTGCAATGAATGAATATACTGGCATGCCTGATAATGCACTTTCCGGTGATGAAGAAGCTAACTCGGTGACTATTCGAGAAGGGATAAAGTATTCATTTATAAATGGTAAACATAGGATTATAGCATCGGCAAACTATCAGGGTATTTTTATGAACCGGGATGATAGGCAACTTCCGGGTGCTAATACTGAATATCGGAGTTTTCATACGTTTATACCTACAATATCTTATACTATCGGACAAAATTCATCTAACCAATACGAATTATCTTTTTCGGTAATACAAAATGCAATTGCATTAGATTATCTTAAAAACAGGCTTAATGTCACCAACCCAATGTTTATCAGGACGGGTAATACAAATCTGAAACCTTCAAAGATATATCAGCTCAATTTGTCTGGATCAACATCAGACAATAGAAAATCATTGAATTTTGTTTTAAATAGTTCGTTCGTGTTTAATAAATGTGTGAGTAATCGTATTTATTACGCTAATGCTACTGTTTTGTCTGATTATAATGATTATAAAGTACCAGCAGGAGCTACTCTATCAATGCCTGTAAATGCAGATTTTTCGATTGAAATAAGCTCTAATATCGGATACAATTCATATATTAATCCAATAAAATCCACATTTAATATAAAAGCGGATTTTTATTATAATAATTTTCAAGAAGGGGTTAATGATACTCTTTTACGGACTTATGAGTACTCCGGAGGTATTAGGGTAAGTTTGGTATCTAATTTATCCAACAGATTTAAGATTGGAATTAAAAACAACGCTCGATATCGCCGTTTCGAGAATAGTTCAGGTAATATAGATAATCGTTTATTGGAAACCATAAATGTTGATTTTCGGTGGGATTTTTTAGATCAAGCTTTTTTGATAAGTTCATATGCATATGAATTTTCTGAGAATACGTATTCGGCAATGATTCAAAACCATATACTCAATGGTTCGATAGGTTGTCGCCTATTCAAAAATCGCAAAGGCGCTATCTCGTTTAATGCTTATAATATCCTTGATCGTACTACTAATTTTACTATTATAGTCGATAATCAAAGTGTCAATAATATATATAAACAATTATCTACCAGGTTCTTTTCAATAGCTTTTGAATATAAATTCAGTAATACAAAATAATCTTCTACTGTTTTTGATTTATTTTATTTGAATAAAATTTTCTGATGTTCTTTAACGACCTATAGCATTGACAGCTTCCCCGTGAGAGTTTGTCAAAATAACTAACTATTTTCATCTCTTTTTGCAAATCTCACAAAATAGTCTATTTTTGCAGGTATAGCTATAGTAAATAACCGCTTAATGAAGATTTCTGAAGATAGAAGCAATAACGTGAAAGGGCGTTTTGAGGATTTCTTTAGAAAATACTCGAAACCGATGTTTTTATATGCCCTTAGTTTCGTTTCTTCTGAGGAAGAGGCTGAGGATATCGTCCAGGAGATCTTTATGAATTTCTGGAAATCGGAGAGCTATCTGACCATTCAGGATGAAGCGGTAAAGACCTATCTTTTCCGTTCTATAAGAAATAATTGCCTGAACAAATTGGGAAAGAAGAGTGTTTTGCGAGACACAATTGATGTATTGTATGAGGAAGCTGTGGAAGATGAGTTCGGCTTATTGAACGATGTGTTGATAACTGAGATCCGGGAAGCAATTGAGAGCATGTCTCCGCAAACCAAAGAGATCATTACAAGCGTATTCTACCAGGGACAGAAGTACCAGGAGGTCGCCGACCGGATGGGGATTTCTATCAATACCGTAAAAACCTTACTCAAGAATGGTATGCGCTATCTGCGCGAACGCTTCTCCGGTCGTCTGGATATATTCCTTCTTTTTATCATAGAGAGATAAAAGTAGCAGAGAACTTTCGTTTTAAAACAGCCATATTTGACAATGGCGTATCATTCATTACATGTCTTTTGATATTTTTTTTATTTTTCTATTCACCCGTTTTTCATTTTTCCTGTCTATATGGGAAAAGAGATAAAATGACAATAAAAGAAAATATAGAAGAGTTGGTTCTCGAGTTCTGTTCAGGGACAATTTCCGAGGCGGACAGGTTGATACTGAAGGCTTGGATAGAGGTTTCTGAGGAGAATCGAAAACAATTTCGAAAGATGGTGCGCGTTTATTTCCGGGTTACTGCTGCCGGAAAGTGGGACGAATTGGACAATGTTCAGCAGAAAATGTGGAAGCGGATGCAACCCGCACTTGGAAACCGACACTATACCTATTTACGAATAGTACAAATAGCGGCAGTGCTCACCCTCTTGTTTTTAAGTACTTGCTTGTGGTTTGTTATGCGCCATAATTCCCCGGAAAAAGAGTATACCTCTCAAGAAATGAATCTGTTAAAAGCGGAAGCCGGTTCAGCAAAAGCTATTTTAAAATTGGCTCATGGCGAGGAGATCCTTTTGGGAAGAGGTGAAAGTAAAAATATTGCCAATGTTCAAGGTGTGGAACTGACACAGGACGCAGCAGGAGGGTTATTCGTCGGTCAGGAGAGTCAGGATAAAGCAGATGTAACACCTGTATATCATACGGTGATTGTGCCGGAAGGCGGAGAATATTTCATCACATTGAGCGATGGAACGAAAGTTTGGATAAATTCCGCTTCGGAATTAAGTTTTCCGCTCTCTTTCTCGAACAATGAGCGGGAAGTAATCCTGAAAGGAGAGGCTTACTTTGAAGTAGCTTATAACGCAGGAAAACCGTTTTTGGTAAAGACTGCACAGGCTTCCGTAAAGGTGCTGGGAACTTCTTTTAATGTGATGGCTTATGCTGAGGATCTGGATGTACAGGTGGCGCTACTAAAGGGCAAAGTCAGTTTTGACGTATCTTCCGGGGCTTACATACTTGTGCCTGGTGAAATCGCCATATTGGATAAATCAACCGGGAAAACAACAGTGGAAACAGGAAATGTAGAGGCTGCTGTTTCATGGAAAACCGGCGTGTTCGATTATGAAGATATGGCATTAGAAGAATTGGTGATTAAATTAAGGCGTTGGTATGGTATTCCGTTCGAGTTCAAGGATGAAAGTTGCAGGCAGTTGCGTTTTAGCGGAGCGGTAACTAAATACCGGACGCTGGATTATATGTTGGATATGATTTCGAAAACAACATTGGTGAAGTTTGTGAGTGAGGATGGGTATATTTCGGTTCATACGAGAGATAAGTAAGGTACAGGTGGCAAGAACTATTTAATTGTAAAGTTTTAGTGTGCATATAAAAAGAGTACCCGGAATAGTGGTGACGCACAAATCCGGGTAGGTGATAGTTAACAGTTCCATTATTAACCAACATTGCAAATGTATGAAAAAAAAACGAGTTGGAGAGTATTATCTCTGTAAAAGAGGACTTCAGCAAATGTTATTAACTATGAAGTTGGGTGTGATTTTATTATTTGTGTTTGTGCAAGGTGTGTTTGCCAATGGTTTCTCTCAAAACAAAGTTACAATCGAAAAAAGTTCGATTTCCTACGGAGAGCTGTTCGAACAGATCAAGAAACAAACCGGTTTGACCGTTGTGTATAGCAACAATGAGTTAAACAAGAGCAAAAGCGTAGAGGCTAATTTCCGGAATGTGGAAGTAGAAAAGGTACTGGATAAGGTACTGGCCGGTACCGGACTGGGGTATGAATTGCAGGATGAATTTATTGTTCTGAAACTGTTGTCCCAGCAACAAAACCAGAAAAAGGTTACTGTAACGGGACAGGTATGTGGTGTTAACAAGGAGCCACTGCCGGGAGTAACAGTCACTTTTAAAGGAGCTACTTACGGAACTGTCACCGACATAAATGGTAAGTACAGACTGGAAATTCCTGAAGGAGAAGAAGTGATCCTGCGGTTCTCCTTTATAGGAATGGAGGCACAGGAGATTGCGTATGCCGGTAAAAACGTGATTAACGTTACAATGAAAGAGAGAGTAATCGAGTTGGAGAGTACCATTGTAACCGGATATATGTCTATTGGCAAGAATCGTTATACCGGAGCGGTAGATCAGGTAAAGGCCGAAGATATCCTGGTACCCGGAGAAAATACTATTGACCAAATGTTACAAGGTGTTATTCCCGGATTACAGGTAATGAATACTTCCGGTCAGGTCGGCGCCACTCCTAAAATCCGTATTCGCGGTACTTCTACTTTACTGGGAAATCAGGAGCCGGTATGGGTGGTCGATGGTGTGGTTCAAAGAGATCCATTACCCGTTCCGGATGGGAGCGGTTCATTGGCAGGAGATGTTGCGGAACTGCGTGAGATCGCCTCTAACGCTATTTCGTGGTTAAACCCGGCGGATATTGAGACGATCACAGTATTGAAAGATGCTTCCGCTACTGCGATCTATGGAACGCAGGCAGCAAACGGAGTGATTGTTATTACGACAAAGAAAGGAAAAACCGGAGGAATCTCCGTTGCATACAGCGGAATTTTTTCGGTAGGCCAAAAACCCGGCTATCATTTGTATGATCTGATGAACTCGCAGGAGTTAATGCAATTTGCCCAAGAGATGTATGACGACCGGGATAGTTACTCTACCGATATTTTACCGATTGGCTATGGCGGATTGATATACGGTTTGAAGAATAAGACAATAACCCATGAACAATTTGTCAAAGAGTTCAGAAAAATGGAGAATCAGAATACCGATTGGTTTGATTTGCTGTTCCGTAATAGTTTCAGCCAGAATCACAGTATCAGTATCTCCGGAGGAAGCGACAGAGTGGTAAACCGTACCTCTTTCGGGATTAATAAACAGAATGGCGAAGCGAAAGGAAATAACCTGCTTGCTTTTACGGCTACTTCTAATACCACTTTCAGATCGGGTGAACGCTTGATTGTGAGTTTTGTGCTGAATGGTAGTATCCGTGAAACCGAAGGTTTTGCCTATGGGGTGAATCCGTTTAATTATGCTTATAATACGGCAAGAACCATTCCGATGTATAATGAAGACGGGACACTCTTCTATCATGAAAAACGGGGTGAGACAAGTACGGGTATTTCAAATAAAAATACATACCTCTATAATATTCAAAATGAAATAAATACTACCGGTAATACGAATATCACCAAGTTGGTGGGTAGTACGATCGATATACAGCTAAAATTAATAGATGGACTGCAGTATAAAGGATTGGCTTCGTACTCGGTTTCTTCGTCGGAAGTAAAATCGCATGCAACCGAATTGTCCTATTTTATTACTCAAAAGAGAGGATATGAATATGAATCCGTTTTACCGAACTCGGCTCAGGAGAAAGCCAGCCGTCTCCCTTACGGAGGATTATTGCAACTCGAAAGTGCAATGAATAAGGATTATACTGTGCGAAATAGCCTGCAGTATAATAAAACTTTTAATGATATACATTTCCTGGGGCTTCAGTTAGGTATTGAATTAAGGTCTTCGGTCACTACCGGAAATTTGAATACCCGCTACGGTTATTTGCGTTATCGTGGAGAAGGATTTGCCATCGTACCGCTTAATCCGGTAAACTCAATCGGATCTCCAGAAGATTTGCATGAAGCTATGCGTAAAAATTCGAGAGTTGTCGATCAGACAGCCAATAAACTAAGTGAATATTTTACTGCAATATATGGGTTTAAAGAACGCTATATCGTTAATTTCAATACCCGTGTCGACGCTTCAAACCGTTTCGGGCAGGATAAAAATAAGAAGTATGAGCCGCAGTGGTCGATCGGTGCGAAATGGAGGATTGCCAACGAAAGTTTTATGAAAGCAGTAACATGGCTTAATTCGTTTGATATTTCAGCTTCGTATGGTTATCAGGGAAATGCCGTAGATGCCGTATCGCCTTATCTGATTGCCACAGATGGCGGACTTAGCAGCCAGTTGAAACAATATACATTGAATATAAAGTCCCTACCCTACCCGGACTTGGGTTGGGAAAAAACCAATAGCTGGAACTTCAACCTTGATTTTTCTGTTTGGGACAATCGCCTTAATTTTACGGCAAATATGTATAAAAAGGACGGTGATGTGATTGCATCCCGAGATGTACCTGTTGAGAACGGGTTTGATAATGCGTATGTGTTTGGTTCTAAGGTCGAAAATAGAGGATATGATTTGATTGTAAATCTGATTCCTATTCGAACAAAAGATTTCACATGGCAATTCTCCGTTAATACCGGAGTAGCCCGGAATACGTTGAGAAACAACCACCGGGTGAACGCATTAGGCGATTATCTGAACGGTGAAGCGATAGTGAACGGCGAAGCTTACTCCACATTCTACTCTTACGCTTTTAACGGTTTGGATCCGAATAACGGTCGGCCCGTATTTAATTATATGGATATAGACCTGACGGATAATTATTTGAACTTTTTAGTAAAGACCGGCAAACTTACTCCTGATTTCAGTGGAGGTTTTAACACCATGCTAAGGTATAAAAATGTTAGTTTACGGGCACAGTTTGCCATGTCATTCGGTTCGCAGAAACGACTACCGGCAATATATCCCGACAAAGGTGCTCCGACTCCCGAACAGAATGCTCCCAGATATTTGAAAGATCGTTGGAGAAAACCGGGAGACGAGAAATGGACGAACATACCGTCGATACCGGAAGGAAACCTTAATAAACTTTATATCTCATTGCCTTATACGCTTCCGAATAGCACTACCCGGGCTTCGATAAGTCCATATACGATGTATAACCAATCCGATTATCGTGTAGCGGATGCGGATTTTATCCGTTGCCGTCAAATAGGAGTGCAGTATGACTTATCCCCTAAAATAGCGGAAAAGATCTATGCAAAACGTTTGTCTATGTCGCTTAGTATGACCAATCCGTTCTTTTATGCTTTTGATAAAGCGTGGAAAGGAATGGATCCGGAAACAGGCGGATGGCCTGCCCGTAGAATGACATCCCTGTCGATTAATATGTCATTTTAATGAGAAGATTTAATATTTAATAGTAGAGAAACATGAAATATAGATTAGTATTTATTATATGTACGGTTGGAGCGCTTTTTTTGAATGCATGTTCCGACTTTCTGAAAGAAGAGTCTCAAAGCGAGGTGATTCCAAAGACGACAACCGACTTCAGAGAACTTCTGCTGGGTTCGGGTTACCCTACGCTGTCCATGCCGAATATGGCATTTACCTCTCTGATGGAGGATGATATGGAACTCTTTTTTGCATTCGGACAGGAAGAGGTGATCGGGAGTTCCGCAGCAAAACAGTATTTTCCTACCTATACATGGCAACCCTATTTCGAAGATATGGATGGCAACGGTAATTATCTTACCGAATATCCTTCTTCGACGGTTTACTACGGGTATTATGAAAGAATTAAAGGATGCAATGCCGTACTGGATCATATCGATGACGCTATCGGGCCGCAGGCGGAGAAAGACAGAGTGAAAGCAGAGGCATTGGCGATCCGGGCTTTTTACTATTTCCAGCTGGTAAACCTTTATGGTGAACCTTATAATTACAATAAAAATGCACTGGGTGTTCCGTTGAAACTGACTTCTGCCATGGATGAAAATTACATGCCGCGGGATATGGTATCAAAAATCTACAACATGATTGTTGCCGATTTGCAGGAAGCAGCCAGACTGACGGATCCTCTTCCGATTATACGCAAAGATTACCATATCAATCAACCGGCGATTCATATCCTTTTATCCCGTGTGTACCTTTATATGGAGGATTATCAGGAGTGTGTGAAAGAGGTCGAGAAAGTAATAACTATGGGAGGTACTCTATTGAATATGCCGGTTCTTACAGCTTCTTCATATTCTATTATAACATATGATAACCCGGAAGTGGAGTGGTTATACGGCGGAAATCCGATTATAGACGTTTCAGCGTATGTCGTAGCGCCGGAGTTGCGTGCTCTGTATGACGAGACTAATGACAAACGTTTTGCTTATTATGGATTTGTACCGCAGTGGAATGGGAGTATACTGATCTATAAAACGACCAGAGGTACCACAGAACTCAGTCAGGCCATTCGGACCGGAGAAGCTTATCTAAATAGGGCAGAGGCTTATGCACTGTCGGGTAATGCGACGGAAGCCTTGAAGGATTTGAATGAGCTGCGCCAGAATCGTATTAAAAATTATACAAAGGTTAGTGGATTAACCGGACAGGCTCTGGTTGATGAAATCAGGCTGGAACGCCGCAAGGAACTTTGCTTTGAGGGACATCGGTGGTTTGACCTGCGCCGTTATGGCATGCCTTCTATTTCGCATCTATATAAAAATGAGAAAGGCGAGTCTATCTATAAATACACATTGGCTGAAAAAGATCCGATGTATACGTTGCCTTTTCCGGCCTGCCTGGTTCTCCGGAATCCGGCTTTAAAACAAAATCCTTCTGCTACGATAGGAAATAGGCAGGGGACTTTGTAATATTCATTCACGATAAAATAGATAATTATGCAAAAAATATTGTTTTCCTTAATTTGTTTCTGCAGCATACTGTTATGCTCATGTGCAAAGGATAAGGAGATTGGCGCGCTGATCTCTATAGAAGATGATTATGTCTTGCCGCAGGGAAATGCTTCTCAGAAGGCAAATGACCGGATTCAGGAGGTCTATGACAAATATGGCTCCTACCTGCTGTACGAATATACACAGAAAGACTTTTTATGGACTCCATCGACCGGAAGTGCTAGTGCTAACAATCCTAATGCGATCACAGCCATAAAAGGAGATCCGACATACGTTGAAGATATGTTGAATTTTTTAGATAATACCTGGTTGCAATTTTTTCCCGACAATTTCTTGAAGGATAAAGGACTTCCTTACAGGGTATTTCTAGCGGATACGATAAAACAATTCAGAGTGCCGGGTACTTACAGTCCAAGCCAATTGCCTTATATGTATTTTGCTTACCAGATATATGATATGTCGATCACGTTCACTGGCATGAACAAGGACCTGAAAGCAATGGATGTAACTGCGGCTGTGGCGAAGAAAAATCAGATACAGGTGATTATATGGAACTACTATGTCGATAAAGGGATCATTAACCTTGGCGATGTTCCGAAAGAGTTTTCCGATTTGGCTGTTTATACCGGAACGATAGCGGCTTATAGCGCTCCTACCGCAGCTGTTCTTCAAAGAGGATTCCTGCCGTATTATACGGTTAGTAATAGCGCTATTACCAGACCTATTTCTTTCGCGATCAACTATAATACATGGTACACTAGTGCTTCTAACTTGAAAAAGGAGAACGACGCGAGGGGATATATTCTTACTATAGTGCAGAATACGGCTGACGAGATGAAAACAAAATGTTTCGATACTTATCCGTTAATCAAACAGAAATACGATATTTTGACGGGATGGTTCAAAACAAAATACGGAGTGGATCTACAGGCCATCGGTAATTGGCGGCCCTGATCCAAGTTCTTGAAAACATAGGGTAGAAAACATGGTTTTGCCCTATGTTTTTTCCATTCACAAACTATTGAATATTGATATATCGTGTGATCTGCGGATTACATGGAAGACGATATTATATCTTTTAAAAACATAAATAACAAATAGAGTACATGGAAAATGCCATTGTAAAAACAGAACATTTGTCTCATCGCTACTCGTCTCAATGGGCGATCCGGGATATTAATTTCGAAATAAACCGGCAGGGAGTTGTTGGATTGTTGGGATCGAACGGAGCGGGAAAATCAACAACGATGAACATTATTTGCGGGGTGTTGAAGCAGACCCAGGGAGAGGTTTATATTAATGGTGTGAGCCTGAAAGATGACCCGGTAGAAGCTAAAAGACATATCGGTTTCTTACCCCAGAAGCCACCTTTGTATCCTGATTTTACGGTAGAGGAGTACCTCACTTATTGTGCCGATCTGAGGATGGTGGATAAAACAAAAGTCAAAAAAGCAGTGGAAGAGGCTGCGGAACGGTGTGGGATTTCCCATTTCAGGGAAAGGTTACTCCGGAATCTGTCGGGAGGTTACCAGCAACGGGTGGGTATTGCCCAGGCTATTGTGCACGATCCGAAATTTGTGGTGCTCGACGAACCTACCAATGGACTCGACCCGAATCAGATTATTGAGGTGCGTCATCTGATCAAAGAGATTGCGCAGGATCGTTCGATACTTCTTTCCACCCATATCCTGTCCGAAGTGCAAGCAACCTGCGAGGAGATAAAGATGATCGAGGACGGACAGGTGGTATTTTCCGGTACGATGGAAATGTTCGATAATTATATAGAACTCAACACATTGATTGTATCATTGGACGCTCCTCCGGCCAAGGAAGAGTTAGCGAGACTGGAAGGGATAAAACTGGTGGAAGAGATAACACCTACCCGGTTCAGATTAGGATATGACGGAACGGTCTATACGGCCAAGATGGTAGCGGAACAGTGTGTAATGAGAGGGTGGGGATTGATAGAGCTGGTGATAGAAAAAAGCTCATTGGATGCGGTGTTCGCCAAACTGTCCAATAAGAAGCAAGTGGCAGGTGGAAAGTAGCAAAGGAATTTTGAATTATGAACTGAGAATGAGAAATAGGTTCAAGGTAAAAGGAACAAGGCAAAAGAAGATAATTCCTGTCCCTTGCCCCCTGCTCCTTGCCCCATTAATTGAAATTAATTATGAGAAGAATATATAAGATTGCAAAGGCGGAGTTGTTCACGCTGTTCTATTCGCCGATAGCATGGCTGATCCTGGTTGTGTTTGCTTTTCAGACCGGTTTGACATTTGTCCAACTTTTTCAGGAAGTGGTAAGGAGTCAGACACTTGGATATGGGAACGCCTCTATTACGTATGGTTTGTTAGGGGGTATGCGCGGATTGTTTCCAACGGTACAGAACTACTTGTATCTTTATATGCCGCTGTTGACGATGGGATTGATGAGCCGCGAGTATAGCAGTGGATCGATAAAGTTGTTGTACTCCTCTCCGGTAACCGCATCCCATATTATCTACGGAAAGTTCCTTGCAATGATGGCGTATGGAGCGTTGCTGACAGGCGTATTGATGGTTTATATTATTTTTGGTGCCTGTACTGTTGAGCATTTTGATTTTCCGGCAGCTATGTCGGGTATATTGGCCATCTATCTGTTGATTTGTGCTTATTCGGCGATAGGGTTGTTTATGTCGAGCCTTACCTCTTATCAGGTGGTGGCTGCTATCTGTACATTGGTGATGTTGGGAGTGTTGAATTATATGAATCAAATTGGTCAGGATATGGAGTTTATAAGGGAGATTACCTGGTGGCTTTGTATTTCGGGACGTTGTAATGAGATGATTGCCGGATTGATATGCAGCGAGGATGTGCTTTATTTTATCATTGTAGTAGCGATGTTCCTTGCATTGAGTATCCTGAAACTGCAATTCACCCGGAAACATAGCCTATTCCTGATCGCCGCCGGTAAATACGGATTTGTCATCGTTTGTGCAATGCTGTTGGGATATGTCACTTCCCGGCCGATATTTATGGCCTATTACGACACGACCGCAACCAAATGGTGCACATTGACGCCGAAAAGCCAGGAAATCATGGCCAAATTGGACGGAGGATTGACCATTACTACTTATGTTAATTTGCTGGACCGCGAGTATTATCACGGTATCCCAAGCATGGTGAAGGCCGATATGGAACGCCTGAAACAATATATTCGTTTTAAGCCGGAAACCAAAATGAAATATGTATACTATTATGATCAACCGAGTAATAATCCTTGGTTGGACAACCGTTATCCCAATATGACCCTTGAAGAAAAGGGAAAAGCTTTGGCAGAGGCGCGTGACCTGAAGTTTGAGCTTTTTATGCCTCCTGAGAAAATTAAAAAGATCATCGACCTTACCGATGAGGGGAACACCTTTGTCCGGCTGGTCGAGCGGGAAAACGGACAGAAGGCTTTTCTGAGGATTTATGATGATATGTTTAAATTTCCGAACGAAGCAGAAGTGACCGCCGTGTTTAAACGTATGGTGATGAAATTGCCCCGGATAGCGTTTCTCGAAGGCCATGGCGAACGAAGCAGAAATGGAGACAGGCTTCGGGACTATACGTTGTTCTCCTCTGTAAAAACCTTCCGTTATGCACTGACCAATCAGGGATGCGATGTGGAAGACCTGAACCTGTCCGGTGATAACCAAATACCGGAAGAAGTGGATATCATTGTCGTTGCCGATATGAAATACGAACTGTTGCCCGAGGAAAAAGTAAAATTGGATCGGTATATCGCTAACGGAGGAAACCTGTTGGTAATGGTAGAACCCGGTTCAAAGATTATGGAAAATTTTGTAGGGCAGTTTGGTGTCCAAACTGTTCCCGGAATGCTGGTACAACCCAAAATAGACATGCCGGCCAACTATGTCCTCACCAAAGCGACCAAAGAGGCCGGAGAGCAGTCATATATTTACAAGCAATACCTGACCGAACGGCGAGCATTTGTCGGGATGACCGGAGCAACCGGGTTAATTTATAATCAAGATAAAGGATATAAAACCATCCCGATCCTCGAAACCGATACGATCAAAACGTGGAATGAACTGCAAACCATCGATTTTGTAAATGATTCGGCAACAGTGGATACTAGATCGGGCGAAATGATAATGACCTTTACAACGGCTGTTGCTGCGTCTCGCCAGGTAGGGGAGAAGGAGCAGCGGATCATGATTGTTGCTGATGCCGACTGTATCAGCAACGGAGGAATGAACCCTCCGGTAAGGCGGTATAATATTGCCAATTTTATGCTGATCCAGGGCTCATTCCACTGGCTGTCCTACGGTACCGTACCGATTGATGTAAGCCGTCCGCGCTCGCTGGACAATAAGGTTTCTGTCACAAAAGCGGCCGTACCTTATATGAAAACCGGTTTCTACGGAATACTCCCTGGCTTTTTAATGTTATGGGGTTTATTTATATGGATCCGGAGAAAGAACAAGTAATTTATAGTAAAACCGCCTTTCGGGGCGGTTTTGTTGTATTTGAAAGAATATATAGATTACTACAAAAATAATAGAATCAAACTTAAACTAAAGGGAATGAGCCCTGTACAATTAGAACTCATTCATTTTCTACAACTTAATATTAACCGTCCAACTTTTTGGGTGCAGTTCAAAAACCATTGCTGATGCTGTATTGGACAGAATCGTCCACCAGTCAATCAGGATAGAACTTTTTGGCGAATCGCTCAGAAGAAAGAAAGCCAATAAAGCCAATAAAGAAGAATCCGTATATTTGTAAAAAAAATTGATTTTATAAACAGACTCTAATGAACGTTTTTTATACCTCAATTTTTAAAGTTCTTTACTCTCTTTTTGACTCACAACTCTAAAGGGGCAATTTACTCTGGCGAACAGGGGGCATTTTCATCGGTATTTCCAGTAAGAGTTAGCAGAATATTCACTACGTGAATAAAATAGGCATCGTATAGCAACAGGGATATGTAATTCGCGCCGCCGCACTGTAATAGTGCGAAAAATAAACATAATTGCACTTTGATAGTGCAAAAATTACTATCTTTGCAAAAAACGTGATAGTATGGACAAGTTATTCGAATATTCCAATAAGCTGATAAAAGAGACCGATACAACGTTTTTCCGATATATCTATAACGAGATAAATTGGAAAAGCAGGATGATAGGTCTTATCGGCCCGAGAGGTGTCGGGAAGACGACTTTGGTTCTCCAGTATATCAAGCAGAATCTGAATCCTGCTGAAACGCTCTATGTGACAGCGGAAGACTTCTATTTCGTAGACAATCGGTTTGCTGATTTAGCTGATGCTTTTGTGAAACGAGGTGGCAAATACCTGTTCATCGACGAAATCCATAAATATAAGGATTGGGCAAAGGAACTAAAGCTGATTTACGATTATCATAAAGACCTGAATGTTGTTTTTACCGGGTCTTCGGTGCTTGACATTAAGAAAGGAGCTTCCGATCTAAGCCGTAGAGCCGTAATCTACAATATGCAGGGCTTGTCTTTCAGGGAGTATTTGCGGTTGTTCCACAATATATCGGCAGAAACCTATTCATTGGAAGATATATTGCAGCATAAAGTCGAATTACCCGATTTGAAGCATCCGTTGCCTCTTTTCTCTGAGTATTTGAAAAAGGGGTATTATCCGTTCGCATTGGAAGAAGATTTTGAATTGCGTTTAGGGCAGATCATAAACCAAACGTTGGAGAACGATATTCCGATGTATGCTGATATGAATGTGGCGACAGGAAGAAAGCTAAAACAGTTGCTTGCTATTATATCTAAAAGCGCACCATTCAAACCTAACATGACCAAAATAGCCGACATGCTATCTGCCAGTCGCAACAATATCTCGGACTATTGCCTGTATATTGAGGAAGCGGGTATGATAGCTCAATTGAGAGACAATACCGGGGGCATTCGAGGGTTAGGTAAGGTTGACAAGGTGTATTTGGACAACACCAATCTTATTTATAACCTTGCTGATGATACTTCCAATATCGGAAATATCCGAGAGACATTCTTCTTAAACCAAATGCGGGTTAAGTATGATGTCTTTGCATCCCCTGTTGCCGATTTCTTAGTTGATGATAAAACATTTGAGGTCGGAGGCAAAACCAAAGGGCAGAAGCAAATTAAAGAGGTCGAGAATGGATATGTAGTAAAAGACGATATCGAAAACGGGTATCTGAATGTTATTCCGTTATGGCAATTAGGATTAACGTATTAATGGGCTGGTTATTGGGTAGTTCCATCATGAATACCTACCCAATAAACTGCCCTAATCGAAATTTGAAGAAGATAAAGCAATAGAATAAGTATGAGAATATATCACTATACAAATTTAGAATCATTAGCAATGATTCTAAAGAATAAAACCATTAGATTCAACCGTCTCGATAAAGTAGATGATATAGAAGAGGGTAATGCTGAATCGCTTGGCGTTCGATTTTGTAAATATGTATTTGTATCATGCTGGACGGAAAATTCAGAGGAAAGCATTCCTCTCTGGAAAATGTATGGTGGAGATTTCGGAGGTATAAGAATTTCCATAGAACAAGAAATGTTTCAGGAATATTTTGTGTCTGATTTAGATTTTGGAGGTCCAAAATCGCAAGGTTCTATAATTACAAAAATTCCGGCAAAAGATATGGCTCATCCGGACTTTTGGATTATACCAATTGTGGAATATAATAATGACTTATTTTATCGACGCATTAAGTATGTCGATAATGTTTTTCAATATACTAAAGACGCCATTCAGATAACTAATATCAAGGATGGCCGTGGAGATATGAATATGCAAATGAAACCTTTTGGCTATTATAAAAATAACCGTTGGAAGTTTCAAGAAGAGACAAGGTTTGTATTGTACATACTTCCATGTAACCCTATGTTAGAAGGAGCAAATCCAGAAGTCTCCACCATAGTTATATAGTGGAGTTCCTAACTTAGCCCGCACAAATAGTTAAGGTTGAATAATAATTTTAACTTTGAAAAATGGGAACAAAAAGACAGTATGACCGGGTGTTCAAGGAGCATGCGGTAAAGATGAGTTATGAGCGCAACAACCTC
>JAVBLD010000054.1:0-24440 GCA_031553705.1 Marinifilaceae bacterium | reverse complement strand
ATCTGTTTTTATATCAAGCCCGCTATTGCAGATGCTCAACATTATTTAATAGGTAAAAATATTCTTTTTGTTTATATCTCTTATATCGATAAACACCCATTCTTTAAGGAAGTAGAAAAATACTACCAAGAGATATCCAATGCGAAAAAATAGTACATGATAACGTTAAGATAAAACAGATGGAGACTTTTGAGCCATCTTCTGTCTTGTCATTATTAATAACCTTTATACAAAAGCCATGACAAAACAGCTATGGAGCATCATAATAATCGGTTGCATCTTTGCCATAGGTTGTGCAAAGAAGAACCTGGACATCATTCAGGATGAAAATATTAAAAAGAAAAATAATGTTGCAGATTTATACCAATGTGATGAAAAATATACCGCAAACTAAAAAGGAATCCTGAATTCTTAGCTTTGTATGTTCAATATTGCGAAATAATATCCATTCCTAGAATAATAGTGATGGCAGACTCCATAATCAGTAGAACGAAAGAGTATCGAAGTAATATAAAAGTATTTGAGAAAAAATACAATATTCCTCTTCTTGTCCCCTATATAGTCAGGTATAGCAGAGAATTTACAATACATAAAAAAGAACATTAGTTTTAGCATTTCTGATAAACCGGATATTATATTGATTTTAGCAAAGGATTTTAAGTTCTGCGAAAAAAGCGCTGCAATAACGCGAGGATAACCTTTCCAAGAATTAGTGACAATAGGGATACTCCATAATACTTATACTTTATTTTCAATCATCTGAAAAGGGTCATATCTTACGGGAGGCCAGATATACCAACGTGGTAACGACAACTCCGATCGTCATGCCGGCATATATATCAGTGATAAAATGCTGGGAGAGGTAGAGACGGGCGTATCCTACCGAGGCGGCTAAAAGTGCGAGTAGTCCGTGATAGCGCTTACCGGGAAGTATAAGAGCCAGGAAAGTAACGATCGCGAATGCGCCGCCGGTGTGGCCCGAAGGGAAGCTTTCGGTTTGTAACTGGATGACGCCTTCCAGTAGGCGTAATGTCTCTTTTCCTTCAAAATAGAGGGTCGGGCGTAAAGTGCCGGGGAAAATAATGTGTTTTAAAAATTGGATCACAATCGCCACCGTGAAGAGGCAGAGAAATCCCCTGAGGGCCGTTCGCCAGCCTTTCCATATCCACACACCGAATAATACACATCCACTGAACCAGACCCTCCCCATTTCATTTACGCATAGAAAAAACCAATCCAGAGATCGGTTGTAATGTACATTAACCCATAATGTAATCTCTTCTTTTGTACAGCACAGCAACAGGGAGCCTCCTATGATACCCAGGAGAAAGAAAACAGCAAAATACCATTTGTTTTCAAAGAGTAATTTTCTTATTTTATCCATTTAGCTATAACGCAGTAAATTAGCGATTCATCTTTTCGGCTTGAAATTCAGACGATTTAATATACTTCAATATTTGAAATCACCGGGCAGGCTTTTGCCTCTTTAATCCGAACCCGTATTTTTCCGGTTCTTATATTCTCAACCGGAGTGATTCGCTTATAGCCGATGGTACTACCATCGGCTACCGGTTTCCAGGTATTGCCTGTAAATGCTTCGATCTCGAATGCTTGTATCCGCTGGCCGAGACGGATATATTCCTGTAATACGATATACCGGATATCTTGTTCCTTTCCAAGTTCGATTGTTAGCGAACCGGTATGGATATCGTCGTCGGTAGCCCAGTAGGTCTCTTTATTTCCATCTGTAGCATTCGACGCTTCATATTGCGAGGAGTTACCTCGATAGCTGTCGGCAGAAGCTTTCGCTCCGGCAGCTAGGTTGACGGCAAAGGCTTCATCGATCAATTTCTTCCATGTTTTCAACGCTTGTATATCATTTTCATGTAACAGCCCGCGCTGATCGGGTGGTATATTTAACAGCAGGCTGGCACCTCTGCCGACCGATTCCATGTATATCTTGAAAAGGTTTTCCGGAGTGCGCACTGAGGTGTCCTCTTTCGTATGGTAGAACCACCCCGGGCGGATCGATACGTCCACTTCGGCCGGAACCCAGGAAGTGCCATCTTCCGAACCATGGTTGAGCAGTTGGCCGATATTGGCTTTGCCGGGGTATAGTGTATCGTTGGTAATCATATTCCAGTACCGGTCTCCGATAAATCCTCTTTCGTTGCCGCACCAACGGATATCCGGGCCGGCATCGCTGAACATCATCGCTTGCGGAGCCAATTCCCGGACGAGTTGATGGGTACGCGGCCAATCGTAGTAGGTCGTATTATCGATTCTGCGCCTTTCTCGGGCGCCTCCATAGTAGCCATTGCCGCCGTTGGCACCGTCAAACCATACCTCAAAAACGGGGTCGTAATTTTCCAGTAATTCGCGCAATTGATTACGATAGTAGGTGAGGTATTCCGGTTTTCCGTAACCTGCAAAATTCCGGTCCCATGGAGACAGGTAGATCCCGAAGAGCAATCCATGTTTCCGGCAGGCTTCCGACACTTCTCCGACAACATCGCCCCTGCCTTCGCGGAATGGACTGTTTTTGACCGAATGTTCGGTATAGCGGCTTGGCCATAAACAGAAGCCGTCATGGTGCTTACAGGTTAGAATCAATCCTTTCAGGCCAACCTCTTTGAGCGTGGTTACCCATTGCTCTGCATTAAAGGCTGTGGGACTGAATATCGCCGGTTTTTCATCGCCATATCCCCACTCTTTGCCGGTGAAGGTGTTGGTTGTGAAGTGAATAAAAGCATACTGTTCCAATTCGTGCCAGGCCATTTGGTGTTCGTTCGGAGTGGGCTGTACCGCTTCAGGAGGTGGTGTATATGCCGGGCAGCCATATATCAGGAGGATTAAAATGATGACAAACAGGATTTTATGATTGCAAATCGAAAATAAAATGGTTTGCATGCTTCTTGGTGTATAGTATGTTTTGTGAATGCTGTTATGGGAGTTTATCGAGATCGATCTCCGGCGCTTGACTGGCGGACGTCCTTGAAAACTTTGTTCCTATCGGGGTGTAATCGCTTAGAAAACCGCAATTCTGTAAGAAGAACCGTCCGCTTTCGATACCACCTTTATAGTCCATCCTGGCTTTTTTCCTGCCCGTTTCATCAACCGTGAAGCGTACCTGGTCTTTTATTTCGATCCATTTGCCCTCTTTTGTCCTTGCCCATTGATTGCCGTAAAAAGCCTTCCGGAGACGGAAACCCGATTCGGGGCTGAAACTTTCCAGAAATGAATGGGCCCCTTTATAGTAGGTATTCGTCAGCGGACGTAAGAAAGAGGCAATCAGCAACCATTCCTGTTCATCCGGAGTGTAGAACCAGGCTGTATATCGGGTATTCCCTTTCCCGTCCGGTTTAATTTGGGTCAGGAATTTGTAGGTATTCCCGGTTTGCCATGGATAGATCAGATAGCTTTGCCCTCCGGAGCCTTCATTACCGAACTCTCCGGTTTTGACCTGTCCGCCTTTCCGGAGCATCTTTACCTGATGGGTTTCCGGAACCTCTTTCGGATTGTCTGTTTCCCACGGACTCCAGACAGAGAAAAGTACCCGGCGCTCGGTCGATGAGTTCGCCTGCATCCCGAAATATCCTTGTGCAAAGCCATTGGCCATGTAATAGGTTCCGGCCGGATCTCCTCCGGCCGGAACGGTGACTTCGGTGTAGAACCACTCGATCGTTTCGTTTTCAGGAAGGGGATAGCCCAAATGAACAGAAGGCCCCCGCCGTCCCCAGTAAAAAGAAAAATCGTTTACATAGCAGATACCTTGTTTTACAGCACTGCCGTCAACAATGAGCGCGAAAGCTTCCGCATAGGTGCTGCCTTGCCGTTTAACTCCCCGGAAATCCACCCGCAGGTATCCGGTGTCAGCTTTTGGCACGGAACCGATATAGACCGTCTGTTCTTTTCCCGGTCGTATCTTTACATGAAAACTCTTTCCGGAGCATGAAACATTAATCGCGGCTGCACTATCAGCCTGGTATTTCAGGTACAAATCGAGATCGCCAGATTTTGATGTCCTGAACCAGGCACTAAATACAGCACCCGGGTCGCTCCACCTCCTGACCCCGTTCGGGTCGATCCGTATGGCGGTCTGATCGGTCCTGGTCGTTACATAGGCATTACCTCCTAACCGGATTTCGCGGGCAAAAGGTCCTGGTTTTTTATTTGTTCCCCTGGCATTGACTTCTTGTCCGGTAAAAAACAGGAAGCATGATGTAAGCATGATATAATAATAGATGAATTTCATAATTTGGCAGATATGAGTTTATTATAAAAATCAATTGTACATAAGTTTGCTATAAAAACAGCAAAACATCCGGATACAAAGATAAAAATTTTATAATTTTTAGGCCATTGAGGATAGAAATATTAGAGAGAAAGCGTATGTAAGCCGGAAAAACAGATAAGCCGGCGAAAAGCCGGCTTATCTCGTCTGGCTCCTCAGGTAGGACTTGAACCTACGACCTACGGATTAACAGTCCGCCGCTCTAACCAACTGAGCTACTAAGGAATTTTCTAAAAAACGTTGCAAAGATATGGCTTTTTTTGAAAGTCGCAAAATTTCGTTATAAAAAATGGACGCCGGCGTAGACATTTTTTATTGACAGAACTTGTCCGGATCATTTGAATAGAACAAAAAAATAGGCTAAACTTGTAGCTTATTAATTAAGAATTAATCCGGAAAATGACAAGTGATATAACAAAAGAGATTCTCTCTTTTTTAAGGGAGTTGAGGGATAACAATAACCGGGAGTGGTTTCAGGAAAACCGGGAGCAATATGTGGTTTTAAAAGAGAAATTTGACCTGCTGGCCGGGGAACTGATTGATAAAATCGCGGCTTTTGACGGGGAAATAAAGGGAGTCGCCGTAAAAGATTGTGTTTACCGGATATACCGGGATCTGCGTTTTTCTCCTAATCGGTTGCCGTATAAAACCCATTTTGCAGTATATATTGCGAAAGGCGGCGGAAGAAATAGCCGTTACGGCGGTTATTATATGCATATCGAGCCGGACGGATGCTTTTTATCAGGCGGGATTTATTGTCCGGAGCCAGCTCTATTAAAGAGGTTGCGTCAGGATGTATATGACAATGTCGAAGAGTTTAAGCAGATTATCACGGCTCCGGAGTTTGTGAAAGAGTTTAAGCAACTGGATGAGACGGATATATTAAAGAAGGTGCCTGCTCCCTTTTCGAAAGATTTCCCGGATGCCGGCCTGTTGAAACATAAACATTATATTGTATCGAGCCCGAAGCCGGACGGCTTTTTTGAAAGCGGCGATATCATAGAGAAGTCGATTGATGTATTTAAAAAGCTTTGTCCTTTCAACCGGTTCCTGAACTATACGGTCGAACATGCAGAATAGACAGTGATTGTGTGATGGTATTGCTGTTATTTTATATTTTTGTGTTGTAAACGAATAATAGGGTGGTAAGTAGCAGGTGGCAAGGGTATTTAATTGAGAGTTGATAGTGGAGAGTTGAAAGTGAATTCTAAATGAATAATTAACAATGAATAATTAATAATGAAAAATTGGAGTAGGGTAAAGAGTATAGGGTGCAAGGAGATGATTCTCGCTATTTGCTACCTGCCACTTGTTTCTCTCTGTAGATTGATTTATTCATCACTTTTTTAAATTTATGAAGGTATTATTATTAGGTAGCGGCGGACGGGAGCATGCATTGGCATGGAAGATGATACAAAGTCCTAAGCTGGAAAAATTATATGTTGCTCCCGGGAATGCCGGAACGGCGGGAATTGCTGAGAATGTAGCGATAGCTGTGACCGATTTCGGTGCGATTGCCGATTTTGTAGCAGGACACCGGATCGATTTATTGATTGTAGGTCCGGAGGATCCGTTAGTAGGAGGGATCCGGGATTTTCTGCAAGCTGACGCCCGCCTTCTGGATTTGATGATCGTCGGTCCCGGCAAAAATGGGGCAATGCTGGAGGGAAGCAAGGATTTTGCAAAGGAGTTTATGTTCCGGCATCGGGTCCCGACGGCTCGTTATTTGACGGTGACATTACAGAATATCAAAGAGGGACAGGAGTTTTTGGAACACTTGAAGCCTCCGTATGTGTTAAAGGCCGACGGACTGGCAGCCGGGAAAGGGGTGTTGATTTTGCAGGATCTGAAAGAGGCGCAGCATGAGTTGAAAGAGATGTTGGGAGGAAAGTTCGGGAAAGCGAGTAGCCGGGTAGTTGTGGAGGAGTTTCTGCAAGGCATTGAAATTTCAGTGTTTGCTGTAACAGACGGGCATCACTATAAAGTATTAGGTTCGGCAAAGGATTATAAACGGATCGGTGAGGGGGATACCGGATTGAATACCGGAGGAATGGGAGCTGTTTCACCGGTGCCTTTTGCAGACGCGGTATTTAATAAGAAAGTCGAAGAGAGGATTATACGTCCTACAGTGGAGGGGCTGAAAGAGGACGGGATCGATTATAAAGGTTTCCTTTTTTTCGGGTTGATGAATGTGGGTAGTGAACCTTTCGTTATTGAGTATAATGCGCGGATGGGAGACCCGGAGACGGAGGTCGTGATGCCGAGATTGAAAAGCGACCTGCTCGACCTTTTTGAAGCTGTTGCCCAAGGCCGGCTTTCGGAGGTAGACCTGGAACTGGATCATCGTTGTTGTACGACTGTAATGTTGGTTGCGGCCGGTTATCCGGGCGATTACAAAAAAGGGGCGATAATTAGCGGTCTGGATCAGGTGAAAGATAGCATGGTTTTTCATGCCGGCACCAAACTGATCGATGGTAATGCCGTGACAAACGGAGGACGTGTGATTGCCGTTAGCTCATTTGGAGAGACCATTGAAAAAGCCCTGGAATGTTCTTATGCGAATGTAGAAAAGATCGTTTTTGAGGGGATCAATTACCGCCGGGATATCGGGAAAGACCTGATGGACTGAGAATGGATAAATTCCTTGTTCCTGTTTGATTATGGATAGATTTTTAAGGTCGAAGAAGTTGTATATGTTGCTTGTGCTGCCTTTTATTGTACTGGCAGCATATTATGTTGACAAATATCTCCCCCGTCCGTTGGTCGTTTCGCAAGTGCACGGTGTGATTGATCTGGCTTTTATCGACGGTATGGACAAGGAATGGCTGAAGATCATAAGCCTTGTGGCGGTTTTGCTGCTTTCATACCTTCTGTTTTTTATCAACGAACGGTATAAGTTTTTGCCTCAGACTACCACTTTACCTTCATTGTTTTATGTACTCCTGACTTCCGGGATCGCAGTAAAGACAGGATTCGGTTATATATTGATTGCGATATTTATTATGGCTGTCGCTGTCGGACGGCTCCAATCGGCCATCAATAATTCGCAGGCCAATAGTCCGATCTTCGATCTGGGTTGTTGTGCCATACTGGTTGTTGCGGTTTATCCGAAACTTATCCTTTTCGTGCTATGGACAATATGTGTACTTTTCTTCTCGGGGCGGTCTACACTTAAAGATGTGGCGGCTTTGTTTTTAGGCTTTATAACCTCTGCCTTGTTTATTGCTTTTTACTTTTTCTGGGTAGGACAGCTGGCGTTGTTGCCGGGGATGTTCCTCGACAACCTGTTCTCCGGTGAGTTCGTTCATACTCTTCCGATTCCGGAGCTTATCCGGTTGGGATTACTGTTGTTTTTATTGCTATTGTCGCTATACAGTATCATGACTTACTCTTCGGTTTCGATTGTGAATCAGCGGCGTGGCATTCTGTCGGTTGTCTCAATGCTTCTCTTTTTGTCCCTGACTCTTTTTATTGTTCCGGGCGATTATTATGATTTTATGTATGTATTGTCGCTGCCTCTCGCTTTTATATATACGCAATATTTTGTCACCGGCCGGATCCGGCTTTTCGGTAACCTGATGTTTGTGCTGTTTCTGACGGCCTGTTTTCTGACTTATCTGTTATAAGAAGATTCTACCTGTTGTCAAAGGTGAGCAACTCTCCATGGATACCGGGGGCAAATGTGCCTTTGTTGTAGACTATACGGCCGTTGACAAGGGTTGTTTGGACACGGTAAGAGAAGCTTTCATTTTCGAGGGGTGACCAGCCGCATTTGTAGAGGATGTTGCTTTTGTCAACGGTCCACGGCGCTTTGCCAAAGATACAGATGTCCGCCTGGTAACCTTTACGCAGGAATCCCCGGTTTTTGATGCCGAACAGGATTGCCGGCGCATGGCACATTTTGTCGACGACCGTTTCGAGGGAGATGACTCCTTTATCAAATAGCTCAAGCATTACGGTTAGTGAATGTTGTACCATAGGACCTCCACTGGCTGTCTGGGTATAGATACCGCTTTTATCGGCCAGCGTGTGTGGGGCATGGTCGGTGGCGATGACATCCAGCGTGTTGTTGTTCACGGCTTCGAGTAGCGCCAATCGGTCTTCTTCGGTCTTGATGGCGGGATTCCATTTCACCAAGTTGCCTTTGGTTGTGTAGGCGGAGTCATTAAACCACAGGTGATGTACACATACCTCCCCGGTAATCCGTTTGTCTTTTAACATTCCTCTATCCAGTAGTGCAAGCTCCTCTTTTGTGCTGAGGTGCAGGATATGCAGGCGACTGCCGTATTTACGCGCTAAAGAGGCCGCCAGCGACGAACTTTTGAAGCAAGCTTCACGGCTCCGGATGAGCGGATGGCAGGAAGGCGGGATAGCATCTCCATAGATCTCTTTGTATTTTGCCAGATTCCGGTTTATCGTCGGGGTATCTTCACAGTGAGTGGCGATCAGCAACGGCGATTCGGCAAATAGTTTTTCCAATACTGGAAGGCTGTCGACCAGCATGTTGCCGGTAGAAGAACCCATAAAAACCTTTAATCCGCAAACGGTTTTCGGATCGGCATGCCTAATCTCGTCAAAGTTATCCAGGGTTGCTCCCAGATAGAATGAGTAGTTTACCAGGGATTTCTGCCGCGCAAGTTCGACCTTCTCTTCCAGGCGTTTCAACGTAGTGGTCGGGGGATTTACATTCGGCATATCCATATAGGATGTGACCCCTCCGGCGGCAGCGGCTTTGCTCCCCTCTTCGATATCGCCTTTTGAGGTGAGGCCCGGTTCACGAAAATGCACCTGGTCATCGATAACGCCGGGGATAACAAACCGGCCGGCCGCATCAATCACTTCAGCATCGATATTTTCGGGCGTTTGCGCGACGATATCGGTGATTTGCCCGTCCCCGATGATGATATCCGCCCGGAATATCTTCCCTTCATTGATTAATGTGCCGTTTTTGATAACCGTCTTCATGATGTATAAAATTAATGGCAGGCGGCAAGTGACAAGAGAGTGTTTCTAAACTAAGAGAGGCGAATAAGCCGAAAACTCATCACTCATCACTTCCTGAAGCTTTTTTTACAGAAAAGCGCACGGAGTTTCATCGTAATGACTCCCATCATCGCCTCGGTAAAGATTCCACCGCTCATTTTGGAAGTACCCAATGTACGGTCGGTAAAAATGATCGGAACCTCTTTCACTCGAAATCCGAGCGTCCAGGCTGTGAATTTCATTTCGATCTGGAAAGCATAGCCTTTAAAACGGACATTGTCCAGATTGATGGCTTCCAGTACTTTCCGGGTATAACAAACAAATCCTGCCGTTGCGTCGTGTATTTTCATACCGGTGATGAATCGTACGTATTTGGAGGCAAAATAGGACATCAATACTCTTCCCATTGGCCAGTTGACCACATTAACCCCGGTTACATAGCGGGAACCGATAGCCATATCTGCGTTTTCGACACAGGCGTTGTACAGAGCAATCAGGTCGTTCGGGTTGTGGGAGAAATCAGCGTCCATCTCGAAAATATAATTATATTGATGTTCGAGCGCCCATTTAAAACCGGCAATATAGGCAGTACCAAGGCCGAGTTTGCCTTTTCGTTCGATTATATGAAGCCTGGAAAACTCCTGCTGTAATCTTTTTACAATTTTTGCGGTGCCATCCGGAGAGTTATCCTCTATCACAAGGATATCAAACTGCGGCTCTAAAGAGAAAACATGCCGTATGATCTGTTCGATGTTCTCTTTTTCGTTATAAGTCGGTATAATGACTATTCTTTCGTTCACGGCGTAGTTATAAATATTCTACAATACGTTCCAATTTGTTACCCCTTGAGCCTTTTATAAAAATATAAGAGGAGGAAAGAGGATGTTGTTTCAGGTGCTTGATAAGAGCGTCGGTATCCTTGAAACAGGTGATAAAGTTAAACTTATTGCGGCAATGTTCAAAATTATTTCCAACCAGAATTAGCTGATCGAAATGACATTGTACGGCCAGGTCGAGAAGCGTCTGATGTGCCTGTTCGCTTTCGGAGCCTAACTCGAGCATTTCACCTAAGATAGCAATCTTACGATCTGCCTGCATCTCGCTGAAATTTGTGACAGATGCTTTCATACTACTCGGATTGGCGTTGTAGGCATCCAGTATTATTGTATTCCGCTCGGTTTGGATAAGCTGCGAGCGGAGGTTTGCAGGCCGGTAGTTTTCAATAGCCTGCTGGATATCAAGCGGATCAACTCCGAAATAGAACCCGACGGCAGAGGCTGCCATGGCATTGTCGAAGTTATAGCCTCCAGTCAGTTTTGTCCGGATATACAGATCTCCTTTCTCTGTTTTCAGGGTATATACCAGGTAAGGAATGGATTGTTTTATTTCGCCTTTCAGCAGGCCTCCTTCTTTACCGTAACTCATCCGGTCGTGGTGCTTTGTCATCATCATCAGTAATTCGTCGGCCGCATTGACAAATACTTTGCCGTCGTTCCAGAAAATATGGTTATAAAGTTCCTTTTTAGCATGGATAATATTTTCATAACTGCCGAATCCCTCCAGGTGGGCATGCCCGATATTAGTAATGATGCCGAAATCTGGATTGGCGATTGCGCAAAGGGCTTTGATCTCTCCGATATGGTTGGCTCCCATTTCCACGATGCCGAATTCCGTTTTCTCATCCATACGGAGTAAAGTCAGCGGCACTCCGATATGGTTGTTGAGGTTACCCTGGGTAGCCACCGTGTTGAATCTCTTTGAAAGCACTGCATGGCACAGCTCTTTGGTGGTGGTCTTCCCGTTTGTACCGGTGATGCCTAGGATCGGTATCGAAAGTTGCTTGCGGTGGTATTTCGCTAACTCTTGGAGGAAAATAAGCGTGTCAGGAACTAACTCGCACTGTTCTGTCAGATAATCCGGGTTGTCGATAATGGCCAGGACGGCTCCTTTTTCAAGGGCTTGCGCCGCATACCGGTTGCCGTCGAAATGGTCTCCTTTCAGGGCAATAAAGATGTCTCCTTTTTGAATGGCTCGGGAGTCAGTGTTGACCTGATGCTCTTTTACATAGTTATGATATATAGAAGCAATATTTGTCATATATATTTTTCGAGAACGGGAAAGAGGTTGTCCCGTTTGATATCCGGACAACCTCTTTCTGCATTATTAACTGCGATAAAACGTTTTGTTATTTTGCTTTTCCGCTTGCATCGCCGACATGACTCATCGCACAGCGAAAACCGATATGATTGCTGGATTTCTTTTGATTCATATACCGTCTGGCACCCGGATTCAACCAGTATGCTCGATCTCTCCATGATCCGCCTTTATACACGCGTGATTCATCGTCTACCAGAGTAGTGATGTCGTCTTTTTCATCAGAATAGTACATTTCATGAGAACCTTTATCTTGCTCACTTGATCTCCAGTTGATATCGTTAGAGATTCTCGATTTCAGGTCACCGTCGTTATAGCTCCGATTGTCTGCAGTCCGGTAGTTCTCACGGGTGGCAAGTTCCGCATCGGATTGATTACGGTGGCGCATACGTCCTAAACTGTCTTTCTCTACAGCATGACCTTCTTCGTCCACAACCTGTGTTTTGAAAATATTGCCCCTGAAAGGATTGAATTCCGACAAATCCTGGTAACCTATCGGGCGGAATACGTCGGCTACCCATTCATTAACATTACCTGCCATATCATAAAGTCCGAAGTCGTTCGCCCAGAAAGATTTAACAGGAGCCGTATAATCCCATGAGTCATTTGCCGAACCGGCAACTCCCATATAGTCTCCTTTTCCACGGGAGAAGTTCGCCATCATACGTCCCCGGTTCTTTTTACCGGCATTTCTAACCCATGAACCGTCCCAAGGATAGATACGGGTGCCTGATATCGTTTCGAATTGGGTATTGCCGACCAATCCGTAAGCGGCATATTCCCATTCGGCTTCTGTCGGTAAACGATATTCCGGTAAAAGGATACCGTCTTCCCATTTTACAGGTCTCTCTTCTTTACCCAATCCTTTATAATTATGTCTTACTGTTCCGACATATTGCCCGTTTAAGTAGGCATCAGTGTTGTAATTGTTTTCGTCTTTCTGATTTTCGGGATCATGAGAAAGGATTCCCTTGCCGATCAAAATCTGTTCATTTACACGGTCGGTTCTCCAAACAGCATATTCGGTAGCTTGTTCCCAGCTCACTCCGACAACAGGATACTCGGCGTAGGCCGGGAAACGCAGGTAATTCTTTACCATTGGTTCGTTATATCCCAATGCTTCCCGCCAAACCAACGTGTCCGGTAAAGCTTTTCTGTATACTTCAGGATAGCTGACAAAAACCCGTTGCAGCCATGTCAGATATTCAAGCCAGTCGATGTTTCTTACTTCCGTTTCATCCATATAGAACGAAGCTACCGTAACCCTTTTTGGTACGTTATTCCATTCCGACATTACATCTTCCTGGGTACGTCCCATGACAAATGTACCTCCAGGAATAAACACCAAACCCGGTCCCGTCTGCTGGCTCTTTACGTTATTATATTCGATTCCTCCGTTTTTAGGGTCGTTATATGTCCATCCTGTGGTAGAAGAACTTTTTTTACCCCCTCCTCCGAACAGGTTCTTTACTTTCTGGCAGGAACTTACTGAAACAACCAGTAAACAACAGGTACCCAAAATTAAAAAATCTTTCCTTTTCATGTGTGGAACATTTTTATTGTATGTTAAATATTTACACTACAGACCCTTTATAATCGACGGGCAAATATAGCTAAATTTATAGTTTAGCAAAAACAATTCGCCTGATATTTATTTTTTTTAATACATTTGTTGCGTTTGAGTAGAAAAATAAAGTAACCGGAGGAGGTATCCGGAGAGGAAATAAAGGATTTAGTGTTGAATTTTAATCCATACACCAAAAATCGGCTTGTTATCAAATTCTTATATATATGAAAATAAAAACAGGGATCGGTATCGATGTACATCGTTTTGAACCGGGACTGGAGTTCTGGTTAGGAGGTATCCGGATTGAACACGACAAAGGGTGTGTCGCCCATTCCGACGGGGACGTACTGATCCATGCCATCTGCGACGCTTTGCTGGGAGCTGCCGGATTGAGAGATATCGGCTACCATTTTCCGGATACTTCGGAACAGTACAAAGGTATTGACAGCAAGATCCTTTTAAAGAGGACGGTCGGGCTGATTGCTGAAAAGGGATATTCGATCAGCAATGTGGATAGTGTGATCTGCCTGCAACGACCGAAGATAAAATTGCTTATCCGTGAGATGCAGCAGACGCTGGCCGGCATCATGGAACTGGAGACGGAAGATGTATCGATCAAAGCGACAACGACGGAACATCTTGGATTTGAAGGCCGGGAAGAGGGCGTGTCCGCATTTGCTACGGTGTTGCTCTATAAATTGTAAACGGGCTTCAATATCAGCAAAAAGCACCCTATTCTTTATTGCCAGTGTAAAAATAGGGGCGAAAAGACCAATCGCATGGTAAGATCTTTTCAGATTACATAAAACATGAAGGCCTTATTTAAAGGTCAGTAAAAATCAGTTTGTCTCTTGTTATATTTGTTACGTCTCCTTTGAATTTCTATCTACAGGATATTAAGGGACTGCAGAAAAATTTGTGCCTTTAAAAATGGGACACCTGTTTTGTCATTTTTTGAAAAAAGAATATATATCTTTGCGCCCGGAAATCGAAAGTTGGATTTAGAGTAAACGGTGTGATTTCCGGATAAATAAAAAATCGGTATATGAGTAATTCGGCGTTATTCTTGGTCGTTT
Source organism: Marinifilaceae bacterium (assembly GCA_031553705.1). Lineage (GTDB taxonomy): Bacteria > Bacteroidota > Bacteroidia > Bacteroidales > Marinifilaceae > JAVBLD01. Next base: position 10,366 of record JAVBLD010000054.1, on the reverse strand, counting down.
TTGTCACAGCCTTGGTGTTGGTGGGAGCGGCATTGTTGATTGCGTGGTTTGTTGCTCCGCGATCGCAGAATTTGCATAAAGGAGAGCCTTATGAATGCGGTATCCCTACACGTGGGAGTTCATGGATGCAGTTTAGGGTGGGGTATTATCTTTTCGCTATCTTGTATCTGGTGTTTGATGTGGAGACCGTTTTGTTGTTTCCATGGGCAATCATTATGAAAGATTTGGGACCGCAAGGGCTTGTGAGTGTGTCATTCTTCTTGGTTATTTTAACACTCGGGCTTGCTTATGCCTGGAAAAAAGGAGCTTTGAAATGGAAGTAAAAGATATTCATATCCGCAATATGAAGCATGAGGATTTCAATGAAAACGAATACCTCGAGCAATATGTGGATGAGTTGCGTAAAAACGGTGTAAACATCTTTGTCGGGAAGTTGAATGATTTTATCAACTGGGGTCGTTCCAATTCGGTATGGCCTTTAACCTTTGCAACCAGTTGTTGCGGTATCGAGTTTATGTGTGTAGGAGCCGCACGGAGTGATTTTGCCCGTTTCGGCTGGGAGGTAACCCGTAATAGTCCGCGGCAGGCTGACGTTATTTTTGTTTGCGGGACGATAGTACATAAAATGGCGCCCGTATTGAAGCGTCTTTATGACCAGATGGCCGAGCCGAAATATGTGATGGCTGTCGGAAGCTGTGCGATTGGCGGCGGACCGTTCAAGAGTTCGTACCATGTGGTGATGGGGGTCGACCAGATTATTCCGGTGGATGTATATGTGCCGGGATGTCCGCCCCGCCCGGATGCCATGTTATACGGTATGATGCAGATGGCACGTAAGATTAAGGTACAGAACTTTTTCAAACTGCCCGAACAGCCTGAAATAAAAGAAGACAAAAAACAAAACGAAAAGGATACATTGCATGAAAACAGTTGAAGCATATCTTTCTGCCCTTGAATTTGCAGAGGTAGAGAGGAAAGGCGATGTATTGACCGTTACCGTTCCGAAAGATAATTTATATGAAGTGGCCTGCTATGTGAGGCATAGCGCCCCGGAGTCCTATGATTTTCTGATCGACCTGATCGGTATGGATTATGGGGATAGCTTAGGTGTGATATACTATTTGTCACCGTCAAAGCATCCGTCACAGTTGCTTGTATTGAAGACAAGCACAGCCGATCGTGGGCGTCCCGAATTGTTTTCGGTTTGCGACCTCTGGGATACGGCTTTTATCTACGAACGGGAGGCATACGATTTCTTCGGGATCCGGTTTATCAACCATCCCGATATGCGTCGCATCTTTCTCCGTTCCGATTGGAAAGGTTATCCGTTTAGAAAAGATTATGACGCGGATCCTGCTATCAATCCTGTTCCATTGGAGAACGAACTGATTTCCAACATGGAAAGAGTACCATCAATCACTATGAAGATGGGCGAGCGTATTGAAAGTACGCAACCTTTGTTTGGCGAGGACGATTATGTCGTGAACTTCGGTCCCCAGCATCCGGCGATGCATGGCGTATTGCATTTGCGGGTGTCGCTGGACGGCGAAATCATTAAAAAGATAGACCCCAATTTCGGATATATCCACCGGGGAGTAGAGAAGATGTGCGAGAGCTATACCTATCCGCAGATTCTTCACCTTATGGACAGATTGGACTATTTGTCGGGCACTATGAACCGGCATGCCGTTTGTTTGTGCTGTGAACGGGCGTTAGAGCTCGAGGTACCGGAGAGGGCGCAGTATATACGTACTATCTTTGACGAATTGACCCGTATTGCATCACACTTGTTGGGATGGGGATGTATGTGTATGGACATGGGGTCGATCACTGCATTTGTGTATGGGATGCGCGATCGTGAGAAGATCATGGATATCTTTGAAGAGACGGCCGGCGGCCGGTTGATGGCCAACTACAGCGTGATCGGCGGTCTGGCTCAGGATATTCATCCGAATTTCCAACGCAGGGTGAAGGAGTTCATCCCTTATATGCGCAAAATGCTGAAGGAGCATCATCTGCTGTTCACCGGCAACCCGATTGCTACGGGGCGTATGCGGGGAATCGGCCACCTGACAAAAGAGAACGCCATTTCGTTTGGAGTGACCGGTCCGTCGGGCAGGGCTTCCGGATGGAAGAATGATATACGTAAAATTGCGCCTTATGCCGCTTATGGAAAGGTCGATTTTGAAGAGGTGATCCGGACGGAAGGATTGACGTTTGACCGGTATATCATCCGGCTCGACGAGATCGAACAGTCGCTTCGTATCATCGAGCAACTGATCGATAATATCCCGGAAGGGCCTTATGCTGCGAAAACCAAACCGGTTGTCCGCTTGCCAGAAGGAGAGTTTTTCCAGCGGGTTGAAAATGCCCGCGGACAATTCGGAGTTCATATTACCAGCAAGGGAGATAAGAATCCGTACCGGATAAAGTTCCGTTCACCGTCATTGGTGTTGGTGGGTGCATTGGAGACAATCGCTGCCGAAGCGAAAGTCGCCGACCTGATTATGATCGGGGCTTCACTCGACTATGTGATCCCGTGTATTGACAGATAGGTAAACAATTAATAATTAGTAATTAATAATTAGTAATTGGAATTAAATAGAGTGGTTCGTTTTTCGTTGAATTTTAACATATAACCGAAGATGTTTAGTTTTTCGACTTTGACAGGCTGGATAGATCAGGTGCTTCACCAGTATATGAGTGACGGGTGGGCATTGTGTGTCGAATTTATCCTGATCGGTGTAGCCCTATTGGCTGCTTATGCCGTGCTTGCGTTGATATTGATTTATGCCGAGCGGAAGATATGCGCTTTCTTTCAGTGCCGTATCGGTCCTAACCGGGTGGGGATATTTGGGATATTGCAGTCAGTGGCGGATATGATCAAGATATTATTGAAGGAGTTGATTCGTATAGACCGTGCCGATCATTTTCTGTTTCGCCTGGCTTCCTTTATTGTAATTATCGGATCGATCTGTACTTTTGGCGCTTTGCCGTTTGCAAAGGGATTGCAGGCGATCGATTTTAATATCGGAGTATTCTATTTACTGGCCGTATCTTCGTTGGGAGTAGTCGGCATCTTGCTGGCCGGATGGTCGAGTAACAGTAAATATACGATGATCGGTGCTATGCGAAGCGGCGCACAGTTGATCAGTTACGAACTCTCCTGTGGTTTGTCGCTATTGACGATTGTTGTCCTTTCCGGAACGATGCAGTTATCGGAGATTGTCGAGCAACAGGCGGAGATGTGGTTTATCTTCAAAGGTCATGTACCTGCACTTATCGCCTTTGTGATCTATCTGATTGCAGGTCATGCCGAAACGAACCGCGGACCTTTTGACCTGCCGGAAGCCGAATCGGAATTGACCGCTGGTTACCATACCGAATATTCGGGTATTCAGTTTGGCTTTTTTTACCTGGCTGAGTACATGAATATGTTTATCATTGCGGCGATTGCTTCCACGATGTTTCTTGGCGGATGGATGCCGTTGCACATTCCCGGATGGGATTCATTTAATCATGTGATGGACTATATTCCTTCTATTGTATGGTTTTTCGGGAAAACCGGTTTCTGCGTATTTCTTGCTTTGTGGATACGTTGGTCATTCCCGCGTTTGCGTATAGACCAGTTGCTGGATCTTGAGTGGAAAATTATGATGCCTATTTGCATTATCAATATTTTATTGATGGCAGTGTGTGTGATACTTTAATTAGGAATTAAGAATTGGGGAGTACAATGATAGTAGTGAATTATATAAAAAAGATTATTATCGGCATCTACCGCCTGCTTCAGGGAATGTATGTGGCGATGCTTAATATGTTGCGCCCGAAAGTGACGGAGCAATATCCGGAGAATAGGGGGAAAAAACAGCAGTTTGAACGGTTCCGCGCTTTACTGACGATGCCTCATAACGAACACAACGAGCATAAATGTACCGCTTGTGGGATTTGTATGCACAACTGTCCGAACGGAACCATACGGGTGATCGAGAAAAGGGTGGTTGATGAAACTACCGGGAAAGAGAAAAAAGTGTTGGACCGTTATATGTACGATCTGGGGAGCTGCATTTTTTGTGCGCTCTGTACCTCTTCCTGTCCCCAAGATGCGATCGAGTGGTCGAACCATTTTGAACATGCCCTGTTTACCCGCAATAAATTGATAAAGCAATTGAACCGTGAAGGATCAACTTTAATAACGAAGCATTAGAGAGATATGGAAACAACAGCCAATTTAATTATTTTTTACTGTCTTGCGGCATTGATTGCCGTATCGTCTATTATGGCGGTTACTACAAGGCGAATTCTCCGTGCGGCAGTATATCTGCTTTTTGTGCTGATTGCTACGGCAGGTCTGTATCTTTTGTTGAATTACCATTTTCTGGCAGCAGTACAACTTTCTGTTTATGCAGGGGGTATCCTGATCCTGTTTATTTTTGCCATCCTGCTTACCAGCCCGAAAGGCGATAAGACAGAGCCGCACGATAAAAGGAAAGTGTTGATGGGATTAGTCGCGGCCCTGGCCGGGATAACCGCCACACTGTTTATTACAATGAAACATAAATTTTTGTATGCCGGTAACCCGACGATTCTGGGCGATCAGGAGATCAATATGAAGCAGATCGGGCACGCTTTGATGGGAACAGAAAAATATCAGTACCTGTTGCCGTTCGAAGTATTGAGCGTATTGTTGCTGGCCTGCATTATCGGGGGAGTGCTGATTGCGCGGAAACGGTAGCCGACGGCAAATGTAAGCAGGAAGATGGAAATAAAAAGAATGGCAGAGTATATATATACGTTACTCTTAAATTAAATAAAACAGCGATATGATACCAATGGAGTATTATTTAGTGGTGAGCACCCTTATGTTTTTTGTCGGGATTTACGGATTTATTGCGCGCAAAAACATGTTGGCTATTTTGATTTCGATAGAGTTGATTTTGAACTCAGTGGAGATCAATTTCAGCGTGTTCAACCGTTATCTTTATCCCGGACAAATGGAAGGGATGTTTTTTACCTTGTTCGGTATAGCCATCTCGGCAGCTGAAACGGCGGTTGCTATCGCAATCATTATTAACGTTTACCGGAACATGCAGAATGTTGATGTACGGCGCATTGATAAGATGAAAAACTAATAAAAGTTTTGAATTCCAGGTTTTGAGTTTTTGTATGACTGCAAAAGTTGATCAAAACTATCCAAAATCAAAAATCCGGGATTCAAAATTCAAAATAATAGTATTATGGAATTTACCGTTTTGATATTGATTATTCCTTTTCTGCTCTTCCTCGTGTTGGGACTTGTGGGACATAAGATGAAGCCGGGAATGGCCGGCATAGTTGGAACATTGGGAATGGCTGTTGCGGCAGCATTGGCATATATGGCTGCTTGCCGTTATTTTTTTGTAATCGGTAAGGTGGACGGTGCTTTTCGTGAAATCATCCCTTATACATTCGAGTGGTTGCGCTTCACCGAAAAATTACATATCGACATTGGCGTATTGCTCGATCCGATCTCAGTGATGATGCTGGTGGTGATCACTACCGTTTCGCTGATGGTGCATGTGTATAGCCTGGCTTATATGCACGGGGAGAAAGGATTCCAACGCTACTATGCATTGTTATCCCTGTTCAGCTTTTCAATGTTGGGTTTGGTTGTGGCGACTAATATCTTCCAGATGTATATCTTCTGGGAACTGGTGGGTGTATCCTCCTATTCGCTGATCGGGTTTTATTATACCAAACCGTCGGCAGTAGCGGCTTCAAAGAAAGCTTTTATCGTTACACGGTTTGCCGACCTTGGTTTTCTGGTCGGGATATTACTGCTCTCGTTTTATACGGGCACGTTCGATTTCGGAAGGCTTACCGCCGATAATGCTTCGCTGGCGATCAATTCTACGGCAGGAGCATCATTTATGGGACTATCGGTTATTTCATGGGCTATGGCGCTGATCTTTATCGGCGGCGCGGGTAAATCGGCAATGTTCCCGCTGCATATCTGGTTGCCCGACGCCATGGAAGGTCCTACCCCTGTTTCCGCATTGATACATGCCGCAACGATGGTGGTGGCCGGTGTATACCTGGTGGCCCGCCTGTTTCCGGTATACTTTTTCGCAGCCCCGGATGTATTGACAATGATCGGTTATGTCGGAGCATTTACCGCTCTGTTTGCAGCAGTGATTGCGGTTACACAGACTGATATCAAACGGGTACTGGCGTTTTCGACCATCTCGCAGATTGCCTATATGATGGTTGCATTGGGCGTTTCGGGATATGGCGGACACGACGGATTGGGCTATATGGCTTCAATGTTTCACCTGTTTACCCATGCGTTTTTCAAGGCATTGCTTTTCCTCGGAGCCGGTTCGGTGATTCATGCCGTGCATAGCAACGAGATGGGAGATATGGGAGGATTACGGAAATATATGCCGATTACCCATATAACCTTTTTGATTGCCTGTCTGGCGATTGCCGGTATTCCGCCGTTCTCTGGCTTTTTCAGTAAAGATGAGATCCTGGCGGCTGCTTACCATCATGATAAAATGGTATTTTTTACGTTGTGGATTGTAGCCGGACTGACGGCATTCTATATGTTCCGTCTTTATTATAATATTTTCTGGGGAAAAGAGAAGAGTTATTCCGGGCATCACCAGCCGCACGAATCGCCCCGATTGATGTCGGTGCCATTGCTTATTCTGGCTTTGTTCTCATGTGTGACCGGATTTATTCCGTTTGCCGGACTTGTCAGCAGCGATAATATGGTTTTTGCCGCACATATCGATTGGGGTATCGCCTCTTCGGGTATCGCCGTTGCTTTGATCGGTATTACCGTTGCTACCTTGTTATATAAGAAAGGAAGCGACAAGCCGGCGCAGATTGCAACCGCTTTGGGCGGTTTCTACAAAGCGGTACTTCACAAGTTCTATCTTGATGAGGTGTGGATGTTTATTACAAAGAAAGTGATATTTAAATATATGTCGATGCCTATTACCTGGTTTGACAAGCATGTTGTCGACGGAATGATGGTGGATGGGCTTGCATGGACAAGTCAGCGGCTTTCGTCCTCTGTCAAGGGCCTGCAATCCGGTAAAGTGCAATTTTATGCTTGGGTATTTATGGTCGGTACGCTGGTCATCACAATCTGGGCCCTGTTTATGAATTAGAATCAGAAATTAAAAATGAAGGCTGGGAAAACTTTCAACTTTCAACTTTCAACTTTCAACTATTATATGGTATGAATATTTTGTCCCTATTTGTATTAGTTCCTTTGGCGATGTTGCTGGCATTGTTTGCTTGCAAGAATATTCGGCAGATACGTGCGGTGATGGTTACCGGAGCTTCGGTGCTGGTGTTGTTGGCTACCGTATTGACTGTGCTCTTCTTTCAGGAACGGGCCATATCCGCAGCCGAGATGCTTTTTGTTTCGGATATTATCTGGTATCCTGCTCTGAATATACACTATTCGGTAGGTGTGGACGGCATCTCTGTGGCGATGATAGCATTATCTGCTGTGATTGTTTTTACAGGGGTCTTTTCATCATGGAATATGGTGAAGGAGTACTTTATGTGGTATTGCCTGCTCTCTACCGGGGTATTCGGATTTTTTATCTCGATCGACCTGTTTACGATGTTCCTGTTTTATGAGGTGGCCCTGATTCCGATGTATTTGTTGATAGGGGTATGGGGTACCGGACGTAAGGAATATTCGGCGATGAAGCTGACTCTGATGTTGATGGCCGGGTCCGCGTTCCTACTGGTGGGGATTTTAGGGATTTACTACACTTCGGGACATACCAGTATGAACTTACTGGAGTTGGCAAAACAACATATTCCGATCATGCATCAGTATTGGATTTTTCCTGCTACATTTTTGGGTTTTGGCGTGCTGGGCGCTCTCTTTCCATTTCACACCTGGTCGCCTGACGGTCACGCTTCGGCGCCTACTGCAGTGTCGATGTTGCATGCGGGTGTATTGATGAAGCTGGGAGGTTACGGCTGTTTCCGTGTAGCGATCTATCTGATGCCTGAGGCTGCTCACGAATTGGCATGGATTTTTCTGATACTGACCGGCATCAGTGTCGTATACGGAGCGTTAAGTGCTGTGGTACAGACCGACCTGAAATATATCAATGCTTATTCTTCAGTGAGCCATTGCGGACTGGTATTGTTTGCAATCCTGATGTTAAATCAGACGGCAATGACCGGTGCTGTTTTGCAAATGCTTTCCCACGGGCTGATGACGGCCCTCTTCTTTGCCCTTATCGGATTGATCTATGGCAGGACCCATACGCGTGATATCCGGGAGATAGGCGGCTTGATGAAGATTATGCCTTTTGCATCGGTATGCTATGTGATCGCCGGTTTGGCTTCGTTGGGATTGCCCGGGCTAAGCGGATTTGTGGCTGAAATGACAATCTTTATCGGTTCGTTCCAACATGCCGATGTGTTCCATCGGGTGTTGACGATTGTAGCTACCTGTTCGATTGTAATCACAGCGGTGTATATCCTTCGAACAGTAGGTAAGATCCTGTACGGTCCGGTTCAGGACGATCATCATCTGGGTTTGCCCGATGCCACTTGGTATGAAAAAGTTTCGGCAATAGGATTGATTATATGTATCGCTGCGATCGGAATGTATCCGTCCGGCGTATCCGATATGGTAAACCGGAGTCTGTTGCCGGTCATTGAGCGTTTGGCGGGGATGATGTAGCCAATGAACAATTAATAATAAATAATTATTGAGAGGGAGATAGTGAGGGGAGATAATATGAGTAATAAAGAAGGTCAAAAGAGTTAACGGAATATAACGATGGATTTCAGTAATTTTTTGTACATGCATCAGGAAGCGGGACTAATGATTGTATTTGTCCTACTGCTTACCTATGATATTTTTGCATCCGACAGAGCAAGGAAATGGTACAGGCCAGCGGCCGGTACATTGTTTGCAATACATACGCTGGTTGGTTTTTTGCCGGCTCCTACCGGAGCAACTTTCGGAGGGATGTATATATGCTCGGATATTACGATTCTGATCAAGAATATCCTGAATATCGCGACGTTGCTTGTATTCATGCAGGCGGGCGCATGGCTAAAAACTCCGGGTACGAGCCATAAGGAGGGGGAGTTTTATGTGATTACCCTGGCCACCTTGCTCGGGATGTATCTGATGGTATCGGCCGGTAATCTTATGATGCTCTATATCGGGATTGAGACGGCTTCATTGCCGTTGGCTTGTCTGGCTGCATTCGACAAATACAAGGAGAAGTCGATGGAAGCGGGCGTAAAATATATTTTGATATCGGCCTTTTCGTCGGGGATCATGATGTTTGGCCTTTCCTATCTTTACGGAGCCGTCGGTACGTTCTATTTTGCCGATATGGCAAGATATATCTCTTTTCAACCGTTGGTTATCCTTGGTTTTGTATTTTTCTTTGCCGGGCTGGCATTTAAGATATCGCTCGTTCCGTTCCATCTATGGACTGCCGATGTTTACGAAGGTTCGCCTACCGGCGTTACCGCCTATATGTCGGTGGTGTCGAAAGGTGCCGCTGCGTTTGCGTTGATTTTTTCACTGTGGCAGGTGTTCGGGAACATTGCCGCCGTTTGGCATCCTATCTTGTGGGCGTTGGCAGTGATTACCATCACGCTTGGTAACTTGTTCGCAATACGCCAGAAGGATATTAAGCGCTTCTTCGCTTTCTCATCGATCTCGCAGGCTGGTTACATCCTGCTGGGTATTATTTGCGGAACGGCGCAAGGTATGACGGCGACGGTGTATTATGTACTGGTCTATGTATTTTCAAACCTCGCGGCTTTCGGGGTGATCTCCGCTGTCGAGAACGGATCGGGGAGAACCGATATCGCTGGTTTTAACGGACTGTACAAGACCAATCCTAAATTAAGCTTTGTGATGATGCTTGCCGTATTCTCGCTTGCCGGAATCCCGCCTTTTGCCGGATTTTTCAGTAAGTTTTTTATTTTTGCGGCTGCTGCGGAGCAAAATGAATATCTATTGGTGTTCATCGCATTGTTGAATACAGTAATCTCGCTATTCTATTATCTACTGATCGTTAAAGCGATGTTCATCAGCCAAGGCGATGAGCAGTCGGTGGGAACTATCCGCACAGACAGCTACAACCGGTTAAGTCTTGTGCTGTGTACCGCCGGTATCCTGGCTGTCGGTATTATCAGCTCAATCTACGAGTATATTGGAAGAATAAGCTTCGGGATGTAAACTGGAATTCCTAACTAAATCCGCACAAATAGTTAAGCACTTTTTGCATTTAGTTTCCAGAATTCATCTATTGTCATATTATTCAGAGCTTTGTGGCGTCTGATTTTATTATACCAGATTTCTATGTACTCGAAGATC
>JAVBLD010000052.1:0-38823 GCA_031553705.1 Marinifilaceae bacterium | reverse complement strand
TAAGAAATGAATATTTAATATTTGGCGCTCAAATATAAATAATATTATATAAAGAACGGATAGTGATCCGGTAAATGTGAAATAATTTATAGTGAAATCAATACGATTTATATGTTTAATGTTTATTGCCAGATAGTTAATATTTTATTCCCATCTTTAAGGATTAAAAAGTGATGAATAAATCAATTACAATGATAAGCTGTTTTTAATCTTTACCAGGCGACAGAGAATTATGTAATAACGATAAACCTCACAGCTTTCTTGTACTCCTCTAAATGTCATAACTTGCATAAAATATTCAACGAATCGAGAATGTTTACGAACAAAGCGGTTCTTGCATTCCCGATCATGAATTAAGAAGATGAACGACTGCTTCAATTATTGAATGACGCTTATGTATAAGCCGATATAACAAGGGTTTTATCATAACAAAGAAAGATATCGAAAAACTTATTCTTAAAATTGAACAACTCCGTATTAATGTGAAAGAAGCCTGCGAAGAAAAATTGCGGAGCATTCAAGCCGACCTAAAATTAGTATATTGTAAAGATATTTTTTATACCTAAAATACCCTCTATTTTACGAAGCCAAAACATTAAATAAATAAGAGTAACGTAATTATTTGTCTGTCCTGCTTTTTTATGTTAGCCTTTTTTTATTCAAAAACAATACACGCTCATAATCAATGAGTTTATTAGATTGATTTTTGTCTTTTTTGGTTTATGTCCTGAGAATGTCCGCCACATACCCGAAACTTGTCCTATATATTTGTTATGACTATATTATAAAAAAATATAGCTTTGTTGTGTCAATAAGAGAGTGGTGTTATAAATGAGAAACGGTCAATCTTATATTACGACTTAAAGGATCGGCTTAGAGAATTAACATCATTCCTTTTGTATAAAAAGTACTAACAAAAACTATACTTTATGAGCTATTATTTTTTTTACGTATACCGAAAAACGCTACAAGAGACTCTAAGATCCATTTTCTGTCTTCCATTTAAATATAGATTTCGTGATATGAAACGAATCTCTACCAATATATCTTTTTTTATTCTTACTCTTAGTATATTAAATGGGTGCTCTTACAAAGAGAACAGAGAATTGATAAGATTGGATGCATTACTTAAAACTGACGCGCTAACGGCATTAAACCAATTACAAGCCATTGACCCTTCACAAATGAATCATCCGGATCTTTGCTACTATTATCTTCTGAAAGCTTCTGCAATAGATAGGAGCTATACCGGACTAAAGAATGAAGATGTACAACTCTATATTTCAGAAAAATATTATGCTAAAGTAAGGGATTTCTATAATCTGGCACGAACAGAATACTATATCGCAAAATGTCTTTATATGCGCGATTCCATTCAATCTGCACATGTAATGATCAAGAAGGCTGAGAAACATTATAAAAAAACGGATCAGTCCGATTCACATTTGGGAGGATTGATCTATTATCAGCTAGGAAGTTCAGAAAATAATCCCGAAGATATACCCACTTCGAAAGCCTATTTTGAAAAATCCCACGAAATGCTGACAAAAGCGAAAGATTCGATAGCCGCACTTTATCCGTTAGCAGAAATAATCCGATTAGAAGGCCTTCAAAGTAATCTTTCAAAAGCTCAGGGTCTTGCTACGGAATTATTGCGACAAATCAATTCGATAAAAAGTATTCCTGTCAAACAATATACAGACATTAAAAGTTATATCTTATATGTGATATGTGATGTATATCAAAGAGGAACAGATATTCCAAAAGCATTAGACTTTACCCAAAAAGCAATTGATGCGTACCGATGCACAGATTTTGGTATCCCTTTCGATTTGTATTATAATATGGGGCGGTTATATTATAAAAATCATCAAATAGATAGCGCCAGATATTATTACAACCTCGCAATAGATACGACCTTAACGCCTAATACGGCTTATTCTCTTTCTAATATTTATTTGGAATTGGCAATGCTGGAAGAAGAACAGGGTAACCTTAAAACCGCACTCAATTTGAAAGATAAGTACTTTGAAACACAACATATCTGGTATAATATTCGCGAAAAGAACTCTTTAGTGGCTTTAGAAAGAGATTATCAGAAAATTTTGCAGGAAAAGATATTTTTGAAAGAGCGCTTTTTCAAGTTAATTGTAGTCATATCGAGCCTATCTCTTTTCTTTATAGTTGTTGTAATTATTCTGTTCTTGTACAGTCAGCAAAGAAAACAGAATAAAAATATTGAAAAACTATCGGATAATGTACAGCATGTTCAGTGGGGATTTTCAGCGATGAAAGAACTTGTTTCAAAAATATATGCGATCCATGAAACCGTTAACAAGATCTTAATCAAAAACCAGACTCCTATAAAAAATCCGAAATTGTACAATCAACTGGAAGACCTGTTTATTGAGCAAAGAAATGAATCGGCTTTAAGACTGTTCAGCACACTTACAAGTTTTGATGAATATTTTATCTCAAATCTCAAAGCTAAATATCCTCATTTGTCTTCCGAAGACCTAACTATGGCTGCCATGGTTTGTCATCGCTGGACTATTGCGGAGATTTCTTCTGCTTTTCAGATCAACGAAGACACCGCACGAAAACGAAGGTCAAGATTAAAAAACAAAATACTTGGTAAAGAGGCTACTTTAGAAAATTTTGAAGCATACCTGGAAGAAATATTATCAAATAAAAAAAAGAAATCTTCTTCCCAAATAGATCTTTTTTGATGAAAAAATGGAATAAAAAAAGATTGTCCGGCGATGTGGAAATATAAAATAATTAAAATGAGCATATTATATTCAATAAATTCAAAATACTTTTTTGCATTGTCCGACATCTTTTTTTGTAGTCTACAGAAAAATCACGTTACTTTAATCGAGATTTTAATATTGTTACGCTAATAATCTAAATTTAATAAAGTATGTACTGCAAAAAAAGAATCATGAAATTTCTGTGTTTTCTGATCGTATTTTTAGGGACTGATCTATTAATGCCGGATAGTATCTGTGCACAAAACAACACCCTACCTGTAAAATATACAAGACCTAGACCGTTTCCTGGTCAAGGCCCGGTATATGAATGGAACGGATTGTTTGAGGGAGAGTGGCCGGACGATTCTACTATTATCATTATTCCGCTCCGGTGCGCTGCCACAACACAATCGAACAGCATCGACAGCACCGAGTTAGACGGAATTCTGGAAGGAGTTATTTCTTATACCAATCAAACGATCACACATCAATTTTTTGAAAACATAGGAATAATAAAAATATGTGTAATTGACGAATATGGATTTATCCATGTCGGAAAATATATTGATACCAACTTAGTAAGTTCGGATGAAATTGATATTTCAATATTGCCGGAATGTCGGTTCTCAATTTATTGCGTTATTGAAGGCGAAAAATATTACTACAATTTTACTATTGAAGAATGAGCAACCAACTAAAATAAAATGATGGGGTAATAAGGATTCACTTACTATTCATTGGGGATGTGTTTTTTAGACTAAACTGCGAAATGCGGACGAGTTCCGCATTTTTTTCAAACACAATTTTATTTGTATTAAAAAATGGGGGCAAAATCCTATTATCCGGACCAATCATCTCTTTATTTAAACCAATACTTATTTCTTTAATAAAATAGGCTCTGTTGGTATACAACTATTTTTATATATCTGAAACATATTATCATTCAGTCACTTGAAGTATTTTTGAAACAATTAAATCGAGCACATAACTAAACAAAAACGATTGCTTATGAAAAAAGTAAAGCTTTTTATTTATTTCTTGTATTATTTGCGAATCTACTTGTTATGTCATGTGACAGAGAGGCTATTGATGAACAGGACGGCGTGAATAACACAGAAAAATTGAATGCCACCGGCGAAGCTTTTATGTCAGTAATAAAAACCCGCCCGGAATGGGAAACGGAATGGCAGAAAGTGATCGGAATTGGTACGCCGCTACCCAACGAAGCTGTCGTTGCCTATGGAAGTGAATATGGATTACATTATGTGATTCCGGTCGTTTCAGGTAAAGAAATTGTAAGTCTGGTTTTTATTCCTCTTTCTATTGAAGAAGAAAATGGATCATGTTGTCTCAGGGCAAAATCACAGGAAATTCTTCTAAAAGAAGATATCGGTAAAAGTGTAACCGCATTATCTTTCACAAGAACAAAGGAGTTTAGGAAATTTAAAGAGAAAGGCTTTATAATATCTGTGAACTTTGATATAAAAGGTTCCGATATTGTTCAAAAAATGGTCAAGACTCGGAGTTACAATGAGAGATATTGGGTTGGGAGCGAAGCATATTATACTATGTATGGGACAAATCAGCAAATAATTAGTACGATGGCGTGGGTAGATCGTACCTATGATGAAGTATTTCTTATTTATCAATTACGTCATCCAGATTATACATTGGTTACCGATCAATCGGTAACTCCCACTACAATTAGCATGGAAGATGTGGATAATATTACATTCTGGGGAATTATTAATGATTTCTGGCGTGATGTTCATGATCGGGTTACAAGTAATCTTGTTGTAACATCTATGACAGTAATACACATTCTTTGGTATGCACCTTTAACCGGTTACGGCGAATATACAGGTGGAGACGGAGATGATGATGGTGGTGACGACGGCAATAATGAAGAGGCTGAGCTTAGCCTCAATGTATTAAAATGACGGTTTCGAATCAGGAAATAACATTAGGTGAAATGTTTACAGCCGAAGTTGTGTTAGAACGCGGAGTCCCTGATGCAGTTCAGATACACACCCTCCACTACTTTATGGAAAGAGTTAACGGTGGTTCAAAACAACCGGTGAACGATCCCTATGACTATCTCGGAAGTGTTAATTTATATTCTGTTTTCCCCGGACGGTGGAGGGTTGGCGCATGGATCACCTATTGTAATAATCATACTCAATCAGGTTGGAAAGATACTATTGTATATATTGAAACGAGGCATGTATTTCCAACCGCCGAAAAAATTCTTGCGGGAAAAGTTCAGGGAGGACAAACCGTACAAAGCAGAATGGATGCCGCATGGACAGAAACTTGCAATCGAACAACGACAATGACATATCAGGAGGTTGGATTCAATATTTACATAGTCACATCAACGACAGAAAGTTATTACGAATGTACGTTTGAATACGGGGAGGCTGTACCTTATGACTCTTTGCCTGATATTACACTTTCTGCGTTAAGAGATAAGTCTACTGATTTCACTTTAAGTTCAGGAGGTAGATATTATGTTGGAGAGTTTCATACCCATCCTCCATTATGGAACTGGGCCTTACCTGCAGGTACAATTGGACGAAGAGAAACAGGTCCTTCAAGTAATGATCATCCTCATTCAAGCGGTATTCCTCGTTGGGTATATGATTTTATTGGTAATCAAGGGATTGATAATAATGGAAATGTCATTCAATTACATTTGAGTAGTGATTCTCAAAACTCGTCAATCACAATCACCAATTTTGGTGGTAATCAACGTATATTAAATGAACACTTATAAAATCTATTGGTATGAAAAGAATGTTCTATCTTTTTATCCTGCTATTTGTGGTATTTGTTAATAGCGGATTAGCACAAACAAAAAATTTGGATAGTCTTTCTGAAAAAAAAAGGAATGAATATCTTAAGAAAGAGGCTGCAAAGGAAATGAAAAAACTCTATCCTGACTTTAACACAAAAGATTACTATGTAAAAATCGAGCGTCGAAAACTTGCAGACAATGTATCTGTTAATGAGAAAATGGGCTATTATCCTGCAAGAGTTTTTTATATAATAATATATTTTAAGGACAAACATAAACCTCAAGATTATTATGTTACAGTTCAGACTTGGGAAGATACTGGATTAGTTTTTGGGATACAATACAAGGATGGACGAGGGTTTCTGATTGATCCGCCGAAAAAATAAAGTCCATTGATACATTAATAAGTATTCTCTTAAAAATCCTATTTTCTTATTTTTATCTTTATAAAAAACAAGAGGCACAAAAAGAGAAAAGACAAAAATAGAGGTAACATCCTGTAAATCACGCGTTAACTCCGAATCAAATCGAAATCGAGATCTTCGAGTATATAGAAATCTGGTATAATAAGATCAGACGACACAAAGCGTTGGATAACATGACAATCGACGAGTTCTGGAAAATAAACTCAAAAAGTGCTTAACTTTTTGTGCAGAAAAAGTTGGGAATTCTAACCGTTGCCATAACACAGATAAAGTCTTTGTTGAGAAGCAACACTTTACAGAAAAGATTGAAGAAATAAACATAACTTCAATTATTGTCTATAATAATAAGGGACTGTTTAACAAGTTTATGCAATTCTTTTTTCACCAAAAAACTGCATAAACTTGTTAGACGGTCCCTTCCTAATTCTTAATTTCTAATTTATACTTACCTTCCCCGGCGCCGGATCCAGATAAAAATAGATGATAGGGCCAGTATGGCAGGTAATATGCCCATCGATATTATTTTAGTGACCTGCATGCCTGTTGTGCCGACATATACCTCATTGTCGGGAGGTGTAGGACGGCGTACGTCGATCGGCACCTCCTCGTCGGACATCCAGAAGAACGAACCGGTGATAATCGAGAAGTTTGCTGCCGGGACATTCTTTCTGTTGAAGCTGATCTCTCCGTTGCTGATGCAGTCGGCATCTCCCAGAATAACGATTTTTTGTTCTTTGTCGCCAACTTTACGGGATAAAGCCAATCCTGTGATGAAGGATTGCTCTATTTCTCCGGCAGCCGGATTTATCCGCACGGTATCGTCTATGAAATCGGTGGTCTCCACTTCGTTCCATCCGCCTATCGTGTCGCTTTTAAACAGAGGGGTTACGGTAAATCCCCGGTCGGTGGTGTAGGAGAGTCCCGCACAACTGGGCATTGTTGCGATCTGCTCCCGGCGGATCATGGCGTTGAAGATATAGGAAAACTCTCCGGCTTCTTTGGTTGGCAGCGCCATGATAAGGTCCGGCTGGAAGTTTTTACTCGGTCTCACTAACCTCCCCGGCATAAATTGCACGCCAAGTTGTTCAATGAGTGGGTTCATCACCTCTTGCCTGCGGGGTTCTCCGGCAATCAACAGATTTCCTCCGTTAGCGATGTATTGATCCAATCTTTTTTGTTCTTCCGCACTTAACGGATTTCTCATATCGGCGATTACTAAGATATCTACCTGAGCGGGAATCTCTTGATCCAATGTCACCTCTTTAAAGTCGAATCCTTGGTTAATCAGTGAATAACGGTAAGGCTTGTCTTGTGCAAAACGGTTATAATCACGGTCTCCTTCCCGGATACAATCCCGTTCTCCATGTCCTCTCAGAAAACCCACCATCGGCAGTTCCATCACCAAGCGCTTAAAAGCGGCCGAGATTTCCGTCTCTCCGGGAAATACCATCGGATCGTCGAAGACGCGCAAAAATGTTTTTTGTCCGTTGTCCCGTTCCAATAAGCGTACAAAACGATTCTTCTCGGGCGAAAGATCTATCTGTTTCTTTACCTCTTCAGGCCGTATAAACAGCGTCGTATCCATCCGGTAGCTTTCGGCAATCTTGACCATGCGCTCTCTGTCGGAGAGTCCCGGAAACCGTTTGTCCAACTCAGGATAATCGGCCTTATCGTAGTAATAAACATATTTCATCTTGATCTCCGGTTTAAAACGGGTATATTGTTTAAACCGTTCGAGATCGTAGTTTACGTTATTCGGTAAAACAACCCAGTAATAAGCGTCTAAGATATTGGTGAAAGAGGTAATAGTCAGGCCTCCATCCATACGGCTGACGATATCCTGGCTGTTTTGCGTCAATGTACGCACTTTGGTTCGGGTGGCGTCGTAGAAGAACATCAGTTTCGGCCGGGAGGTGACATATCCCAGTGTTGCTGCCAGAAGGGATACGGCGACATATTTACCGAGCGATACCGCCCAGTATGTCTTTTGCCGGATGGCTCTCAGGCGTAAAATCGAGAGGGAGAGGAACAGGCTGATTACGATCAGGAAGTAGAGCACCTCTTCGCTGCAAATCAGACCGTCGATAAACTCACTTGCCCGGCCGTTAATGGCTAACCAGTAGGTGATGTCGCGTACCAACTCAATATCCTGCCACATTCTGCCTACAAAGTTTAATACGGCTAATATCGCCAATGTGCCCAATGCCGCGACAACCTGGTAAGAGGTCAGGCTTGACATAAACAGACCGATAGCCGCATAAGCGCAGATCAACAGGTATAGACCCAATAATCCCGATAGTGTGGCTACAAAATCGAAGGCTTTGGTAACACAGGCTCCGTAGATCACGAATAGAAAAAGTACGCCGATCAGTACCAGCCCATAGATCATCATCGAAAGAAATTTTCCCAGGATGATTTGCGTATTGGCGACCGGCGAAGAGTAGAGCAATTTAATCGATCCGCTGCCTAATTCCCGGCTCATTAAGCCCATAGTTAATAGCGGAATATAAAAATAAAGGTAGTTTTGCACTGCTGTAAACAGACCATTCCAGCCGGTATAGGTGCCTAATGTGACGCTGTAAAGCCGGTAACCCATTTCCTGGGTTCGCACCATATTTCCGAATACGTCCGCAAAGGCCATACTTGTTTGAAAAGTGAATATCACTAATATGAGCCATGCTACAGGAGAATAGAAAAGAGTTTGTAGCTCCGTACGAGCTATTTTATAAATCATTTTCATACGTATATAATTTGTTTTTTTAACGGTCGTATGAAACCTTCAGGTCATATTCATGTTCTTTGGCGAACGTTTTGCGCATGAAGGTTTCATAATTTATAATTATTTTGCGTGTTCCCCTTTATGTGATAGTTCGGCGAATATAGCATCTAAGGAACTTTTCTCTATATTAATTTCGGTCAGACGCCACCTCCGGGCGACGCTTGTCTCCACAATCCTCTCCGTCAGGTCTTGTGCGTCGTCGAATGTTAGTCGATAGCGGATACCACCCAATTTTTCTACTTTTAAGACCCCCTCTATCGAAGCGAGTTCCTCTGTCGAAGGAGCTTCGATAAGTGAAACAACTAATGTGTTAGGAATAATATAATTGTCAAATTCGTCGACGGTGCCTGCAAATACCAGATTCCCCTGTTCCACCATCCGGATATAATCGCAGGTGGCTTGAGCTTCGGTAAGGATATGGGTTGACATGATCACTGTCCGTTCTTCGGCAATCTCTTTGATCAGGTGGCGGATCTCTACAATCTGATTCGGGTCCAGTCCGTTAGTCGGTTCGTCCAGTACCACTACTGCCGGATTGTGAATGATGGCTTGGGCAATACCCAGACGTTGCTGGTAGCCTCCCGACAGGTTCCGGATCAGGCGCTTCGAAAAGTGGGCGATGCCGCATTTCGCCATTGCTTCGTCCACCGCTTTTGACGTTTCGCTTGAAGGGATCCAACGCAAATTAGCACAATGGATAAGATATTCTTCTATAGTCAGATCCATATGCAGGGGAGGTTTCTGCGGCAGGAAGCCGATATGCCGTTTGGCATCTACCGGACGCTCCCGCATGCTTAGTCCCCGGATATAAACGTTTCCCCTTGTTTGTTTTAGCACTCCGCACATGATGTTCATGATCGTCGACTTTCCAGCACCGTTTGATCCCAAAAGTCCGTAAATCCCATTTTTAGCAATTTCGAAACTGATATCCCGTACTGCCCATTGAATGGTGTAACGATGAGACAAGTTTTCCACTTTAACAATTAATTCTTCCATACCATTTTAAGAATTTTGATTTTTAAATGTTGATTCCCGGATTTTAGATTAAGGGCGAACACTTTGTCCTCCCTCAATCTAAAATACAATACGGGCAATCAAAAATTCGTAAGGTTAATACTGTTTATATTTAATGTCTACAATTTTTCCGGGGAAGGTGGCATGATAGACGACACTATCTTTACCGGAAATAAAAGTTTCATCTCGGATATCCTGGAGATAGAACTCTCCGTTTTCTAAAGCCACACCAAGTTTATATTCTTCAATTTCTCCCCTATTGTTAGCAAAATATTCCGGATGGATTGATGTTATTTTTGCTCCGAAATTTTTGAACATCCAGGATGTTTTAGTCCGTAAATCATAGCAATAAAGCTGAGTTGGCGCCGCTTCCGGTGTAAAGAACAAATAAGGACGCCTTCGTAAGAAACTGTACAATGTGTGTTCTCCTACCAGTGCGGAGGCCGTAAATTCCTCGTATGTAATATTACTGGCTCTACGGCTGCTCGCGTTGAAAGAAAATGTATAGATAAACAGTTTCTGAGTACTCGTTTTTTTAATCAAAGAAATACAATCTGAATCATAGTAGTTAGGGTTTTTAATCTGGCAGTCGAGTATTTCATAGCCCGACATATTATCCGGTGTGGGTACTTCCGGTTTATCCCAGTCTTCGGGTGGTTTTATTACATATAGACTACCGGCGTCCCAATAAGATGCACCATATACCATAAAAAAGCGATGACTGGCTTTGTCATATAATTGTAAATCATATAAGTACGAAGAACTTAAGATATATTGCACATTCAGCTTCTGTGTTCCATAAGAGTGCGGTACTGAGGTGAATAGGCTATTTGAATAAGTGTCGTAATCAAATGTCTTAGTATAAAGGTCCCCATTCTCACCCAACATTACGGCTACATTAGCAGCTGCTCCGAATGAAGTAGGAATAAAATTGGCGGGCAGTTGCTCTCCGACAAATTCATCGCTGAAATTGCAGACATAGGCATAATTTGTTCCTTCCAATACCAAGCAGCCTTCCGGACCCTCCTGCATAATCCGTACCTCATCCCTTCCCTGGTGATTCAGAATAACTCGTACCGGTTTTGTACCTAACTCTTTTTGGTGGATCGTTTGATACAAGTTGTCTACTTTGCTCCAAACTTCATTAAGTTCCCTGGCCAGATGTAACTGGCTTTTCCCGCTATTATCGGCCAATAGTAACCAGCCGGTGGTATAAGGACTCTTGTAGGTAAATCCGATATTCTGTGTATACTTTGCTCCTGTGGTAATATCGGTTGCTACGACCACCCCATCATATGATCTTCCCGGAATCGCATCTTCGATTATTACGTTCATATCACGCTCGGTACAGACCACTCCGACATAATCAAAACGATATTCCCATGTGTAGATATTGGTGTCCGCCTGTTCGGTATTGGCATACCTTAAACGGGGTTTAAATACAACAGGTTCTCCCAGATAGGCAGAAACAGTGTAGGAAGGAAAAGTGATGGTGATTTTGTTTATCTCAATATTTTTATAATCGTAATTTCCTTTGTCATCGAAACAGGAGATTACACATAATGAGATTAAAATCGTATAAATGATACTAAGCTTTTTCATCATACAAATTTTTAGATTCATTATTTTTTACATTCTTGCAGGCACAGTCATTAAAGAACCGTCCACTTCCGTAACAGGTGTTCCGGCAGCGGCCATCTCGGCCAGATAGATCTTAAATTCAAGAGCCCAGGTACGGATCCACGATTCGCTGATTTTTGATAGGTCAGGCCGAACCACTTCCATCAGTTTCCTGAATTTGGCGTCGGAATAGGTACCCAGAAAATAGTTTTCAACCCGGAAGGTCCACCAATCCGGTTTGGCTACATTATCATTGATCAGAAAATAAATTCTTCTGTGATTTCGGTCGCCTAATAAGAAATTAGTGTTCTCTTTTAGTTCGAGACACAGACTTTTGGTTGCAGTCTGCAATTCCGGAAAATTAGTCAATTTAACATAGAGAGTGTCCAATTTACTCATCGGTTGAAATGTCGGTTGCGGTAAAACCATCTTATCGGCAGGCATTGTGGTGGATGTATCTACCGTGACGATGCTGAATTCTAATGGATGGTTTACCGGTATCCCGGTATATCTCACTTCTATCGGGAGATTGTATTCACTCAGATTTCCCAAAAGGAAAAAAGAGATAATGATCGTATCCTGCTGGGCGTTGGTAAACGAAATATAGTTAGGTGAATCGTAAAGATCAACCTCTTCCGTTTTACAATTGATCAATATAACTGTGATCAATAGCAGATATAGAATTTTTTTCATAGATATTGCGAGTATAACTTGTTAATAAATATACTGACTATCCGGTATTCTTAGCGTGAATATCGATTCTTTGGGAGCGATCTCGGAATCCGGAACTTTTATTCCTTTGTTCAGCCGTTTATAGTAGAAGAATAGCTGCCCTTCTCCTATAAATTCCCTTCTGGCATCATTAATCAAAATAGTGTATAGCTCTTCTTTGTTGCCAATGGTGGAGATAATTCTCTTACAACCTCTGGCCGAACGGAACTCTTTCAGCAACCGGAGCGCTTCCGCCTGATTGGTATCATAATAGCATTCGATCAGGATATGGTATATCTCGCTTAACCGTAATACAGGTATCGCTTTGCCCTCATAATTATCTCTTTGAAAGTCATTTACCATCCGATATTTTATCGAGTAGGTATAGTTGGTTCCTTCCCGGTTAATCAGGTAGAGCCGGTAATCGTCCTCATCATCTTTAAAAATATTCCCTACATCGAGGACATTTAAAGATCCACTACCCCTATAATACTCCTCCACGATGTCCAATAGCCTATCGTTGTAAAAAGCAAACAGGCAATCCTCTAAGTGTTTTTTCTGTTTATATGCCAAAGAGGTTGAGAAATCGTAGTCCGGATTAAACTTAAACCAGGTGTTCTTTTTGGTATATGTGTTGTATATTTCATAGGCATATTTCTGAGCGTTTACTTTATCTCCTTTATACATATAAGCGCGGGCTAACATACCTACGATGGCGCAATAGTTCAGACGATAACCCCTTTTATTGAAGAAATCTCCTCCGGATGCCGTATATTGTCCCATAAAACGAGCAGACATACTGTATCTCATTTGGTTTTTGTGGTATACGGTGTCGTTATATACCACCAGGTCTTTTGCCTTTAACAGGTCTTCAATCACCCGGTCGATAGCCTCCGAAGCATTATAAGCTTGTGTAAAATCGGAAGGATAACTTGCTTGATAGGGGATCAAGGCCTTTTGATCTTGCTTTATCGGAGCCGGTGCAAAGAGTCGGATAATGTCGAGATGACAGAATGCCCGTAGAGCCAGCGCTTCTCCCAGGATTACGTTACGGGTGACCGTATCCAATACAAACATTGAAGGTGGAACGACCGATACCTCTTTGATCAGCAGATTACAGTTCGCAATGGCATTGTAAAGTCCCGACCAAACAGCGTCTATAACCGTTAACGTGTTGGACTCTTCATATTCATGCAGGCTGAAATACCGGTCGGTGTAATCATTTATCGGCCCGTTATCATATTGCTGGGCTATGATACTCAACATTCCCCAGCTGAGGTTCTTACCATATAAAGTAGTTTCTCCGCACATCTGGTAGATACCGTTCAATGCGTTCTGAAAACCTGCTTCACTTGAAAAAAGCTTTTTCTTATCTATCCTGTTTTTCGGTTCCACCTCCAACCAATCGTTACATGAACAGAAAAGCCCAAGGAAGAAAAATAGTATTATTCTGTTTTTCATATCTCAAATTTCATTAAAAATTAACCCCTAACGTAAAGTCAAATGTCCTGGCAAAAGGATAATCGGTTCCCCGTTCCTGTTTTACCGACGACCAGTGGGCCACTTCATTCATACTGAATTGCAGCTTTACCAGGCTTAAGTTGAGCCGTTCCACCCATCCGTCCCTGAAATTCCAGGCAATGCTCATTGAATTGAACCTCAGCCAGTTGTTGTCCTGTACAAAACGAGAAGTCGGACGGGAATAGTTTTTACGGTCAGCGATGTCCTTCAGTGGAGCGATATCCCCGATCTTTATCCAGCGATCGGTTAATACCCGCCTGTCGGCGTTATAATTGTAAAAATCCACACTTTCTACCCGGCTGGGGTAGGTACTGTTATATACCTGTCCTCCCCATTCGTACATAAAGCTCATAAACAGGTTTAACGACTTCCACTGGAAGTTCATGCCGAATGATCCCTGGAGCTTAGGCATCGAATTTCCTAAAATCTGCTGTTCGGAAGCTTCCCATTCGTAGGTTATCGTTCCATCCCTGCGGACAAATACCTCTTGTCCGCTGGCCGGATCGATGCCTAATGATTTCATACCGAATATTGAAGTCGTAGAGCCTCCCTCTTCGTATTTGGTAAAAGGTTTTGCCCACTTTTCCTGATAACCGGTCCATTGTGAGTATCCTTCATAGTAAGCGTCCACCCGGTCGTTGTATTCTTTCAATGAATTGGAAATTTTAAGGATTTTATTTTTATTATGGGCCATATTGCCGTACAGGCTCAAGAAAAGATCATGCTTATTGATCAGATTGGATCGCAGTTCCAATTCATAACCGACATTTTTGATCTCGCCCAGGTTATCGTAATATTTATTGAAGCCGAAAGAGGAAGGAAGGGTGATTTCGGTAACCATATTATTGGTGATGCCATTGTAATAGGCCGCTTTCGCGTATAACAACCCGTCCTTTATCGAGAGTTCGGCTTTAAGATCGTAGCTGTCTTTTATCTCCCATGTCAATCCCGGGTTACCCAATGCTTTTAGTCTTACACCCATACCGGTGGCATACCAGCTTTCCGGAAATATTTCATAAATGTCTTTCGCCGCATACGGTTCAAAATTCAATTTTCCGGTTTGTCCGAAGGTCGCTGTCAGCTTTAATTGAGTCAAGAAAGAGTTATTCTTTAAAAATGCGTAGTTATGGATATTCAATCCGAAACCGGCCGACCAGAAGGGAGCGTACTTTTTATCCGATCCGAATTCCGACGAACCGTCAAAACGGACAGAGCCATCCATAAGGTAGATGTCGTTGTATGAGTAGTTCAGGCGCAGGAAGGCGCCTGCATCCCGGGTATGGTTATCCACCTCGGAAGGTTTGCCTACGATTTCCTGGGCATACATGATCGCACTCAGTTCGCCGGACGGGAAGCCTCTGTAATGAATTGTACTGGAATTTATCTGATTCTCCCTGACTTCCACACCGAGCGCGACACTGATATAATTTTTTTCGATGGCCTGATTATAGATCAGTTGGGCATTGGTTGACCAACTGAATTGTTTGCCTTCCGTTGTATAAAGATCTCCTCTTATCAGGTCTTCATGAGTATAAGTTCCTGATTTGGGATCGGTAAAACGCTTGGCTTCATCTATTGTATGGGAAAGCCCCATCTGTACTTTCAGGCTCAGATAGTCTTTGATATACCAGTCGATATTCAAATTATCGGAGAACTGCTCCGAGCTGCCTTTGCTGTAATTCTGGGTTTCCGTCCCTTCATACATCGGGTTTACATAGGGTGAGCCGGAATGCCATACCGGAAATTGGAAAATATAGTTTCCGAAAGCATCTTTCAGTTCATTATACGGCAATTGGCCGACAAAACTGGAAAAGGAGCCGAAAGGAGAGTCTTTTGTGGAAACTTTGTTAAACATCACCCGATTGATAATCGACAGATTATCAATCCTGTAGTCGATCCGCATCGAGGCGCTTAAACGATCCCGGTAGTCTTTCTTCATTACCCCCTTCTGGTTGTCGTAGCCGAAGTTGATGCCATACCGGATATTGTCGTTTCCTCCATCGATAGCGAGGCTGTGCTTGTGGTTATATCCCACTCTTAACGGTTGACTTAGCCAGTAAGTATCGACACCTTTGGCTATGGCACTTGATTTTTTGAGCCATTCGAGGTAAGCCGCCCGGACCCTTTGCGATTGAATTTCCGAATTCAATTCATAATAACCGCTTAACTCCTCTACTTTTAATTTTTCAGCCGCATTGAAATAGTCGTAACTGCTCAGGTCAGGAGCCGTAATACTTCCGGTGAGGTTATAAGAGAAATTGAATTTACCGGCTTTCGGAGCCACCGTTTCGATGACAATCACTCCGTTCGAGGCGCGGGAACCATATACTGCCGTAGCGGCGGCATCTTTCAGGATCGTAACGCTATGCAATCTGTTCGGATCCATGTCATATACTTCTTCCACGCTTACGTCGATTCCGTCCACAATAAAAATCGGAAGGTTGGAGTTACCCTTAAGTCTTGCTTCACTTACATCTGTGGCATCCAATGCGCGGATACCGATGCCGGAGTGTCCCCGGATATAAAATTCCGGAATTGCGTTCGGGTTCGATCCCATCGCGTTATTGGTCATAATCCGGAAAGAAGGGTCAAAAACCTGGAGAGCGGAGATCACATTCCGGTTGCTTACTTTCAGAATGTCTTCCCCCTTCACCCGGACAGCATTACCGGTAAAGGATTCTTTTCTTACGTTTGCATATCCGGTAACGACCACATCATCCAGACTCTCTACCGATTCGACTAATGTGATGGTGATCTCCTTTTTGCCTGCCAGCACTTCAGCGTCTTTGATGTCGCTTAATTTTAACTCTTTTGTCTCCATTCCGATAAAACGGAACTCCAATGTCACTTCTTTCCTTTCGGGTAAAGCGATGGTGAAGTTACCGTCCGCATCTGTGGAAACCCCTGTTGTTGTCCCTTTTATTATAACAGAAGCAAAAGACATGGGCTCCCCTTTTTTATCAATAACCTTTCCCCGTATGGTTCTCTCTTGTTTGCCGCTTTGCGGAACAGCCGAGCGTTTCACTAATACGATAACATCTTCGTGATACAGACATTGAATATCTGTCCCTGCAAAAACTTCGTCCATCAATGTTTCCAACTTTTTGTCCTTTACATCTACATCAAAAGGATCAATGGATTTGACATAGTCGCTTTTGTACATAAAACGAACACCTGTCTGCTTCCTGATTTCTTTGAGTAGCTCCATTACGGTACAGTTCTTTAAACTTAAACTAACCATTTGGTTTTGGGAATAAACATTTCCTTTGACTTGGATCATGAAGGCAAGTAAAAGAAATAGAGTGATCTTCATAATCTTAAAAATTCGTTGATTTGAAGATGGTTTTTCTTTACGATCTTCCTTTTTTTTCATACATTTGTAATTAGGATTTTAATAATCTGACTTTACTATTAAAGTCGAACTCTAAACGGAAGGATTGGCAGATCTTTCCGTTTTTCTTTGTTTTTCTGATGATTGCTCTCTAAATGTTTTTTGTGATTCTTTTTTATGTTTACTATTAAATGCTACTATGCACTTACACGTTGTGTCTATTTCATTCTTACTGTAATTATTTTTTCTTTTACATCAAACTTCAAATCGGTACTCTCTTCAAAATAGAAGAGCAGGTATGTGATTTTGTCATATCTTTTCATATCGCCGGATAGTCTGATGTTTCTCAAAGCCGGATTTGTGAAAAATACGTCGAAATCATACCACAATGAAAGTTTATCCATAATTTCACCTAAGGGTTCCCCTTCAAAGATAAAATCTCCGTTTCTCCAGGCAATGTATTTTTCCACGTTCACATTCTCCATATACATATTGCCATTCAGCTTATCATAGACCGCCTTTTGCGAAGGTTTTAAATCAATCTCCTCGGCACCTTTTCTTACGTTTACTTTCCCTTTTACCAGTACTGTTTCGACAATGTTGTTCCAATGGGTGTTGATATTAAACTCCGTACCGGTTGCTTTTACGACAAGCTTGTCTATTTCCACTATAAAAGGAGATTCAGGATTGGCTTTTACCCGAAAATAGGCCTCTCCCTTTAGCTTTACCCTTCGTTCGTTACCGGTAAAGGCGACCGGGAACTCCAACTCCGATGCCGAATTCAGCCATACGACCGAACTATCGGCTAAAACCAACTGGTATTCTCCCCCTCTTTCGACAACCAGTCGATGAAATATTTCGCGTTTGAGTGTATCTTTGGTTCCGGAGTAGTCGATTTCACCCGGTGTATTGACGGATACTTCGATATTATCCTCTTCCCGGATCCTTAAAGAATCTTCTCCCAAAGAGATTTTCCTGCCCGAGGACAAATAAAGCTCGGCTTTTGATGATCCGGGCTGAATCATCGAAGTATATTGTAACATATTCCGTTTTCCGGAATTCCATAACGGATAGGTGGCAATCAGGCCGATGATAAATAGAACGGAAGCTGCGGAGGAGATAGCATAATAGAGGAGGCGCCTCCTTTTTGCAGGAATATTCCAGAAATACATCTTTTGTTTCCGGACCAATTTTTTCCTAAAAAACCAATGGTGTTGCAGATAGGTT
The DNA here is from genome assembly GCA_031553705.1 of Marinifilaceae bacterium. Classification (GTDB taxonomy): domain Bacteria; phylum Bacteroidota; class Bacteroidia; order Bacteroidales; family Marinifilaceae; genus JAVBLD01. The sequence continues at coordinate 20,645 of JAVBLD010000052.1, read as the reverse complement.
GTTTGCATCTGCTCATAGTATCGGGTATTTTCTTTGCTTTCGTTTATCCATGCATCAATCTCTTCTTCCTTTTCAGGAGACAGGCCGCCGGCGATAAAATCCAGCAATTTCATGTCTATTTTTTCTTGATCCATAATTATATTTATGCTTGTTCTACCTATAGAATACATAAGGTCGAAAATCGGTTGACAGCAAAACCGAGAATTTTTAGGCAAATAGAATATTTTAACATTTGAGGGGGGGAGGAGCACGATATAATTACGAATCGATCCACAGATGAACACAAATTTATGTTATTTTCAATCATTAACCATTAATCATTATAAAAGCCTCTTGCCACCTGTTGCCTGTTATTTGCCGCCGCTTAATTGGTAATCAAAAATCATACAATCTTTACCTTTCCCTTATTCCCTGAGCCTTACACCTGTTTTTATAGTTTTTCACCTATTTAATAATGATTTTAAGATAAAATAAGTCCGATATGATATTAGACATTATATCCAGATATCAGCTTTTATTTATCTTACGTCAAAACCATGCAATCAATAACTAAAAATATGCTTGATGAAAATCCTGATTGGGGGAGAAGAGATTATACACAAAGAAGTTATAAACCATTTTAAGAACAGGATCGTTGCAGTAGGTGGAGTCGGATATGTATTAAAAACGAAAATGGTTTTTGTATCCCACAAACAGCAACCTTCAGATAAATCTCTGGAAATACCTTTCTCGGAAATTGCAACTATATCGGGTTTCAAATTTTACGGGATCGTTGATACTAGTCTAAAAATCGTATTGCAGTCAGGTAAAGAAGAAAGATTTGCCGTCGACAAAACAAATCAGCTTTATCATATACTACAAGATATTATAAGAAAAAAGTAAAAAAACAGTACGATTCATATAGATGAGATATTACATTACTATTGTTTTTGTATCATCCGTGCGAATCAATGAGTTAAACATTGCTTGATGTTTTGTATTGTTTTTGCAGAATGGCTATATAGAATTACGGATTAGGGATAAAACAGGGACAGGGGACTGGCAATAAAATAATTTTGAATTGATTCACAAATTAAGTCCACGGATTACACGGATTAACGCAGATTTATTCATCCAAAATCAATCTCCGGGAATCTCAAGATCGTTCAATATCTTTCCTCGTACCTGTTTTATAACTTATCGTTTATCATTCATCACTTTTTTTAAATCTGTGTTAATCCGAATATAATCTGTGTAATTCTGTGGATCAGGATTTCTGAGGTTTATAAATCATTTTTTTGCTTTGAAAAGTTTTTTTAGAAAAAAGAAGCCTAAAAGAATATTTCCGTTTATTTTGCTGCGCAGTGCTTTCATACACCGTACCAACGAGGTCTTAACCGTTGAGACGGATATGCCCATATAGTCTGCTACCTCTGCGTATTTCATGTTTTTTAAGTGCACACATTCGAGGATCTCTCTGCTTTTCGGAGATAATTTTGAGAGCTCTTCTTCAATCTTTTTTTCGATCTCTTCATGTGTGTGTTCAGTATTTTCCCAGGCATTCTCTATGATGGACAGATCGGGAATGTACCGTATCTTTTTTTGTTGTTGCAGAATCCGGATCGCTTTATTACGGACCGCAGAGTATAGATAGGATTGGAGGTGTTGGTTTTTCAGTTCCCGGTAGAGTCCTTTTTCCCATATCTGGATAAACAGTTCCTGTACAATATCTTCAGCGACATCCATATCCTGCACGATCGTGTCCGCCCACAAAATCATTTTCAGATAGTAGGCGTCATACAATTGAACCATTTCCAGCTGCTCTTGCTTTGGAGTAGATTTCATCCCTTCGCGTGTCTATTTTTGAGGTCACCACAACCCCTAACAAAGATAGGCATATAAAGGTAAAATGCAAATAGTGGGAATTCAAAAAGGGTGGCTTTTTGCATTAGGCAGCAAAGATGGGAGGTGATTTACCGGAATGCATGATAGATCGGATATTTCGACAACTCATTGAGCTTCCCTTCCGTCGACAGGTCGAGATAGATATCTGAAATCCCCTTTATACTTTTTCTTATATTTTTAATGTCCCTATCCACTTTATACCAAACAAATAAAATCGTATATCTTTCAACGAGAAACAAAACAGACTGTGTTTATTTTATGACACTCTGAAAAAAAATAGTCACAGCATTAACAACAATGCATTTTGATTTGTGGGTGTAATAAATTATTCCGTTATTTGCAAAATAAAACGGATCTGTCGGGCGATATGTTGGCCCGGAAAATTTTTTACTCCATCGCTTGTCAGGTCAAACACAATAGCTAACACATATTTTATCTTTACTATCCTTTACAAAGGGAAGAATCAAGATAACAATAAAATCAAAAGACTTTAAGTCGGGCAGCGGGTTAGATTTGTAGTACTGCGCATTTGTATCAAATCAAGTTTCAACGCCACAGATGTGGCATAAATTATACACAAATGAGAAAAATCAGAGCAACAATTGTAGGTTATGGGAATATCGGCAAGTATGTGTTAGACGCCCTTCAGGCGGCACCCGACTTTGAGATTGCAGGAATCGTACGCAGGGATGCCAAAAACGTACCTCCCGAATTGAAAGATTGGCCGGTAGTCTCGGATTTGTCGGAGTTGAAAGATGTCGATGTGGCACTTTTATGCACTCCCACGCGGAGCGTAGAAACATACGCCTCAAAAGCATTATCGATGGGTGTCAATACGGTAGATAGTTTTGATATTCACACTCAGATTGCAGATTTGCATGAACGGTTGGGCGAAATAGCACGAAAACATAACAAAGTATCAATCATGGCCGCCGGGTGGGACCCCGGAAGCGATTCGGTGGTCCGCGCCTTATTAGAGGCCTGTGCTCCGAAAGGAATCACCTATACGAATTTCGGTCCCGGAATGAGTATGGGACATACGGTAGCAGTAAAGGCCATTGAAGGCGTAAAAGCCGCCCTGTCGATGACCATTCCGATCGGCACCGGTATCCATCGCCGGATGGTGTACATCGAACTACACGAAGGTTACTCTTTCGAGGCAACAGCACAAAAAATAAAGAGCGATCCCTATTTTATCCATGATGAAACCCATGTGATACAGGTGCAGAATGTAGACGAACTGCTGGACATGGGACATGGTGTAAACCTGACCCGTAAAGGGGGGTCCGGGAAGACCCAAAATCAGCTGTTTGAATTCAACATGCGAATCAATAATCCAGCGCTGACGGCCCAGATTCTGGTTTCAGCCGCCCGTGCTGCCATGTTGCAAAAACCGGGATGTTACACGCTGATCGAAGTCCCGGTTATCGATCTGTTATATGGCGACAGAAAAACGCTGATCAAACAATTAGTATAAAGAAGGGCAGAAAATAGGGTGTAGGGGCAGGATAAGAAAAACAGAGAAAGAATAATGAAAAACGAAAAAGAGATTCAGCATTTAAAAGAAGAGGTCCGGAGAACCGCAGAGATATTGAAAAAAGGAGGAGTGATCCTCTATCCCACCGATACGATTTGGGGTATTGGATGCGATGCAAACAACGAGGGAGCAATAAAGCGGATTTATGACATCAAACAACGAAACGATCACAAAGCGATGCTCATACTGCTGGATGATGCCGGTAAATTGGCTTCCTACGCCGATGTACCGGACATTGCGCTTGAAATTATCGAGGTCAGCGACAGACAACCGACCATCATCTATCCGGGAGCGAAACACCTGGCGCCTAACTTAATCGGAGAAGATTGTACGGTTGGTATCCGTATCACCCACGAAACATTTTCAAAAGCTCTGATCGGTCAGTTCCGGAAACCGATCGTATCCACCTCCGCCAATATCAGCGGGAAACCTGCCCCCCGCTCTTTTTCGGAGATCGGCAATGACATCAAAGATGCCGTGGATTACATCGTAGATTTCCGCCGCGACGAAATCAGCAGCAACCGCCCCTCCAGCATCATCAAAGTAGGAATGAGCGGTGAAATTCAGATCATCCGCGAATAGAACAGTTAAAAATGGGAAGTAAAAAGTGATCTGATATTTTCCTGAACGACATTCTAATCATTCATTATTAATTATTCATTATTAATTAGAGAAATGGCCCTGTTACTAACCATCGACACCACCACCTCCGTTTGCTCCGTAGCTTTATCAAAAAACGGGAAATTGACAGGATTAAAAGAGAACAACGACGGCAAACACTCTGTTCTGTTAGCTACCTATACGGATGAGTTGCTGAAGGAAAACGATATTCTTCCAAGCCAGTTGGATGCTGTAGTCATCAGCATGGGACCGGGCTCTTATACCGGACTCCGTATCGGCGTGTCATTTGCTAAAGGCATCTGCTTTGCCACCGGCAAGCCATTGATTGCAGTGCCGACCCTCCAGGCCTTAGCCTTATCCGTATCGGAGAAATATACCGAAGATGCTTACTACTGCCCAATGCTCGATGCCCGGCGGATGGAAGTATATACTGCTCTTTTCGATCGAGATAACAATACCGTGATCGACACAAAAGCGGAAATCATTGATCGGAACTCTTTTACTGATATTTTAGCTACTCACAAGATCTATTTTTTCGGCAACGGCAGCGATAAAGTCAAGCACCTTATCACTGGCCCTAATGCCTGTTATATCGAACAGATCGAGACCTCCGCGAAGCACCTGATCCCGCTTGCGGAACAAAAATACTTGGCCGGCCGGTTCGAGGATGTCGCCTATTTCGAACCGCTTTATCTAAAAGATTTTATTGCTACAACACCAAAAAAGACGTAAGGAGCAAATGGCGAGTAACAGGAGGCAGCAGGTGGCAAAAATTCTCATTATTAATTAGAATTCCGCCACCTCTTTAGTATGAAAAACTTGCTTCATTTTTTTCATCGGCGGAATGGGCGGAAATCCATAACTTAAACTCTCCGGGCTCCGGTTTGAAATGCATCTCGGCATCATAAAAAGCGACCGTCTCAGGTGTAATGGTAAAATCAACCTTCCGGGTCTCCCCTTTCTTCAACGCCAGTTTCTTAAATCCCTTTAGCTCCTTCACCGGACGGGTCACACTGGCATGTAAATCACGTATATACAATTGTATGACTATCTCTCCATCCGCTTTTCCGGTATTGGTCACATCGGCTGTAGCCGTAATCCTGTCCCCCTCTTCCAGCTTATCCCTGCTCAACTGAAGATTATGAATAATAAAGGTGGTGTAACTCAAACCATAACCAAACGGATAGAGCGGTGTATTCTCCTCATCTATATAAAACGAGCGATAATCTATTTTAGGTTGCAGGGGATCGATCGGACGTCCCGTATTCTTATGATTGTAATAAATCGGCACCTGTCCGACATTCCGCGGGAAAGAGATCGTCAAACTGCCGGAAGGATTATAATCGCCGGAGATCACGTCTGCCAGCGAATGACCGGCCATCGTACCAAGAAACCATGCCTCCATAATGGCGTCCACATTTTTATCCTCCCATGATAAATCAAGCGGACGGCCATTAAATACAATCAATCCGATCGGCTTATCCAGTTTTGTCAACTCCTTTAACAAAGCCTGTTGGACAACCGGCAACTTGATATCGGTACGCGAAGCCGCTTCCCCGGACCAGTTGAAATCCTCTCCAACCGCCACCACGATAATGTCCGCCCGACGAGCCACCCGGATTGCTTCGGCAAAACCGGAACGGTCGTCAGCCGTCAACGGGCAACCCTCCGCGTATACAAACTTTACCGGACTATCTTTATAGGTTTCCGTCAATCCGGTATACAATGAAACACTTTGATCCCGGTAGCCGCGCCCCGCCCACTCTCCATTCTGGTTGACCTGATCTTTTACCATCGGACCGATCAACGCTACAGTCTTTGCTTTATCCCTCTTTATCGGGAAGAAGCGGTTGTTGTTTTTCAATAAAACGACAGAACGCCTTCCGGCATCCCGGGCTATCTCCAAAAATTCCGGCTTCAAAATAGTATTCTTTTCGCGCTCGTCGTTCAGGTAACGGTAAGGATCATCAAACAATCCCAATAAAAATTTCATCTCCAGTATCCGGCGCACAGCCAGATCAATCGTCGCTTCTTTCACCTTGTCTTCTTTCACCAGATCCATCATAAACCTCAGGAACAGGCCTCCGTTCATATCCATTTCAACCCCGGCGTTGACGGATTTTTCGGCAGCCTCCTCTTCATCCTTGGCAAAACCATGGAAAACAAGTTCGTTAATAGCGGTATAATCGCTTACGACAAAACCCCTGAAATCCCACTGCTTCCGCAAGACATCGGTATACAAAAACGAATTGGCGGTAGCAGGTATGCCATTGACTTCGTTGAATGAGGTCATAAAGGTAGCAACTCCAGCATCCCTGGCCGCTTTAAACGGAGGGAAATAGGTCTCATAAAGTGTCCGGAGCGAAACATCCGCCGTATTGTAATCGCGGCCGCCTTCCGCAGCCCCATAAGCAACAAAATGTTTCGCACAGGCCAATACTTTACTGATGCTTTTGAGATCCTGCCAAGACTCTCCCTGGAATCCCCGGACACGGGCAACAGCGATCAGACTCCCCAAAAACGGATCCTCGCCAGCCCCCTCCATCACTCGGCCCCAACGCGGGTCACGGGTCACATCCACCATCGGGGCAAATGTCCAGTTAATTCCTTCAGCAGCTGCCTCTTCCGCCGCAACAGCCGCCGTTGTTTCCATTAAATCCAGATCCCATGAACAGGACTCGGCCAACGGAATCGGAAAGATCGTACGAAAACCGTGTATCACATCATATCCGAAAAGCACCGGTATCTTCAAACGCGATTCGGCCAGCGCTATCTCCTGCAATCTCCGTACCCCGCCGACCGTCACTGCATTAAATATACTTCCCACCAAACCTTTTTTCAGATAAGGCTCCAGATCGTTCTTGATCACCGGACCGGTCAGATCCCAATCGGCAGAAAATTGCGTCATCTGTCCGATCTTCTCCTCCAAAGTCATTAACGTCAAAAGCGAATCCACCTTCCGTTCTATCGTCGCATCCCCGCTATAACTTTTCCAGCCTGCTGTTGTCACCTTCTGCCGGCATCCCGCCAAGATCAACAGACAAATCAATACTATTCCCAATTGTACCAGCTTCATATACAAATTTTGAAAATCGAAAATTAAACCTTCAGTTCTTTATTCCTAATCTACTTAGTCCCTGCTTTACATCCGGATGGCTCATAAAAAGCTTCCAAAGCAACCCGGTACGATAATTTTCAATCATGATAATAATCGGTCCCTGATCAATCGCCAGATAACTATCGGCATACCAACCGGCCCCGATATTAAAAGCATCCTTAAAACCATATTCTCCCCACATCTTATCCCCCAATTCATAATAGAGGTATTTCAACACTTCCATAGAATACTCCGGAGTATAAGGAAATGAAGAGAGAGCTGCCGTAGGAGCAATCACTCCGCGATCATTTCGCGGCGAATGAGCGGAATATCCTCGATCTCCGTCACTTGCCGTCAGCCCCCAGCATTTCTCGCCATAACCTTCATAATTGAAAGGATTTGTGATACAATACTGCCGGTTGATTAACGTATAGTTCATATTTTGCTCCCAATAGTTTGCATATTCATCCTGTAAGCCACGCGGATCAAGCCCTAAGTACGAATAGTGGGCCCAAAAGAGCGGACCTCCGGAATCAGGCCCCAGCGGCAACGTGATACCATAAAATGACTTTCCGTTCTTAAACGCCGGAGCTCCCGCCCATCCGATATCGTAGACGACCTTATCTATTGGCCAGGTAGGCGAAGCAGCGGCCAATATATAGGCAATATGGCATTCATTATATCCCCGGATCCGATGATTCATCTCCCAACCATAATCAGGCGACCAGTGCCAGTAAAGTACCGGTTCTCCCCCTTTGGTAAACCAGCTCCACTCCGCTTCACGCCACAACTTATCAATCCGGCTGCGAACCTGTTTCTCCTCTTCCGTATCTCCTGAAAAATATTGATGTGCCGCAAGCAATCCCTGAAACATAAAAGCAGTCTCCACCAAATCAGCTCCATTGTCTTTTTGACTAAAGGAAATGGTCTTTCCCGTCTCTCCATTTATCCAATGAGGCCATACGCCATGATAACGGTCTGCCTGATATGCCAGAAAACTCACAATCTTCAATACCCTGTCCACTCCCTGGGCATAAGTAATAAATTTCCGTTCAATACCGACAATAATAGCCATCACTCCAAAACCCGACCCGCCGGTTGTCACTACCTCATGTCCGTAATGCTCCGTATTACTGCGCTCCCGCGCCAGTCCGCTCACCGGATGTCCGAAATCCCAAAAATACCGAAATGTCTGCTTCTGTATGGTTGTCAGTAACTCATCATCATTTCCAGCTTTTGAACAAGCTAAAAAGAGAACTAAAAAAGAAAAAAACAATATATTCTTCATAAAATGTTCACTACATATTGAGAAAGGCTCTACAAGCAACAAACTCAAATTATCCCACAAAAAATTCAATCCACCAATAAATAGATAAATACTCACTATGATTGCAATAAATGCCTTTCAGGCGGATAAATTCACTACACGATATATCTACTCCCAAGCGAGTGATAAAAATTCCCGGTCCTACAAACCATTTTATCCTTATATCACAAACGATAGCAAGTAATTTATCTATTTTTCCATATCCATTATATTTTAACTTTTTTCCTGTATTCTATTCGTTTTGCTTCAACACCCCATTCGAAATATCAATCTGTGTTTGCGGTATCGGAAACAGGCTATTGCGGGCCGGATCGAAACTGGTCGCCGGATTATCGGCCTGCAATGCAGTCAAAGCGTATCCCGGCACGATCTTATTAGCGCGGATCAAATCGAAGAAACGATGTCCCTCCAAAGCCAGCTCGACACGACGTTCGTTCCAGATAATATTACGCAGCAACTCCTTGTTTGTTTCGGTAACCTGCGGCAAAACCCCCGGAGTCGCAGCCGAATTGCGCGCCCGGACACGTACCCGTTCCAAGTTCGACAATGCAATGGCCGTCTCCCCGATCTCATTTGCTGCCTCTGCATAAATCAACAACACATCAGCAAAACGCAAAAAATAGAGATGAGCGTTCGTCCTGGCAAAATCTCCCGCATTCCAGAAACTGACCGGCCAGATTGTTTTATGGTTCGCACGGGGGGATAATGTGGGAGCAAAACTAAATTTCGGCCATCCCGGCACCGAATCCCCGTCGAAAAAAATCGTAGCTTCCCGGCGCGGATCTCCGGTTTCATAACCGGCAGCCAGACTTGCCGTCGGCGCCATATATCCCCACCCGAACTGTTGTCGGACCCCTTGCCATTTCACATATTCCGAAGCGTCATCGCGGGAAGGTTGCCACAGAAACTGGTCGCCCAGCATAACTTCCACAGAATAGAGAGAATTCGGGCTAAACAGATCCCGGTAGTCGGCATGCAGGTCATATTCACCCCGGGCAACCACCCGTCCGGCATATTTGAAAGCGCTGTCGGGCTGATTATGGAACAAGTAGACCTTTGCCAGCAATCCCTCTGCCGTCCCTTTCGAAACACGCCCGGCTTCCGAAGCTCCCCACTCGCTACGAACCGGAAGGTTACTGGCCGCATAAGTCAGATCGCTGATAATCGCCGCATAAACCTCCTCTTCGGTATTCCGGGGCAGATTGTACTCATCCGGCTGAGGCACATGCAGCATCAAAGGCACGCCACCGAAAGCCCGCACCAGGTTAAAATAGAAAAAGCCGCGGAAAAACAGCGCCTGCGCCGTATATTTAACTTTGTTCGGACTGTCGGCCAATCCCCCCATATTGTCCAACACCATATTGCAATTGGCAACCCCGTTGTAATTCCCTGTCCACCAGTTATTCAACTCACCAAGCCCGGCATCAAACGTAAAATTATTCACCCGGTACATACTGGCGGTACCGCCGTCAGAAAGCTCGCTACCCGGATCACTGTTATCACCGGGCAGCTCGGTAATTATAAACCATGGAAATCCGAGCTGGTCCCATTTCCGGAGATTCGAATAAATTGCATTCACCCCCATCGCAACACCCTTCTCCTCTCCAAAGAACACATCCTGCGTCAGCTTTCCCTGAGGCTGCTGTCCCAGAAAATCGGAACACCCTACTAAAGCTGCCAATCCTATTATATAGATAATCCTTTTCATACGTAAATTATTGAAAGTTGAAAGTGATTTTTTCATTCCATTCAAACCTATAGTGTAATATGCACTCCAAAACGATAACTGGATGTCACCGGATAAATGTTCTTGTCAATACCGGCTTCCAGAGGACTTCCGAAAATCTCAGGCGTAAATCCGTTATACTTGGTAATGTAGAAAACATTATTTCCGGACAGGAAGAACCGTACTTTCTGCAACCGTATCTTTTGTACTGTCGTCGAAGGAAGAGAATATCCGATTTCTATATCCTGTAGTTTAAAATACGAACCATTTTCCACATATCTACTGGATACCAAATAGTTATTTCCATCAAAGGTCATACGCGGAATATCCGTATTGGTGTGATCCGGCCTCCAGCGTCCGAGGAACGAATCATCCCAGTTATCCGATCCGGAAAACCTTATATTCTGTTTAGCATTGTATATCTTATTTCCGAAATTTCCTTGGAAATCAATCGAAAAATCAAAGTTTTTCCAGGCACCGGTAAACCCGAGTCCCATAATGAATTTCGGAATAGGGCTTCCGAGGTTGGTCCGGTCTCTATCATCAATATAGCCGTTTCCGTCGATATCCTCATAGAGCAGATCTCCCGGCGCTACATTATTCTGATATTTCTGGCCCGAGTTGCCGGACAACTGCGCGGCTCTCGCATCATAATCGGCAATCTGTTGCGTCGACTGGAAAAGTCCGATCGCTTTATAGCCATAAAAATGGCCGATCGAAATACCTTCCTCGGTCAGCGACACCGATCTGCCGCTACCGATATCTCCCTTCGGTATCTTTTTTCCTCCCAGATCGATTACCTTATTATTGATCGACGTACCAGTAAAACGGACCGAATAATCAAAATCATTCACCATTTGCTTCCAGGTGATAGTAAAATCAACCCCCCGGTTCCGTACCGACCCGATATTGGTTTCTACCGGAGATAATCCTACCGCTCCGGGGACATCCACGACAACCAGCATATCCTTCGTTAACCGGTTGTAATAGTCGAACTCCAATGAAAGACGCTCATTCAGCACCGATAAATCAAGACCGATGTCATATTGCTCCGACCGTTCCCAATGTACCGACTTATTATACAATGAAGTCACGGTTCCCCCACTCTGGTAAATGCCGTTGAATACAGCATCATACGCCGGGTCGATATTGGCCAGGGCATAATACTTATAATTACCGATCTTGTCATTACCGATCTGTCCCCAGCTGGCACGCAATTTCAGGTTGTTCAGCCAGGCAAAACGATCCTTCATCCAGGGCTCTTCTAGTAATCTCCAACCGGCAGCAAGAGAAGGAAACACCCCCCACCGGTTGTCCGGCCCGAACTTCGACGAACCGTCGGCACGCAACGAAAAGGTAAACAGATATTTGTTCAGGTAAGAATAGTTGCTACGGAACAGGAAAGAGACAATTGTTTCCGTATAACCGTTATTATTGTTGGTGCGGGTATCTTTGGCAGACTGGTCCAGATACCAGTAATTCTCATCCTCCGAAAAGAAATCGGCACCATATCCGCTTAATAGTTCAAACTTATGCTTTTGCAGGGTTACCCCACCCAACAGGTTAATCCTGTGCTTTTCTTCAAAAGCCAGATCATATGTCGCCGTATTTTCCCATAGCCAGGTGAACTCCCGTTCCCATTTTTTGGTCAGGTTGTTTGTTTCATTCTTTTGAGTGGATGACACTTCAAACTCTGGAGTAAACGTGCGTTCCCGGCGGAATATATAATCGATGCCGTAGCTGATCTTAAAGTTCAATCCTTCGATGATATTCCAATTCAAATAAGCCGTGCCATTGACACGATCCCTCCAAAGATCGTTATTCCAATAGGCAATAGTGGCCAGCGGATTTCCGGTAGAAGAGTTCTGCGAATCGGAAAAATTCCCGTTCGAGTCGTAAGGAGTAATCACCGGGCTCAACCGATATGCCTGCCCCACCACATCCAGGTTTTCATCCACGCGGCGATCAAATGCAGCTGTGATATTATGGCCTAGACTTACTTTTTCGGCCATCTGATAATCGTTATTCAACCGGATAGTCAACCGCTGATACCGGTTATCCTTGATCACTCCATCCTGTTGAAAAAGGCCGATGCTTAAATTATAAACGGTCTTATCCGATCCTCCGCTTACGCCGACCTGGTAATCTCCGATATAAGCCGTTCTGAAGATCTCGTCAAACCAGTTCGTTCCTTTTCCCAACGCCGACGGGTCGGGATACACGATAGCACCACCCGAATTGACCTGTGCCTCATTCAACAGCTCCGCATATTGGGTTGCATTCACCATTTCCAACCGTTTGCTGGCAAACTGCAAACCTGCGCTTCCGGAAAAGTTAACCGTAGTTTTCCCCTTTACCCCCCGCTTGGTAGTAACAAGAATCACTCCGTTGGCCCCCCTCGAACCGTAAATGGCGGTGGCCGAAGCATCCTTCAATACCTCCATTGACTGGACATCATGACTGTTTAAAAAAGAGATATCATTGGTAAACATACCGTCCACCACATAGAGCGGACTACTATCGTTGGTGGTCCCAATACCGCGGATTTTCACCTCAGGGCTACTTCCCGGAGCTCCATAAGAAGCCACCATAACACCGGATACTTTACCTTGTAGCGCATTGGCGACATTAGCCGTTTCCACTTTTTGCAAATCGGCGCTCTTTACAGATCCCACTGCCCCGGTTAAATCGGATTTACGCAGTACTCCATAGCCGATAACCACCACCTCATCCATCATCTTTAAATCGATCTCCAATGTAACGTTGATCGTTGTTCGCCCATTCACCGGAACATCCAAAGCCTTTTTCCCGATAAAGCTGAAAGACAAAACCGCATCTACCGGCACATTTGTTAACGTAAAATATCCACCAGCATCCGTCACAGTTCCCCTGGTTGTGCCTTTAATCATGACGGTGGCCCCAATGATCGACTCCCCCGTCTCTTTTTCCGTAACATTTCCTAATATCGTAATGCCTTCCTGTGCAAAAGCAAATGCGGACATCAACAATATTATCCATGTGGACAATAATTTATACCCCATATTCGTCTAGTTTAGTTTGTATAAAACATGGTCTTAGAACTCCTATATGGTTATATATACTAAAAATACCCTTTATAGGTTTCTGCTTTTTTCACGATCGGACACAGATAGAGAAGGAGAGATACGGAAATTATAAACTCTAAATTACGGATTTTGAAACGGATAGCAACCACAGGGTACTACGAAAAAATTACTTTCCTACCACCCGGAAAGTTTGCTTCAATGTATTACCGTCACCGTCGACAAGGGTCAACACATGGACTCCTTCGGTAATACTAACTTCGATTTGATGTACATAATGGGTTTTACCGAGGTACATATCATCCACATGCCAATATATTTCGGCGCCGGCCACACGATGGGCGGCCTCGAAAATAACACTTCCCTCCTTTCCGCCGAAATCCCGGGGAATAAAAACACGGGGATTCCGTTCGGGATAAATCATCTCCATTACGTCTTCGGGATCGCGAAGGCAGTCCTGACGGTAGGGAGGCAATTTTTTGTAACCTGAATGGGCGCGGCAATAATACCACTCCTGCACCGGCGTAAGGATAAACCACGGTACGGTCTGCATTTGATATACCGGTTCGCACAAAGCATTCACCCGCCATTGTCCGGTAGCATCCAGATGAATATATCGATGATAAGGGCAGGCGCCCGTTTTTATGCCGGCCTCACATACCCTGACCGTATCCGTCTGGTCACATATAGTCGAAGCCCTATAACCGCTTTTTTTACATATAACGACCTCCCGCATCTCTTCCACCGGTTCGTAAAACGGATGATCTACATGCAATAGTGCGGCCACCTCAAACAGAATCGGTGCAGCCGTCCGCACCCCTACCAATCCCGGACGTCCTTCTCCATCCGCATTACCGACCCACACACCAACCACCCATTCCGTATTCACCCCGACTGCCCAGGCATCCCGGAAACCAAAACTGGTTCCGGTTTTCCATGCCAGATCAATATTAGAAGCAAAGTTCTTCCATCCGGACTCCATCTCCGGACGCTCCACGCTCTGCAGCGCTTTGACCGTATGCCAGATTGCCGCCGCACTTAACGGTCCCCGCCGGATCTCTTTTCGCGGTGCAATTGCACCGCCGGAAGCCCACACTTTTAAATTGGAATACTCTCCGTCGTAGTATTTCCCGTCGTTCTGGCTATAGTGTCTCAATACGGCAGCCATACCGCCGTACATATTACACAAATCCCATAAAGAGACCTCCGCCCCTCCGAGTATCAGACTCAACCCGTAATGGTCGGCACTCTGAGTCAGGGTAGTAATGCCCAACAATTTCAATTCGTCATAAAACCGCTCGTAACTATACTCTTTCAACATCCGCACAAAAGGAATGTTCAATGACTGCGACAATGCTTGCGCAGCAGGTACTACCCCTTGAAAATCGCGGTTAAAATTCGAGGGCATGTATCCTCCGAAACGGGATGGAACATCCGGGACAAGCGTTTGAGGCAATAAAGCGCCATCCTGCTGCATCAAGGCGTAAAGCGCCGGTTTCAGTATACTCCCGGAACTGCGTACTGAGCGAATAATATCGACATCATTTCCCCGGCTTCCCGGACAAGCAGGTGCATTACCGACATACGCCCGTACCTCGCCGGTGGGTATATGCGCCACTAATACCGCCGCATTATAAATATAATTATGACTTAAAAGACCGGTATGGCGTTCAACAATCTCATTTACCCTGGCCTGCAGATTCAGGTCGATAAACGACCGGCTGACTTTTCCCCTCCGCTCCTGATAAGCACGGGATAGCAAATGAGGAGTTATGCAAGACGTTTCATACATTCTGTCGGGCAAAGGCTCCGTCAAAGCCAGGCAATAATCGTCATACGACATAATTCTTTCTTCATATAACTTTTTCAAAAGCCCATCCCGTTTGCGTTTCAGCAGATCGTTATTTTTCCCCGGAAAAATCAAAGAAGGAGCATTCGGCAGTACAGCAAGCAGTGAAGCTTCCGCCCAGCTCAATTGTTCAGGGCGACGATTGAAATATTTAAGCGCTGCCGCCCGAATCCCCACAAGATTACCCCCGAAAGGTGCATGTGAAGCATACAGGCATAGGATTTCCCGTTTGGAATAACTTTGCTCCAACCGCAAAGCCTGCAGCATTTCCCGGCATTTTTCAGGAATGGTACGGGGAGGATTTCCCCGTGAAAGACGGATCACCTGCATCGACAGAGTACTTCCTCCACTGACAACCCGCCCGGATGACAGATTCTGGCCGCAAGCCCTCCCAAAAGCCAGCCAATCGACCCCGTGATGCATCAGAAAACGCTTGTCTTCAAATGTCATCGCCGCCATCACATATTTTGCAGGCAACTCTTTCACCTCTTCGAACCGCAGCTGCTCATCCGCCGCCACCATAACTCCCAGCACCTCATCCCCCCGGTCTAACAAAACCGTCGAATAAGAAGCGTCAAACAATCGCGCCGGAAGTATGAACCAAAAGAAAAGGAAAGAAAAAAACAGAAAAAATCCTCCTACCCACCACTTATTTAGTGAAAAATGGAAAGTGGAAAGTGAAAAATGGAATTTTCTCAGGAATGGACGCAATGTCATGTTTTCTTGAATATTACGGATAGCGACGGGAAATCAGGACAACGAAACCGGATTAAGAATTGAGAACAACTTTTATTCAATCATCTATAATAGTAAAATTCCCCGCACCCCGTCTTCCAATATATCCAACACCAGTTCAAAACCTTCTTCACCCCGATAATAGGGATCGGGAACATTCCGGTGATGTCCCATCGTCAGACAGAAATCAGTCATTTTACGGATTTTACCCCGCTCTTCATTACTCTTTGCCAATCGTTTTAAATCGGCTATATTCTGATCATCCATTGCGATAATCAAATCAAATTTCGGAAAATCGGCTTCCGGATAAAACTTTCTCGACCGACTGTCAAGTATATATCCTCTCCGGGCAGCATGTACCCGCATCCGGGCATCCGGTAACTCCCCGGCATGTCCGCCGTACGTTCCGGCCGAATCAATCTCAAACTCTTCGCTCCGCTCTTCCTGCTCCAAAAGCGTCCTCATGATCCCCTCCGCTGCCGGCGAACGACAAATATTTCCCAAACAGACAAATAAAATCCTCTTCATCATCGATTATCACTTACCTCCTTTTATTTTGAACCTTATTCCCTGCCCCTTGCCACTGTCGCAACTAGCTAAAGATCGAGTCAACAAACGCCTCCCGGTCGAATACCTGCAAATCATCTATTTTCTCTCCTATGCCGATATATTTTACAGGAATCTTAAACTGGTCGGAAATACCGATTACTACGCCACCCTTTGCTGTCCCGTCAAGCTTTGTGATTACCAGAGAGGTTACCTCCGTCGCCAATGAAAACTGCTTGGCCTGCTCGTAGGCATTCTGCCCGGTAGAACCGTCCAACACCAGCAGGACTTCATGCGGAGCATCCGGGATCACCTTTTTCATCACCTGTTTAATCTTGGTCAGCTCATTCATCAGGTTGATCTTATTATGCAAACGTCCGGCGGTATCGATAATCACTACATCCGCTTTATCCGCCTTAGCTTTACTCAACGTATCATAAGCAACAGAGGCAGGGTCGGCTCCCATACTTTGTTTTACAATGGGCACACCGACCCGCTCTGACCAGATGACTAGCTGCTCTACTGCTGCTGCCCGAAATGTGTCGGCAGCTCCCAATATGACTTTTTTTCCTGCATTCTTAAACTTATAGGCCAGTTTACCGATCGTGGTCGTCTTTCCAACCCCATTCACTCCCACCACCATGATTACATACGGTACACCACCTTCCGGAAGTTCGAAACGATCGCTATCGTTTACCTCGTTCTCTTTCAGCAATCCGACAATCTCCTCTTTCAATACCCGGTTCAACTCATCCGCATTCATATACTTATCCCGCTGCACCCGCGCCTCGATCCGTTCTATAATACGGAGCGTTGTACTCACCCCTACATCCGAAGAAATCAACGCCTCCTCAAGATCGTCCAGTACTTCCTCGTCTATTTTGGATTTTCCGACAACAACCCTCGCCAACTGCTTAAATACACTCTCCTTGGTCTTCTCTAACCCTTTATCCAGGCTCTCTTTTTTATTCTTCCCAAATAGTCCGAGTAATCCCATCTTTATCTGCTTTTTCTAATTATAACTAAAGAAACAAGAGAGGAAATCCGCTCTTCCTGATATCTCATCTGAATGATCCGCCTTAATGATTGATTAATCTACTAACAATTAATCATTAACGAAACACTCCGCTAAAATACAAATAATTTAATTATTAATGCAAATTAAGTAATCCAAAATAATTGTTGACAAATTCAAATCTTATAACCGCCTGTATTTTAATGAATAGTTAAAAAATACAGCATAAAGAATTAAAAATTCCGGCAAGAATAAACAGAAGCATCATTGCTCTTTTATTCTGTTCCCCACAATTCTCTTTATTTCTTTTTATTCTTGAACCATCCCTTGATTTTCAGCGGAATCCCTCTCTCTGCAAAATAAACTCCTCCAACAATCAATATTGCTCCAAAAATTGCAATGGCAGTGATTTGCTCGTGCAATAAAATAGCTGCCGTAATCAGGGTAACCAAAGGGCCGAGATAAATATAGTTGCTGGCGCGTACTCCCCCTAACTCTTTTACAGCCTTATTCCACAGGATAAAACATACAAAAGAGGCAATGATTCCTAAAAACAGGAGATTGCCCAAAACTACAGGGGTAAGCAGCAATGGAACATTCAGGTTTAACGGAGTGTAATAGAACACTGGCAACAAGGTCATCAGGCCGTAAAAAAACACTTTCCGGGTGATAAAAAGAATATCGTAATGCCGGTCCAGTTTTTTTAGAATTACAGTATAGAATCCCCATGATAATGCCGCCGTAAGCGTCAACAAGTCGCCAACAGGTTCGATCTTCAGTACAAATCGTCCGTTAAATACGACCATTGCCACCCCTGCCAATGCCACAAAAGACCCCCACAATAACGACCGTTTCAAACGCTCGTCCTTTAAAAATATACGCGACAAGATCGCTGTAAAAATCGGAGCGGCAGATAGAAGAATCGACACATTCGATGCCAATGTATAATCTAAAGCGATATTTTCCGTCACAAAATACAACGAACCTCCGGTAATTCCCAGGCCGACAAACATCAATTCGTCTTTTATGCTTCTGGCCCATAATTGCTTACATGTAAATGGAAACAACATTACATAAGCGACCAGGAAACGGTATAGCATAATCTCCGCCGGCGTCAACCCGGTATTCAACAATACCTTTGTCGACACAAAAGTCGTCCCCCATACGATCACCGCGAAAAGAGCCATAGCATGAAACCATGAATGTCCTTTCATATACTTCGAGTTTTTATACTAATATACAGACCGTTTACAGATGCACGCAGATTTCAGAAATTACGGAAGTTGGATCTGACTTTTAAACCGACTTTCCATTTTCAATGTTCTATTTTCCATTAAAATATCCCGCATCTCACCTCCCATTCGATCGCAAATATACAAAAAGAGCGATGACTGATTCATAAAACCCACCATATTTGTTGATTACAATAAAAGATCTTTCCCCGGCACAAACTTAGATGATTATCCATTTTATAGAATATCTCTATTGCAAAGACTGAACTTTATTGTGAATCATCTGCCCAGTTGTATACTCTCAAGGTTACATATTGTTTTTGGGCTTTAAAAATCGGTTCGTCAAATATCTCCGCACCGGTATATCATAAAATTTCAAACAAATATAAGCTAAGATAATGCTTCCTATAACAACTCCCATTGCGCCGGGCAATGATTCCTGAAATGTGAGATTATCATTTTTTACCCAAGCATAATACAGATAAATAAAAGGGTAATGTACCATATACAAAGGATAAGAAATGTCTCCTAAGAATTTGCATATCCGAGTTGTATACCTATCGGTACTTTTTCCCGAAGCCCCAAGATAGACAAGAAACGGAAAAAACACAACACAGCACACAGTATCATATACCCCGTTCATCCATAAATATTCAGCTCCACCTATGCGTGGTACGGCCAAGAGGGCAACGGTAATCAGGCTACATATCCAAAAAGCTCCCTTTACATTGGCAGGTTTGAACACACGGGAAAGGAGCAATCCGGCAGAAAATGAAAATAACAACCGCAAGGATCCTCCAGTGAATTCTGTCCCGGTCAGTGAAAATCCGACACATATATCACCTAACGGCCCCAATATGGCAAATGCCGCCAAGCCGCATCCGGCAACAAAGACTAACACCGCAAGAGCTTTGGTAGAAAATTTGCGTATGAACAAAGCATAGAGAATGTTACCTATATACTCAAAAAATAAAGACCAACTCGGGCCATTCAAAGGAAACATTTCCCCCACACCTCGAATTTCGTTTCCGGGAGTAGCCGGGATCAACAGTATGTTAAGAAATGTGGCGATAAACAAAGCTATGACAGTCACTTTCGATACATCCCATACGGAACAACCTTGAGAATAGAACATAATTGCCCCTATGACAGCTCCCATCACAACCATCGGATGCAGGCGTATAATTCTGCGTTTGACGAAGTCTTTTGTTTTCATTGTTCCCCAACGATTGTCATAAGCGTAACCCACAACAAATCCTGACAATATGAAGAAAAAATCGACTGCTAAATAACCATGATTGATACTTTGATCTAAATGACTAGTCGCATAAGCTTCAAATATGTGGAAACATACAACCGTGATAGCTGCCACTCCTCGCAACCCATCAAGTATATCGTAATGTGGTTTGGTGTCTGGAAATGCAGCCATAGAGATTTGTTTTTTCAGCATAAGATAAATTTCCGATTTAATATTCTGGCATTTCAAAAGAAAATTGCGAAAATAAGCAATTTTTATTATGATAGAAAATGACAGTAACTTTATATTCACCCGCAGCTCTGAGACACCAATTGCATCAACAACGGAGAGATCAGTACAAGCCGGCGCAATATGCCGGCATCGAACTACACGGTCGTTACGGGCTCGTTTATGGGATGTCCGACAATGAAGTACCGATCGACATGCGCCGTCCGGAGACCACCGGTGATTTTGTCCATATAAATAAAGATTCGATGGGCATGGTCGAAGCGATGTTTGTATGGGTATTTCCCGGAACACTGTACCTGACCTCGACCCTGTTGAAGAAGATGTCCAAATTTTTAGACATCCTCTAAAATCTCATTCAATTCCTACAGTCAGATATCATTTCTTCGAATTGGATATCTCTTGGTAGTATTTTTCTACTTCCTTAAAGAATGGGTGTTTATCGATATAAGAGATATAAACAAAAAGAATATTTTTACCTATTAAATAATGTTGAGCATCTGCAATAGCGGGCTTGATATAAAAACAGAT
>JAVBLD010000045.1:0-50615 GCA_031553705.1 Marinifilaceae bacterium | reverse complement strand
TAGAGATCTTCGAGTACATAGAAATCTGGTATAATAAAATCAGACGCCACAAAGCTCTGAATAATATGACAATAGATGAATTCTGGAAACTAAATGCAAAAAGTGCTTAACTATTTGTGCGGATTTAGTTAGGAATTCCACTACCTTCCCAAAAATAACTTGTATTGATAAGAAGGAAAAAATAACGGATGTTACAATGAGCTTTTTATATTTTATGCATATTTTTTGGGCAAGCCTTACTATAATCATTCCATTTCCCACTACCGTTTGTTCCATGAGAATGGAAATGCAATTCTTCCGGTGAGAGAATCGTTCTAATCATTTATAATCCGTTTGATCGCTTTCAGATTATGTGTATAACGTTTTAATTCTTCATTGAAAATACCCTGATGGTCAACTCTGTCTACCCGGACCCGCCCCGAAGCGTGAATGATCCGGTTATGCTCCCATAAGATACCGACATGCGTTATCCCTCCCGCATCATCGCCAAAGAAAGCAAGATCCCCAGGCAAAGCCTCTTCGACGAATGAAAGGTCTTGTCCGCCGAGTACTTGCTGCGAAGCATCGCGTGGAATATCTATCCCTGCCATCCGGTAAACAATCTGCGCCAATCCGGAGCAATCGATACCGTAAGATGAACGTCCTCCCCACAAATACGGTGTATTATAATACATCAAGGTATACTCTGTAATCAGAAATCTAAGGCTATCCATTCCCACCTCTTTCATTTTGGTAGCCAGTGTATAGCAGGAATCACCTATTGCCATCTTTTTGGTTTCGGCATCAAAAAAAGGCAATACACTTCCCGCAACAATCAACTTATTCCCATAATCCCCCTCTTTTATCACAATATTAAATACCTCCGTTGTGATCACCGGAGTTTCCGAACGATATTGCACAACATACTCCTCCGACACCGGGAAATACATCTTCCGGTCTATCCATCCCTCGTAACCGTCGTGTATCAACCGGACATAAACCCACTTCTCATCTTTATCCAGTACCTGATACATCTCACCGAACAAAATCTGCGAAACCATCTCGCTTCTTTCCGATCTCTCCGCACGCATCGGAATAATACTTAAATCTGCTATACCGAAACTCATCTCTATTTAGTTGAAAATTGAACGTTGAACGTTGAAAATTAATTCAACATCTGCAATCTTTTAGGTGCATAAAAATAATATCAGCAACTGCGCAGTCAATACCCGCAAAAACATTGTCAACGGATAGACAGTCGCATACCCTACTGCCGGCAGATCATTGTCGGTACTTGAATTTGCATAAGCCAAAGCCGGCGGATCAGTCGTACTGCCGGCAAGCAATCCCATCAATGTAAAGTAGTTGATGTGATAAACCAATCGGGCAATTAATCCGACAATAAGCAACGGAACAACAGTAATGATCACTCCATATCCGATCCATACGTATCCCCCGCCTTCTACAATAGTAGAGATAAAACCTTCACCGGCCCCTAAGCCCACTGCTGCCAGAAACAATGAAATGCCGATTTCCCGAAGCATTAGGTTGGCGCTTGTCGTAGTATAAGTCACCAATTTATATTTCGGTCCGAACCGGCTGATCAAAATAGCGACGAGCAATGGCCCTCCGGCCAACCCTAATTTCACTGGCTGTGGAATACCCGGAAAAACAAAAGGGATACTACCAAGCAGAACTCCCAGGAATATACCCAAAAATATCGGAATCAGATTAGGTTCACGTAAACGGCGAATCGAATTACCTAATATTTTGGTAACATTATCAACTGCTAATTCGTTACCCACAACCGTTACCCGGTCGCCCATGTGTAATTGCAAATCCGCACCTGCAACCAACTCTACTCCGGCACGATTCACCCGGGTAATATTTACTCCGAAATTTTTACGCAGGTTCAATTGGCGGAGTGTTCTGCCGTTAATACCCGAACGGGTGATCATAATACGGCGGGATACCAACTGATTGTCCAATTTATTCCACTCGACAATCTCCATATTGATCTTCTCCCCAATAAATGCCGTAACGGCATCGGCATCCTGCAATGCTACCACAACATACAACTTGTCTCCTTCCTTGATCTGTGTCTGGGAAGAGGCGATCTCCAACCACTCATGGCTATGATATACTCTCGAAATCACAAATCTACGATCAATCATCCTGGTGATTTCGAATATATCCTTATCAAATAAAGCCGGATTTTTCACTATTAACGAAAGCGCAACAATCTCCTTCACCTCCTTATTTTGTATAGAACGAATCTTATGGGTCTCCTGTTCAAAATTTATTCGGAAAATATAACGAAAAGAAATAATAGACAAAATAATCCCAATCACCCCCAAAGGATAAGCCACTGCATATCCTAATGCAATCGTCGGTTCATTGGTTCCGAACATATCATGATACGCCTGTTGAGCTGCACCGAGTCCGGGAGTATTTGTCACGGCACCCGACAGGATGCCCACCATAGTTGTAATCGGCAAGCCGGTAACCGCATGGATAATATAAGTAGCCAGTACCCCCAACAACACAATCATGCAAGCTAGTAAATTCAGTGTTATTCCTTCTTTTTTAAAAGCGGAAAAAAAGCCGGGCCCAACCTGCATACCAACAGAATAAACAAATAAAATCAACCCGAATTCTTTCACGAAATGCAGCGTTTCCGGTTCTATACGCATCCCGTAATGGCTCAAAAAAATACCAACAAAGAGTATCCATGTCACTCCTAACGATATCCCGGCTATTTTAATCTTCCCAAGCATAATGCCTACGGCGATTGTAATAGCAAAGATCAACACCGAATGAGCAACACTGTTACCCCATAATAAAGCCTCCATCCACTCCATAAATCATCAAATTAATTGAGAACCGAAAGTTGAAAATCGAAAGAGAAGGTTCACCTTCAATTTTCACTTTTCTCTGTCCTCCTACCCTATCCTCTTTCCCTTATTCCGTCCAGAGCCGGGCAAGATTAAGAATCGTCTGCACGGCCTTCTGCATGGTATCCAAAGAACAGTATTCGTATTTACCGTGGAAATTCATGCCGCCGGTAAACAGATTTGGACAAGGAAGTCCCATATAGGAGAGCCGAGCACCGTCAGTACCTCCGCGGATCGGACGCACAATCGGTTTTACTCCGGCAGCCGTCATCGCTTTAAAGGCTTTATTAATCACCTCCGGATACGGTTCTACCATCTTCCGCATATTATAATACTGATCTTTAAGAGTTAATGTTATAACCCCCTCTCCATATTTCTTTGTCAGCAAAGAAACAATTTCAGTGATATATTGTTTCTTTGTCTCAAATTTTTCAGACGAATGGTCACGAATAATATATTCGCTGGTTGCACTTTCCACCGTCCCGTTTATTCCGATCAGATGATAAAAACCTTCATAACCGTCAGTATATTCCGGACGTTGCTGAACCGGTAACAATCCGTTTACGTCGGCAACAACCTGTAAAGCATTAATCATTTTGTCTTTTGCATATCCGGGATGGATGTTGCGCCCTTGTACGACAATTTTAGCCGAGGCAGCATTAAAATTCTCATATTCCAACTCTCCCTCAAAGCCTCCGTCTACAGTATAAGCAAATTTCGCACCGAATTTCTCGACCTTAAAAAAGTCAACTCCTTTGCCAATTTCCTCATCGGGAGTAAAACCGATACGAATCTTTCCATGTACAAATTCCGGATGTTGCATCATATATTCGGCTGCCGCCATAATCTCCGCTACTCCAGCCTTATCGTCGGCGCCAAGAAGCGTTGTTCCGTCAGTTGTAATCAACGTATGGCCCTTATAGTGAGAAAGCTCCGGAAAATCAGCCGTCTTCATGGTCAATTGCTCATTCAACCGTATATCTTCCCCATTATAATGTTCGATAATCTGAGGCCGGACATTAGCGCCGGACATATCGGGGCTGGTATCCACATGCGCTATGAAACCGATCACCGGTACATGCTCATAACCCGGAGTAGCCGGGACTGTACCCATGGCGTATCCGTGGGAATCTATCTCTACATCGGACAATCCGAGATGTATCATCTCCTCCACCAAGTGGTTTAATAACGTAAGCTGTTTGGCCGTCGAAGGATATGTCTCACTCTCCGGCTCACTCTGTGTATCAAAGCCGACATATTTTAAAAACCGATCTTTTAATTCCATAACTTATAATTTAAATATCACTTTTATTATATCTTACTCCTCTTTTGCCTTCAATGTATCCACGATAAAATAAAGGATAATAGCTATATACATTCCAATAGCCAATATTTCCGCTCCGGAAGTTTTGCTCCAGGTTTCGGCAAACCAATCTATACCGACATATTTGAGCACCGCACTAATAACCCCCATCAACGCACCGCCGGCAATGAAACCGGATGCGATCAATGTTCCGCGTTCACGGCGAGCTTTATTTATCTGTCCGTCTTTTGAACGTGTTCCTACATACCAACTGATCAAACCACCTACCAAGAGCGGGGTATTCAGATCTAGCGGAATAAACATTCCCAGCGCAAATGCCAAAGCAGGCACTCCTATCATTGTCAATATTAAAGCAAATGTGGCTCCGGCAAAATACAACATCCACGGAGTAGCTCCTCCCTCCATTAACGGTTTAATCACAGCCGCCATCGCATTAGCCTGAGGAGCGACCAAGGCCTTCTCCCCAACAAATCCGTAAGCATCGTTCAGGATAATCATTACCCCTGCCACTGTCGCTGCAGATACGGCAGTACCTAAAAATTTCCACCCTTCCTGCTTTGCCGGGGTCGTTCCCAACCAATATCCGATTTTCAGGTCGGTAATAAATCCCCCAGCCATCGAAAGGGCCGTACAAACCACTCCTCCAATGATCATTGCTGCCGTCATTCCGCTGGTGCCGCTCAGGCCCGCGCTCACCAACACCAAAGAGGTCAGGATAAGCGTCATCAACGTCATGCCGGATACCGGATTGGTACCTACGATTGCAATAGCATTGGCTGCTACGGTTGTAAACAGGAACGATACGATGAATACGATCACAATAGCGATAACCGTATGGGTTATATTGCCAAGCACACCAAACTGGAAGAAGACAAAGGTTGTAATCAATGTAGCAAGCAATCCCGTCATAATCATCTTCATGGGAAGATCGCGTTGTGTACGCTCCGTCTCTGCTGCTGCTCCTTTTTTACCTTTCAATTCCGAAACAGCCAGGCCAAGTGCTTGTTTGATAATTTTAGAAGAACGGATAATACCGATGATCCCTGCCATAGCGATACCCCCGATCCCGATGTGGCGGGCGTAATGGCGGAATATTTCCTCCGGCGACATATCCCGGATCAATGCCGTGATCCCTTCTCCGACAGCGATCGTCTGACCATCAGCAAAATGACTGATAAAAGGAATCAAAACAAACCACACGGTAAAAGAACCCGCACATATAATAGCAGCATATTTTAATCCGATGATATATCCCAATCCGAGTACCGCAGCACCGGTATTGATTTTGAAAACTACTTTAGCCTTATCGGCAATCAGCGTTCCCCAATCGGTAATACGGGTAGACACCTGTTCTGTCCACCATCCGAACGTGCTGATAATAAAATCATATAGTCCTCCTATCAATCCGCTTATTGCCAACAGTTTGGCTTGAGATCCTTTCTTCTCTCCCGATACCAGCACTTCGGTCGTTGCCGTCGCTTCAGGAAACGGATACTTACCATGCATGTCCTTAACAAAATATTTACGGAACGGTATCAATAACAGAATACCCAACAATCCTCCCAGAAGTGAAGAAAGAAATATCTGATAAAATTTGGCATCCAGTCCGAGAATGTAGAGCGCCGGTAATGTAAAAATAGCTCCTGCCACAATCACTCCGGAGCTTGCTCCGATAGACTGGATAATGACATTCTGCCCCAGCATATTCTTACGTTTGGAAAGAGTTCCTACCCCCACGGCAATAATTGCTATCGGGATAGCAGCTTCAAATACCTGCCCTACCTTTAACCCCAGATAGGCAGCAGCAGCAGAAAAGATAATAGCCATAATAATACCAAAAATCACTGAGTAAAGCGTAATTTCCTTAGGCCTGCTATTTGCGGGCATCATAGGTTTGTATTCTTCACCCGAAGCAAGTTCCCGATAAGCATTTTCAGGAAGCGAATTAGGAGTAGAATTCTCTTGTTGCATATGTCCTTATTTATTTAATGATTAAGAAAACCTTATTTTAAGGTGATTATGATTGTGTCCGTTATTTCATTTATACCGACACCAAAAGTAATTCTTTTCATGAATAATAAAAAAACATCCGGACAACATTTTTAGTATTTGTTATATCGCACGAAAAGCAAAAAAAGAGAGTGCAAGATATCGGGATTTTTAGAATAACACCGCAACTAAAAAAAGTAAGATACGTTTAACAAGTGAGTGCAGGAAGGCACAAAAGAATAGTATTACCGCTTATTGACTTCCATTCCACTCTTAATTCTTAATTTTAATTAATTATGAATAGTCTTTTAAATCTGTTATTACGGGCCTCCATCACCGTATCGCTGAGCGACCGGGAAGCCTTTATCGACCAAGTGGCTCAGATCATAGAAAACAAAATCGGTAAAGACCCTGATTCTGCCAGGAATATCGGTAGCCGTATTGCAGCAGCTATGGACGGTTTGAATGAACAACTATTGATTGAGCAACTATTACGACCGGAAGAAGATAATGTATTACATAGAAAGATAGACCGACTGAGCGAAACGGTTGAAAGACTGACACAAACCGTTGAACGCCTTGTTAAAGAGCAAAAAACTTAAGGCAACGAACAGGAAAAATAAAGAATGAGAAAAAGATGAAAATCACCAGCGTATATGCAGGATATCTTAAAGTCGGCCGGGGACTTCAGATTCTTTCTATCCTAATCAAGCATGGCGTAAACGAACTATTCAGTCAAACCTATATCGGAAGACGTATTCGCAAACGTAGAATCCGGAAGCACAAACCAGTCTATACCACACAGGAACGTCTACGTCTTGCCATCGAAGACCTCGGACCAACTTACATTAAATTCGGACAGATTCTTGCCGATCGTCCCGATGTGGTCTCAGAACGATTCCGTACTGAACTGAAAAAACTGCAATCCCGCGCTATGCCATTTGACGACCCGTCAGCAATACGGCTTATCGAAAGCGAACTTGGAGCCGAAATTAAAACAATATTTTCAGAATTCAACAACGAAAATATCGCCTCTGCTTCCATCGGGCAGGTCTATACGGGACGATTAAAAGACAACAGCGAGGTCATTGTAAAAGTGAGACGTCCGCACATCGACCAGAAAATAAGACTGGACCTTTATCTGATGCGTTATCTGGCGACAAAATTGGCCAAAGAGTATCCTGAACTGGCTGCTATAAATATCGTCGGCGTTGTGGATGAGTTCGGCGAAAGCATACTTAAGGAATTGGACTATTATAATGAAGCGGCCAACACCATCCGCTTTCAGGATATGTTTGAACACAATCCCAATATATATATCCCCAGAGTATATTCACAATACACCACAAAGCGCTTGTTGATTATGGAGCGTATAAAAGGAATGGCTCCCGATAATCCGGTACAGCTCAGGGCGGCCGGTTACAATCCGGTACAAATTGCACGAAACGGCGCCGATGCATTGCTGACAATGATCCTGAAAGAGGGTTTCTTCCATGCAGACCCTCATGCCGGTAATATGCTTATCTTACCCGACAACCGGATTGCCTTCATTGACTTCGGCATGGTCGGACGCCTCCGTCCCCATGACATGAACTTTCTGGCCAATGTGTCGATAGGTTTTGCACACCGCGATGCAACAGCTATCGCAGATGCTCTGATAGCCCTATGCGGAGTACGTTTCTTTGAAAAACGGGACGATCTGATATTTAATATCCAACAGATGATCCGGCAATATGATCATGTTCCTATTGAGAAACTCAATTATGCTCTATTAATTCAGGAATGTATCCACCTGATTACCAAATACCAACTCAGCATACCCGCCGGAATATTTATGTTGGCCAAATCTCTGGCCACAATTCAGAAAGTGGCCGAAAAGCTCGACCCGAATATCCCGTTTACCACACTGATCATACCTTATGCTAAAGATTTACTGCTCACCCGGTTCTCTCCGCGTAAACTGGCCAGCGATTTTTACCATGCTTTAAAGGGTTATGCTACGTTACTTAAGAATGCTCCGTTGGATATCAGCGAAATACTCTACAAATTAAAGCAAGGCGAGATCAAGCACGAACTGAAACTATATGATTCGGCGATGATCGAACGAAGCATCCGTAACTTCGCATCGCGATTGGCTTACGCTTTACTGTTAACCGGTATGTTTATCGGAGGCGTCGTACTTTTATCGAAAAACAGAGAAATCGGATACGCCCATTTTTTGATCTGGTTTTCCTCCATACTGGTATTTATGGGTCTTTTACACTGGATTTTTAAAAATAAAAACAAATGATATAGAGGATAAAAAGTGAGAGGCAAAATAAATTCTAACGAGTGATAAGACACTTCTTGCCGCTGTTTCCAACTCTCAACTTTCAACTCACTAAATCTAAATTCCTTGTGCCTTATCCCATCCGTATTTCAAAAAAATAAGATCATATCTTTCAACTGTTTTTATTGTAATATCATTTATTTATTCTAATTTTGACGGTCTTCTTTCCGGTGTATAGGGCGTGTAATATATTATTTTGCTACAACTGTCGGGATGATTACAAATCTGTAATTTGCAATTTTATTATTATAATAGATTAAGTATAATATTACTACTTAAAATAAGGAAATACTATGACTGAAAAACTGCACACGCTGCGCGATTCCGCGGCAGCCCGTTGGACTGCTTTGCTTTTGTTGGCATTTGCCATGTTTTGCGCCTATATCTTTATGGATATACTCTCGCCTATTAAAGACTTGATGCAATCAACCCGCGGTTGGGACTCGACTGCTTTTGGTACCATGCAAGGTTCGGAAACATTTTTAAATGTTTTTATTTTCTTCCTGATTTTTGCAGGTATTATTTTGGATAAAATGGGTGTTCGTTTTACGGCTATTTTATCAGGTGTAGTGATGCTTGTCGGCGCGTCAATAAATTGGTATGCCGTAACAGCAAGCTTTTCAGGAACAGGCTTAGAAACTTGGTTTAACAATAATCTTAATTATATTCCTGGTTTTGAAGAATTGGGTATTTCGCCGTTCTATAAGGGAATGCCTGCTTCTGCTAAATTCGCTTCTGTGGGCTTTATGATTTTTGGTTGTGGTGTTGAAATGGCGGGAATTACTGTTTCACGCGGTATCGTAAAATGGTTCAAAGGCCGGGAAATAGCACTTGCCATGGGTTCGGAAATGGCGTTGGCACGCTTGGGTGTGGCCACTTGTATGATTTTTTCGCCCGTTTTTGCAAAATTCGGCGGACACGTTGACGTTTCCCGCTCTGTTGCTTTTGGTGTAATTTTGCTGATGATTGCGTTGATCATGTTCATCGTTTATTTCTTTATCGACAAAAAATTGGATGCACAAACAGGTGAGGCAGAAGAAAAAGATGATCCGTTTAAAATTCGCGATATAGGTAAAATCCTTTCGAGTAGCGGCTTTTGGCTAGTGGCTTTGCTTTGTGTGCTATATTATTCAGCCATTTTCCCTTTCCAGAAATATGCTGTAAATATGTTACAATGCAACTTGACATTTACGGAAGTACCGGCAGATTCTTTCTGGGCATCGAGTAAAGTCACCATCATACAATATTTAATCATGTTGATTGTAGCTGCTACCGCTTTTGCAAGTAACTTCTCCAAAAAGACAGCAAAAATTACGTTGTTGGCAATATCAGTAATATGTTTGATTATATTCTGTTATATGGGCTATATGCGCCAATCGGCAGAAACAATTTTTGCAGTATTTCCGTTATTAGCAGTAGGTATTACGCCGATCCTCGGCAAATACGTAGATACTAAAGGTAAAGCGGCTTCGATGCTGATGATCGGATCTATTTTGTTAATTGCTTGCCATTTGACATTTGCTTTTGTTTTACCTCTGTTTAAAGGAAGTGCTATCGGCGGTGTAGTCGTTGCTTATCTGACAATTCTAGTGCTTGGTTCATCGTTCTCATTAGTTCCTGCTTCATTATGGCCTTCGGTTCCAAAATTGGTTGACCATAAAGTTATTGGCTCGGCTTATGCATTAATTTTCTGGATACAGAATATCGGTTTGTGGCTGTTCCCTTTACTGATTGGCAAAATCTTAGACGCGTCAAATCCCGGAATCGTACAAGCGTTGAAAGACGGCACCATGACGCCCGAAGCGGCTGCTACCTCGTACAACTATACGAATCCGCTTATAATGCTTGCCTGTTTAGGTATTGCTGCGTTAATTCTTGGTTTGATTTTAAAGTTTGTAGATAATAAAAAAGGCTACGGACTGGAATTGCCGAATATAAAAAAATAACGAATCTGATATAAAATAAAGCTTAATATGCGGGACAACAAGTTTGTCCCGCTATTTTTATAACTTTGTGCGAAATTGGCATGAACCAATGAATAATAACAATGACAAATAGAATAACTAAACTTTTAGGAATCCGGTATCCCATCATCCAGGGTGGTATGGTGTGGTGCAGCGGTTGGCGGTTGGCCAGCACCGTGAGCAATTGTGGCGGACTCGGGCTGCTGGGGGCAGGCTCAATGCATCCTGAAGTATTGACCGAACATATTCAAAAAATGAAACAAGCCACCGATAAGCCGTGGGGAGTGAACATACCGTTGTTATATCCGGAAATCGAG
This sequence comes from Marinifilaceae bacterium, assembly GCA_031553705.1. GTDB lineage: Bacteria > Bacteroidota > Bacteroidia > Bacteroidales > Marinifilaceae > JAVBLD01. The sequence continues at coordinate 39,819 of JAVBLD010000045.1, read as the reverse complement.
TGTTTAATGGAGCTTATTGTCCGGGAAGGTGTACGGATCGTATTCACCTCTGCCGGTAGCCCAAAGAAATGGACCTCCTATCTGAAAGGACACGGTATCATTGTTGTACATCTTGTCAGCAGCGCCGCTTTTGCCCGGAAGTGCGAAGAAGCGGGCTGTGATGCCGTAGTAGCCGAAGGATTTGAAGCAGGAGGTCACAATGGCCGTGAAGAGACAACAACCCTGACATTGATTCCCCATGTCGTATCCCAATGTACCCTGCCAGTGATTGCCGCAGGAGGCATCGCTTCGGGCAAAGGGATGCTGGCAGCGATGGCGCTTGGCGCTGAAGGAGTGCAGATCGGCACTCGTTTTGCTGCTGCCGACGAATCGTCAGCTCATCCTGTTTTTAAACAATGTGTCCGGGAGACTGACGAAGGAGGCACGATGTTGTCCCTGAAAAAATTGGTTCCTACCCGACTGATCAAAAACCAGTTCTATCAACAGGTACAGCAACTGGAAGACCGTGGCGCTTCAGCCGAAGAACTGGCTCATCTGCTCGGAACAGGACGAAGTAAAAAAGGAATATTTGAAGGAGATTTATCGGAAGGAGAACTGGAAATCGGACAGGTAGCTGCTATAATACGCCGGGAAGAAAGCGTTGTCGATATTTTTTCCGATATCATCGATGAGTTCAACGGTCGGATTTCAAAAATATCCGGTTTCAGATTGGAGAGATAGAATAAAAACGATCTGATGAAGAAAAAACTTAATACCCAGCAATCATAATTGCAATTTAAAATCCAAAATCGACAAGTATGGTAAAATTTACACGTCATCTACTGGATAACGGACTGACAGTGATCTGCAGTACGGATCACAGTACGCCTTTCGTATCGGTCAATGTACTTTACAAAGTCGGATCGCGTAATGAACAGCCGGACAAGACCGGATTTGCACATCTCTTCGAACATCTGATGTTCGGGGGATCGATACATATCGACGATTATGACAAGCATGTGCAAATGGCGGGCGGAGAAAACAATGCCTATACAACCAACGATTATACCAACTACTACATTACCATTCCGGCAAGCAACATCGAAACAGCGCTATGGCTGGAATCCGACCGGATGCTGGGTCTGAACTTCTCCCAGCATGCCCTTGAAATTCAGAAGAACGTAGTAATCGAAGAATTCAAACAACGCTATCTGAACCATCCATATGGTGATCTCTGGTTAAAATTACGTCCTTTGGCCTATCAGGTTCATCCCTACCGGTGGGCTACGATCGGTATTTCTCCGGAACATATCGAGAAAGCCACTTTGAATGATGTCAAGGATTTTTTCCATCGTTTTTACGCCCCGAACAATGCAATCCTTAGTATTTGCGGGAATATCTCGGAAAGCAAAGCATTAGAGTTGGCGAAAAAATGGTTTGCCGGTATCCCGCCGGTCAGCGCACCTGAAAACAATATACCGGTGGAACCGGAACAAAAAAACGAACGTCGTTTAATCGTAGCGGGCAATCCGGTACCGGCCGATGCAATCTACAAGGTTTTCCATACAGGAGGCCGTAATTCCGAGCACTTCTATACTTGTGATATTATCTCCGACATCCTGTCGAACGGGCAATCTTCCAGACTATATGTTAATCTGATCAAAAACAGCCGGCTTTTTTCCGATATAGAGGCGTATATAACCGGAGATATTGATCCGGGACTGTTTGTCTTCAGCGGTAAACTCTCGGAAGGAGTAAATATCCGGGAGGCAGAAGATGCAATATTGCATGAGATCGACCGTTTCATCGGGGAAGAGATCAGCGACAGGGAGATGCAGAAGATTATCCATAAAATAGAGGCCCGCATCAGTTATAGTGAGATCAATTACCAGAATAAAGCCGCGAACCTGGCTTTTTCCGAGTTACTCGGCGATATAAATCTGATCAATACGGAGCGTACAAGATACAATCATGTCACCGTTGAAAAGGTAAAAGAGACTGCCGCAACACTGTTTTCCCCGGAACGTAGTACAACGCTCTGGTATCTGAAAGACTGAGTAATCGAAAAAATGAAATAAACGAATGAATTTAAATCGTAAAAACACCCCTGCTCTTTCCGAATTATCTGTTCCGGACATTCTTCCTTATGACCGGAGAGTACTTTCCAACGGTATTGAGCTGATCAGTATACACGATCCGTTGCAGGAGATCTTTAAAATGGATGTTATCTTTGAAGCGGGCGCTTATTATCAACAACGACCGTTGGTCGCTTCCACCGCCATTCAGATGCTGAATGAAGGGACTCTGCAACACTCCCAGCAAGAGATTGCTGAGACATTCGACTACTACGGAGCATATATCGATTTCAATTGCGGATTGAATAAAGCGGAGATTAGTCTGCTTTCTTTGGCTAAATATGCATCGGAGACCATCGCCATGCTGGCCGAGATGATCGAGGAAAGTTGTTTTCCTGAAAAAGAGATGGAAATACTACTACGAAACAGACGGCAGCAATTTCTGATAGAAAAGGAGAAAACCGCCTGGCTGGCTAAAAAAGAGTTTGGCCGGCTACTGTTCGGCAGAGAACACCCTTATGCCAACCACATTACAGAGGAGGATTATAAACAGGTACGAATCGAAGAAATATATGCTTTCTTCCGCGAGCGGATCAACGCCTCGAAATGCAGCGTTATTTTGTCCGGTAACATTGATGGCACCGTCCTGCAAGAAGTTGAAAAAAGATTCTCTGCTTTTCAAAAACCAACGGCATCCTCTCCTGTGGTATTCCACCAATTCAAACCCGCCCCGGCAGGACGCTATCATATTTCCAAAGAGGGTTCCGTTCAATCCAGTTTACGGATCGGAAAAACAGGCGTCAGACTTACCGACGAAGACTATACGTTATTTGTATTGTTGAACACCGTACTCGGAGGATATTTCGGCTCCAGGCTGATGTCGAATATCCGGGAAGAGAAGGGTTATACCTACGGAATAAATTCCTTCAACGTATCCATGCCAGTATCAAGCTACTGGTGCATTGCTGCGGATATCAACAACGCTTATACCGAAGCGGCTATCGATGAAGTGAAAAAAGAGATCCGAAAATTACAAAATGAACCGATTCCGGCAGATGAACTAAGATTGGTGAAAAACTATCTACATGGAGAACTGCTCCGTGAATTGGACGGAGTTTTTGCTCAAGCCGATACATTAAAACATAAACTCAATTACGGTCTGGATAATCAGGCATATACTTCGATGATCCAAGAAATAAAAAACTGTACCGACCTGGAACTACTCGAATTAGCCAATAAATATATGGAAACAGACCAACTTTATATAATAACAGCCGGAAGCGATCCATCCTAAAATTTACAGTTTTATAATATAGAATGTGAAGCTTGGTATGCTTTTTGTACGTAAATCAGAAAAAGAGAGGATTTTATCAATAAATTATGCGAATCAAATGTTGAAAATCCGATAAAATGCAAGTTCTTCTACTACAATTGCTGTTATCGATATTTTTAACAGTTATGGAAAGTCAGCATGGGAAATGCTCAAAAATGAATGGATAGAAAAAATGAGTTGGTAAATGTCATAAAAAAAATTAAGCAATCAATTCTATGTGCAGTCCTTAGCTCAACATTAACCGCATTGACTGCATTTTTATTTTTTGAAGAAGAAATAGAAAAAATATTAATAGTCTGCATCATGTCAACCGTTTTTACATTTTGCCTTCTATATTTCGTCTTTGGAGGTGAAAATGATAAAAAATAAAATTACTGTTAAACTTCAATTCTTTATTTATGAAAACATTATACTTCATTTTTACAGTAGCTTTTATCAGCTTGGCCGGTATATTACAGGCACAAACAAAAGAAGAAAAGGCTAAAATACAGGAAGAAGCATTTCAAAAGACTCTTTCCTTAGTAGAAAGCCATCATTTTCAAGTGAAAATTGATAGAGTACATCCGACGACCGGACAAGATGTCTCTCGGTTTAATCCCGAAGGCAGTTTCAATATCAAAGATTCTATTGCAGCGGGGCAACTTCCTTTTTTCGGACGGGCGTACAACCTGCCTTACGGTGACGGAGGAGGAATAAAATTCAACAGTAAAATGATAGACCAGTCAATGAAAACAATCGACAAAAAGAAAAAAGGAAAAATAATCTTTTACCGTTTCTCGGTGCCCGGTGAAGGGATCGATATGTTCCGGATCAGTATGGAAATCGGAGCGTCCGGTGCTTGTACGGTAAATGTAAACAGCAATAACCGGGCGAGTATCTCCTATTCAGGCAAAATCATTCCGATTGAAGCGGTAGAAAAATAACCCATTAATAAAAACCAACGTATAACTGGGAAGATAAAAGATATGTTCTCTTATTAACCATTGGATTATATGCAACAGTTATTCATTATATTAGCCATGCTGGGGTTATTCGCATCGCCCCAAGATAGTAAAACCAAACGTCAACAGGCTGCGGCGCAATTCCAGCATGTCAAATCAATTATTGAAAGCAACCGGTTTAAGATAGCTTTTACTATTGCCACTACGCACCGGAACTATTATATGGGCCAAGGAGAGCCGTATCTGGATGATAATATAAGAATAGACAGCGATAGCTCTTATATTATCATCAACGATACGTTAGCAAGCGGTAGACTCCCTTATTACGGAACCGGCTATGCTTTCCCCAAAACAGGAGATAAAGGGATAGTCTTTGATGATAAAATAGAGAATAAAATCACCCAGACAAAAGGAAAAGGAAGAAAACAGACTATCATTTACGAATTTACCGTTCCGGGTAAAAATGATCATTACCAGATTATGATGAAAATCGACGGCGACGGAACCTGCTATCTCTATGTAAACAGCACTCAACACGGATCGTCTTCATATACCGGTATGCTGGTATATAACAAATAAAACGGTGAAACTATTTTGCCCATTATATATTGAATAACAAATAATTATCAAAAAAACAAGAGTGACGATATAGAAACGAGTGAATTACTTTCGCTTGTTTTGTCAATGAATTGGGAAAATCGGTGGAAATCATCGAAATAAAATGCAATGCCGCGAATATAGATTTTGATTAAAATATTTTTAAATCTTTTGTTTCGCCGAAGTTACCGTAACTTCAAAAACACTGCGTAGAAATGGAAATTTTTCTTTCATCATGTCATATTCTTTACCCGATTCTACATATCGAGCAGTTCCATCCACAAGAAATCCTGTTCCTTGGTAATCTTTATACCCTATCACATCTTTGCTGCCCAGTGTGAGTTTCACACGATTATTGAGTTCTACATTTTTTTGAGTTTGTTGAAACCCTGCGGCAGGAATTAATATGCGCTCATCTTCAGTTATAACAAGATATGAATTCCACGTATTGACTACATGTGGTTCGCCTTCCGCCCATGATACAATTGATACCACACCTTCATGTTTAAGAACTTCGTGAAATTTTTCTGATAGTTTTTTTGAATTATCCATAGTCTAAATGTTTTAAAAATAAGTCTCATTATAAACGTCTATATTAAACTTTTGTTTCTTTATGTCCGGCATTTTTAACAATTCAACCCAAAGGCCCAAAGAGGAATAACATTGAGATAGCCAAATTCTATGTCGTCTTTTATCACAAACGATTTTCCGTCTTTCTTGATTTGCTTTTGCTATTTGTTTTTACCACCCACTTCAAATGTATAATCATCCACGGCAAAACCGGTAGCTTTTGAGGAAATTACCTCGTTATTCACGCGCATTTGATTAAAGAAAAAAAATCCCGGGTATCGCCGCCGGCATTTGAGTTGTCGCCTGCCAAATTGAAAATAAGATTGGTATTAAATACACTTTATCTACTTTTCCTAAACCTCGAATACCGACTATTTCGCCGCGCAATTGACCAATAAGCCCTGCCTGTTCCATTAACAGGAAGTAATCGTCCAGCGAATTACGGCTTAACGTGAATCATTTGGGCTATTTTTGTGAAATTCGGCTTAAACGGCACGCTTTCAGCAATAATAGCAAGCAGGCGTTTAAATTTCCGGCTTGTTTCCACATTCAAGTTGGCATACTGAGGAATGTCCGTTTCGACGACCTTGGCGCCGAAAGCACCCTCAAATCCACTACCCATTTCTCCACTCCGGCTTCAGCAGCCTGTCTGCAAAAAATAAGGCAATCGGTTAAACCCTGTTGGTGAGTTTTCAAAGCATATTCCAATTTTACTTATCGCCCAATCGAGTCTCTAACGGCTATTATCCGGTAAAACCTCCCGATATACCTGTTTAAGCATATCTATATTTTTCCGTCGTTCCTCTTCCGACACGACAAGCACATTTCCGAAAAAACGGTGCTCCACCACTTCCATGCCGCAAAAACTAAAAATTCCATTATCGCAGGTTTGTTTCATCGAATCGATCATTCCGATTTTTTTATAATAGTCAAACGGTTGGGACATATTATTCAAAATCACCACTTTTTTCCCTGTCAGCAACTTTTTTATCTGTCCTTTCTCATTCTGTGCATAAGCAAATCCATAAGCAAAAACCCGGTCAATATACCCCTTTACCATAGCCGGTAAACCGGTCCACCAAACCGGATATATGAAAGTGATCAGATCTGCCCATGAGATGTAATCCCGCTCCACTTTCAAATCATCTGGTATATCTCCATTCTGAAAAGCCATCAGGTCCTGTATACTCAACGTCGGACAGAAACGGATATTATAAAGGTCTCTGACAATAACATCATGACATGTCCGTTCGGTAATCCTCACTACCTCATCTTTATAAGCCGCACTCAACGAATTGGAATTTGGGTGGCAGTATACAATTAGATGTTTCACCTTCAAATGTCCAAGATGTGCTTTGCATTCTTCTTTCATAAATACCTATATTATATAGTAGAACCGGCCATAACCCATTTCTACGGTTTATTACAAAATCCCTATTTCTTCGTTCATATTTTTCAATTATAACGTACCACATCATAATAAGTTAATACCAAAAACATAAGATTTTTAAAATTAGTGATCAACCACTAACGTCCTACTTTAAAAATAACATCTAAATAAATGAAACATCTTTTTCATTAGCATAAAAAAGATTAAAACAATTGTTAAAACACAGAAATACAACATTGATTCACAACATCTTATTGTTTTCAAAAATCAAAAAGTGTTTTTTAAATCATTTTTTTTACGTAATGTTGTACTCGAAAAGTGTGTGCGATATGAAATGTCGCTACGCTATCTATTAACAAATAATAATAAATATGTCACTTAAAAGGAATATTCTTGACTTAAGAAAAAGAAAAGAGATTGTACTTCAAGGGGGAGGCGAAGACGCTATTAAGAAGCAGAACGCCATGGGCAAGCTGACAGCGAGAGAGAGGATCGAAGCAATAGTGGACAATGGCTCTTTTCATGAATACGACATGTTCGTAGAACACCAAGCAAAAGATTTCGATATGGATAAGAAAGTTCTCCACGGAGACGGTGTCATCATCGGTACCGGAACCATTTACGGAGAACCCATTGCTATCTATGCACAGGATTTTACGGTTGCAGGAGGTTCTTTAGGCCTCATGCACGCCCGGAAGATTACCAAGATCATGGATCATGCCATGAAAATGCGTATGCCGATCATTGGTATTAATGACTCGGGAGGAGCCCGTATCCAGGAAGGAGTCGATTCGCTTGCCGGTTATGGTGAGATTTTCTTCCGCAACACCCAGGCTTCCGGGGTTATTCCGCAGCTCTCGGTGATCCTCGGTCCATGCGCCGGAGGTGCAGTATACTCGCCGGCATTAACCGACTTTGTATTTGTAGTGGACAACATTTCAAAAATGTTCATCACCGGACCGGAAGTCGTTAAGACCGTACTGGGAGAGGAAGTTTCAATGGAAGAACTCGGAGGAGCCCGTGTTCACGCAGAGATCAGTGGTAATGCACATTTTTTCGCAATGAGCGAAATGGAGTGTTTCGAGCAGATCAAGAAACTTCTGACCTTTATTCCATGGAATAATCAGCGGAAAGCAAGGGCTTTTCCTGCCAAATCCCCTAAATCTCAGTACAAAATTGACAGGATCCTGCCGGCAGACCCGACACAACCTTATGATGTACGTGACATTATTAAAGCAGTCGCCGATGATTCGGATTTCCTCGAAGTTCAACAGGATTTTGCACAAAATATTGTTGTCGGATTCGGGCGGATCGACGGTGAAACGATCGGTTTTGTTGCTAATCAGCCGTTAGTACTTGCCGGAGTGCTTGATTGCGACTCTGCCGATAAAGCGGGTCGGTTTATCCGTTTCTGTGATGCCTTCAATATTCCTATCGTAACTTTCGAAGACATGCCAGGATACTTGCCTGGAGTCGAGCAGGAGCACATGGGAGTTATCCGTCACGGAGCGAAGGTGCTTTATGCCTATAGCGAAGCTACCGTACCCAAGATTACCGTTATCTTGCGAAAAGCTTACGGCGGAGGCTATATTGCGATGAACTCGCGCCATTTGAAAGCCGATTTTATGTTTGCATGGCCGACAGCGGAAATCGCCGTAATGGGACCGGAGGGAGCCGCCAATATCATCTTTAAGAAAGAGATTAACGAAGCCTCCAATCCGAATGAAATGAGAAAAATTAAAGTAGCCGAATACCGGGAGAAATTTGCAAACCCATATGTAGCTGCATCTAAAGGATATATCGACTCGGTTATTGAACCGGAGGAAACTCGTCTATTGCTGAAACATTCGATCGAAGTGTCAGCCAATAAATCGGTTATAACCCCGTATAAAAAACACGGTATTCCTCCATTTTAATAAAAACGTGATATGTCGGTGAAATACGAAAAATTACAGATAGACGGTGCGGAGTATAAAACTACGTTCACAAAAAAATGGAAAAACAGGAAAAAATGGGAAAAACCAGATCCTTTCCTGATTGAATCCTATATTCCGGGAACGATTACCCGTATCTGTGTGAAAGAGGGACAAGAAGTAAAAGAGGGAGATCTTTTACTGGTCCTGCAAGCTATGAAAATGGACAACAACATCCTGGCTCCATTTTCAGGCAGTGTGAAAAAAATTCATGTCAGCACAGGCACGAAAGTTGCCAAAAGTCAATTGATGCTTGAACTGGAGTAACTATAAAAGCCGTCAGATCGACGGCTTTTATTCTAAATACACGGCCGGAGATTCCCCAGTAAAACCAAGTTAAATATTAAAAAGGGTATATGAGTTTTTTTATAGCAAGAAACATCATCAAAAATTACGAAAACCACCGGGCCCTGGATGATGTATCGATCAATATTCCCGAAGGGGCCATTTACGGTCTTTTAGGACCTAATGGTGCCGGAAAAACTTCTTTAATCCGTATCATCACCCAGATCACGGGTCCCGATTCCGGTGAACTTTTCTTCAAAGGCAACAAACTTGTTCCTTCGGACATGAGCCGGATTGGCTATCTTCCGGAAGAACGGGGACTTTATAAAAAGATGAAAGTCGGCGAACAAGCCGTCTACCTGGCTCGCCTGAAAGGTATCAGTAAGCACGATGCCATCCTGCAATTGAAAAATTGGTTTGAGAAATTCGAAATTCAGGATTGGTGGGGCCGGAAAGTGGAAGAGCTATCAAAAGGAATGGCCCAAAAGGTACAGTTTATCACGACAGTCCTGCATGAGCCGGAGATGCTGATCTTCGACGAACCGTTCAGCGGTTTCGACCCGATTAATGTGGATCTATTGAAAAAAGAGATACTGCAATTGCGGGACAAAGGGACTACGATCATTTTCTCAACACATAACATGACTTCCGTCGAAGAGATATGCACACATATTGCGTTGATCAACAAATCCAAAAAGATTATCGAAGGCCCGATCAATCAAATCCGGGAAGAACATGCCAATAACACCTATAAATTCAGCTGCAAATACAATAACTGGTTTAACCCAAGCCTATACATCGGGGAGGAATTCGAGCTATTATCCCAGGAAGTGAAAGAGAAGCAGATGGATATTATGATCCGGCAAATTGCTCCTTGCCCTGCCAACACTCTTCTTTCAAGGCTATTGGATAAAACGGAAATTATATCCTACCAGCAGGTAATTCCCGGAATGAACGACATTTTTATCAAACTGGTAAACGAAAATAAATAACCGGGCACAGGGTGTAAGGTTTTCCTTGCCGTTTGCTACCCATCGCCTGCCATATAAAAACATATTGTATGAACAAGACATTTATTATAATCGGCCGTGAATTTTCCACCAGGGTACGGAAAAAAAGTTTTTTAGTTCTTACACTTTTAGTTCCGATCCTGTTTGCCGCTTTTTATGGGTTCCTGATATGGATGTTATTAAAAAAGGATACACAGGAGCGGAAGATTGCCGTGATCAACTACTCAACTATCGAAGCTCCGTTGCACCAGATTAACAATACCTTGTTTGATTACGACACTAATGATCTGGCCATTACAGAGAATAATGCGGCAAAATTTCTCGCTCACAAAGGGTATTATGCCGTACTATGGATTCCGGAAGATATTATGCAGAATCCGGAGATTCCGATTTATTCTCTCTCTCAGGTTACGATGGATTTAAAAAACGAAATTACCGGACAACTGAGCAAAAAAATCGAAGATATAAAACGTAAACAGGTTATTGACGAATCAAACATTCCCGACCTGGAACAAAAACTGGCAGCCACAAAGACACAAGTCACCGTCCGTACCTTAAAAGTAGACGAGACCGGAAAAGCCAAAGAGAGTTCTGCGGAGATCACGACTATTTTCGGAATGGTAGGCGGCACGATCATCTATATTTTTATATTTATGTATGCTTCGCAGGTCATGAAGGGAGTCATCGAGGAAAAGACGAACCGCATCATCGAAGTGCTGGTTTCATCGGTGAAACCATTTCAATTTCTGATGGGCAAAATCATCGGAGTCGCAGCCGTAGGACTTGTACAATTTCTACTCTGGCTCATACTCGGAGGTATTATCATTGCTGTCATCCAAGCCGCACTTATGCCCGGCCTGGATGTCGAGGCACTAAGAAATGCCGGTACGACCGGCATGATGCAAACCGGCAATTTAGATCCAGCACAGGTAAAAATCCTCCAGAATATTGTAAAGACGATTGATCCGGCCTTTATCCTCTCGTTTTTCGGAGCCTTCATATTTTACTTTATCGGCGGCTATCTATTGTACGCATCTCTGTTTGCAGCAATTGGTGCGGCAGTGGACAACGAAACCGATTCTCAACAGTTTATGACCCCCTTGTCTATTATCCTGATCATAGGATTGTATATCGGAATTGCGGCCATGAGAAGCCCTGAATCGCCGATTGTATTCTGGAGTTCGATGATTCCGTTCACCTCTCCTACCGTTATGCTGGTCCGGATTCCTTTTGGTGTACCGCTTTGGGAAGTACTCACCTCTATGGCAATACTGGTGGCCTCTTTTATCTTTTTCACCTGGCTCTCCGGCAAAATCTACCGTGTCGGTATCCTGATGTACGGCAAAAAAGTCACATGGAAAGAGTTATACAAATGGCTTAAATATTAAAGGATCACTACTAATTACCACAACATACTTATTTCTAAAACAACAGCTTATGACAGACGAACTACTGGAAACGCCCGAAAATGAAGATTATCCGGACAATAAAAATGATCTTCCGGACAATGAAGCTATTCTTGCTTTATTAAAACCCCACCAAAATTTTTTATATGCCGTTATCGGAGGGTTGCTTACAGCACTAGTCGGTGCGGTTATTTGGGCATGTATCACTGTCACTTTCGAGTACCAAATCGGATTTATGGCAATTGTTATCGGATTACTGACAGGTTTTTCAGTCCGCTTTTTTGGAGCGGGCATAGACCAGAAATTCGGTATTTTAGGCGGTGCCCTATCTTTATTCAGTTGTATGCTGGGTAACTTATTCACACAGATCGGCTTTATTGCCCATCAACATTCGTACGGATATATCGAAACCTTATCTTATCTGGATTGGAGCGCAACAACAAATATTATGATAGAATCTTTCAGTCCGATAGATCTATTGTTCTACGGTTTTGCGATATATGAAGGATATAAATTCTCTTTCCGTGAAATAACAAAAGAAGTCATTGCAAATAACGGCTATTCTTCTTATATGAGATTAAGAATCCCTTTGATTCTTACCTTCATAGCTCTCCTATCTCTTATTCTTTTCAAATCAAATTCCGGAGCAAACGGCCTGAAAAAATATACTTACCCTTCCGGTAGAATTATGTCCGAAGGAGAAATGAAAAATAGCAAGGAAGAGGGAAAGTGGATATTCTATAACGAAAATGATAAAATTGAAGCCGTCGGATACTTTACTAATGGAGCCCGGGACGGTATATGGCAATGGTATGATACATTAGGAAATATAACGTGTGTCGGTCACTATAAAAACGGTTTGGAACACGGGATATGGATGAACTATCACCAAAACGGTTCCCTCATGGACTCTGTCTGTTATACTAACGGACGAATGATAAACGCTTATATCTCCAGATATGAAGACGGTCGTATTTTTCAATCCGGTTATTATAATCAATCCGAAAAAGACAGCATCTGGAAGACATATTTTCCGAATGGACAACTAAACACCATCGGCAAGATGAAAAAAAACGAATGTGTCGGAGAATGGTTTACTTATTATGACAATGGAAAACCAGCAGAAGAGGTCGTCTACGATCCGAATCATAATGCTTATATCAGAAACATTTGGGATAGTAACGGGAAGCAACTGATCATCAATGGAAACGGTCAATACAAGTCCTATTCCGATCAAGGAATATTATTGTCATCCGGTGAAATAAGAAATGGGAAAAAAAATGGTAAATGGGACTTGTTTTTTGAGAATGAAAAAAGAATGGAAGAAAGAATGTATGAAAATAATACCCATAAAACATTAAATGCATGGGATCCGGAAGGAAAACAAATGATTGAAAACGGAAACGGAATCTATACGACCTACTATCTCAACACAACCTCTATTTCCGGAACAGTCGAAATAAAAGATGGCCTACCCAATGGTTTGTGGTGTCAATATTACCAATCGGACACTGCTGTAATTGGCAGTATTCTCCAAGAATTCACATATCTCGCCGGGAAAATGACTGGTGCAGTAAGAATTTTCTACGAAGATGGAACAGTATATTTAGAAGGAGAAATGAAAAACGATCTGAAAGAAGGAAAATGGAAGTGGTATCATATCAGCGGTAATCTCAACTCTTCGGTCGAATTTCGACAAAATAAAAAAGAGGGAACACAGATCACTTTGAATGAAAAAGGAGAAAAAATAAAAGAAGAAATCTATAAAAATGGGGTGTTAATCGAAACAATACTATAAAAGTACTTATTAAATTAAAAGGCTTGAACGGGGCCGTCCGATAGACTGAAGATCATCGGGCGGCCTTTTTTATTTTCCGGCAATCATACCATTTATTGAAGATTTTCTCGATAAAATGAAAAAATGATTTTTTCTGTCACACCGCCTACCCATTTTTGCATTTTAACTGTGTAATATATATTTCCATTATTCAAATTAATTTATCAGATATAAAAAGCCCATCAAAATTAATATTAAATATATAACTAAATTCTAACGATTATGAAAAAGATTATAGCCTTAGTGATGGCTATGTGCTTTATCACAGCTACTTCCATCGCATCGATTCCGCAAGTTCAAGGTAGCGCTCCTGTGGTCAAATTAACGGTAAACCCGTCAACAGTCCATCCCGGTGAAGAGTATACCATTACAATAGAAGTTATCAGTACTACAGGACTATTAACTCTTAATTTAAACGCCGCCGGAGATATCATTGGTGTTCATGTAATTTCGGGTAAACTAGTATATACTTTAACTGTAAAGGCACCAGCTGCGACAGGAATGTATACAGTTACATTAACAGCCAAAGACGGCGGCGGATCATGTACGCTGACATGTCCTCTTTGTGTTAACTAAACATTAAATATATAACCGGTCGGGATGGGTGGCCGGTTATTCATCTATTTCCAAACATATTATAACGAAAATAGATTACTCCTATGGCATTTTTCAGATATATCGCAATTCCCGTTATTTCTATGTTTCTGATTCAAATCGTAAAGGGTCAATATATTACAGCCAAAATTATAACAGACGATATAAAATACGTCGGTACGGTGGTAGACTCTGCGACGAACGAACCGCTCACAGGTGTTGTAATCAGTGATATCTGTTTAAAAAACGGCCAGATAGCCGTTAAAAATTATGTTACAAACTCCAAAGGGGAGTTCAGTTATACGGCAATAAAAGCAGAGCAAAGGCGAATCGAGGTCTCCTGCCTCGGCTATAAACTACATGTACAGCCACTACCGCAGAATGGGGAAGAGATTCATCTTGGAAAAATCAGACTATCGCCCGACGTTTACAAATTAGATGAAGTAATCATACGCTCACGTGTGGAGATGTTCAGAATCAGCCGAGATACAATCCTCTACTTTCCGCGGTCCGTAAAAACGATGACCGGCGACCCGGTAATCGAGATACTACGCCAGATGCCAGGTGTCAAGATCACCGATGAAGGGGATGTCTTTATAGGAGATAAAAAAGTAGAGAGAACCTACCTGAACGGACGGCTGATCTTCGGAGAGGATGCCAAAACTCCTTTAAAAGCAATAGACGCGAAAGACGCCTCATTGATACAAGCATATGACGAACCGGACGAAAAATCAGAAATATTATACGGGAAAAACGCTCAGAAGCGGAGAGTATTGAATATCCTTACATTTGATGATTTTAAAGCGATCATCTCCGGGGAGGTAAAACTGGAAGGGGGTACCGACCGGAAACGGGATATCAACGCTCACAGGCAGGAAAGGTACTATGGTAGCGGGAAAATCGGTTTTTACAATGAAAAATCACAAACGGAAGCAAGCGGCAGTATAGACAACCGCATTCCGTCCACATTTAACCCGCAAAACAAACCGGGAGGATACAGGCGTATCCGGAATGCAGGAGCCAGTTTTTCAGCTAAGCCGGATGCGGTCAACAAATACGCGGTCAATTATAAATACGACAATAATTTTTCCAACGTTTCAGCTGTCTCAAATACAGGATATTTCCCCACAAATCAGTTCAATTCACAAACTTCGGAAAGAATAAATTCAAATGTATCTGAAAAAGAACAACATAACATGAAACTATCCTATGAGTTTCTGAGAAAAAATAAAATATCCGTATCTATAGATTGTCCGGTAAGTTTCGAACGCTCGGATAATTCAAGCCAATCCTTGGCGGAAACATTCAGGGATAATGTATTATTATCCACAATAAGCGATAGATCTTACTCAGAACTAAACAAATATAAGATATCGCCATACTTATGTTTGTATAAAACCTTTACAAACAGTTCAATGCTTTTTACAAATATAGTAAACATCAACAAATCCGACGGAACAGGATTAAGGGACTACATACTCGATAATACAGGAACGACCGAAACCAAGAAACTAAATACCACCCTTGAAAATTCGGATATATCGTCCTTATCAAAACTAACCTGTAATATTGGTATCGCCAATCATGGTCAACTTATGCTCGAATCGGACATCATATATCAAAAGACGTCAGACCGCAATCTAACGTTGAATACCGTTACGGGTGTCCTTGACAATGCTTTGTCGGAAGATGCTCTATCCGTCACAACAGCACTGGAAGGAAGAATCGGATATCAATTTATCCGCAACAAACATCGATTTTTCATGAAAATAGGTTACTCCGCTATTTCTCTGAATTATGACGAAAGATTACCGGACCTGATTCCTGTACGTCGAAACTTCGAAGCGATTATACCGGAAATAAGCTATTCTTTTGAAGAAAGCTTTTCAAATACACTAACTTTTTCATTTTCCGGACGACAAATTGCACCATATTTCATATTCCTTAGTACACAAATTCGTGATAACGATCCGATGTTTATCTCCACCGGTAATCCTAATCTGAAAAAAGGTAAAGAGTATGTTTTTCAAATACAGCGGTCCAAAACATCGCAAAAAAGGAAGTCGCTATTAGCAAACTTAAGCCTTGTAAAGTCCCACAATTTACTTATAATCAATACTATATATTTTGACACATTAACTACGCTACCCCAATACGGGGACTACAAATTCCCGGCGGGTTCCATCTTAACCATACCGGTAAATAGCAGCACCTCATATCGTATTACCCCTCAACTAACTTATGAGACACGCCTATCCGCAATTAAATCTATTTGCAAAATATCGGCAATATATAAATACGAAAACCCACAAACCGGCACCAATTTCAAATTAACCAGAACCCACAGGCAAATGGCCGGAACGGATATAAACTTGACGACCAATTTCTCTTCCAGGTTCAGAGCAGAAATCAAAAACAATACACAATATACCTGGTTTAAAAACAGCTCCGGATTTATTGACGAGTCGCTGTGGGAATCAGCGGGGACCAATATCCGCTGGGACTTGGGAGAAACAACTTACCTGACCGGATCTTACACTGTGGAATATTATCGGAACAACGCTTCGGATCTAGCCATAGAAAACCACATCTTGAACGCCTCGATAGGTTGCCGGTTATTTAAAAGCCGGAAAGGAAGCGTTTCGTTCAATGCTTACGATATCCTCGACCGGACAAGTAATATCTCAACTACGGTAAATGACCAGTATGTCACCAATACATCAAAACCGCTGTTCTCAAGTTACTTTACCATTGCCTTCGAATACCGGTTCACCAATTCGAAATAATCAGGGATCACGACTAATATTATGAATAAAAACGGTATATATCTTTTATCAGGATTTTAATATTTTTTTTACCGTATGCTTTATCATACTTGGTACGATCAATTGATGAAACGGATAAATCGCATAGAAATAAACATATCCTAACCAGTTATGAAAATGTACGACGGTGGTGACCGTCAATTTCTGTTGTCCGGTAACCGGATTCTCTGTACTGATTGAAAAATACATTTTTAAATGCTTGTCATCGGCGCTGATAACCGTCTCCGTATCCGATTTTGCCACGACACTTACAAATCCGTAATAGCCGCCGTTTTTGATCGCATCTTCTAATTTTTCCTTACTCGCGTTACCACCTGGCCGGATACCGAAAGGTTTGACAATCCAATCGCGCAATCTAAAAAGTCGATTTACCCATCCCGGAGAGTTTGTCCAGAAAGTAATCATAAGATCGTCGGCAGTTATCTTCTTTCCGTGGGAAATCAGGCATTCAAACACATCCGTATAGTTAGCCGGAAGATAGTTCGAAATAAGCGCCCTTGAGGGAATAGTTGTTCTTCTAATTCTCATAAAATATTATATATACCTAAAACTATCAATATGAAGACGATCAAAAATAATATCCATTGTCCTTGATTAAGGTAATTCTCCCGCCCGGCTTTCGATGTAAACAAAGTCAGTAACCATGCTATAAGATAACCGAAATAAAGTAAGGCGATAAAAAGAGATAGATGGAAATTGAATGAAGTTATATTTACTCCCATAAGAAGGATAAAAACCGAGCCTAACAACAAATCCATACTTACCATCTGGAATGTGCACCGTCCCATCAGCCAAAATCCGAACATCTTGCCGGGCCTGTCGTGTTGCTTTCCCGGATTCAGTTTGCAGTACTCTTTATCCCCTGCGATGGTATGGATAAGGAAGGAGACAAACAGAAGAGTTCCCGCAGAAATAAAAAAGTAATTCATAGCACTTTTCAGAATTTAAATGAATAAAACCGATTCAAACGCTCCTGTTCTTTTTTCGACAGATCGGGAAATAGCTGCTGCAATCCCACAAAAGTCGCATAAGTAAGCATTGCAATATCTCTGGCTTCGGAGTGGCTTTTGCCATCTTGAACCTCTATATCAATAAGATATTTCAGACGGATCCGATCCGCCTCCTGTACCCGTTTCCTGACCATCTCATTGGAATAACTCCATGCCCTGACCGTTTGTTCCAATTTCATTGACCGGTCAAGTACCAGTTTATCTATCGTCCTTTTTTTCGACTTCACTCCTTTTAAAGTATCTGCATTACGAATAATGGAAAGAGTATACTCCTCCAGCCAATAATCGGCCAGTGCGGCTATATAACCATCTATGTTTCCAAAATGATGGTAAAATGAACCTTTCGTTAATTGGAGTCGTTCACAAAGGCTATCAATAGTTATTCTGGCAAAACCATCGTTTTCCAGGATTCCGAACCCTTCTGTGAACCAATTGATTTTCTCAACTTTTTTCATTCATTTAATATTTTACCGATGGTCGATCATTATTTTCTCTCCCTTTTTTACATACCATTTGGTATGGTATGCAAATATAAAAAGATTTATTTGGTAAAAAAGAAAAACAAAAGAATTTCTGTGAATAGATTTGACGCATCCGCTTAAAACTATCTCAAATTCTATAAGTATAATTTCTTCTCTAATAGTATTTTAATTATCCGATTATTTTTAATATTTTCGCATAATTAAATATCTCTTATTCTCAAAAATATGCCTTACTACCATCCGCTCCGGCACATTAAAGACAAAGAAGAACGTTTACGGATAATCGATAAGCTTTTGCAATTACGTCGCCAGTTAGATATGCAGATTCCGCAAAAAACGGCTTCCGAGACCCTTTTACTTGCCACTTGGAATATCCGTGAATTCGGGGATAATCGGCGGATTGAAAGCCTTTATTACATTGCTGAGATTGTCAGCCGTTTTGACCTGGTCGCGATTCAAGAAGTTTCTGCCGATTTGAAAGGATTGGAGAAATTTGTCTCTTTGCTCAACCCCAATTGGGACTACATCGTAACCGATTGTTCCGAAGGAAGTGCAGGCGGAGGAGAAAGGATGGCATATTTATATGATAAAAGCAAAATTACATTTAAAAAATTGGCAGGAGAAGTCGTTCTGCCTCCCGAGAAATTGATTGACGGAACATTACAGTTCGCACGTACTCCTTATTGTGTCGCATTCCAGGCCGGTTGGTTTAAATTTAATCTAACTACTGTCCATATATACTATGGAAAAGAGTCGGGGGTTGACCCCAGAAGATTGGCTGAAATAAACTCCATTGCAGGATTCCTGTCCAAACGGGCAAAAAAAGAAGATATCAGCTATATCCTTTTGGGGGATTTTAATATCAAAAATTGTGGCGATGCTACGATGAAAGCGTTGGAGAACAACGGCTTTGTCGTGCCGGACGATATCAAACAACATCCTTCCGATTTAGGCAGAACCAAACATTACGACCAAATAGCTTTTCACCTGAAACTGGATCCCCGGATGACCATTTTCTCGGAAAAAGAACAAAAATCAGGAGCATTCAATTTTACCGAATCGGTTTATAACATACAGGATCTATCCGCATATCAAAAATACTTCGATCAAAAATACACGCAAGAAAAAACAGCAAAAGAGATCGAGGGATATTATTTAAAATGGCGTACATTCCAGATCTCAGACCACCTACCCCTTTGGGTAGAGCTGAAAATCGATTTCAGCAACCAATATCTCGAAAAAATTAAAAAAGAGGTTTAATAACACTTACCTTTGTTATATCCATAAACAAAAAAATCGATTCATATAAAAACATAAAGTTATTTTATTCTTAAGCTGAAAACAATTATCTGTTTTTATAAAAAATTATTGTAAGCTTAATTTAGCACCTCATTCAAGGAACATAACATGGTCTATTTATTGCCTATTGTTTAAGCAAAATACGTTATTAATAAAATAAGTGCTACGTATTTATTAAAAAACTATCTATAAGCCATTAAGAAGATTCGATATGCTCATAATATCTTGAATTAAATACTTTTCATAAAAAAATAAAAAAAATCTTTTTTCTGTCACACCAAATAACGACTTCTGCATTTTAAATATATTATACATATATTGCAACTATTCAAATTAATTTATTGGATATAATATGCCCATCAAATTAAATACTAAATATAAAAACTTTAAATCATAAAATCATAAAAAGTTTATTACATTCATAATTGCCATGTGTCTCCTCTCTACCAGCGTAGATTCTATGGACAGGATCTCCGGACAACCTCCATTACTTGAGGTTACATTAAGCAAAACAGTAGCTAAACCTGGCGAATCAATCACAATAACAGTTATAGTAACTTCTGATGTTGGGTACGATCTCTCTGCTGCAGAATGTGGATGCACCACTACTTCTAATTTTATTGAAGATCCGCAAATAGAGGACAAATATACACTTACTATTTCATAGATCCGGAAGGACGCCATAGCGGATCGGTAATAGTCAAAAATAAATATGGTTCAACAACCGTTTTTTATACAGTAGAAATAGCCAATGATGCTCCATAAATAATTACTGATTTACAACTAACCGGGATGGGCGGTTAGTTGTTTGTTTATATAAAAACAAAACCCTAGATAACATTTAAATTTATATAAATGATACTTTTCAGACACATATTAATCATCATAGTTTTTCCATTTCTGATTCAGATGACAAAAGCACAATTTCAACAAGCTTCAACCATCTATATATCAAAAGAAAAAAATATACCGGCATTGATTTTAAATTAGTCAGAAACTATAAACAGGCAGGTAAAGTAGGTATGAGTCTGACTTCTAATTTTTCGTCCAAATTTAAAGTTGATATCAAAAACGATATACAATACAATTGGTTTAAAAACAACGTCGGATATATTGATAAATCATTATCGGAAACCGCAGTAGCCAATATCCGATGGGATTTCCGGGGAAGAGCTTATTTGACCGGTTCCTATACAATGGAATATTTCCAAAACGATTTTTCAGCCTTAACCATAGAAAATCATATCCTGAATGCTTCAATAGGTTGTCACTTATTTAAAAGCCGGAAAGGAAGCATCTCACTCAATGCCTATGATATCCTCGACCATACAAGTAATATCTCAACCATAGTAAACGATCAGTATATTAGCAACACCTCAAAACAACTATTTCCTTGTTATTATGCTATTGCTTTCGAATATCGTTTTAATAATTCAAGATAAAATTGGTTATCTATTATAATGCAAAATATAAAGCCCATCAATATTAATCTTAAATATATAAACTAAAAATTTTAAAATATGAAAAAGTTAATTGTTTTGCTAATGACTTTATGTGCCATTACCACAAATTCAATCTTAAATGCACAAACTACAGGCAATCTTCGCAGAAAAACATTCATCATCTTTTCTTGTTACGAGGTAAATATGTTTTACTACAATAATGCTTATTTACGTAAATTTAACAAGTTAATAAATAAAACTACAAGAAAAATAACGAAAAAAAACATCGTGGATACAAATTATATCCACGATGTTATCCTATAAATCTGAAAGATCGATTAAATCTTATGAATTACCAGGCCTGAACGCAGTTTCGGTTCGAACCAGGTTGTTTTCGGAGGCATGATATTACCGGTATCCGCGATATCCAGTAACTGTTGCATCGAAACGGGATAGAGGGCAAATGCCGCTTTCATCTCGCCGTTGTCAACTCTTCTTTTCAATTCGCCCAATCCGCGGATACCACCGACAAAGTCAATCCTGGTGGAAGTCCTCAGATCCTGAATATCCAGAATATCGGCCAATACATGCTTTGAAAGCACGGTCACATCCAATACGCCAATCGGGTCATTATCATTATAAGTACCCGGTTTTGCTGTCAGACAATACCATTTGCGGCCCATATACATACTGAACTCATGTAATTTAGCCGGATGGTAAATTTCAGCACCGACCTCTTTTACATCAAAACATTTTTGAAGTTTTGTAAGTAACTCCGCTTCACTAAGACCATTCAAATCTTTCACCACCCGGTTATAATCGATAATCTTCAATTGATTATCCGGGAAGTGAACCGCCATAAAGAAGTTATACTCCTCTTTGCCGGAATGGTGCGGATTTTTTGCTCTATATTCGGCACCGATACGGGCAGCGGCAGCTGTACGGTGGTGACCGTCGGCTACATAAGTTGCAGGTACTTTGGTAGCAAACAACTCTTCCAGACGTTTGTTCGTCTCCGGATTATTTATTGCCCAGAAATGATGTCCGAATCCATCTTCAGCCACAAAGTCATAATCGGCTTTCTGGTTCTTTACGATATTTTCGACGATAGCGTCAATTTCAGGAACAGCTCTGTATGAGAAAAATACCGGCTCAAGATTTGCATTTACATAACGGGTCAGGATCATACGGTCCTCTTCCTTATCCGGACGGGTAAGTTCGTGTTTTTTAATCACTCCGTTCATATAATCCTCGCATGCAGCACAGCCTACGATACCATATTGTGTCCTACCCTCCATTGTCTGTGCATAGATATAAAATTTGGCCTCCGGATCCTGTACCAACCATCCCTTCTCCTGGAACATTTTAAAGTTCTCAACGCTTTTATGGTACACTGTTTCGGAGTGGATGTCCGTTCCCGGGGGACAATCTATTTCGGCGCGGGTAACATGAAGCAACGACTTCGGTTTTCCGGCAGCCATCTGTGCAGCCTCTTCCGAGTTCATCACATCATACGGAAGACATGCCAACTCTTTACAAATCTGTTGGTTCGGTGTACGTAACCCTTTAAATGGTTTTACTATTGCCATAATGAATATAATCTAAAAAATTAAAAGATAAATGCTCGTTTTTGCAACAAAAGCTTTTTATTTATTCACTTTAAATTTGGCATCGCCATTCTTTATAAAATCTACAATCTGACGTGCAGCAGCCAAACCGGCATTTATATTAGCCTCTTCGGTTTGTGCACCCATCTTTTTCGCTGTAAAGAAATAGCGACCTGCAAACGGAGCAAAGTCTGCTGTGTTGTCCGGAGCAACGTCGGCGATATATTGGAAATCGGGACGATCGTTCATCAGTTTGATAAGACCTGCTTCATCGATTACCTCTTTCCGGGCTGTATTTACCAACACGCCTCCTTTAGGCATTTTATTCAACAACTCATAGTTGATCGATTTTTTGGTTTTATCATTTGCCGGAATATGCAAAGATACGTAATCACACTTGGAATACAACTCGTCGGCAGAACGCAGCGGTGTAGCACCGGCAGCTTTTATCTG
This sequence comes from Marinifilaceae bacterium, assembly GCA_031553705.1. Classification (GTDB taxonomy): domain Bacteria; phylum Bacteroidota; class Bacteroidia; order Bacteroidales; family Marinifilaceae; genus JAVBLD01. The sequence continues at coordinate 16,711 of JAVBLD010000045.1, read as the reverse complement.
TTCGTCGGTCATAAACGGATCAAAAGCATATACCTCCATATCAAACCCTCTAGCGATGCGTCCCACCTGCTGTCCTACATTTCCATAGGCATGAATCCCTATTTTTTTACCCTTCAGTTCGGTACCCGACTTGCCACTAAAAGCACATCTTGCCTGATATATCATCATTCCGAACACCAATTCTGCCACTGCATTTGAATTTTGTCCCGGAGTGTTCATTGCAACCACTCCTTTAGCAGTACAAGCATCGAGGTCGATATTATCATAACCGGCACCGGCTCTTACAATCACTTTCAGTTTTTTAGCCGCATCGATCACCTCTTTGGTAGCATTGTCCGAGCGGATGATCATCGCATCCACATCAGCCACTGCCGCGATCAATTCAGCCGGTGAGGTATATTTCTCCAACAACACCAATTCAAATCCATGTGCTTCAACTATTTCTCTAATCCCCTTTACTGCAACCGAAGCAAAAGGTTTATCGGTTGCTATTAATACTTTTGTAGCCATTTCAATATGTTTTAAAATTCATTTATCCATTATCTTAAAATGAGACCGATATAAGTATAAAGTCTCAAACCACCTGAAACGTATAAAAAACAATTTGCAACCGGCAGCTTCGGACGTACTTCAATCACCCCTAAACTACCGGTCGCAAACCGTTACAATTATTTATGCTTAGCTTCAAACTCCTGCATCGCAGCAACCAAAACCTTTACATCTTCAATAGTACAAGCGTTGTAAGTAGAAGCACGGAAGCCACCAACTAAACGGTGACCTTTCAGACCTACCAAATTCTTTGTTTTTGCAAAATCCAGAAAATCTTTCTCCAAAGCCTCATATCCGGGAGCCATTACAAAAGGAATGTTCATTCTGGAACGTGAGCCCTCTTCAACCACTGCACGGAACAGTTTGTTGCGTTCAAACTCGGCATACAACATATCAGCTCTTTCGATAGCCAATTTTTCCATAGCCTTTACTCCACCCATCTGTTTAATCCATTTCAATGTCTGTCCGACAGCGAAAATATTGATACATGGAGGAGTGTTATACATTGAACCTTCATCAACATGAGTCTGGTACTTCAACATGGTCGGTATCTTACGTCCGGGCACAACTTTGTCGATATAGTCATTGCGGATGATCACAAATGTAGCGCCTGCTGGTCCGAGATTCTTCTGGCAACCGCCATAAATCATCATATATTTCGATACGTCAACCGGACGGCTGCAAATATCAGACGACATATCTGCAATCAAAGGCACCGGACTGTCGATATCTTCGAAGATCTCCGTACCACGGATCGTATTATTAGAAGTGATATGCAGATAGTCCACGTCGGTAGGGATCTTAAATCCCTTTGGATAATAGGTAAAGTTTCTGTCTTCCGAAGATGCGATTACCTGAACATCTCCCCATAATTGAGCTTCTACAATCGCTCTTTTTGACCATACGCCGGTATTCACGTATGCAGCTTTTTTATTAAAGAAGTTATAAGGAATCATGCAAAACTGCATACTTGCCCCGCCTCCCAGAAATATAACGGAATAGTTATCCGGGATACTTAATACTTCTCTAAACAATGCAACCGTTTCATCATACACGGCCTGGAAATCGGAAGAGCGGTGTGAAACCTCCAGTACAGACTGGCCGGTATTACCTAGCTCCAAAACAGCTTTTGCCGTATTATCCAATGTCATATCGGGCAATTTACAGGGCCCTGCATTAAAAATATGTTTTCTCATCTCTGCTATTATTTAAAATATTAATAATGTTATTTTCGTTTCGCAAACGTTACAAATATACAAGAAATACCCTAATAAAAAACTATTTCCTTTTTTTTTCAGCACTTTTGCTTTCGATTAAAAAAACGGTGTTTTCACGATTTTTGCTTTAAGCGCTTTGTTCCTTATCCGGATATAAATCTCATCTCCCAGTTTGTGAAAACCGCTCTTTACGTACCCTGTTCCGATTGATTTTCCGGTAAGAGGAGAAACGGTACCGGAACAAACCACACCGATCTCATTTCCTTCCGCGTCTTCAATCGAGTACCCCTGACGTGCAATACCTTTATCCAAGATTTCAAACGGTTTCATATAACGGATAGGTTTATCCTCTTTCAGTTTTTCATGGTAAGCCCGCATAATGAAATCGTTACCCGGTACAAACTTGGTGATCCAACCCAAACCTGCCTCAATCGGCGAATGTTCGTCGTCGATCTCATGTCCGTACAGACAGAACCCTGCCTCCAAACGAAGCGTATCGCGTGCGCCCAATCCGATCGGTTTTATTCCTTCCGCTTTACCGGCTTCAAAAATAGCATTCCAAAGCTTGTCGGCATCCTTGTTGTAAGCGTACACTTCGCATCCGCCCGAACCAGTGTAGCCGGTTGTGGAAAATATTACCTTTTCAATACCGGCAAAAGAGATCTCTTTAAAGGTATAATACTTCATATCTTCCACTGATTCAGTCGTCAGCTTCTGCATAATCTTCAATGCTAACGGCCCTTGGATAGCCAACTGACAAATATTGTCCGATGCGTTTTCCATATCAATCCCCTCTCTCATTCCCATCTCTTTACCATATTTAGTAACCCAAGCCCAATCTTTCTCAATATTGGCGGCATTTACTACCAGGAGGTATTTTTCCGCATGGAATCGATAAACCAACAAATCGTCCACAATACCTCCCTTATCGTTCGGGAAACAGGTATACTGGACATCGCCGTCGCCTAGCGCCGCTACATCATTAGTTGTCAGTTTCTGCACTAAATCAAAAGCTTTCGGACCTTTAATCCAGAATTCTCCCATGTGGGAAACGTCAAAAACACCTAATTTCTCACGAACGGTCAAATGCTCTTCTTTAATTCCGGAATACTCTATCGGCATATTATAACCGGCAAAAGGGGCCATTCTCGCACCAAGCGCTTCATGAAAATGGGTAAAAGGGGTTGTTTTCATTTTTATACGATTTTATAATTAAAAATGGATTATAGATTACTATTTTCTACTTCTGCAAAGATATAATTTATATTTCTTAACTACCACAGGTATCTGTTCTTATTTTTGCATTCCATTCCGTTTATTTATTTGGCAAAAAAGTATTTTGCTTATTCCCTTTTTTTGTTTTACCTTTAGCATCCCGAATATCTTTTAAAGGACGAATGAAAATTGATAAAAAGACTTTACACTAAACGGAAACTAACAAATAAAACACTTTCACCATGGCAATTAAGATAACCCAAAAAGAAGGCATTCAGATTGCAAGTTTTACTGGCATTAAAAGATTTAACTTGGCTGTAATCGAAGATGTGAAAACTGAATTAAAGCCTATCCTCAGTAATAAAGAAACCAAAATGGTTATTGATTTCAAAGACATCAATTACATTGATAGCAGCGGGATCGGTTGTATCATTTCTCTTGTGAAAACCGCTCAAGTTACTGGAGCTAAATTAAAATTATGCGGTTTATCGGAAGAGGTACATGATATCTTCAAGCTTCTGAATCTGGAATCACTTGTTGATATGGAAGATGACTTAGAATCCGGTATTCAAAAGTTTTTGTAAATAGAATAATCGTATAGGTGTAAATTACTTTACAAGAAATCAGAATAATACCGATAAAAGAAAGATGAAGATTTTGATCATCTCCTTTACCGGTATTATGTTATTTTATTGTACTCCTATCCTAATGTAGCAACCATTACAGCTTTAATGGTGTGCATACGGTTTTCCGCTTCGTCGAAAACAATCGAATTCGGTGACTCGAACACATCCTCCGTTACTTCCAACGCTTCCAGACCGAATTTCTTGTGTACATCACGCCCTACAGCCGTTTCCAGATTATGGAAAGCCGGCAGGCAATGCATAAATTTACAATTCTTATTTCCGGTCAATTTGACCGTTTTGGCATTCACCTGATAGGGCAATAACAATTTAATCCGCTCATCCCACACTTCTTGCGGTTCTCCCATAGATACCCACACGTCGGTATATAAGAAATCGCAGCCTTTTACTCCCTCTTCCACATCGTCCGTTATAGTAACCTTTGCTCCGGTTTCTTTAGCAATCTTCTGGCAGGTTTTTATCAATTCGGAATCTGGCTGCAATCCTTTCGGCGATACAATACGAACATCCATTCCCATCTTAGCTCCTCCTACCATCAACGAATTACCCATATTGTAACGGGCATCTCCCAGATAAGCGTACGTAATCTGATGCAAAGGCTTATCCGAGTGTTCCATCATTGTCAGAAAATCAGCCAGAATCTGAGTCGGGTGGAACTCATTCGTTAAACCGTTCCATACCGGAACTCCCGCATATTTAGCCAACTCTTCCACAACTTCCTGACCGAATCCGCGATATTCTATGCCGTCGTACATTCTTCCCAAGACCCTTGCCGTATCTTTCATCGACTCCTTCTTACCGATCTGTGAACCCGATGGGCCAAGGTAGGTCACATGCGCTCCCTGATCATGGGCAGCCACCTCAAAAGCACAGCGCGTACGGGTAGAGTCTTTCTCAAATATCAGCGCAATATTCTTACCCTTCAAACAAGGTGTCTCTGTTCCTGAATATTTCGCTCTTTTTAAATCCGCCGCCAAATTCAATAAATACTTGATCTCCGCCGGGGTGAAGTCCAATAACTTCAAAAAATTCCTGTTTTTCAAATTAAATGCCATACTTTTTATTTTTAATCATTAAATGGGCAAGGAGCAAAAGGTTACGGTAAATGTCATACTGATGAAAAACTTTCCCACGTTCAATTCTCCATTTTCCTAATCCCCCATTTATTCAGTACAAAAATATAACAATTTAAAAATAATCATTTCACTTTTCATTGTTTTTATCCTGCCCTTTTACTGCTTGCCATCTTAATCATAATACATCGTTATTTTCGATCCATATTTTCGATCCTCCAGCTTTGTCGCTTCCGTAATCACCGATTTCTCTCCTCCATGTTCGATAAAGTTCAGACAAGCCCTGATCTTTGGCGCCATGCTGCCTTCGCCGAAGACTCCAGCTTCGAGATAACGCATCGCATCGGCATGATCCAGAAATTCGAGAATCTCCTGTGTCGGCTTTTTATAATCCTTATATATATAAGGCACATCGGTCAGGATATACAATTCGTTAGCCTTTACCCTATTTCCTATCATCGAGGAAGCAAGGTCCTTGTCAATCACGCCTTCCAATGGTTGCAACATTCCCGCTTCATCAACATACACAGGAATACCGCCGCCACCGCCAACGATAACGATACTTCCCTCCCGGGCTATTTTTTCAACCAGATCCGCATTTTTAAAATCGATCGGGACCGGTGACGGGACCACACGACGCCAACCGTTTTCCACTTTAATCTCTTGTTTAAATACCCAACCATGCTCAGCAGCCAGTTTATCGGCTTCTTCTTTCAGATAGATCTTTCCGACACGTTTGGTCGGATTTTTCATTGCCGGATCGTTTTTGTCCACTACCACCTGCGATATCATCGATACGACATTCCGGGACAGTTTACACTCGTTCAGTATATTCCGCAGATTACGTTCAATCATATAGCCGATTTGCCCCTGCGAGTATGCCACACATATATCCAGTGTCATTGGAGGCAATCCATAGGTCTTCACCCCGGCATCGTCACTCATCAATATATTACCTACCTGCGGCCCGTTACCATGTGTAATAATCAAATTGTACTCTTCACGAACCAGATAAATCAGGTTCTCCAAAGTTTCCCTTATATTTTGGTTTTGCTCTTCTACTGTTCCTTTCTGGTCCCCGCGGAGAATCGCATTTCCTCCTAACGCAATGACTGCCATTTTTTTTTCCATAGCTTTATCCTTGTTATCCATTTCAAAAAAACACTTTGTAAGTAAAAATAAATTTGTTTTTCGCCTCAAACTTAAATAATTAACAGGATATAACAAAGCATATTTACATGTAACTTTTCCGCATAATTATCCATGACTTTTCTCAAAATTTTCCTATTTTCAAGCCTCATTTCCTAAACCCTAATTCCTATATTTTCTTACTGTTCATTTGTAAAAAAAATATAACTTTGTCAACCATTTATAACTTCAAAACGAATAAAAATGAAAACGTTTGCATGTATGACAACACTTATTCTATTAACGGTATCATGTGGAAGCCACTCAAAAAAGAATCCTTTGCTGGAAAGTTATAATACACCATATGATACACCTCCTTTTGACCGGATCAAAACCGAACATTACGAACCTGCTTTCGACCAAGCCATTGCGGAAGCACAGCAGGAGATCCAAGCTATTGCAACAGCATCTGCCGCTCCCGATTTTGGAAATACCATCGTAGCCATGGATTTGGCAGGAGAAAAATTACGACATATCTCCTCTATCTTTTTCAATCTGAATTCCGCCTGCACCAGTGATGAAATGCAACGCATCGCCCAACAGGTGTCGCCGAAACTCACTTCCTATCAAAGCAGCGTTTATATGAACAACGAATTGTTCAAACGGGTGAAACAGGTATATCAAACAAAAGAGAATCTGTCCCTTACTCCGGAACAATATACCTTACTGGAAGAGACCTGGAAAGCATTCCTTAATGGAGGAGCAAACCTGGAAGGCACTGAAAGGGAGAGATATAAAGAGATCGCGATCGAATTATCGAAACTCGGATTGAAATTTGAAGAAAACATCTTGGCAGAAACCAATGCTTTCAGCCTGTCGGTTACCGATAAAAAAGATCTCTCGGGCCTTCCGGAAGGAGCTATCGAAATGGCGGCAATGGCAGCAAAAGAGAAAGGAAAAGAGGGATGGTTATTTACACTGCATGCGCCCAGTTATATTCCCTTTATGCAATATGCAGACAATCGTGATCTGAGGGAAAAAATGTTCCGGGCTTACAATTCCCGTTGTAGTAAAAGCAATGCAAATGATAACCGCGATATCATTAAACAAATCGTAGCGCTACGGCTCGAAAAAGCAAAACTGATGGGCTACCATACCTATGCGGAATATGTACTTACCGACCGGATGGCGGAAACTCCTGAAAAAGTAGACAATTTCTTATCGGAACTACTTGCCGCATCCCACCCTGCCGCTTTAAAAGAGAAAAAAGAGGTAGAAGATTTTGCCCGCAAAACAGGTTTTCAGGGAGAATTGCAACGCTGGGACTGGGCTTACTATTCCAATAAACTAAAGCAAGAAAAATATGCTTTGGACGACGAAATGCTAAAACCTTATTTCAAGCTGGAAAACGTACAGAAAGGTGTTTTTGATCTGGCCAATACGCTTTATGGATTAAGCTTTAAAGAGGTGAATAATATCCCAAAATACCACGAAGATGTAAAAATATATGAGGTATATGATAAAGAGGGTTCTTTCATTGCAGTGTTGTATACCGACTTCTTTCCGAGGGAGAGCAAAGGAGGAGGGGCATGGATGACCGATTTCCGTAACCAGTATGTAAAAGAGGGAAAAGATATCCGGCCGTTGGTCAGTATTGTGATGAACTTCACCAAACCGACGACGACCAAACCTTCATTACTAACCTTCGGAGAGGTAACGACTTTCCTGCATGAATTCGGACACGCCCTGCATGGTATGCTTTCCAGATGCACATACAATAGCACTGCCGGTACAAACGTATACCGCGATTTTGTAGAACTTCCATCACAAATTATGGAAAACTGGGCATTGGAAAAAGAGTGGCTGGATAAATGGGCTGTTCATTATGAAACCGGCGAAAATATTCCACAGGATTACATCGCGAAAATTAAGAATGCTTCCAATTTTCAAAGCGGGTACCAAAGCGACCGCCAGATCAGTTTCGGTATAGTCGATATGGCATGGCACACCCTTACCGACGAGATCCCCGGATCGGTTCAGGCATTCGAACAACAGGCAATGTGTGCCACCGAACTCTTTCCTCCGGTCGATAGTAGCTGTTTTTCTGCAGCCTTTGGTCATATCTTCGGAGGCGGATATGCGGCAGGCTACTATAGCTATAAATGGGCAGAAGTACTGGACGCTGACGCTTTCTCGCTATTCCAGCAAAATGGCATATTCAATCCGGCAACAGCCGAATCGTTCAGAAAAAATATCCTGGAAAAAGGAGGCTCGGAGCACCCGATGATTCTTTATAAACGTTTTCGCGGCCAAGAGCCAACAATAGATGCTTTACTGAAAAGAAGCGGATTAGCAAAGAATTAAGATACCGGGTTTCAGATTAACGATTTGGATTTTAGATTGATGTCAAAACCTTCAATCTAAAATCCAAATTTCTTACTTAATGTTTAACGAATATTGACCACGCGGCATAATCCTGCCAATGATTGATGTCGCGGGATAGCGTTCTCTCAGTTGGGCTGCGATGGATTCGGCTTTCCGAGTCGGAGCGCATATCAGTAAACCGCCTGATGTCTGGGCGTCGCACAGCGCCATCTTTAGCTGTAACGGAAGCGACGGATCAAAAAAAGTATCAAAAGCAACATAATCCAGGTTACGGAATGCCGCACCGGGAATACAACCTTCATCGATCAATCCGGCGACACCGGGCAGCAAAGGCACTTTTGAAGCATCGACCTCGGCCGAAACGCCACTTGCCTGTACCATCTTCAATAAATGCCCCGCAAGGGAAAACCCCGTCACATCGGTAGCCGCACGTATTTCATGCTGTTGCATTACTTCCGCTCCGAAATTATTAAGCTGTTTCATATTTGCAATAGCTTGGGCATATTGTTCCGGCGTATCCATTCCCAAGCGATGTGCCGCAATGATCACCCCCGTTCCCAAAGGTTTGGTCAAAATCAGGCAATCACCTTCAACAGCAGATGCATTGGTTATCACATGATCGGGATGAACGGTGCCAACCACTGCAAGACCGTACTTCGGCGGATAATCTTCTATCGTGTGGCCGCCCATCGTAAACGCGCCCGATTCGTTGATTTTGCGTTGCCCCGCCGCAAGAATATCACGCAACACCTCCAACGGGATCTTTGCCGATGGAAACATACTTAAGTTAAGGGCTAGTAAAGGCTTTCCACCCATGGCATATATATCGCTTAACGCATTGGCTGCGGCAATTTCTCCAAAATCGGAAGCCGAAGAACATAAAGGCGGAAAAAAATCGGTCGTTACAATCAATGCCATCTCATCGGAGACCCGGTATACGCCGGCATCGTCGTGCGTCGTGGTATCGACCAGAACATTGGCATCCACAGGCAAAGATATTCCGGCAAGAAGCCGCGAAAGTTCGCCGGCCGGAATTTTGGCGGAGCAACCACCTTGCTCCACTGTCGTCAAAAGGTCAAAAGTAGAGACATCATTCATAAATCGTGACATTTATATCGTTTTTACGGATCAGTTCCTCAAAAGCTCTTTTATCGCTAATCCCGATCCTTAAAGACATACCGCAATCCTTTGAGAACATTTTCGGCGGAGGAACCACTGCGACACTCATTCCGGCGGAGGAACATAGTTTTTCCGCCCTGACAACATCCCGCGCACTATCAAACAATACTATCAAATATCCATTCATTGCACACAGATTTTTTTCATCGCTTTGACCAATGTCTGCATATCTTCAACCGAATGATAAGGCGATAACGATACACGTACGGTACCCATAGGAAATGTACCGATCGTGCGATGAGCCAATGGAGCACAATGTAATCCCTGCCGCGTTTCGCAGCCATAATCCGTAAATAGAATTTCGGACAATCCGGCGGGGGATAACATATTGTGGGTTATAGAAAACGTCTCTCCCTGCCGATCAAACGATCCGGCGCAGTGAAGTGTAATACCTTTTATCAAATGCAGTTGATTCATCATCTCTGCCAGATCCTCTCTGGAATGCAATGGAACCGGAGGGTTGCAGATGGCAGCATACAGGCCGCCGATACCGGCCACATTCAGGGTTCCCGCTTCAAAACGATCGGGATATATTTCCGGCATCAGGTAGCTCTCCGAATTACTTCCGGTACCCCCCAGTATCATCGGAGCAAGCATATCCGGATCCTTTATATATACACCACCCACACCTGTAGGGCCATAAAGTGCTTTGTGACCCGTAAAAATCAGATAATCGGGGCGCTTGTCATCAGGAGCCAATCCGGAAATTCCGGTAACATCTATCGATTGGGTAGCGTCGAGCATCACCGGCGTACCGGCGGCCAGTTCAAGAATTCTGTTTATCGGCTGGATAACCCCGTTGACGTTACTCTGATGATTGACCACAATCAAAGCGGTATCCTCAGGAATTTGCATAGCAGTGAGATCAACAGTTCCATCCGGCAACGACGGCAGGTACCCAATCTTCACCCCGCAATGAACGGCAAGATCGTTTAGCGGACGCATCACAGCATTATGTTCCATTCCTGAAACGAGTACGGTCCGGCCGGCCAGCGTCAATCCCTTGAGTATCATATTTGCGGCAACAGTAGCCCCGGATGTAAAGAACAAATGTTCTGCGGATACGCCAACGATACGTCCCAACGCATCGCGACACTCCTCTACCATTGCCGTCGCTTTCCGGACACGGGAATAAAAGCCGCGCCCGTAAGTACCGCCACATTCATTGAGATAGCGTGCGATCGCCTCACCTACAGCTGCAGGCTTCGGAAATGTCGTACTCGCATTATCAAAATATAAATTCACGTTCCTATGGATAAATGATGTGTCCAACCTGTGCAAGGGTATTATTTATAGTCAGCATATTGCTTATGGTTCCTACGGCAAGACGATCCTTGATACCAAAGTAGTCTATACAGGTACCGCAAACGATAATCTCTACGCCCCTATCACGCAATGCAATAAAAGAGCCGGCAGTATCCGTTCCCTCTACCGCAAGCATAACTCCCGAATTATAAAGAACCACAACCGCAGGCAGTCTGTCCAGGTCACCCAACGAATTGATACACGACCGCATCAATAATGCACCCAGGTCGTCATCTCCGGCACCCATCAGGCGGCTGCGTACTACGACTGCGTACTTTTGCATAAAACTATCACCGCAACCGCATTTGTCATCAACAGGTATATGTTTCGACTGGTCCACCTGTTCTTCCCCAATTGTAAAACATATATGGAATATATCATTAATCGATGTACATTGCGCGTCGATGCCCAACGAAGAGAGATAGCTCATAAGGTTATTCCGGGCAGTGGTGTTATCGCTCAATATTTCAAAAGAACCGCCATCCGTAGCTGCCGAAATAGCACGTTTTGTCATAACTAATGGCTCGGGACAAGCCCTGCCGCGAGTATCAATTATCATATCCGGAAAATTTATTTTTTAATTGTATGAGCCTTTTTGCACTTCCAGCCATATCACCGTTCTCCGCTTCAAAATTGATCAAATCGTTACCAGGCAACAGGTTCCTGGCATATACCTTATCATAATAATCAAGCGCCATAGCAGCTGCCGAACGTATATCCCCTGCAACAAGGAAGCCGATGGCATTGGCAACTTGCTCGCGCCCCATCCGTTTGGCAATCCGGCTAAAAGCCACTGCCAACTCCTCCTGAGGAAACCCGCCATATTCGACCATAAGCCTGTCCAAACGCTCTTCACGTTTCATCCCTATCTCGATGACCATTCCCGTGCGTACCATATCGTAAAGGGGCTGGGGAATAAACACATGCCCAACAAGCATACTCTCCCCCTCGCACCAAACAGGCTTGTCTGGCGAAAGTTCCCTGAAACGCTTATGCAGAAGATTTATAAAATGCTCCGTGGTAGGTTGAGGCCGTTGTCCCAGCCCGCCAAAAACGGAACCTTTATGACTAGCAATTCCCTCAAAATCGAGCACCTGCTCGCCACACTCAGCTACATGCCGGAGCAATTGGGTCTTTCCGCAAGCAGTGGGGCCGAAAAGCAACACAAACCGCCATTTATGATTATTCAACAGTTGTTCGAAACTATGCCGGTAAGCCTTATAGCCGCCTTCAAGCAATATCACATTCATCCCGGCAGTCTCCAGCAACCATGCCACACTCCCGCTCCGCATACCGCCCCGCCAACAGTAAAGAAATATCCCCCGTCCTTCAGACAATTGCCGGGCTCGTTGAGCAATTCCCGCCATCCGGGGACCTACAAATTCCAGTCCCCGCTGTACTGCTGCATCGCGACCGTTTTTTTTATATATCGTTCCCACGACCGCGCGCTCCTCATCGGTAAAAAGAGGGATATTATATGCTCCGGGAATATGCCCGGCCACGTACTCCTTCGGAGTACGCACATCAACCACCACCCCTTCGCGGCTACGCTTGAGAAAACTATCCGGATCAATTCTTTGCGCCATATCGCTATAATGATACAAATTTAGGGCAGGCTACGTTCCACTTGCCTTGCGACCGCCACAAAGTTATACATAATGTAGATTATACCCAAATAAATCTCATTCCGCTGCCCTATGTACTCAAAAAATCCGAAGTACTTTTACTTTTAAAATACCTGATTACATCAAACCCATATCTATTATTTGGATATTTTGTTAACTTTGCTCATCATTTATTGCAAAAGAGTAGAAATGAAAAAAACAATAGTATTAATTATTTTAGTCGGAGGAGTGATAATGGCAGCTTGTGAGAAGAAATACCCGTTTTCGGAAAAAGAAAAAGCATTAATCAACGAAGGAAACACAGAAACACCTTTTAGAGTATTGAAAATTACGGATAAGCAAGATTCCATCCTGCTTCGTACACCATGTGAAGATATTTGTAATTTCACAGATAATCCTGATTTTAAACTGTTTATTGAACGTTTAAAAACAACGCTTATTATAGAAGATGGAGTCGGTATTGCAGCATCGCAAGTCGGGATATTGAAAAAAGTATTCCTGTTCATCCGGCTTGATCTACCCGATGAACCTGTCATTGTTGCAATAAATCCTAAAATAATAAACTATCCGGATACCACAGTCTGTTTTGAAGGGGACGGATGTCTCTCGATACCGGATTTTAGCGGTAACTCTGTAAGGTATCCATGGGTCGAAGTGGAATATTATAATGAGAAAGGTGTATTGATCAGGGAAAGATTGGAAGGGTATAGTCGCCTGACCGGCTTCAATGCCGTCATTTTTCAGCATGAATACGATCATTTACAGGGAGTGCTGTTTACGGACAAACTATGTGAGTGATCAAAATTCCAATGTATTCCAATGTATTACGGAGATACCTGACATTCAGTATAAATCAAACTCGCCTAATTTAAAAATGGGAATATTTCCCCCGTCCCTCCGGTCCCATTACCTGAGTTGACGACTGGCCAAATTGTAGTATTTTTCTGCCAGTAAATCCTGCGTAAACCACCTTCCCAGATCGACATCATACATCCTCGCTCCATAATCCAGATAGTTAACATTCCCCGTAGTCTGCTTCTCCTTGCCATTATACAGGAACCGGTTATCACTTACAGGATAGCCGGAGATATTATGCCTTCTTCCAAACGGATAAAAATCATTCCGCTCCTCGACCTCTCCGGTAGCTGCATCCACCACCGCCCTGACGCTACCCAGATGATCGGTAAAGAAAAATTTTACCTCATAGCCGTTACCCACCGATACGATCTTTCCATCACCAAAGTTTACTCCTTCCAAGCTTAGACCATTTACCACATCTCTCTTGTAAATCAAAGAACGTATGTTTGCATTGCGTTATAGCAAAAGCATAAGCTATAGCATTATTATATTTGTTTTTTTAACCTAATTATTAACCCTATAATACCATAACTTATGCACATCCAAAGTAATGAAATTTCTTTTAAAGGCCAAAATTTTTACATCGGCCTTGATGTTCATCGTAAAAGTTGGCAAATCTTCTTTGTGTTGGCGTAAACACGTCAGGAGATCTTCCGTTGCCATTCCGTCCACTCCTCCGTTCCCCTTGTTGGATACGACTTGTTTATAAGCCTTATTCAAATTCTGGGATGAAAGGATTTGTTCCAGTACATCTTCTCGTGTAAATTGTACTTCCGTGAGGTTGTTTTCAGTTATCCCGATAAAAGTCTGCACTCCACGATAGCCTTCGGATTCCGTCCTATTCTTCTCGTGGCAGCTATCACTGCTTGTTGATATTTTCTGCATTCTTTCTTTCATCAGGTAACATTCATTGACTACTCACTTACAATAAGGTTCGGCCCTTCGATACTTGGTAAGGCTTCCTGCCATACATTTTTTTTGCAGGCTTGTATCCGTATCTACTATGGCTTAGGCTGACTTCTCACAACAAGCTTTACTCCGTGCTTCTGAAAAAAAACATCCACACGTTTGTGAGACCTCCCCAGTTAAGACTCTATTCTTTCCATTTTATGCCTGCTTGATTTACCATGAACGTTCCGAATAGCTATCGGGCTTTGTTTTGTTTCGCAAACTTACCCACGTTCCTTGGCCTTATATCAAGTTTCTGTCCGTCAGGCCAGATGTTTGCCGCAGACTTCCTTCGGATTCCACCTCGCAATGGACACCCTTGGCCTTGGCTGGACGCTTCCCATTATCAGGGTGCATTGAGGACTTGCACCTGTTAGAATAGAACCATGCTGGGCGAACGAAAAAAGCCAAGGAAGAATTTTTAATTGCTTCCCTGACTTTTAACTAAATTAACTTGGAGAAACCTAGGTTTCAACCTTTCTCATATAACAGAACTTAAGTTCTGCTGTATAAATATTGTCAAACAAAAATAAACTTTTTACAATAATAGAATTTTATTTAGCTCTTAATCCATATGATTTACGAATATAATACCAACTATCTCCTATTTCTTTCAGACTTTTTCGGTATTCTTCAAGATTAGGGTCTCTATTTATTTTTGTCATATCAGGTATATACTGTATCATTAAACCGCTTTTCATATATAACGTTAATGGTATTTCTCCTTCTTCTGACGAAAAACCAGTTATATGCAATTTATCTAAAGTATCCAATAGCTTTTGAAAAAAGTGACACAATTCATTATCATAATCTTTTGTATTACGTGAAGATTTTACTCCAATTACCTCATCAGGATAAAATTCAATAGAATCTTTATAAAGAAGATATGAACTTTTTTCATTTGAAAATACATAATAATTCTTCAAAGAATCTTTGTATGTTTCCAGAGCAGCATATGATCCTCTTTCATTGTGATATACCTTCTTCTTATCACATAAAGACAACAAATATTTCTTATTGTCGAAAACTGTTTTTATTTCTGTTTTGATACAACTTTGTAACAGCAACAGAAGTAAGAAGAATGTCAATAACTTCATTTTTATTTATTTATAATTATATTACGTTGCATTTCTAACCATGTATTTATTAAAATCTTCCCTTGGAGAGAACTACGATATCCTCTTATAATAGCCATTTGATCTGCATAGGAGTCAAAAAAACCTGCAGAACCATATGTTCCAGGACCAAAATCATAATAGCCAGTTTTCTTTCTTCCATTAAATATATTATTTATATGAGCACCAGTTAATGCATCTGTCAATCTGATTCCAAGCTCCGCCATTCCTCTGCCCCATAAATAATTACCAATATCTCCTATATTATATGCAATGCCTTCTCTAATATAAAAAGCCCCTGCATCTAATACCTTTGTAACTGATACATTGACACCATAATCCATCTTTCCATGGCTTTCTGCTAGTGCATAAAAATGAAACCATATTGAGTTTTTTACTCCACTATTATTGATTATTGCTTCTATTTCAGAATCTCCTAATATAAATACGCTATTTATTCCTTTTTTCCCATCTGTCATAATATAATTATTTATTGCTCTTGCGTCAACATCAGGATCGTTGAAGTCATAAAACTTATAGATTATATTTCCATCTTTATCTTCACTTTTTATAGCCATTCTATGAGTGCCTTCAGCAGTTACTTTATTGTTATACTTTCCGGTTATTACGTCAAAAACATACAAATCCATTCCGTCCGGATCAACAAATCGAATAGGATTATTACCACAATAATTATAAGCACTCAAATTGTAGTATTTTTCTGCCAGTAAATCCTGCGTAAACCACCTTCCCAGATCGACATCATACATCCTGGCTCCATAATCCAGATAATTGACATTCCCCGTCGTCTGCTTCTCCTTGCCATTATACAGGAACCGGTTATCACTTACAGGATAGCCGGAGATATTATGCCTCCTTCCAAACGGATAAAAATCATTCCGCTCCTCGACCTCTCCGGTAGCTGCATCCACTACCGTCCTGACGCTACCCAGATGATCGGTAAAGAAAAACTTAACCTCATAGCCGTTACCCACCGATACGATCTTTCCATCACCAAAATAAGCACCTTCCAGTTTTAAGTCATTTATTGCATCCCTCTCATATATCAATGAACTCAGATAATCAAATCCTTCCTCACCGTTTGTGGTATTCCGTACCCCCAACTTTGTCCCGTCCGCCAACCAGGAATAAACAGCCTTTTCAGTCGTTCCGGAAGCATTTTTTACCTTTGATAACAAATTTAGCACATTATATTCTAATTTCAAAGCCTTCCGCCCATCTTCTACCATATTTCCGTTCGCATCATACGAGTAGCTTCCGGTATATCCGTCCGAAACACTCACCAGCTTGTTCCCATCATAATGTAGTTTGGAGTTCCTAACTTAGCCCGCACAAATAGTTAAGGTTGAATAATAATTTTAACTTTGAAAAATGGGAACAAAAAGACAGTATGACCGGGTGTTCAAGGAGCATGCGGTAAAGATGAGTTATGAGCGCAACAACCTCAAG
>JAVBLD010000011.1:0-26940 GCA_031553705.1 Marinifilaceae bacterium | reverse complement strand
CTTGAGGTTGTTGCGCTCATAACTCATCTTTACCGCATGCTCCTTGAACACCCGGTCATACTGTCTTTTTGTTCCCATTTTTCAAAGTTAAAATTATTATTCAACCTTAACTATTTGTGCGGGCTAAGTTAGGAACTCCACATGCTGGGCGAACATAAAATAACCGGTGCGAAAAAATTTCACGCCGGTTATTTTTTATCTTCAGAAAGTATGGTATCATCTTTTCCTATAACGTAGCAATCAGCAAATCAATATCCCTTGAAATTAAACCGAGTTTGTCGGCGATCACCTTTTTGGTCAGGATACCATTATAAATATAGACTCCGTCTCTTAGGCCGTTTTCAGCGTGTATGGCTTGCATAAAGCCGCCATGCTGACCGACCCGGTCGAGTAGCGGGGAAAAGACATTACTATAGGCTATTGAAGCGGTACGGGCTACACGGGAAAGCATGTTCGGCACACAATAGTGTATTACCCCTTCGTACGTATATACCGGTTTTTCATGCGTTGTCGGTCCGGAAGTTTCAATGCATCCGTCATGATCGATCGACATATCAACAATCACCGCACCTTTTTTCATCAGCTTTACCTGCTCTTCGCTGACCACCGGACGGGATGTGGTATTAAAACAACGTACCGCCCCGATCAGCACATCTGCCGAAACCAACGCCTTTTCAAGCACCGGCCGGTGAAAAACAGAGGTAAAAATCCGTTGTCCCAGCACCTCATTCAAATGCCTCAGTCGGCTTACCGAGTGGTCGAATACCTTCACGGCAGCTCCCAGTCCAAGCGCCGTACGGGCAGCGTACTCGCCCAATGTACCGGCTCCAAGGATCACCACCTCGGTGGGGGTGATTCCGCTTATGCCCCCCAGAATTATCCCTTTACCACCCCGGGAATTGTTCAAATATTCGCTTGCTATCATAATGGCCGAATTACCGGCAATCTCGCTCATAATCCGTACAACAGGATAAAATCCGTCCTCGTCTTTCAAAATATCAAAACCCAGAGCGGTTATTCTCTTGTGCATCATCTCCGTAATAGGTTCTTTTCTCAGATGACACAACTTCAACGGCGAAAGAATAATCTGCCTGTCATGCATATAGGCGACATCAGCCGAGGATACTGTAGTGCTTTTCAAAATTATATCCGCCTTATACACCTCTTCCGTCGTATCTACAATCACCGCCCCCACGCTGCTATACTCCTCATCGTAATAGTGAGCATTAACACCGGCTCCGCGCTGTATAATGATATCATGCCCTTGAAAAACCAATGCCTGCACCGACTCCGGAGTCAGGCATATCCGGTTCTCCCCTTTTTCCAGTTCATTGGGAATACCCAGCGTCAGTTTTTTCTGCTTTTTCCCTCGTATGAGCTCCTTTTCCTGGTATAAGAACCATTCCTTCGTAATGGTTCCCGACATCTTATTCGTATTTCCCATAATTTGTAATTTGAAACATTTGCCTCCCCTCAATCTTATACATTCACCTCTAAACTTCTTGTGCCGTCCGGCAACTCTGAAAAGTAGCAATCGACAATGTCCGCTGGTAATAGCTCCTCAATCTTTTCCGGCCATTCGATAAAACAACGGTTACCGCTGAAAAAATACTCTTCGTAACCCAAATCAAGAGCCTCCGAAATCGTATTTATCCGGTAACAATCAAAATGATACACAATCTCCCCTCCTTCCGTACAATACTCATTCACAATGGCAAAGGTAGGAGAAGTGACATCATCGGTTACTCTTAAACATGAGGCGACAGCTTTTACAAATGTGGTTTTTCCGACTCCCATCGGTCCATATAATGCAAAGATAGTCTTATTCCCCACAAAATCCAAGAACTTTTGAGCCACTTCATCTATCTTATCCAAACTATTAATTGTCCACTGCATATCTAAATGTAAAAACAAATCTTAAACATAAGGCGTCTGAAAGCTCTTCTTTGATTCTTTATCCCTCACACTTCCCTGATTTACTGCAAATAATATTTCTTAAAAAATTCAAGATATTCCTTAACTAAATGCTTCTCCCGCATCACTTTCAAATTCATCTCCGTGATGATAAAGCTAGCATAGTCATTATCTTTTAACGACTTTAAAATTTTCTGGTTACCGACCATCGTATTAAAATAACGCATCGCTTCATCCTTATTTCCGAAACCCGATACGACCATACAGTCATAGCTATCGTCATACTTCATATTATTTATGGTCAATCCGGCGAAGTTAAACTCTTCAAACGCACTCTTTAATTTAAACGGATCTGCTTTATTCGGATAGAATAACACAAATTTATGGCCGATACTTTTATTGTATGCAAAATTTTCATCTCCTATCCCGGTTTCTCCGGCATGGCTCATATAGCTATCTTCAAAGAATTTCAGGTACTCCTCAAGGTATCCGGTTTCCAATAATACAGTCTGATTTTGCTGTGTGATGGCAAATGCCTGGTATGGTACGCCAGACAACCGGTCAATAATAGATTTATTCCTCATAACCAGACTCATATATTCCATTGCCTGCTCCTTTGTTCCAACATTTTGAACTATAAGCATCTCTCTTTTATCATCATAATCCTCTTTAACCAATACAAAAGCACGTTCAATATTTCTCAAATCATCCGCTATTTTTTTTGTATTCAAATCTCTAAAAGGAAGCAGTAATACAAAGTTATGCTTTTCTCCCTCTTTGCTACTGAAAATATGCATTGCGGGTCCCGATACATCTTCTTGTTCTTTTCTGACAGCCTCCTCCATTCCGAGGACCGGACTCTTCCCGGCCGATATCATCGAGAGTACCGATTGAAGCACTTCGAGCATTCCCTCATCCGGCTTAGTTGCAATAGCCAAATTTAAGGCATTCTTTGCTTTCTGTTCATCATGCACATTCACCACGCACATTGCTTTCAGAAACAGTACCTGCTGATTCAATACGCTTTCGGGATATTTTTCAAGTATATCATTGCAAACCGCCAATGCCTCTTCATAACGTACCTGCTGATATTTACTGTAAGCATCTTCGTACATCCGCTCCGCTGCCTGCTGCGCCTGATTTACTTTTTTAAAATAGTCCGGATCGGTTATCCCTTTTGCGTAATCACTTTGCGGAAATTTCCCGGTCAGACGATTCCGGTATCGCTGTGCTTTTTCCTTATCGCCTAATTTCTCCGCAGCATCACAGGCAAGATAATATAACAACGGAAGATTTTCCCCGTCAGGGAAACGCTCGATATAGGCCTCAAAACACTCCAAAGCCTTTTTATAATTTTCAAAGCGATAGATATAGATCTCTCCTGCCTTATGATAAGCCTCTGCCGTTTTTTCATCGGAGATCTCCAATAATTCAGGCGTCAAAGGCAGGTTCTTCAAATAGTAATCCCTACTCTTCGTATTTGCTCGCTCCTTTTCATTTCCTCCGGTTTCAACGACATTCACCTCCGGCTCGATAAAATCAACCATAGCTTTATTCTGTCGCCTCCAGTTGTCTTCCTGCTTTCTTCTCCCCCATTTCCGGTTGAAATCGTTTTTACCGACCGATACGGTCACCGGATTATAAAAATACCATTCGCTTCCGCTCCGCGGCGGAGCGATACCTCCTTGCCCCAGCATATTATTCCGGTCGTAGAAATTACGTTCCTCCTGCATCCTGTTTATCTCCCTTTTACTCTCCTCTTCCCTGCTTCTTACCTCCTGGATAATGCCGTCAATCAACTTCATGCGATCATTTACGGACATAGTGGCCAAGCGCTGCAAGCTATCCTGCTCCTGTATGATCTTTATCTGTACAACCAGATCCGTCAAATCAGTTACCAACCCCTTCAACCGGCTATAATCAGGATGCCTTGAATCCATCAGGAACAAACACGAATCATAACATGCCTGTGCAGACACATAATTCTGCTCCTTCAGATAGTAATCCCCAAGCTCACGGAACGATAAAGATTGCTGATTATCATTATTTACACTTGATCTGACGGATTTCCAGTATAAATCAACAGCCGCTCCTTCATCCCCCTTTTTTTCTTCTATGTTAGCCAGTGCGTAATATATCCGGTCCCGGTAATCGACATTCTTTACGTCCCGTAACATGCGGTTCAATGTCCGCGTCACCTTTTTATCTCCCTCCTGAAAAGCCAATGCCCTATTGATTCTGGCATTAAATACCATTTCATAATCGAAATTAAACCGGCCGACTTTTCTCAATTCGGACATAGCCTGTTTAGCCCGGTTTTCCCTCATATACAATTGAGACAAAAGAAAACGGTAACGGGATTTATTTTTCCTGTCCCGACATAAATCTGTCAATCGCTCTGCTTCGGCAATAGCTTGCAGGTATTCATTTTGGCGAATATAAAAATCCGTTTTTGCAGCAGCATATATCTCCCGTTGCTCCCCATTCAACCTCGCTCGATCCAGTTCCTGCATAAATTCTTTTGCCTCATTATACCTGTGCATCTCAATATAACTGCGAAACATCCACAATGCAGCTTCGGTCGCAATCTCTTTATCGTATGCATAATGCCGCTGGATCGAACGAAAGGTATTATTTGCCATGGCATACTTCTTTTGATAAAAAAGAGACTTGCTCAGCAAAAGATAACATAAATCCAACTGATTATTATATTCTTTTTTTTCCCTGAAAGCCTCGTTGCCTTTTGCTTCCTTCCTTTTCGGTTTTACCGTGATGGAATGTTCATCTATCGCCCTGAGTGCCTTCTCCATAGCGTACTCCATATCGCTCCTGACCGTTCTACCCACCTGGTCGTCGCTGGAAATAAAAACAGGCAAAAGACTGGTATAATCCTCTTTATGATTCTGATCCATTTTTTTTATCCCGGCCTTCAATGCCTGGTCCCCGTTAAAATAAATATTATAACGGGTCGTCAACTGATGGTAGCTCCGTGAAAAAATATTATTTTTTTTCACGGAGCAACCGGCAGTGATTAACAAAATAAACAGGTATACACCGTACTTCAACCTATATCTTTTTAAAAGTATTTTATCACAGGCGAAACAAGCACCTATTTTCTGCCTGCAAGCTTCTGCACCTCAAAAATGTTTGCCGTCAAAATTACTTGAAAATCCTCACCCGTTTAGCTGTATCTCGTCTCCTTTGTAACTCTGTTATCATACTTTTAGCCAACATGACAAAAGCATTACCAACCATACCACCCGCATCCAATGCTACCGGCTTTCCACTATCGCCGCCATCGCAAATCCCTTGCACCATCGGAATTTGTCCTAGCAGAGGGATTCTTTTTTGCTCCGCCAATCGTTTAGCACCTTCTTTCCCGAAAATGTAATATTTATTATTGGGTAATTCGGCAGGAGTAAACCATGACATATTCTCCACCAATCCGATCACCGGCACTTTTATCTCAGGAGATTCAAACATATTGATCCCCTTTACTGCGTCCGCCAGGGCAACCTGTTGCGGTGTACTTACCACAATAGCCCCCGTCAATGCTACGGTCTGCACCAATGTCAAATGAATATCGCTTGTTCCCGGCGGAAGATCAATCAACATATAATCCAATTCTCCCCAGTAACCTTGTTCCACCAGTTGTTTTAGAGCATTGGAGGCCATCGGACCACGCCAGACAACTGCCGATTCGGGTTCTACAAAAAAACCGATCGATAATATTTTTACCCCATACTGCTCTACCGGCTCGATCCATTGCTTTCCGTCCTCTTCCACCACGTGTGGCTGAGCATCTTCACATCCGAACATTTTCGGTATTGAAGGACCAAAAATATCTGCATCGACCAGCCCCACTTTGTAACCAAGTGAAGCCAATGCCACCGCCAAGTTCGCCGACACGGTCGACTTTCCGACTCCCCCTTTGCCGGATGATACAGCGATAACATGAGTCACTTTTTCCAATGACACCGGACGCTCCATCTCCTGTGTAAATATGGTCTCTATCTCTACCTCCTTGTATATATTTTTTTCTTTCAACAATGTCTCGCATTTTTTCTTTATCGCTACAGCAAAAGGATCGCTTGACTTCTGAAAAACCAATCGAAACGAAACCTTATCCCCCTCGACTTTCATTCCTTGTACCATATTCAGCGCAACAATACTATTCGAAGTACCCGGATATTTTACCTCCGACAACAAATCCCGGACTGTCCTTACTTGATCTTGCATTTTTTTTACCTGATATTAATTTATATGTCGATTTCTATTTTCCTATTTCGCTATAAATTTCAACAAAGTTACTATTTCCTCACAGAAACAAAAAAAAGCCGGTGACTATTTTAATGATTTAAGTATTAATTCATATTTCTTATTAATTTAAATATCACACATTTAACAACTCATATCTTTTTTTGCCGTAGATAAGACCATAGGTAGCCAGCCATAGCTTGAGGCCAGCCCAAAAGCAGAATGATTAAAAATCAATATTCAGAATAAATATGAACATAAAAAATATATTGCTGACAAGTCTTATATCCGGCTGTTTATTCGCCGCATGTAGTGATGACGAAATCGAGAGTTTTCAATTTCCGATTACCGGAACATGGCAATTGGTAACAACTACGATAAACATTACCTTGCAACCTGACGCAACCTCCACAGAAGAAGAACTGATCGACATTATCGACGATTACTCCCTCTTTGCCACAAATTCGCAAACCACTTTTATGACCGATAGCGTCACATTAGTCCCGGAACTGGAAGGACTGGAGCAACCGTCGGTAACTCTTGCTTATGTTATCTCCAACCAAACGTTGATACTGACCCCTCTTCACGCTGAAAGTTGGCCTCAAGAGTTACAAGGAGCGATAAGTGTAGAAAATACAACAATGGAATTTAGTCCGTTTCCGGACTCCTATATGGACTTTCTCCGCTTTATTGCACAAACCTATCCTAACCTGACAGCCGTATTAGACCAGATTTCTTCGATCCAGGTTGACTTCAATTTCAACAGACTATTCTGATAATTATTATATTATATCCTTGTATTATACTTCCTCAACCGGCTCCGCAACATAGGATATGACGGGCAAACCTTTTGCATCAGGTTCCAGAAATCATTAGAATGATTCTTCTCTATTGTGTGGCAAAGTTCGTGCAGAATTACATAATCGATGATCTCGTCCGGTAATTTCATCAACTTAACATTCAAGCTGATTTTATTGTCATGCGAACAACTCCCCCAGTTTGATATATTATTCCGGAATGACACCCGGACATATTTAAAACCGTATTTCTCTGCGTAATAGCTCACCCGCTTTGGCAGATACTGTCTACTCTCTACTGTATATATCTGTATCAGGAATTGTTGTATGATCTTATCTATCCGGTTATAATCGGTACCTTTCGGTATCAGTAAAGTAATATACTCGCCCTCCATCCTATAATCCGGTTTCCGTTCTTCGGTTTCCGCTATTTTCAGTGTATGCATTTTCGTCTTCACTTCCGCACCGATTCCAAGACCAACCCCGGTATCCTGTTCATATATTTTTACTTTCGACAGGTTTTGCAGAATCCATTCCCGCTTCTCCTGTATAAATTTCTCAACCTGACGCTGGCCCACCCCGAACGGAATGTTTACCCATACGCCCCGCCCCGGAGCCATACGAATAGACAAAAACTTAATATTCGCACTACGCCTGACTTTTATTTTACCGATACCTGCTACTTCAATATATTCCATAATAAAATGAAAATTTCATCCGATCCTATTTCCGGTAAACAAAAAAGAGAATGTCCATAAACATTCCCCTTCTATTTTATCATTCGATTCACAATCAGGATTTTTTTACAATGTTGCTTAGTTTCGTAAAAGCCCCGTCCACATCTACAAACAAATCTTTGAAAATATCCTTACAATGAGCCTTCTGCTCTTTCTTTTCGACTTTTCTCAAATCGTTTACCCGTTGTCTCAAAGCATTTCTGGAGGCTATTATATTTTGTACAATTTCCGCAACCTGTGGATTGCTCTTTCCGATAATAGCACTATAATTAAAACAATCCGCAATAACCGAAAAAGTCAAATAATCAATGTCCTTTTTTAATCTTCTGATACTTGCCATATTACTAAACATTTAATTTTTTTCCAAAAATAGATAAACCGTTATTCATTTCCAAATTTCCCCCCAAATCCTATCGCAATAAAATCATTTTTGTCGACATCATTATTTTGCCAAATCTCTTTTTTTAAAGTCGCGACCGCAGTCAAAACAATGATATATCTTACTTCTAAACGAAAGAGGGAATCCAAAAAGTAAAAATGAAAATACAAAAACCTTATCCGGAAGATATGACTCCACAATGTCGTCGGAGCCGCACAAAGGACATTTTTCTCTACTTTATTGTTCATAATTATTTATCAACGAGTGCCGGTAAACTGGCAAAATAAACAACGGTTATCAGCAACCCTGACAATACGGCAATAATGATCATCAAGCGGAAAAACAACGGTAATTTCTTGATTAATGGCCATCTGGAAGTGACCTTATCCAGTTTCACAAAAAAAACAGGGGATTGCTGTATATCCTTTTCCTCTTTGATATAACCAGATTCTTTTAATATCTCCGTTGCCCTTTCAATATCACTCTCCCTGACCTGAAGTTTTACGCCGCCAATAGCATTCGAGTAAAACGGATTTACTTGTGCCGTCAGCTCATCCGCGACAAAACACTCAATCCCTTCGGATTCAAGTCGACCACGTACTATCGCAAGTTCATGCGGATAAGTAAACGTTAAAACCGTCATAAACCGGTCCGTCATAATCATTTAGTTTATAAAGTTTATTTTCAATGCCTTGGTACGGGCAGATTACATAAAGACCGATTTCTATACATCGGATTATCTTCAGTCTATTCTATATGTACTTTTTTCAAGCAACATATCCAGTACTACCATCGCCGCCATTGCTTCCACTACCGGAACCGCCCTCGGTACCACGCACGGGTCATGGCGGCCATAAGCCTGAAATTGTATCTCTTCGCCGGAAGAGTTCACCGTATCCTGTTCCTGTAAAATGGTGGCTACAGGCTTAAAAGCAACCCTGAAGTATACATCTTCCCCATTGGTTATTCCTCCCTGTATTCCGCCGGACAGGTTGGTTTCCGTACGTACTTTACCCTCTTTCATCACAAAAGGATCGTTATGTGCACTTCCCCTCATTGCGGCAGCAGCAAACCCTGCCCCATATTCAAACCCTTTTGCGGCATTGATACTCATCACAGCTTGCGCCAGACGTGCCTGGAACTTATCGAAAACAGGTTCTCCCAAACTTACCGGCACTCCTTTGATGATACAAGTCACAACTCCACCTATACTATCCCCGGCATCCCGAATCTCACGGATCAGGGCAATCATTTTCTCCGCGGTCACCGCGTCAGGACACCTTACCGCATTACTTTCCGCTTTCTCCGGCTCGATTTCATCATAAGCATATTCCAATACCACGTCTCCAACCTGTGAAGTATAAGCTTGCACCTTCACTCCATAAGCTTTCAATACCTGCTTTGCCACAGCTCCACCAGCCACCCGGGCAATATGTTCCCGGGCGGAGGCACGCCCTCCTCCCCTATAGTCCCGGATTCCGTATTTCTGCTGCCAGGTGTAATCGGCATGTGAAGGTCGGAAAAGGTCTTTCAGGTCGCTATAGTCCTTGCTGCGCTGATCCAGATTATAAACCAGAAAACCGATAGGCATTCCGGTCGTTTTCCCTTCAAAAACACCGGATAATATCTCTACATGGTCCGCCTCTTTCCGCGACGTCAAAATATCGGACTGTCCCGGTCTGCGCCGGTCCAACTCCCGCTGAATATCCTCTGTTGAAAGCTCAACGCCTGCCGGACACCCGTCGATTACTCCTCCGATAGCCACCCCATGTGATTCTCCGAATGAAGTCAGTTTAAAAAGTTTTCCGATAGAGTTTCCCATAAAAATTAGGAATAAGTGAATATACGATAGAAAAAAGAGAGTGTTTATCAAACACCCTCTCTATTTCAAAACGGTTTATCAATGACAACCGCAGCCACAATCCTCTTCCTTATATGAACCACAGCCTCCGTCCGATCCGCAACCGCTGCAACCGCCGCACTTATGCGACTGCAAAGCTTCCAGTTCCTCATCCGTAGCATCCCTGACTACCAACACCTTCCCTTTAAAATAAAGATCCTGTCCGGCTAGCGGATGATTGAAATCTATTTTTACGTCCTCTGCTCCGATATAAGCTATCTTACCACGTAAATGACGTCCGATACTATCCATCATAGGCAATGTATTCCCCACAATCATATCTTTCACATCTACATCTTTAAACACATCTTTCGGTAAATCGACCACCATATCCTGATTCACCTCACCGTAAGCATTGGTGGTAGGAATCTTAAAATCAAACGCATCACCTACATTCAGGTTCAGCAAGTTCATTTCAAAATACTCCAATGTTTGGCCTTGACCGCAAATAAACTCCAATGGTCTTTCCGCATCTGCCGTCTCCAAAACGGTTCCGTTCGGTTCAGTCCTTAGTTCATAGCTTACTGATACAAGCTTATTTTTTGTAATCATATTACTGTTTTAAATTATTTCTGTACAAAAGTAAAACTTTTTGTCCAAAGAACAATCTACATCTCCAAACGAGGACGAAATAAATCTTGATCCTAGTACGGATTTTAGATTTTCGATCTGGATAAGCCGAAAAACGGCAGACTCCCGGTTGCTGTCCGCTGTTCATACTAAATAATTCTGAATAGAAAAATAATATAAATAGCCATTTGTATACAAAAAAATGGTATTTTCGCGCTAATTTACATATCTCAAAAATGTATCAATACGATTATGTTATTGTTGGAAGTGGTTTAGCAGGATTGTATGCAGCTTTCCGGGCCTCGGCATACGGTAAAGTCGCTTTACTGACAAAATCCAGCATTAAAGAGAGCAACTCTTATTTTGCACAAGGAGGAATAGCCGCCGTTACGAACGAAGACGATGCTCCGGCACTTCATTTTGAAGATACGATTATTGCAGGCAGAGGCCTGTGCGACCATCCCGCCGTGCATGTACTGGTGAATGAAGGTCCGCAACGTATACAGGAACTGATCGACGAAGGAATGCATTTCGACATGGAAGACGGTAGCCTTGCCCTGGGTCTAGAAGGCGGACATCACAAGAAACGGATTCTACATGCCGGAGGAGATGCTACAGGTCGCATGATTACCAATTTTATGATCGAAAAAGTAACTGGCTGTCCTAATATAGAGATATTCGAACATTATTCGGCTATTGCTTTATTGGTTGAAAGCCGGAAATGCTACGGTGTACGTTCATGGAACCTGAATACAAACGAGGAACAACTTTTTATAGCGACGAACACTTTTCTAACTCTTGGCGGCGCTTCGGCCATTTATAAACGGACCACTAATCCCGATACGACTATCGGCGACGGAATAGCATTAGCTTATGCTGCCGGATGTGAAATCGCCGATATGGAATTTATACAGTTTCATCCATCCGCGGTCTACACACACTCGGAAGAAGCATTTCTGATCAGTGAAGCGGTCAGAGGGGAAGGAGCACACCTGATCAACCAAAACGGCGAACGGTTTATGCCTGTCATTCATGAATTGGCGGAATTAGCTCCGCGGGATATCGTTGCTCAATCCATATATCGACAAATGCAACAGTACCACCAAGATTATGTATGGTTGTCATTAAAACACCTCGACCCGGAAAAGATCAAACATCGCTTTCCTAACATTTATGAGAAATGCAAGCAATTAGATATCGATATGTGTGACAGGATTCCGGTCGCGCCTGCAGCACATTACACTGTCGGAGGCGTACAGAGCGACCTTAACGGAAAAACTAATGTCAATAACCTTTTTGTATGCGGCGAATTAGCCTCTTCCGGTATTATGGGCGCCAACAGACTGGCTTCCAATTCATTGATAGAATGCCTGGTGTTCGGACGACGTGCAGTGGAAGCCTCTCGCCTCAACCAATCCGCTAAGTGTTTGTCGGACTTTAAACCGATGTACTGTTATGATGCCGACGGAATAGAGAAATACAATACCCTGAAAAAAAATATCTCCAGGATCATGACCGATCACGCGGGTATTATCCGTATCGAGGAGTCGCTCCGGGAAGGGTTGAATAAATTGGAACTATTGGACCGGACTATTCCGGCAGAAACAAACGAATACTATACTTTGATCAGTAAAAACCTGATCACAGTTGCCCGTCTGATCATTCTGTCGGCCCTTTACCGTAAAGAGAGCCGGGGAGGACACTACCGCGAAGATTTTCCGACAGACAATCCGGATTACCTGTTTCATATCGTACAGCAATCGGGCCATAAGATAAAAACAGTGCCAATTGTTCTGGAGGCATAACTATCGAGTAAGCTGTTGCTAACAAAGCTGCTCCGGATAGTATAAATAGTAAAATAAGCCACTATCTGAAGAATAAAATATTACACCTATGGAATACGATAAATTAATCGACAAACTGATTGACTTGGCTATTGAAGAAGATATCGCCACCGGAGACGTAACCACAAATTCGATTATTCCGGAACAATCCAGAGCTGTTGCGGAAATGAAAATGAAAGCGGACGGAATAATCTCAGGACTTGCAGTAGCCAAACGGGTATACGAGCGGTTCGAAAAAGATATCCGCTGGGAACCAAAAGTAAAAGATGGAGATAGCGTAAAAAAAGGCGATATCATTATCCGTATAGAAGCCAGCCATCGTTGTCTGCTTCTCGGCGAACGTCTTTCGTTAAACATCATGCAACGAATGTCCGGCATTGCCACCGAAACGGCTAAATATATAAAAGAGCTCTCGGGTACCCATACGCGACTCCTTGACACCCGGAAAACGGCTCCCGGTCTTAGGATTTTGGATAAAATGGCCGTTAAAGACGGAGGAGGTACCAACCACCGTATGGGATTATATGATATGGCTATGATAAAAGACAACCATATCAAAGCGGCGGGCGGCATTACCAATGCTATCCGGCAGGTACGGACACACATCACCCCGGGTATAAAGATCGAAGTGGAAACCACCAATCTTAATGAAGTATGGGAAGCATTGGCAGAAAAAGCTGACATCATCATGCTGGATAATATGAACAATGCCGAAATGGTCGAAGCGGTAAAAATAATCAACGGACGCGCTAAAACAGAAGCTTCTGGAAACATGAGCATTCCCCGCCTGAAAGAGGTGGCCGCTACCGGCGTAGATTATATTAGTGTCGGTGCTCTTACTCACTCGGTCACTGCTTTGGATATCAGCATGAACATCAAATAAAAGGTAGGAGGCAATAGGACGAATCTCTGTTTTATTTTTCGCTTTTGGTGATCTTTCGTTATATTTGAGGCCGAAAATAAAATGATCATGACAGACACAGAGATAACCAACAATATAAAACGCCTGAAGCAGGAAAAACATGCTGTTATTTTAGCCCATTATTACACTCGCCCCGAAGTACAGGATATTGCTGACTACGTTGGCGATTCG
This sequence comes from Marinifilaceae bacterium, assembly GCA_031553705.1. Classification (GTDB taxonomy): domain Bacteria; phylum Bacteroidota; class Bacteroidia; order Bacteroidales; family Marinifilaceae; genus JAVBLD01. Next base: position 13,449 of record JAVBLD010000011.1, on the reverse strand, counting down.
TTAGGACTTTCGCGGGAGGCTGCTCAAACGGACGCCGGCATTATTGTATTTTGCGGCGTGCATTTTATGGCAGAAACAGCTTCGATCATATCTCCCGACAAGAAAGTATTGATTCCGGCGGAGCATGCCGGTTGTTCTCTGGCTGAAAGCATCACAGGTTACGAGTTAAAAAAATGGAAAGAGGCCCATCCAGACGGAACAATCGTAAGCTATATCAACACCACGGCAGAGGTAAAAGCCTATACGGACATTTGTTGCACTTCCTCCAATGCTCTGAAGGTAGTGGAGAGCCTGCCGGAAGATAAAGAGATATTGTTTGTTCCCGATAAAAACCTCGGAGCATGGATACAAAAGCGTACCGGGCGGAAAATGGAATTGTGGGAAGGAGATTGCTGCGTACATGAACGGATTACTGCCGACATGATATTGAAAAAAAATGCGGAATATCCGGATGCCGATATCCTGATCCACCCCGAATCGAACTGTTCACACGATCCTTTGATCCTGAGCATGCCACAGGTCTATATGTATTCAACAGCAGGAATGATCAAACATGCATTGGAATCGCCTGCAAAACGATTTATCGTGGCAACGGAAGTGGAAACCATTCATAAAATGAAAAAGGATAACCCGGACAAAACATTTATTCCGATTGATCCGAAAACGATATGCGGACAAATGAAAAAAGTGACCCTTGAAAAAGTATTGGAAGCACTGGAAAAAGAGCAGTTTGAGGTTAAAGTTCCTAAAGCACTGAGAGATAAAGCATGGTTGCCTATCCAACGTATGCTGGATATAAAATGAAAATATTAAAATACTGAATACAATGAATATTTCCCTGAATTGGTTGAAAGAGTACCTGAAGACAGACTTGAGTGTTGAAGAGATATGTAATATCTTAACAAGTATCGGATTAGAAGTAGGTAGTTTCGAAAAATTCGAATCGATACGGGGAGGCCTGAAAGGTTTAGTGATTGGGGAAGTGAAAACCTGCATCCCCCACCCTGATTCCGATCATTTGCATCTCACTACCGTAGATATTGGCGACGGACGCCTTACTCCTATCGTATGTGGCGCTTCCAATGTCGCCTCAGGACAGAAAGTCGTTGTAGCAACAGTAGGAACCATCCTGTATGATGGCGATAAGGAGTTTACCATTAAAAAGTCCAAAATCAGAGGGGAAGGGTCGGAAGGAATGATTTGTGCCGAAGATGAAATCGGTACTGGTAATGACCATTCCGGTATCATCGTACTGCCTGCCGACGCCCCGGTAGGTACTTCAGCGGCCGACTATTACCATATTACTGAGGATTACACTATCGAGGTCGACATCACCCCCAACCGCATTGACGGTGCTTCGCATCTCGGTGTTGCCAGGGATCTGGCTGCTTACCTGAATCAGAAACAACCGACCAAATATACTTTACCGCCTGTGGATCATTTTGCTCCGGACAGCCGGAATGCCGGGATTTCAATCCAGGTAGAACGCCCTGAAGCATGTCCCCGGTACGCCGGCTTATGTATAGAAGGAGTGGAAGTAAAAGAATCGCCGCAATGGTTGCGCGACAGACTGGCCGCTATCGGACTGAATCCGATTAATAATGTAGTAGATATCACTAATTTTATCCTGTTCGAGCTCGGACAACCGCTCCACGCTTTCGATAAAGATAAAATCTCAGGCAATAAGGTCATAATCAAGAGTTATCCGAAAGGTACGCGGTTCACAACACTAGACGGAGTGGAAAGAACACTGCATGAAAACGACCTGATGATCAGCAATACGGTAGCCCCGATGTGCATTGCAGGGGTATTCGGGGGTCTGGAAAGTGGCATCACCGAAAATACCAAAAACATTTTTCTGGAAAGTGCTTGCTTCGATCCTGTTTTTATCCGTAAAACAGCCCGCCGTCATGGGTTAAGCACCGACGCCTCTTTCCGTTTCGAAAGGGGTACGGACCCGAATATTGTTATTTATGCCTTAAGACGAGCGGCACTCCTGATCAAAGAGGTTGCCGGAGGAAAGATCACTTCGGATATAATAGAGGTCTACCCCACACCGATACCAGATTTCAGTGTTGAGGTAAAATACGCCCATATCGATCGGTTGATAGGCAAAAAAATCGATCACGATACGACCAAGCATATTCTACACTCATTAGAGATTAAAGTCGTAAAGGAAACACTGGAGGGTTTGATTCTGCATGTTCCCCCCTATCGGGTAGATGTACGCCGGGAAGCCGATGTCATTGAAGAGATTCTGCGTATTTATGGATTCAACAACGTCGAAGAATCGGTTAAAGTAAGCTCCACATTGAGCTTTGCTTCCAAACCGGATGATTTCCGTTTGAAGAACATCGTAGCGGATATTCTCACCGCATCAGGTTTCAATGAGATTATGAACAACTCCCTGACTAAAGCAAGTTATTTCGAACATTGGGAAACTTATCGTCCGGAGAATACAGTTCTATTGTTCAACCCGTTAAGCGCCGACTTGAATGCAATGCGACAAAGTATGATGTTCAGCGGATTAGAATCCATTAGCTATAATATCAATCGGAAAAACAACAGCCTGAAATTATATGAATTCGGAAAAGCTTATACATTCCATATAGCCGAAGGAGAAAACCCGTTAAAACAATATCATGAGGAGGATAAACTGGCACTGTTCATTACCGGAAATAAAACGCCTCTTTCATGGAATAACAAAGAACAAAAAAGCGACTTTTTCCACCTCAAGGCATATTGTGAAATGATCCTGACTCGTCTGGGATTCAATGTGGAAAACATCCATATAGAAGAGTGCAGCCAAGACATTTTCCGGGAAGGGTTAACTTATATCCAAAACAACAGACATCTGGTCACGATCGGTATGATAAGCCCGAAAGCGCTAAAATTAACAGATATCGAACAGGATGTATATTATGCGGAATTTTCATGGGAGAATATCTTGAAAACTATAAAAAATCATCCGGAGATAACATTTATCCCTATGCCGAAATTCCCAGCAGTAAAAAGGGATTTAGCACTGTTGCTGGACAAAAAAATCACATTCAAGGAGGTAAAGGAGCTTGCCCTGAGAAGCGAGAAGAACCTACTGAAAGCGGTCCACCTGTTTGACGTATACGAAGGGGAAAAGCTGGGTACGAACAAAAAATCGTACGCCGTAAGTTTTACTCTGCAAGATGAAGAGAAAACCTTAACCGATAAACAGATCGATAAAATTATGAACAAATTGATCGGCACCTACAAGCATCAACTGGGAGCCGATATCCGGTAATGACGGGAAAAACAACCGGTAATCACTGGAAATATAATATATCAGGTGTTTTTTACGAATGAGCAAAACAACTGCAAAAAAATATAAACTCGGATTGGTACTCGGTGGTGGTGGCGCCAGAGGTTTTGCTCATTTGGGAGTGATCCAGGCAATGTCGGAAATGGAGCTGAAGCCGGATATCATTTCCGGGACCAGTGCCGGTGCTATTGTCGGCGCTATGATCTCCGCAGGACGGTCGCCGGAGGAGTCGCTGCATTTTTTCACCAGTAAAAAAATGTTGAATCTCGCTCGCCCGACAGTCTCTAAAATGGGACTCATGATCATGGCAGGTATGGAGGAGCATTTAAAAATATTTCTACAAAAAAGCAGATTCGAAGAACTTGATATCCCATTGGTCATCACCGTCAGTAACATCAATGCGGCTGTTCCGGAACACTTCGAATCGGGTGAACTTATCCCGTATATAATCGCCTCCTGTTCCATTCCGGTAGTATTTGTACCCGTCGAGATAGACGGCAATACCTATGTCGACGGAGGTGTTTTCATGAATCTTCCGGTGCGACCGATCCGGGAAAGATGTGAAAAAATAATCGCCGTCGAGATCAATTCCATTGATACGAACGAAAAGATCTCCAATGTCATTCACATGGCGGAACGTTCCTTTCACCTTTCGGCGGAGCCTAATACTCAAATAGACAAAGAATTGGCTGACATACTTATCATTCCGCAGAACATTGCTCAATACAGTATGTTCTCCCTCGAATATGCAATGAAAATCTATGAAGAGGGTTATAAGACCGCCCGAAAAGCATTGTCGGACTTTAAACTCAATGAATAATCTCCTTTATACGATCTACGATCTGCCGATTCCCGGCAATGATAGAGATATCCCGATTGGAACGGAAATGATAAACAGCACCTCCGGCCTCTTCCACCAACAGTATTCCGGCACACACATCCCACAAATGTAAGCTAAGTTCCCAATAACCGTCCAGATACCCGGCAGCTACACAGCACAGATCATAAGCAGCCGATCCCATCCGCCGGATTCCCCGCAAATAAGGTAAAATGACCGCAACATTGGATATGTTATTATCCGGATTTACGTCCTTGTCATACGGAAATCCGGTTCCCAGTACTGATTGATTTAAATCCGTTTTGGAGGCAACTTTAAGCGGTTTACCGTTCATAAAGGCTCCCCCTCCTTTTATCGCCGTGAAAAGTTCATTGAGATAAGGGGCATATACAACACCCAATACCGTTTCTCCTTTATATTGCAAACCGATTGACACACTGAACACCGGTAGCCCCTGGCTAAAATTATTCGTACCATCCAACGGATCCACCACCCAAAGATAATCGCCTGCGCCGTCATGAACCCCGCTCTCCTCTCCCAATACGGCATGTTCAGGGAAACGATGTTTGATACGATTGAGTAAAAGAGTTTCGCTCTCTTTATCGGCGCGCGTCACCACATCATAAATATTCGATTTTGTCTCAATATCCAGGTCCGTTCCTCTAAAATAAGAGAGGTGTATCTCACCCACCTCTTTTGCCCACTCAGTCGCAAGCATTAACATTTCATTCCATTCCATCTTTTTCCATTTGAGATTTTGCCATGTGCAAAGCCCGGGCCAACTGATCGGGACAAGAGGTCTTTTTATCACCGCATTTTACTCCCTCCAAACGACTTATCACATCATCTATATTCATTCCTTTCACCAGCGATGCTATCCCTTGCAGGTTTCCCCCACATCCCCCGACAAACGCAAGTTCTTTCACCACTCCGTCTTCAACAGTCAGATCCATTGCATGCAAACACACCTCTTCGGCCGGAATAAAATGTATTATTTTCTTTCCCATCTATCTTTCAAATAAATTTTTATCCATTCTATCTATATAGCCACCTCTTTCCACTCTCCTTTTATCAGCTGCCGTACGGTCCGGATACCGACCTGTTTCAACTGCTCCAATGCCCCCCCTCGGCCATCGTTTACCAATGCAGGTATATGCGCATCCGAATTGACCAGAACAGGTATATGCAACGCTTTCAGGGTATGAAAATGTTCTTTCTGAGGAAAGAAGCAACCTTTTTTTGCATATACCTTGGTATTCACCTCTACCATTATTCCCTTTTCGGCAATCAACACAAAATAATCGGCTATTTTTTTCTTGTACCAACCGTATCCGGTAAGCAAAGGATCACATTGGCCAGCATTATATGAGATTTTATCCATATGTCCGATAAAATCAAAACCACCCGCTTCCACCATTCGCATTGAGGTATCAAAATAATCCGATACCATCTGTTTCAGATCCCCGGCAAAATCCTGTTTCATCAATTGTTTAAAGGTGTCCGCGTCGGTATCTATGTCTACCGGCTCCCCATTTTGGTTATAAAGTATATGTACCGAACCGATTCTGTAATCCAACGGCAACTGCTGAAAATAATCAATGGACGGATTATGGGCGCCATTCAAGTAATCGATCTCCATTCCGACATACAACTCGATACAATCCCGATACTTTATTTTCAACCGTCCGATCTCCTCCAGATAAGCGTGCACGAGTTCCCGCTTCATCGTCCACCGTGTTTCAAAAGGCAATGGTGCATGAGAAGAAACCCCGTAACCGGTAAAACCGGCGGCAATAGCCGCTTGAACAAAATCCTCCGCAGGAGCTCTGCCGTCACAAAAAGAACAATGGCTATGAAAATTGGCTAAATTCATTCCTCTTTCCTCCTCCACGCATTTATAATTTCAGCAATATATACCTTATGAAAATCTTTTTCGGGATAAATCTTTCCGGTTATTTTCTTTTCGATAAAGGCTCCGGGTTGCAAAAACTGACCGTATAATGTCCTGCACTCCAGCATCAGGCAAGATTCCTCAAACGTCACATTGCCTAAAGCCGTATACCTGGGCGTTAATCCGGCTTCTTTCACTTTATCCACAGTACGCCCTGAAACCGAGCCGCACAGCATCAGTGCTTCCTTATACTCTTTTCTCAGAAAAGAGAGTGTAAACTCCTCCTTTTTCTCGACAAATTCAAAAGTATAACGTTGCGGACGCACAAATACAAAGGCAACAGGTTTATTCCATAAATAACCTACCCCTCCCCAGCTGGCTGTCATCGTATTAAACGCTTTCTCGTCACCGGCCGTTACCAACATCCATCTGTCACCTATCAGTTCTATAAAATTTCCGTCAATCGCTTTCGGATCGATTCTCTCAAATGATTGCATCATAATTTCAAATTCTGAGTTTCTGATTATCCTGTCTTTTCATCTATTGATACGAACCGCTATTTAAAAACGTTTTTCTATTAATATCTGTCCGTTACCAACAATCAACTTAGAGCGCTTCATCCTTTACATCCTCTCCGGCAACTCTATTCCCAATATTCCCATTGCGCTTTTAATTGCTTCACCGCACTGCTTTGTCAGTAATAAACGGAAGTTCCTTATCTCGTCATTCTCTTCTTTCAATATAGAAAAGTCATGATAGAATTGATTAAATTCCTTTGCCGTGTCATACGCATAGTTTGCCAATAATGCAGGACTGTATTGATCACCAGCCTCTTTTACTATAGCAGGAAGCTTTACGATCAGCTTAATCAGATCCTGTTCTTTGTCTGATATCGGCAGGTGAATATCGCTTTCGTACATGGATAGGCCTGAGTCAACTGCTTTACGCAAAACAGACCGGATTCGGGCGTAGGTATATTGAACAAAAGGACCGGTATTACCATTAAAATCTATTGACTCTTCCGGATTAAACAGCATCGTTTTCCTCGGATCGACCTTTAACATAAAATATTTCAAAGCACCCAAACCAACTTTCCGATATACCTCTTCTGCTTCCTCTTCGGTATACCCTTCAAGCTTTCCGAGCTCCTTTGAGGTCTCTCGGGCCGTATCAATCATCTCCTGCATTAGATCGTCGGCATCCACAACAGTTCCCTCGCGCGACTTCATCTTCCCTTCGGGCAACTCCACCATACCGTATGAAAGATGCCTGATCTTATCCGCCCAATCAAAACCGAGCTTTTTACAAATCAACGACAACACCTGAAAATGGTAATTCTGTTCATTTCCCACGACATAAATCTCTTCATCGATTTGAAACTCCTGAAAACGATCATAAGCCGTCCCGATATCCTGAGTCATATAGACCGACGTACCGTCGTCCCGTAACAGCAGTTTATGATCCAGACCGTCCGCGGTCAGGTCAGCCCAGATACTTCCGGTCTCCTTCCGGTAAAGCACGCCGTCGGCAACCCCTTTCAACACAATATCACGGCCTTTTTTATAGGTTTGGGACTCAAAATAGATCTTATCAAAACTTATTCCCATCTGTTCATAAGTCTCTTCAAACCCTTTCAACACCCAATCGTTCATCTTTTGCCACAAAGCTACCGTATCCGTATCGCCGGCCTCCCATTTACGCAACATCTCCTGCGCCTCCAACATAATCGGTGCATTTTTCTTAGCCTCCTCCTCTGGCATTCCCTTTCCAATCAATTCCTGGATTTCGGCTTTATATTCCTTATCGAACCGTACATAATAGTCACCTACAAAATGATCCCCTTTCTTTCCTACCCGCTCCGGTGTCGCTCCGTCGGCAAATTTCTGCCATGCAATCATACTCTTACAAATATGAATTCCCCGGTCATTCACGAGGTTTACCATGATCACCTTATGGCCGTTCGCTTTTTGAATTTCAGAAACCGACCATCCTAACAGGTTGTTCCGGATATGTCCCAAATGTAACGGTTTGTTGGTATTAGGAGAAGAGTATTCTATCATTATCGTTCGTCCGCTCTTCTCTTTCAAATAACCATATTTCGGATCTTCCGATATTTCATTTAATACCTTTAACCAATAGGCAGATGAAATCTCTATATTTAAAAAGCCTTTTACCACATTATATCCCCGAACTTCCTCAATATGCCGCTTTAGATACTCACCCAACTGTTCAGCCACAGCTTCCGGCGATTTCTTAGCGTATCGGGTAATCGGAAATACCACCACGGTCAGATCTCCGATAAAATCTTTACGTGTCTCCTGTAATTGTAAATCTTTTGCTTCGATATCCACTCCGTAGAACTGCTTTACGGCCGCTATCACTTTTGATGTTAATACATGCTCTATATTCATAATCATATCTGTTTTTTCAGCGGCGCACCTAATTTTTTTTGCTTAAATAATGATATCCGCTATCAGTTTACAAAAATACTTTTTTTAGTTGAAAAAAAATCTCAACCTCTTTGACTTTTTACTATCCTCATTATTCCTTTAAGATAAGGACATTACAAACCTTCGGTAATTCAATAAATCGTTTCAGATCATTTAAAGCAATTCCTACTTCCATTAAAAACTTATGAAAATATTAATAAAAAGAGTTATCCGGCCCTAACATTTTTCATCTATCTCCATATATACAAAAGGGAGAAAAATAACTCACTCGGATAAAATATCGTTTCACTCCAGAATAATATAATTTATAAACTCTTAATATATTAAATTATGGAAACAATAAAAAACTACAAAGAGACGTACAAATATTGGTGGTTGATTCTGATTGTCGGGATTATTTCCATTCTTTTTGGAATATGGGTTTTATGGAATCCTATAGAATCGTATGTAAGTTTGACTCTCTACTTCTGTATAATGTTTATTTTGTTCGGAATCAGCGAAATAATAAATGCCTACTCCGGAAAAAAACAAAGGAATTGGGGCTGGGGACTTGCACTGGGAATTATGGATCTACTGATCGGTATTGTCTTACTGATTGATCTGGCTTGGGCTGCCATCATGCTTCCATATATTTCCGCTTTCATCCTGATGTTTATGGGTATCGATTTTATCGGCCGGTCAACACAAATGCAATCTCTGGGAATCCGTAATTGGGGATGGATACTAACCGGAGGAATACTTACTCTGTTATTCTCTTTCCTGATCATATTCCACCCACTATTCGGCGCATTAAACATTGTGATATGGACCGGACTTGCCTTTATTTTGGGGGGTATATCCGCTACCGCATTCTCCTTTACCATAAAAGGAGACAAACCGGCAAATAAAGGATAGTATAAAAGGAAATATAAAATAATACTTGTGCTATTACATGAGGGCTTTCGGAGTTATTCGAAGGCCTTTATATATTTAGAGCAAAAAATGCCCCAGAACACCAATCAGTCCTCCGAGCAGGACAGACATCACCAATATCGGGAAAATGTTTTTTGTACTACTTTTTGCTACCATGATAACTACCGGAAGTGATAAACAGAAAGTGATTACCGGACCTTTCATCCACCATTCCAAGTTAAATAACCTCATATTAAAAATCACAAAAGGCATCATAAAATAAAATAGAAAAGCAGAGAATATAGCATATCTATCATGTTTCATTCTGATCATTAGCATGATATCTATAAGCCCCGCAACAGCGCCGATCAATATCATAATTAAGTTCACTTTCATTTGTCGTCATTTTTCCATATAAAACATCCGGGAAAATCAAATGTATTATCCGTTTTTGCATCGAAAATGCCGTATACGGCCGATCCGCTTCCCGTCATCGAGGCATAAAGGGCTCCCGATTCATATAATCTCTCTTTTATCCGTTTGATTTCCGGATATCTGGTAAATACCGTTTTTTCAAAGTCATTTACAATATATTCCCGCCACGCTGTCGGTGATATCGTTCCTAATTTCCTTAAATCAAATGATGCCTTATGCGGAATAATCCCTGCATAAGCTTCTGCAGTGGAAACTCCCTCGGCCGGCTTCACCAATATAATGTTGTATCCGTCCAACGACAAATCCAGATCTTCCAGTACTTCTCCCTTACCGGAAGCAAATGCCGGCCGGTTTTTTATAAAAAAAGCACAATCGCTACCTAGCCGGGCCGCATAACCAATCAGTGCCTCTTCCGGAATATTTAATTCGAAGTACACATTTAAAGCATTCAACATAAAAGCAGCATCCGAAGAACCTCCTCCCAAACCCGCACCAAACGGAATGATCTTATGTAAATGTATCGCTACAGCCGGAAGACGGTAGTCCACTGCCAAAAGTTTATAGGCACGTATCACCAGGTTTTTATCGGCAGTACAATCAACCTCTATTCCGGTATTTTTGAAGAAACAATCTCCGGGCATACCCGTTGTCCGGTTTATTTCCAAAATATCCATCAAATCAACCGGATAAAAAACAGTCTCCAGGTTATGAAAGCCGTCGCCTCTCTTCTCTGTCACCGATAACCCGATATTAATCTTCGCATTGGGATATACCAGCATATTCCAAAATTTTATTTCAACAAAAGTAGACAAAGGAATTGAAAATTTGCTTAAGAACCTATTTTTTGTAACTTTGCTCCAATGAATGTGGTATAATCTTATAATAACAAATTGAAATACAGATACATAAGTCTAAAGTAAATGATATTATAAAGAATTTAGCATCAAATTTCAACCACTTGTATATGAAAAATATAATTGTCCTGCTATTTATCATTATCATTACCACAGCTTATAGCCCGATAGATGAAGTATCGGTAAAGAATCTCACAACTAAAGAGTTTAAAGAGCTGATTTGGAATTTTGAACAGGAAAAGGATTGGAAATATAAAGGAGACAAACCGGTTATCATCGAACTATACGCTACATGGTGTGCTCCCTGTAAAAAACTATCCCCTATTTTAGAAGAGATACAGCAGGAATATGGAGATAAATTGCAGGTTTATAAAGTGGATGTGGACAGCGAAATCGCATTGGCCCGCCTTTTTAAAGTTAACAGTATTCCGCTCATGATTTTTATTCCAAAAGAAGGACCTCCATTCACGGTGGTCGGACTGCACTCCAAGGAAAATCTGATAGGAATTATCACAGACAAACTGGGAGTTAAAAAGTAGTATACTTAGAATCAAATCTCTATTATATTGGCCATGCTTGAAACACTTCAACAACTCGACCAACAAATACTAATCTTTTTAAATGGTTTTCATTCCCCTTTCTGGGATAAGTTCATGTGGGTTTTTACGGGCAAGTGGACCTGGATTCCGATGTATGCAACGATTCTATATGTTTTGCTCAAAAATTTCAATATCTATATTTCCGTTTTTACAACTATTGCGATTGCTTTGACCATCCTATATGCCGATCAGATATGCGCTTCCGCTATCCGACCGATGGTGGAAAGAATGCGTCCCTCCAATCTTGATAATCCGATTTCAGATATAATCCATATTGTAAACGGCAAGCGAGGCGGACGATATGGATTTCCCTCCTGCCACGCTGCCAACTCTTTTGCACTGGCATTCTTTATTATGTTGTTATTTAAACGGGGCTGGCTGACGCTTTTCATGTTGTTATGGGCGACCACTAACTCCTATTCAAGGGTCTATCTCGGTGTACACTATCCCGGTGATCTGATTGCCGGACTAATCGTAGGCCTGAGCGGAGCATTGATTGTTTATTATCTCTACCGCTTCCTCCTTCGAATTCCGGTAGTTGTCGATAAACTAAAAAATCTGGAACAACGGGAACTGCTCAGACGTCCCTCTTCAATCAGGCATACATCCCGGATTATTCAGGTAGGCCTATTGACCATTATGTGTATTATCGTTTATGCTTCCTTTTGACTTCAAGTCGGCAAGCGTTTTTCTCCCAATAGCACATTTCAGGCACAAATGTCGGTCGCAATACTCTTTACGAAGTTGAATCACAGCCTGTGTCTGCAACGCTGAATGAAGGACAAAGCCAGCGGATTCCCACTCTTTGGTAATATAATTATGCTCCGGCCCCAATAACTCGAGCCACTCCAGGACCTTATCCGTATATTTCGCTTCGTTCCGTTTCTTACCATACAAAAACATAAACGGGATAACAGAATTAATGATGATAACATTCTTGATCTCTTCGCCCATTCTTTTTGCCTTGGGCGCTGATTCCCTACCAAATAAATAATGATTATCCCAATAAGCCGAAGCCGTCACCTCCAATAACCCAAACACCTCTTTTAAAGAAACCGCATCCAATATTCTGGATACCAGATTACTGAACTTTTGCAGAAAAGATGCAAGTAGAGCCAAACGAACGGTAGGGAAGGCGTCAGGCCGTACACGCATAAACTTCCATTGTGACGGATTGACCGCCGCCAGTTGGTGTTTTATCCGAAGATAGTGATACTCCTTTTTTAAAGCAGCAACATACTGATCGTCATCCGCTTTTTCAAGGAGCCCGGAGGTTCCTGACAACAAAGCTTCGAGGGCCAGCGGTTTATCCGAATACCTCAAAAGTATCCGGTACGGGATATGAAGAGCTAACTGGTAAAAAGGCTCGGCGTTCACATTACCTCCCCAATATTTACACAACAACCGGTAAAAACACTCTTCCCAATCGTTTTGAGTTTGTTCCAACATTCTCTCAATATCTGCGCATTTACGCTCCAAACGTTCAATGGCCATTCGCTGTAAAAGCCAATAAAACCAGACATGCTCCAAACTTGCCAGATTCCTGCGGCATCCCGGCCGTTGAAAAGCGCTCTTCATAAACATATATTCATCATACAACACCTCAGTGTAATCCAACACTATCGTTTCTATCTCCTCTCCCAGAACATTGTATATCCTGACATCCGCCTCTTTCACAACAGAGAGTATCACATTATTATATGCTTCATTTTGGTAATGTCCATGGCGGTACCAGTCACTGTTGCGTAAATGAACCTCCACATTACCGGCTAGTTCGATACCTCCGATGCAAATCCTTGCATTGAAAAAATCGGGGCCGGAGTCTTTGTTTGATTGACCGACATTTATAATAGATAGTTCCTTTCCTGAACAAGTCACACATTTATCACTCCGATAAAGAGAATTTGCCCAGATATACTGCAGAAATTCTTCTCTCATAATCTATACATTTTTAATTTTACACAATAATACGTTAATAAAACACAAAAACAAAGAATTGATTAAAAATATCCACTAGCTTTAGTTTCGACACATTATCTTTTCCTCAATTTTTCGTATATTTGTGGTAGTCGAGAGGTAATTGTTTGACTACGAACTCAATAAAAGATTCTCGCATGAAAACGGGCAGTAGATAGGTAAGAATTAAGTGCTTAGATACACTTAGTTTTTCATGCTTTCAAATAACTCTGTTATCTG
>JAVBLD010000071.1:0-12930 GCA_031553705.1 Marinifilaceae bacterium | reverse complement strand
TTGAGGTTGTTGCGCTCATAACTCATCTTTACCGCATGCTCCTTGAACACCCGGTCATACTGTCTTTTTGTTCCCATTTTTCAAAGTTAAAATTATTATTCAACCTTAACTATTTGTGCGGGCTAAGTTAGGAACTCCACTTTTCTAAATTAATTTGTTATGAAAAAATGGTCAGATGTGATTTGAGAAAGCGTTTTCAACTATTGAGCAACATTATGGTAGCGTGGAAAGTTTCCTGACAAAGCAGTTAGGAGTAAATCTGAATAAGATGCGGGAAATTTATTTGTATTGAGGATGTAAACAATAGAAGGTGCCATAAAGGCACCCTCTATTGTTTATTTTCTTATTTCTCCTGATTATTCCAGTTGATCTTTTGCGAATAGTACATGATAACGGCCAGGATCACAAATAAGCCGATGCTTCCGACCAGCAGGGCATAGATCTCCATTTGTATCAAGATATAAATATAAGTGTAGAGACAGGCCAACAGTCCTCCAATGGTAAGAGCTGTTTTTTTGATCTTTAGTACGCCAGTCATATATATGGTCAGTAGTACGATCGTCATCGAGGCGGCGATCAGATAAGCCATTCCAAAGTTCAAGTGTTCCGAAATGGCTACCAGTAAAGTATAGAACAGACATAGTGCTAAGCCGGTCAATAAATACTGGAACGGATGGATATTTTTCTTTTGCATGACTTCGACAAAGAAGCTAACAACAAAAGTCAGGATAATGATCAAGAAAGCGTATTTCACCGAGCGCATGGATTTTTGGTATTGATGTACCGGTAAGAGCAGGTCTACTCCGAACTCCGATTCCTCAATGCTGCTGCTCCAGCTGTTGCCGACCAATACCTGTGCATAGTTACGGTTTAGATGCAACACTTTCCATGAGCTTTCAAAACCGGATCCGGTTACCTCCCGGTTTTCCGGAAGGAAGGAGCCAGTAAAGCTTGGGGTAGTGCAGTTTGAAGTGAGGCGTACCGATGTTGTTTTTCCGAGTGGAGCGAACATCATTGATTCAGAACCTTTTAATTGAAGCTTAATGCTGAATTCTACTGTATTATCCGGGTTTGTTTTGAAGAGGCTCATATCGATGTGGGTCGAAACGCCGGAAGAGAGGATGTGATGATTGTTGATACCAGGATTGAATACCAGAGTTTTATCTCCCCACTGTAACATTACCTGTTCGTTGATACCTCTGAGGTCCGACAATCCGATATTCAATGTCGCCTCTTCGGTCAGCAGGTCTTCCGGCTGGATATTTCCGGCAAAACCATCCGGGAGTACAAACTTCCCTTTTAGTTCTATCGGGGCATGATATACAACAATTTCATAGAGTCCGCGCCGAAGCTCTTCTGTTTTTATATCACCACTAATCTCCAGAGTCTCCGGTAAGAAGTGAAGATTATTTATTACTTTTTTTACCTGTTCGTTTTTTTCGTTATTCCCGCTTTTCTCTACTTTTTCATAGTACGGAATCGTCAGGATCGGACCGATGATTCTTTGGCTACCGCTCCATTTTTGTTGTACTTCGTATACGGCGCTTGAGGCGGTATTTTCCCGTTCATGTATCAGATCCTTGATCATACTGACGGGAATAAGTAGTAATAAAATGAGTACGCCTATCAGTACGATTTTGACAGATAACGGATTACGTTGTATGAAATTTTTCCGTTGAAATTTTTCCGGATTAGGGGATGTTTCTAGTATTTCCATGATATTAAGTATTAAATTTTAATTTGATTTTTTAGAAATTCTTCCAATGCATTAATATGTTCGGTGAAGGCTTTACAGCCTCCAGAAGTGATTGAAAAGGTGGTATTCGGCTTTCGACCGACAAACTGTTTTATGCTTTGAATGTAACCTAACTCTTCCAGATTACGAGTGTGGCTGGCCAGATTGCCGTCCGTCAGGTCGAGCAGTTTTTTGAGTGAAACAAAATCGATCGATTCATTTACCATAAGTATCGACATGATTCCGAGCCTCACTTTACTTTCAAAAGCCTTGTTTATATGTTCAAGATGTAAATCCATATAACTAACCTTATTCATCGCGAACGAAGAGTGTTTTTTCATATTTAAAATAGAAGAATGTTCCATATATAATATGAAAGAATCCAAAACCGATTACCCAAAACAGAAGAGCGTTTCCTTCAATAAAACTATCTGTCAGTCCGAGCAGCAGTTCGGCATATCCAAGATACCTGATGGTTGAGTGGGTATAGTGGGATGCGTTAATCAATGCTAACCCGTAAAAAATCAGCATAATGGAAGAGGTCAGCCCGTACTGTTGATGCCAGAGCAATGAAATGCAGAGTATTCCTCCTGCGACCAATGGTAAAAAGAAGTTCCAAAGCATTCTTTTGATGGTGTGATCCCATTGTAATGGTTGGTTCGCTTTTCTGGCCTTATAGTATGACATGGCGAAAACGGTTGCAAAACATATAATAATCAGCATGATTGCAAACCAGAACAGTAGCCTTAATTTATAAGGAGTATTAATCGTTAATGAAAACATTTCGACAATCCAATCAACCGGCCGTTCTACCGGATCCCTACTACCCAGAATCCACCAGGCAATAAATGCCGCAATACAGGCATATATTCCGACCAGAACGGCTGATAATCCGCTAAACGATAAAAAACGAGATGATTTTTCCATCAGGTTTTTGATGTCACTTAATGTGCTGAATAATTCTTCGTTGTTCATAATTAAAAGTACTTTGTAGTGCAAAGTAAAAAAGATTTTTTATCATAAACAACAAAGAGGGAGTTTTATTTTAAAAATAAAAACGAACTTGGTTGTAAGTATTAACGAATTGGTTGTTTTGGCAAATCTTGAATCGTTTAACGCAGAACTTTTGAAACGTGATATGGACAAATCTACCCGGTACGCCTGTCTGCACGAAATGGCAGAACGGCAACTGACACGCCTCAATGCCATAGACGCAGAAAAAGGATTTCGAAAATTAGGAACAAAAAAATAAAGATGCTAAACCTTTCTTTATCCAAACACAAAGGTATGTTCCAAGAATGAAACGTCAAGGCTGAAATGAATTTTATTGGAAATCTTCCTTTCTCGTACCTCGAAAGAGTATTTCCGATAAAAGCCTTGCCTTATTCATTCTTTCCACAGAGGAGGTGCTTATCGGATAAAGAAAGAGAAAAAATATGTGTGTGGTTTCAAAAATATTGCTTACTTTTGGCGTGAGTTATTTGACAGTATAGCACCGCAAAACGCTGAAATACGTACGGTTACTAACTCGTTACCTCTGAATCTCAAAAACTCCGCTAAAGGGTTATTCTTCAATCGGTTAAATCAAACTGATGAAAATCTAAAATAATAAAACCAGAATTATTTCGATTAAAGATACTCGTTTTTAATAGAAATGTAGTTTGATTTATTTTCAGCAAAATATTTAAGGGACTAAAAGGTCAAAATATCCTGCTTGAGAATTGAATATTTAGTTTCATTCTCAGATAGGAATCCGAATAAATGAGGATACCAAATACTTTTTAGACCCTTGAAATATCTCAGGAAGCTCCTTTTCTGCCTATTGTCTATTTCTTGAATATGAAATAAACAGCTAAGATTAAAAAGACAAATCCGATCAGGTGATTGAAACGGAAGGTCTCATTTTTGAAAACCAGCGTGGTAAACAGGGTAAAAATGACCAGGGTAATCATTTCCTGGATTACTTTAAGCTGCCATAGGTTAAAAGGTCCTCCATTTTCGATGAAACCGATCCGGTTGGCAGGTACCTGGAAGCAATATTCGAACAATGCAATACCCCAGCTAATAAGGATGATCAGTGGCAATCCCAGGTTGTTGAACCAGTCCATCTCTTTGAATTTCAGATGCCCATACCATGCAAAGGTCATGAAAATATTGGAAAGGATTAGCAAGCCGATTGTAGCGAATGATTTCATAAATCTTGTTATCGTATTTGGTGATGCAAAAGTAAAAAAAATCTTAACTTTGCAGCATATGGTTATGAACCAAGCTAAAGAAATTATTGATCTTGCAGATATATCGTTTTAAATGCAATATGATTAGATTTTGTTGGGGAATACTTCTGGTCTTTATCATGGCGGCGTGTGATAAAGAGAATGATATGGCGATACGTATTCATTTGAATGGAGAGATACCGGGTGCTATTCCGGTACTTGTTATGAACGATTCTATATATAACATTGTGTTTGATTCGACCGGATTGGCCAGGGTGCCGCTGTCCGGTTTCATCAAGCCGGGTTACGGCTATTTTTGCTACGGCAAAATAGAACTTCCTATGTATATTGAAAATAAAAGCTTTCATTTGACTCTGACAATAAAAGAGAATGTCGCTGTTCCGGAATTTTCGGGGGAAGGAGCCCGGAAAAATAAATATCTGGTTACAACAGTAGTAACGGGAACGTTTAGCCCTGATTATAGGCTTGGAGAACGGGAGTTTGTTTTGAGTCTTGAAGATCAGTTGAATAAATATTATGCTGTGTTGGATACGTTTCATTTTGACTTACCGTTTGTCCAGCTTGAAAAGCGAAGATTGTATTATACTTTATTTTCTTTATGGTCTGATTATCCGGTAAACCACCGCAGACAGGGCGGGATCCCGGGTGATACGCTTTCCTCATTTTATTACGATTATCTGGGATCGTTGATCAAAGAGGATCGTTCGCTGGCAAAGCTTTTCGAATATAAAAGGGCAATCGATAAATTTATCCGTGTTTATAGCATAAAAGACCTGCAAAATCCGTGTATATGGGAAATAATGAAAGCCAGGGTCGATTATGTGGATAAAAATATATCTATTCCTGATTTATCTTCTTATTTAGTTGATAAGTATGTTACGGAGTATGTCCGACAGGCCGGCTTCAACCGGATCGATGAGGCAATATCGTTGTATTATGCCAGGGTAGGAGATCCGAAGCTAAGAGCTGGATTTGACGAATTGTGTGCCATCTGGGCAAAAATGGCTAAAGGTCGTCCTTCTCCCTCTTTTAGTTTGACAGATATAAACGGGACAGAGGTCAGCTTATCGGACTTAAGCGGTAAGTATGTATATATCGGGATATGGGACGCCAAATACCCTTCCTATAGGGAAGAGTTTGCTTTTTTACAAAAGTTAGGACGTCGATATAAAGATAAGGATATATATTTTGTAAGCATATCGTGTGAAAAGGATACGACCATATGGAAAGAAACGATAAAAAAAGAGCGTTGGGACGGCATACAGTTGCATATAGGAGCAGATACTGTTTTTATAAAAGATTATATGGTGAAAAAGCTTCCGAGGTATATCCTTTTGGATAAAGAGGGTAGAATTTTAGATGCCGGTATGAGTAGTCCGTCTGATGTAAAGACGCAGGAGCTTCTGGATGAACTGGAAGGAATCAAAACAGTAGAAATCATCAATATTTAACATAAAGGAATGATCAAAACAATAAAATTCTGGTTTCATAATTCAAGGCCAAAAGCTTTGCCTCAAAGTATCTTGCCGGCTATACTAGCTCTTTGTATGGCATCCCGTTCCGCCGATTTCTCGTTGTTATTGGGTACATTGGCCGTTTTAGGAGTATTGTTCGGTCATCTTGGAATCAATCTTTTTGACGATTATTTTGATTACCGGAAAAAAAGAAGTGAATTCAGGGCCCGGCTTGCCAGTAAAGGTATACGGGCCCGGCTTGCCAAATGCAGTTATATTACTTCGGGATCGGCAACGATGTCCCAATTGCTTATTGCTTGTACTGTATTTTGTTCCATCGCTTTATTGTTAGGAGGTGTAATATATTTATACAGAGATACGACAATTCTCTATTTTGCTTTAACTGCGGCTTTTTTGGGTATCTCCTATTCAGGATGGCCGTTTCGTTTCAGCTATCACGGTCTTGGCGAATTGCAGATCGGATTGATGTTTGGGCCGATGCTGATGACTGGGGTTTATTTCTCCGCTTGTGGAACTATTGATATGCCGGTATTATTGATCTCGTTCCCTGTCGGCTTGCTGGTGACCAATATTGTATATACTCATGCCATTATGGACTACGAACCGGATAAACAGGTCGGAAAAATGACACTTGCAGTGTTATTGGGTAAGCCCATCCGGATGCTAACGTTGTTGTTTTTAATTCTTTTCCTGCCTTTTGCTACAGTATTTTCGGGAGTGATCACCGGACTCCTGTCGCTTTGGTATCTGGCATTGTTGTTGGTTTTGCCGATGGCATTTTCCTTATTTTACTTGATGGTACAATATGTCCATGATCCGCATGGGGTTTTCACTCCCCGGTTTTGGATGGGACCGATGGAAAACTGGGAACGGATGCAGGAGATAGGGATAGATTGGTTTATGATCCGTTGGTATTTAGCGCGTAATCTGCTTTCGTTTTTTTGTTTGATCATTATTTTGATTAGTTTTATCCCGTAGCCGGGCTATATGAAATAGTTTATTAAGTAGTTATCCGAATCTGTAAATATGCGACAATTATTCTATCTTTCTTTTTGGTTTTTTAAAGCGAAATTTTTGGGGATCAAGAGGTCGCTTCAAACAGTTCTTTTTATTTCGGAAAAATGTAATCTGACTTGCCGGCATTGCAATATATACAGAAAAGAGAATCCCCGGATCAAAAGCTATGAACAAATCCGTGAAGAGTTGGAGTATTCGTATAAACAAGGTTCCCGGTTTGTCGACTTTGAGGGGGGCGAGCCGGTATTGTGGCATGACGGGGAATACGGATTGAACGACCTGATTCGTTTAGCTAAAAAGATCGGTTTCTTTTCAACAACCGTGACAACGAATGCTCAATTGTCTTTTCAACATTGCGAAGCCGATTCGATTTGGGTGAGCCTGGATGGTTTGGGGAAATATCATGACCAGATCCGCGGTACCGGTACATTTGACCGTCTGGTAAAGAACATAGAGTCATCCGGTCATCCGGAACTAAGTGTCAATATGGTTGTAAATAATTTGAACTACCCCTCTGTCGTTGAGACAATAGAATTTGCAAAACGTAATCCGCATATCCGATCGATTTCCCTGAACTTCCATACCCCTTTTGAAGGAACTGAAGAGCTTTTTCTGGATTGGGGGCGTCGTTCCGAGGTAATTGATGATGTTATCCGGATGAAGAAAGCCGGTTATCCGGTTATGAATTCGATTTCGGGTTTGAAATTGATGAAGCATAACAAATTCAAGAAACAGTGCTGGGTAACTAATTTTGTTATGCCTGACGGGACCCGTTTTACGGAATGTCAGGGAAAGGAAGCTGGGGTATGCGACTGTTGTGGCTTCTGTATGGCGGGAGAGATGAACAGTGTATTCAATCTGAAACTCGATACTATTATGGCCGGTATGAATTTGAGGGTGAAGAAATAAGTATATCCTCTATTGGTTACTGTATCAGGTGGAATAAAAATAGTACATTTATAAAAATGTCATCGCTATGTTTTTTAAGTCGTTGATTATTATTCCTTGTTATGACGAAGCGCCACGGTTGCCGGTGGCGGAGTTCCTGGACTATACCGGGGAGGAACCGGATGTTATGCTTCTTTTTGTAAACGACGGAAGTAAAGATCGTACTATTGACGTATTGCAGGATATTCAGCGTCAGAGAGATAATGTTTCCGTATTGGATAATAAGCAAAACAGTGGAAAAGCGGAGGCTATCAGAAGCGGAGTGAGGTATGCTTTGGAGCATTTTCCTTTTGAATATATCGGATTTTTCGATGCTGATTTAGCCACGCCCTTATATGAAATAAATAACCTTGAGAAGATAGCGGACGAAAAAAAGTCACTGATGGTTGCCTGTTCGAGAATCAAACGCTTGGGAAGTGTGATTGACAGAAAGCTTACGCGCCATCTTATGGGGAGGGTGTTTGCCACTTGCGCCAGTTATATTTTGATGTTGCCTGTATATGATACACAGTGCGGGGCCAAGATTATCCGGAAAGATGCGGCACGATTGATTTTTGAGAAACCTTTCAATAGCCGGTGGTTTTTTGATATAGAACTTTTTGCAAGAATTATCCTTAACTACGGGTATCAGGCTGCACTTGAAAATATATATGAATATCCGATGCTGGAATGGGTTGAAAAAGGCGATTCCCGGATCAGGTTCAAGGATCTTTTGAGAACACCGCTGCAACTCCTTAAACTAAACCGGATTTACCGTCAGCAGATTAAGCAAAAAAGAGGGTAGTGATATTGAAAAGAGGGCTTCAGGAAATTTTTGTCAATTCTTTAAACACTTCTTCCAGGTTTTTTTCTTCTACTTTCAATTCGATAATCGGGCAATTGTTTGTTGCAGCCGCGTAGAAAAGAGCAATTCTTGGATCTTTACCGATAGTTGCGAACAAATGGTATTGGGTCGGACTGATTTGCGTAACTTTGTTGATATCTTCCAGCTGAGATAACCAGTTACCGGCATTTTTATTTGCAAACCGCACATCGAGGCGGAGGCCGTTGTTATCCGCGTTGTACAGGTCCTGTTTATAACCGTCTGCTACGATTTGGCCATTATTGATAATGATGATCCGGTCACATATTGCTTCCACTTCCTGCATAATGTGAGTAGAGAGCAGCACTGTTTTATTTTTTCCGATATGGGTGATCAGGTTTCTGATCTCTTCTAATTGATTCGGATCGAGTCCGGTCATCGGTTCATCGAGGATCAGTACTTCCGGATCATGGATGAGTGCCTGTGCCAAGCCTACCCGTTGCCGGTAGCCTTTCGAAAGCTGTCCTATCTTTTTCCTCCGCTCAGGCACAAGCCTTGTCAATTCGATGATCTCTTCCACCCGTTCTTTGATTTTTCCGGTGTTGTACAAGCGGGCGATGTGCATCAGGTATTCTTTGATATACATTTCCGGGTAAAGAGGATTGTGTTCGGGAAGATAGCCGATCAGTGCTTTTGCCTTTAGCGGTTGTTTACGGACATCTATACCATAGACATTTACCTCTCCGCTATATTCGCCGAGAAATCCGGTAATAATTTTCATCATGGTCGATTTGCCGGCGCCGTTGGGACCCAGAAAACCACATATCTCCCCCTGTTTCAATGTGAAACTTACCTGGTCCAGCGCTTTTTGTTTACCATAAAATTTAGTAATCTCTTTTACCGTTACTGCCATGATGATATTTATTTGAACCGGTTATTAATTTCCTCTTCATCTATAATCCGGATGATAGTTTTACCTTCTGCAGTGACTTTATGGTGTTTGCAGGCAAACAGGTTACTCACCAATTCGGCCATCTCTATATTGCTTAATGGCGTATTGTAATCGATAGCTGCTGCCTTTGCTGTAGCCAGGGCTATCCGTTCATGCATTTTATTTTTGATGTTACCTTCCGTATTTTTGTAATGTTCAATGAGTTGCATCAGATTTTTTTTTGCATGTGTATAAGAAAGATCGGAAGGTGTGGCATAGATGGCATAACAGTTTTTACCGAATACATTGAGTTCAAAGCCTAATGATTCCAATTCTTCCCGGATCTCTCCGATTAGGGCAAAGTCGGCGGCACAAAGTTCCAGTGTTTCGGGGAAAAGGCATTTTTGACTGTTTATTCGTCTTGATGTCAGTGAATCCATATATTTTTCGAACAGGATCCTTTCATGTGCCCTCTTTTGATCGATCAACATCAATCCGATTTCGACCAGTGTGACGAGAAAACGTCCTTTTAGTTGTAGAAAACCATTGTTTGTCTGGTTTGTAACGGCCTGACCGGAAAACTCGGGAAGCGTTGTTTGAACCGCGTCCGGTTTCTCTTTCAGATCTTCAAATAGAGTTTCCCAATTGGCGGGAACTTTTTTATGATGACCGGAGGTATGTACTGCCGGCGTTTTTTCAAAATTCGAATCTTCGATTCCGATACCTCCCGGTTTATAGTTAAAGGGGTTGTAATCCGGTTTATAATTTACTTTGGGAGTATACGGGATATGGTCTTTCGATTCCGGAAGTGCTGTTTCAATGCTTCCTTCCGTGTCAAAATCCAGCGGGGGTTTTATATTGAATTTTCCCAGGACCTCTCTTATCCCGGCCATTAATATCTGAAAGAAATCGTTTTCATCCTGAAATTTTATTTCGGTCTTGGTCGGATGGATATTCACATCGATAGTATCCGGTTGAACCGTAAAATAAAGAAAATAGGAGGGTAGCGCTTCCGGGCTAATCAGTCCGGAGTAGGCTTCCATCACCGCTTTATGAAAAAAGTTGTGTTTCATAAACCGATTGTTCACAAAGAAATACTGTTCTCCGTACGTTTTTTTTGCCTGTTCCGGACTGCAAACATAGCCTTTAATCATAACCAGACTCGTTTCGCAACATATATGAATTAATTTTGCATTCATCGATTTTCCGAATGCATTGACGATACGTTGCCTTAAACCGGATGGCGGGAGCTGATAGATTTCACTACCGTTATTTAAAAGCGAGAATGAGATCTCGGGATAGGCAAGCGCCACCCGGAGGAACTCGTTGATGATATTGCGGAGCTCTGTCGTATCGGATTTCAGGAATTTCCGTCTTGCCGGAACATTATAAAAAAGATTTTTCACGGCTATATTTGTCCCTGCCGGGACATTTACCGTATTCTGGCTTTTTAATTCCGAAGCAGAGATAGAGATACAAGTTCCCAGTTCATCTTCCTGCCGCCGCGTTTTCATTTCTATTTCGGCGACAGAGGCGATCGACGGAAGAGCCTCTCCCCGGAAACCAAGTGTACGGATGCTAAAAAGGTCTTGTGCAGAAGAGATTTTTGATGTGGCATGCCGTTCAAATGCCATGCGGGCATCTATCGGAGACATTCCTTTCCCGTCGTCAATGATCTGGATAGTACTTTTTCCTACATTTTTTAATATTACCTGTATATTTCCGGCACCGGCATCGATCGCATTTTCCATTAACTCTTTTACAACGGAGGCAGGACGTTGTACGACCTCTCCCGCTGCAATCTGATTTGCGACCGAATCCGGTAATAGTTGGATAATATCCGTCATATAAATGATATTAAGTCCTTTGACTTTATTGTAAATGCCACTTATTGTATAATCTCACATTATAACGACTTATATTGATAACAATATTTTTGCCATAATATCTATTTATTAAAGGCCTAAGAAGCGTTTTATACCTTCGGGGCGAAGAAAGAAGAAATAAAAAGCTACAAGAAGCAACGCCATCAAAATCATGAAAAGCCTAAGTGCATATCCCGATTGATTATTCTTTTTTTCCGCTTTTCTTCTCTGAAATTCGCGTTTAAACTGTCCTTTGATGTTGGGAATATATTGCTTGTCATCATCTTTTAGCCCCAACTCCGCTTTTATCCTTTTTTCCCGTTCCTTCCGTTCTTCTTTTTCAGGATCCCAGTACCGGGGTTGCAATTTAAACCTCTTATATTCCGGTTTTTTAAATAGTAGAAACATGGTATGATACAATTCCAGTTTTATATTGAGAACCGGTCTACAATGCTTTTTCGCTTTCTTCTTTTTGTTTCTTGCCTCCAAAATGCGTTGTAATCCATCCAGGTATGATAAAAGCACCTATAAACAAATACGGATAATAACTGACCACACGCCAGAGTATCGCTATTGCAATGGCCACTCCTGCTCCCGGTAAAAACTCTCCCAGATATTCTTTAAAAACAAACTCTGCAAATCCGCTGCCTCCAGGGGTCGGGCTTATCAACATCGTAAGCCACATGACCAACTGTCTTGCAAAGATAAGAAAATGTTCTGCCCAACTGTAATTCCCGGCCCAAAATGCCATTAAAATAGCGTTTACTACCCAATAACGCGCAGTCCATGAACAGAATGTGGCTCCAAAGGTTTTCACCCAGAAGAGGAAAGGCATTTTTCTTAACTCTTGAGAGTTGCGGATAATATCGGAACCGGCTTCATTGGCATTTTGTCTCCATTTACGAAAGATTCTCCACTTGAAGCATTTCATTAATAGATATTTTAATCCCCGGGGATTTTTAAATAAGCCATAGCTTAAAATTATAAGATAGCTTAATTTTAGAGCGTATCCAATGATGGCAAACCAAAAAAGGCTCTCGACGATACTATGGCTTACTCCCGGCATTGTCCATAAGGCAGTCTGGCTGACACTCAGCAGGATTATCGGGAACATAATAATAAAATAGAGTTCGTCTAGAAAAGAAGTTGCCATAACTATAGCTGAGCTACGGCCTACTTTTATTCCTTCTTTATTGACAAAAAGGATGGCGATCGTGGTGCCTCCGACAGCCGATGGGGTTACCGCAGAGGTAAATTCCCATAAAAAAATGATACGTATCGATTTGATCCAGGAGAGTCGGTTGCCGGACAAGACTCTGATCCGGATGACGTAACCCAAATCACGGATGAACATGCATAAACATGCTATGAATAGCCACCATACAGACGTCCAGGTGAAATGGATCTGATGGAAAGCACTGATATCAAACTCTTTGTAAAGCATGTAAGAAACAACCACCAAGCCAATAACGATCGGATAGATGATTCTGTACGGACGGATCTTTTTTGTCAGGTATTTTTCCGATTCTTCCATATTAAGCAATCTAAGTAATTATGGATCGATTATTATTTGTAAACGCCTTAAAATAACGGACAATAGAAATAATAAACAGACCAAAGGACTTGATAGAAATTTTAAGATTTTCTGAAAAAAATAAACTTGATAAAGTTAATAGAAAGTTCCTTTAAAAAAAGAACTTTCCCATAATAAACTTTATAAACTTCACAAATTTTAGAAGAATGGAATAGATTTTAGGCTGTGGTTTTCAGATACGATCTGAGGTGGAGTTCCTAACTTAGCCCGCACAAATAGTTAAGGTTGAATAATAATTTTAACTTTGAAAAATGGGAACAAAAAGACAGTATGACCGGGTGTTCAAGGAGCATGCGGTAAAGATGAGTTATGAGCGCAACAACCTCAAG
>JAVBLD010000047.1:0-24584 GCA_031553705.1 Marinifilaceae bacterium | reverse complement strand
CTTGAGGTTGTTGCGCTCATAACTCATCTTTACCGCATGCTCCTTGAACACCCGGTCATACTGTCTTTTTGTTCCCATTTTTCAAAGTTAAAATTATTATTCAACCTTAACTATTTGTGCGGGCTAAGTTAGGAACTCCAGATTTACGTTTTAAATAAATACTCCCTTTACATACTGCATTATTTGCTATATTTGGGGGTAAATCACAAAAACAATCAGCAATCGTTGCCCTTCACGTTGCCCTTAAAAGAAAAACCCTTAACTATCTATTGATAATCAAGGGAATTTATTTTTTCTTTGTAGTCGCGCCGGGAATCGAACCCGAATCTAAAGTTTAGGAAACTTCCGTTCTATCCATTGAACTACGCAACCAATTAGAGGTGACAAAAGTAAATGAAAATATATTTAGTTCCAAATGTTTTTGCCCTTAAAGGAAATATAGAACAAGGCCGACCATCTTTAAATAGTCAGATTCTTGTCCGAATTGCTCTACCGTTTCCGGGGAAGATTACACTACCATATTCTGGTTGATTTCCACATACACCGGTTTCTTCTTATTGCATCGAAAAAAAGAAATACAAGTATTCAATGAAATCCGGAAAGGCTTTCCATAAGTTCAGACCACTTCCTGATACACACCCCGGATATAATTTTCATTCATATAAAAAGAGGTCACTTTATAAATAATGCGTTCGTATTGCCGTATCATGATTAAAAACTCTTTTTCCGTTTCGTTCCATCTATTTTAAAATCAAAATCCGGTTTTACGTCATTAGCCGCAAAGATTAAAAAAAGTCACATGAATCCACATAAAAGAAAAATAAAGTTTTTTGACTTTTTATCATCTTCGTTATAACTTTGCCACTATAAAACAACAAAAACAGATATGAAAGTAATATTACAACGGGTAAGCGAGGCAAGCGTAACAATCGACAAAACAATCTATTCGGAAATTGAGCACGGACTATTGATATTGGTTGGTATTCAAGCAGATGATACAAATGAAGACGCCGAATGGCTGGCAGCCAAAATTTGTAACTTAAGGGTTTTTGATGACGAAAACGGAGTAATGAATAAATCATTAAAGGAGGTAAATGGGAATCTACTGGTTGTAAGCCAATTTACGTTAATGGCCCGCACCCAAAAAGGTAATCGTCCCTCCTATATTGATGCAGCCCCTCCGACAATCGCAATTCCGATATATGAAGAATTTGTACATTTTTTAAACAGAGAAAGCGGAAAAGACGTAAAAACAGGACAATTCGGAGAAAATATGAAAGTCGCTCTTGTCAACAACGGACCAGTGACCATTATTATCGATTCAAAGAACAGATAGAAGCGGGAATTTTAAATCATAAATTGAAAAAACACGGTTATGCAACTGGAAGAACTGCAAGAGAACGTTGACTTATGGATTAAAGAACACGGAGTTCGCTATTTCAATGAGTTGACCAATATGGCTATCCTAACTGAAGAGGTGGGAGAATTGGCAAGGATAATCGCCCGGAAATACGGAGAACAGTCCTTCAAGGAAGGAGAAAAAGATAACCTGGCGGACGAAATAGCGGATGTTCTGTGGGTGCTTGTTTGTTTGGCCAATCAAACCGGAGTAGACCTAAACGCAGCTATAAAAGAAAACATTGCAAAAAAAACAGAAAGAGACATAAAAAGACACAAAAGCAATCCGAAGATACAAGAGATATAACGGATTGTCTCTATATTCGCAACGCTAAAAAG
Organism: Marinifilaceae bacterium; assembly: GCA_031553705.1. Classification (GTDB taxonomy): domain Bacteria; phylum Bacteroidota; class Bacteroidia; order Bacteroidales; family Marinifilaceae; genus JAVBLD01. Next base: position 22,847 of record JAVBLD010000047.1, on the reverse strand, counting down.
AGATGCTTTAAAAAACAAAAAGATGATTAAAATCCTCTCTAAAAGCCAAAATATTCAAATTTTCGATTAATGTGGACTAAAATTGCAAGGCTTCTTCTTCGTCACCGTGTAGCATTTATTGCAGCGGTTTTAGTCGGTACGTTTTTTATGGGACTCCAGATCAGACATCTTGAAATGTCTTATGAAAGCGCGGATTTGTTGCCCAAAAAAGATGACGCATACTTAGATTACATCCAATTCCGGAAGACATTCGGACAAGAAGGAAATGCAATGGTTTTCGGAGTACAGGATCCGAGTTTCTACGAACTGGATAAAATCAATGATTGGATAAGAATGGGCGACAGTATTCTCGCTCTTAATGGAGTAAGCGCGCTGGTCTCCATTACCCACACATTTAATCTATACAAAAACAATGATCTGAAGAAATTTGAAATCGTTCCGGTCTTTCCGCACCATATCGGCAGCCAGAAAGAATTGGACAGCCTCTCTCTTCTTGCTGAAAATCTGCCCTTCTATGATGGCACGCTGATCAATAAATCCACACACACTTACAACATGATGATCACAGTGTCGGCGAAGGTCATGGACTCCCCGGCACGGGTCGAATTAGTCGAAAAAGTGTTGAAGATCACACGGCAATTTACCGACAAGTACCAGCTGAAAATGCACTATTCGGGCCTGCCTTACATCCGGGTAACCGTCGCCGAGCACATCAAAAGTGAGATGTATATGTTTATTGCTCTTTCATTGTTGATCACTACTGTCATCCTGTACCTGTTTTTCCGCTCCGTACGTGTAGTCGGCTTTTGTGTCGGTATCATCGGCATAAATGTAATATGGGCTATAGGATATATGGCCATATTGGGTATAAAAATTACCCTGCTCACAGCCATGATTCCGCCACTATTGATCGTCATCGGGATCCCCAACTGTGTCTACATGGTAAATAAATATCATGCGGAATATGTCAGGCATGGAAACAAAATCAAAGCCCTGCAACGTATGATACAAAAAGTAGGAAATGCATCTTTGTTATCAAACGTCACCACTGCAGCAGGATTTGCGACTTTTACCATCACTTCCAGTCGGATTCTGATCGATTTTGGACTGATTGCCTTCATGAGCGTCTGTACGGTATTCCTAATATGCCTGATTTTGATACCTGCTATTTTCAGCTTTCTGCCGGTACCAGACAAAAAGCAGACCAAACACCTTTATAACCGGTTTATCAACCAGGTTATTGACCGGTTGGTTTACGCCGTGGTAAACCGCCGCAACGCCATTTATACGATAACGATCGTTCTTATAATTAGTAGTTTAATCGGTATTACTCTGATAAAAACCACCGGCTATATGGTCGACGACCTAAGACCGGCAGACCCGATCCGGCAAGATCTATCGTTTTTTGAATCAAACTTTAATGGCTTAATGCCTCTGGAAGTGACCGTCGATTTCAGGAAACCTAACCAGGTGTTTAAACTGGTTAATCTAGAAAGACTTGACCAGTTAAGTGATGAAATTGCAAAGGACCCGGAAATATCAAATCCTATTTCTATCGTAGAAGCGGCAAAATTTGCCAATCAGGCCTATTATAATGGTAAAGCGGAATACTACAAGCTACCGAACAGTATGACTCAGAACTTTATCATGAAATATGTTGCCGATTCAAAAGGAGGAATGAACGCTATTGCTAAATCGTTTGTCGACTCCGCGGCGCAAAAGGTAAGGCTCAGTTTCCGGATAAAAGATATTGGTACAAAAAAGATGGCCGCCAAAGAAGATTCGCTGCATCAAATTATTGAACAGATACTTCCGGCCGACAGATATACGGTGAAGGTGACCGGATCAAGTATCATCTCTTTTAAAGGTACCCAATACCTGACCAAAAACCTGTTTTCTTCACTGGCTCTTGCGATTCTCCTGATCGCCAGCTTCATGGCCTGGATGTTTAAAAGCAAACGGATGGTACTCATTGCGCTACTTCCGAATGTTATTCCCCAGATTATCGCTGCAGCCATTATGGGGTATGTAGGTATACCTATCAAAGCCTCCACGATACTCGTATTTAGCGTCGCTTTCGGGATCTCGATAGACAATGCAATCCATTACCTGGCGAAATACAGACAAGAACTGCAGGCGACAAACTGGAGCATCCGGTCGTCTGTTGTACTAGCCCTGAAAGAAACCGGCCAAAGTATGATCTACACGTCGATTATCTTATTATTCGGATTTAGTATCTTCTGTCTCTCAACCTTCGGAGGTACTTTTGCATTAGGACTATTAACTTCTACGACGCTATTTGCTGCAATGCTGGCCAACTTACTTCTTCTTCCCTCCCTGTTGCTGACAATGGAAAAAAGCATTACCAATAAAAGGTTTAAGGAACCGTTATTACTGATTTACGATGAAGAAGAGGACATCGAATTAGAAAAATTGGCCATCCACTATGAAGTGGAAGAAAACAAGGATGGACAACAACCTCTACCCCTTTAAACATTCAAAGCGTTCAATTCCTTTATAATATCTTCGATCAACTGAGATGCACCTATTCTGAAACAATCCGGAGTCAACCATCTCTTGCCCAGTACATGACTGACAATAGCAAAATAGCGTATCGCATTTTGGGCTTTTGAAACACCTCCGGCCACCTTGATGCCGACACACCTTCCGGTCTGATGATGATACTGCTTGATCGCTTCGCACATCACATATACCGATTCCGGGGTTGCATTTACAGGTACCTTTCCGGTAGATGTCTTAACAAAATCGGCTCCGGCATACATGCTGATCAAAGAGGCATAGAAAATAGTTTCGATATCTTTTAGCTCCCCGGTTTCGAGTATCACTTTCAATCGGACATTTTGACAAGCCTCCCGGATTACCTTCAACTCCTTATACACCTTCTCATATCTTTTTTCAAGCATATCCCCGACAGAGATAACCACATCTACCTCTTGCGCCCCGGCATTGATTGCCATTTTGCACTCTGCAAGTTTTATTTCGGTAAATGTCTGGGCATTAGGGAAATTTCCGGCAACGACATTCGTACAAATTCCCGTTCCTTTCAATTTTTCCCGTACAACAGCGGCATAATTAGGAAAAACACACACTGCGGCAACATCATTCAGTTTAAATTTCTTCAACTTTTTCAACAATTCGGTAATAAAATTCTCAATGGACTCTTCCGTATCTGTTACCTTTAACGTTGTATAGTCCATACAAGAAACACAAAATTGAAGATTTTCGGCACAAAATGCCTGCTTGATTTCTTTTTCCACCACCCCATCCAAGTCAAATTGTATCCGGTCATCCAAGTTTATATAATTGTATGTTGCCAATACCTCTGATATATTTTCCATATATAATTATTTACATTATCAACTATTTATCAATTATTTATAGGTTTTAGACTAAAAACCTAATTGTGCTTTTTCCTGTTTCGTCAGTTTCGAAACAACAAGCCTGTACGAGTTATCGATCCATGCTTTAATCAAACTATCACTGATTGTTCCGTCTATTAATACGGAATTCCAATATTTTTTGTTCATATGATAGCCGGGAAATACTGCCGGGAAAGTCTCCCTTAACTCAAGTGCTTCATCTGGATCGCATTTTACGTTTATCCAGAACTCCTCCCCCATACTTGCTAAACCGAACATCTTCCCCCCAACCTTAAATACCAGTGTCTCATCATCAAAAGGCATCTCTTCCACCACTTGCTCCAAGCTTAAACAATATGCTCTCAATTCCTCAATATTCATGAACACAAAATTACAGAATGTTTACGAGCTTTTAAACTTTTCTTCTACAAAATATTTATCTTTGACACGATAAAAAACTTATAGATTAGGTGATCTAAAATAACTATTGATACTTAGGACTTATAATTGCATTACTTTAATAAAAATAAAAACAATAATAAAGTCAATGTGTTTAAACTGAGCGGGTTCGGAAATTTTATGTCATTTCGCCTGTAAGATTCCGGGGTCGAGCAAAAAAATAATATATGGCAAAAAAAGCAGGAGAGGAAACTCCCTTGATGCAACAGTACTACGCAATGAAAGCAAAATACCCTGATGCGATATTACTGTATCGGATGGGAGACTTTTACGAAACATTCAGCCAGGATGCTATCATTACTTCCCGTATTTTGGGCATTACATTGACCAAAAGATCCCATGGCTCTCCCGGTGATGTCGAACTAGCCGGATTTCCTCATCATGCCCTCGACACCTATTTGCCGAAACTGGTAAGAGCAGGACAGCGGGTAGCTATATGCGAACAGTTGGAAGATCCAAAAAAAACCAAATACCTGGTTAAACGGGGTGTTATCGAACTCGTTACACCAGGAGTATCTTACAGTGAATATGCTGTGGATACAAAAAGCAATATTTTTCTGGCTGCCGTCTACTTTAATAAAACAGAAGCAGGCATGTCATTGCTCGACCTTTCGACGGGAGAGTTTCTCACGACACAAGGGGCACCCGCTATCATTGACAAACTGTTGAACAGTTTTCAGCCGAAAGAGGTCATCTATCCGAAAGGACACGAAGGTCGTTTTCATGAACTCTTCGGCAGCAAGTTTTATATGTACCCGATTGAGGAGTGGTTCTTTGACCGTGACTCTTCAAAAGAACGACTGCAAAAGCATTTTGGCGTCGCTTCACTGAAAGGGTTCGGTATTGAGGACATGCACTGTGGCATTTCCACCGCCGGTGCAGTCCTAAGCTATCTGGAGATAACGAAACACGATATGATATCCCATATCACATCTATCTCCCGGATCGATGAATTGCATTGTGTGTTGTTGGATAAATGTACGCTTCGTAACCTGGAATTGCTGCAACCATCCTATGAAGGAGGGAAATCGCTGGTAGATATCATTGACCGGACAGTCACGGCCATGGGCAGCCGCATGCTTCGCCGGTGGGTATGTATGCCGCTGAAAGCGCCGGAAGAGATCAACGAGCGGTTGGATATTGTAAGTTGTTTTATTGAACATGAAACCGAACGACTGAAAGCTGAATCATTGCTCAAAAATATCGGCGACCTGGAAAGGTTGGCATCAAAAATAGGGGTAGGACGAATCACTCCAAGGGAGATGAATCAGCTGAGAATTGCGCTCTCTGCCATCGATCCCTTTAAGGAGTTATGCCGGAACACAAAAAATGAAACGCTACAAAAACAGGTCGAAAAACTGGACGCATGCCGTGAACTGTATGAAAAAATCGGGAGGGAAATTCGGGAGAACGCTCCACACCAATTAAGCAAAGGAAACGTTATCGCCGAAGGAGTAAATACCGAGCTCGACGAATTACGCAGTATTTCAAGTCATGGCAAAGAATTGCTATTGCAAATGCAACAACGGGAAATAGAGGCTACCGGAATTCCATCACTCAAAATTGGTTTTAACAATGTATTCGGATATTATATCGAAGTTACCAAAGCACATAAAGACAAAGCTCCAGATACATGGATCCGTAAACAAACCCTTGTAAACGGAGAGCGTTATATCACGCCCGAATTGAAAGAGTATGAAGACAAAATCTTGGGAGCCGAAGACCGGATGTTGGAAATAGAAACCGATATCTACAATAAACTGATAGAGACCGCATCGGCATATATCCGCCAGATACAGGCAGATGCAAGGATTATTGCCGGGATCGACACCTTGATCTCATTTGCCGAAATATCAATTGCCAACAAATATAACCGGCCGGAAGTTAACGATTCAAATATTATCGACATCAAAAACGGACGCCATCCGGTTATTGAAAAACAACTTCCTCCCGGAGAAGAGTATATCGCCAACGATATATTCCTTGACCATGATAAGCAACAGATCATCATTATTACCGGCCCGAATATGGCCGGGAAATCGGCGCTATTACGACAAACAGCTCTGATCGTAATCCTGGCTCAGGCAGGATGTTTCATTCCCGCCGTATCGGCAAAAATAGGATATGTCGATAAAATATTTACTCGTGTCGGCGCTTCGGATAATATCTCGCAAGGAGAATCCACTTTTATGGTAGAAATGAACGAAGCGGCAAATATCCTGAATAATATATCCGACCGTAGCTTGGTGCTATTCGACGAACTAGGCAGAGGTACCTCTACTTATGACGGAATCTCGATTGCATGGGCGATTGTCGAATACCTGCACGAAAGGCCGAAACACCGGGCAAAAACTCTGTTCGCAACTCATTACCATGAACTGAATGAGATGGAACACTCATTCAAAAAAATCAAAAATTACAATGTCTCCGTAAAAGAGATTGACAATAAAGTCATCTTCCTTCGTAAATTAGTAAAAGGAGGTTCCAACCACTCTTTCGGGATACAGGTAGGTAAAATGGCAGGACTACCGCAATCGGTGATCCAACGGGCGGTAGAAATTCTGAAACAGCTTGAAAATGACCGGAACAGCAATGGTCAGATTCAAAAAAACGTGGAAACAATCGCTTCCGGGCGCGAAGGGATGCAACTCAGCTTCTTTCAACTGGAAGATCCGGTACTTCTGCAAATCCGGGACGAAATTGCCGGCATCAACATTAACAATCTGACTCCACTGGAAGCATTAAACAAGTTAAATGAGATCAAAAAAATTACCGGGATATAGTAAGAAACAATAGGCCGGATGTAAACGTCCTGTCTATTGTCCACCAACCTATTATTTTACGCTCATCTTCAAAATAACCACATCCTGTAAAGGACGGTCATTATCATCGGTTTTCAAAGCAGCTATTTTATCCACTACATCCATTCCCTCTATAACCTCTCCGAAAACGGTATAGACTCCGTCCAGATGGGGCGTTCCGCCGACCGTTGTATAAGACTCACGTTGCTCGTCAGATAATATCAGTTTTTCTGACTCAAACTGTTTACGTGTTTCCTTTGATATCTCGTCATTTATCCGCATTATGTTATTGTAATCATTCACTAATTGATAGCTTGCTATCTCTCCCTCACGTTGTTGTTTGATACGTTCAAACAATGCGACATAACGCCTTTCGTTTATCTTTTTTACAACAGAATCTATTGTTTCCTTTGGAAACACCTTACCTTGAACAATATAAAAATGGGAACCGCTCGAGCGCCGTCCCGGGTTAATATTATCACCCTCCCGTGCAGCAGCGACAACCCCTCTTTTATGAAAAAACTCCGGACTGAATTCAGGAGCAATCGTATAGCTCAGCCCATTAGCTCCCAAGCGCATACCTGGCCGGGCCTGCTTCGAATCCGGATCACCTGTCTGAATCATAAAATCCGCTATCACCCGATGGAATAACATTCCGTCGTAATACCCCTCCCGGCACAATTTGATCATATTATCCCGGTGCAACGGGGTTTCATTATAAAGCCTGATCACGATGTTTCCCAACGAAGTTTTCATCTTGATCACATTTCCACGTTCTCTGCCACACCCTGCAAAAAAAAGAAACAGTATGACAATGATCGGCAATCTTTGCATATCCATTAAAATGAAGCTATTAAAAGTATAATTCGGTTTTAAATACAAAAATAATTTATTCGGTGATATATTGAACTATTTTTTCTAAATTTGTATCGTTGCGTTATTTTAGGTGATAAAATAGCGTGGATTTGTTTTATAAAAAGCATCTAAGGATATGCACTCCTGTCATGGAAGAAGCATGTCTGACCGCTTAAAGTAACAAGCTATGAAATTGATCATAACTCTTTTTTTCGCAGGTATTGCCTTAATAGGTTGCAGAGATAAGGAACTCCCTTCCAAATATCTGACAAACATATCTGTCATCAGAAATATAGAGAAGATAAATGAACAAAAACAAACGCTCCCTGAAACCAATGCTCAGCCGGAAGAAAAGAAACCTCAGCCGGAATCCAGCACTCCTAAACAACAGGTCCAGCATTCCGAATATCATATTATTGTTGCCAGTTTTGGTTATTCCGAAAGGGATAAAGCGGAAAAGCTGGTGAAAAATCTGAAAGAGAAAGGGTTTCCGGCTACAATCATAGATTCTAAAAAAAGATACCGGGTGAGCATTGAAAGTCTGTCCGACCTCCAAGAGGCCGAATCGGCACGCGATCAATATCGTAAAATCACCGATATGGATGGAATTTGGATACTAAAAACAGACAAGTGATATTTGTTTAATATCTCCATCTATATAAAGTATTACTTTAATAGAAAATTTTCTTTTCAAAAAAGTATTCCGATAACAAGAAGAAATCCGAATAAAAAACCAGCATATATTTGTGCTTGATTTTGTTTTTCCAGATATAACCTGCAAGATGCCAGTATTCCGGACAATAAGATGATCGGCATGAATATATCGAGGACATCTTCCATATATTTTATGCTTATGATAGTCATAAAACCACAGGCAGCCCCAAAGCCGTCATATACATGCTCATATTACATACAGCGGAATCCATGCAAAAACGGAATCGGCATGAAAGATTAAAAATAAAAAATAGATCGGTATTAAAAAAGGGTGCAATAAAAAAGAGAAAGTCTGAACTACACTCCGCATATTTTTCTGACTTAATTTTATATCTCGCGGCGTAATCTTGCTACCGGAATATTGAGTATCTGCCTGTATTTTGCAATGGTTCGCCTTGCAATCTGATATCCTTTCTCTTTCATCAGGTCAACCAATTCATCATCAGTCAACGGCTTTTTCTTATCCTCAGTATCAATAAATGCTTTTAATTCATTCTTCAATTCTCCGGTGCTTACCTCCTCTCCACTAGTGGTTTGCATGCTACCAGAAAAAAAATGTTTTAATGGAAATATACCAAACCATGTCTGAATATATTTAGAATTAGACACCCTTGATACAGTCGAAACGTCTAAACCTGTTATATCAGCAATGTCTCTTAATATCATAGGTTTCAACATATTGTCATCTCCTGTAAGAAAATATGATTTCTGAAACTGTATAATGGCTGTCATTGTCAGCATCAATGTATTGTTTCGCTGCTGTACAGCATCAATAAAGGACTTTGCCGAACCCAATTTATACTTCACAAAAGCGATTGCATCTTTTTCTTTTTTGGAATTCTGTCCTCCCTGATAAGAATTCAGCATATCCAAATATGACTTATTCAGGCGTAATTCCGGAATATTCCCGGAGTTCAAGTTCAATTGCAATTCTCCGTCTATAATCTCCAAAGTAAAATCGGGAATTATTTTTTCCGCCCCCCTATCGTAAGTAGTATCGGAGATGGTTCCTCCCGGTTTTGGATTCAGCTTCAGGATTTCATCCACAGCAATTTTTAATACGTTGTCCGACAACCGCAAACGATGAGATATTTTTTCGTAATGTCGCCGGGAAAATTCATCAAAACATTCATCAATGATAAGCCACGCATTTTGTAATACCTCATCGTCCGGATCAACTATCCTCTTCTGTCTCAACTGCAACATAAGGCACTCCTTCAAATCCCTGGCTCCTATTCCTGAAGGCTCAAGCTCCTGTATTATACCCAAGATTCTCAGTACCTCTTCCTCCGCGACCTCTATTCCGGCTCCGAAAGCAAGATCATCTACAATCTCCTCTACGCTTCTTCGTAAATAACCATCTTCGTCTATATTGCCGACAATGTATTCCGCAATCTTACAATCCCGCTCGCACAATGTCTTCATTCCTAATTGCGTGATTAAATTCTCGCGGAATGAAACCCCTTGTGAAAAAATAAAGTCTTTTGTAACATCATCCCGCGACATATTAGATGTCGAAAGACGATATTCCGGGATTTCATCATCATCGGAAACAAAATCCTCCAACGAAAATTCATCCTCCTGACCTGAAGCGGACTCATCTTTATCCTGTTCGCCATAATCATCTTCAGAACTATTCTGAAGATCGATCTCCGACTCAGACTGCGCTTCTCCTTCCTCCAATAGCGGATTGGTCTCTAATTCCTCTTTTATACGTTGCTCAAGCTGATATACAGGAAGCTCTAACAACTTGATCAGTTGTATCTGAAGGGGATTGATCTTTAATCCCAACTTTTGCTGTAAACTTTGTTTAAGCACCTCTCTAATTTTTAAATAAACCACTACATCCCTTTCCACCTCATCAAGCCGCTCCTACCTTATCAAAACTCTGCATTTTTCGGCGTACGGGGAAACGGGATGACATCGCGAATATTACCCATTCCGGTAATAAATAATAACAAACGCTCGAAACCTAAACCGAAACCGCTATGTTCCGCAGAACCGAAACGACGGGTATCCAGATAATATGACATCACATCCACCGGAATACCGACTTCGTTCATCCTGGCTACCAACTTGTCAAAATTTTCTTCCCGCTGAGACCCTCCGATAATTTCACCAATTTGAGGGAAAAGAACATCCATCGCAGCAACGGTTTTCCCGTCAGGATTTTGTTTCATATAAAACGCTTTGATCTCTTTCGGATATCCTGTAAGAATGACCGGTTTCTTAAAATGTTTTTCCACCAGGTACCGCTCATGTTCACTTTGTAAATCGGTTCCCCAATGGTCCACCGGATACTGAAATTTTCCGTTTTTATTTTGCTTGCTGTTTTTTAAGATATCGATTGCTTCGGTATAAGTAACTCGTTCAAAATCATTTGAAAGGACAAATTTCAACTTCTCAATTAACTCCATTGAACGATCTTCGGCCTTCTTGTCCTTCTCCTCTTCCTGCAAGCGGACGCTTAAGAACTGAAGATCGTCGATGCAGTGTTCCAAAGCATAACGGATCAGGTATTTCAAAAAATCTTCAGCCAGATCCATATTGTCATTAATATCATAAAAAGCAACTTCCGGCTCTATCATCCAAAACTCCGAAAGATGGCGGGTTGTATTGGAGTTCTCTGCCCGGAAAGTCGGTCCGAAAGTATAAATCTTCCCTAAAGCCATCGCTCCCAGTTCGCCTTCCAACTGACCGCTGACAGTAAGACTTGTGGCTTTGCCGAAAAAATCCTGCTTATAATCCACTTCACCCTCTTCGGTCAAAGGCGGATGAATCGGGTCTAAGGTTGTAACGCGAAACATCTCTCCAGCCCCTTCCGCATCAGAAGCCGTAATAAGCGGCGTGTGTAAATAAACAAAACCTTTCTGATTGAAATAATCATGTATTGCAAAAGCCATCGCATGACGGATCCTGAAAATAGCCCCGAAAACATTGGTACGAAACCGTAAATGAGCGACTTCCCGTAAAAACTCCAGGCTGTGCTTTTTAGGTTGTATCGGATATTTTTCCGGATCAGCCTCACCCAATACAATTACCTCTTTCGCCTGTATCTCATACTTTTGCCCGCTTCCGACACTCTCGATCAATACTCCTTTCACATGAATCGCAGCCCCCGTTGTGACCTTCTTCACTACCTCTTCCGGGAAATGCTCCATATCCACCACCACCTGTATATTATGTATTGTTGAACCGTCATTCAGTGCAATAAAATTGACCTGTTTATTACCACGCTTTGTCCTTACCCAACCTTTAATTTCGACATTCATTCCGTAGTCTACCGATTGCAACAATTCTTTTACCGTTTTTTTTGTCTTCATATACCTGAGTTTATCTTTTTTCTAATCACCTTTTTTACCTTTGCAAAAATAATATAATAATGAGAGATTATATAACAGAAATTTTATTTTCTGCTCTATACCATTTTTTCAAAATTACTCCACAACAAAAAGATCCCTGAAAATCATATCTGAAATAAGCCATCCTTTTTCACTTAATCTCAAATATTTATCATATCTTATTGCATCCCTTGATTCAATATAATGAATCATCCCTGAACAAAACTTTTCCCAATATGCAGGATAGTTTTCTTGTAAAAAGGCAGGTTCAACTCCCCACATCGTCCGAAGGTTCGTCATGATATACTCATTATATCTATCTGAAATATTAAGTTTTTCATATTCAAAGTTTAAATTATTATTATTTAAACTATTTATATATGATTTTATATTAGATACATTCCACTGCCGGGAAAACATATTATATGAATGTGCAGAAGCTCCTAATCCGATATACTCTTTTTGTTGCCAATAAGAGATATTGTGAAAAGAATATTTGCCGTAGCGGGCAAAATTTGAGATCTCATAATGTTCGAAACCTGTACATTTCAAATAATCGGAAATGAACTGATACTGTCCGGCCAACACATCGTCATTCTCCGGCATAAATTTTCCCTTTTTTACCAATTTCTCAAGGACAGAATTTGAATCTATACTTAAAATATAAATAGATATATGGCTTATAGGCAGATCATTTATAATTTTAAGATCCTCTTCAAGCATACATGTCGTATAACCTGGAAATCCGATAATCAAGTCAATATTTATATTATCAAATCCCGCATCGGCAGCCATTGTCAAAGCGCGGACAGCTTTATCCGCCGAGTGTGCCCGGTTCATTTGTTTTAAAATATCATCACGGAACGACTGTACGCCAATACTCAATCTATTAAACCCCAACCGGTATAATTCCGATAACTTTGCATCGGTTATATCTTCAGGATTCATCTCTATCGTCCGTTCGGCCAAAGAAGAAAAAGAATAAAACTTCTCCACCTTTTCCACCAGCCTGGATAAATCACGGATAGACAGAAAAGAGGGGGTCCCTCCGCCAAGATAAAGAGTATTTGCCACCGGCCCCGTCAAATAATCTTTCCGCAACTCTATCTCCCTGCACAGCGCATCGACATACTCATTAATTCCATGCGCAGAGGCTACGGAATAAAAACCACAATAAAAACATTTACTACGGCAAAATGGTATATGAATATAAACTCCCATCATAGCAAAGATAGCATGAAAAACGGAAAATTAAAATCGTTTGCAGATCAATTCCAATCATAGTTGTCCGTAGATAAACTTCCTTCTTAAAAATTCATAATTCGAAATTCACCATCTTAAAATTCATTACATTTGTATATCTGTGTTATATAAGCAACCTGATGAACTCTTTGATAAATAGGTATATATTTACTGCCCTTTTGTTCTTCCCGGTCTTGCTTTGCGCTCAAGTTACCATTGTAGGACGTGTGGTGATTCAAAATGGGGAACCGGTAAGCGAGGTTCATATATTATGTGTGGAGAGTGGAGAAGGAACTGTTTCCGACTCATTGGGCTATTTTGAGTTGGATTGTAACCTTCCCTGTAGCCTTGAATTTTCGCATGTCAACTATATCAAAGAGATATGTCGCATAAAGAACCATGAATCCCCGTTTGTTATTGTACTACGGAACAAGTTTAACAATTTGAGGGAAGTTATTATTACCGGAAGGGCCACCCCGGGACGGATTCACTCTTCACAAAAGGGGATCGAGATGATACCGGCCATTTTAGGAGAACAGGATATCTTAAAATACCTGGCAACAACTCCCGGCATTATCTCTGCAAACGCCCTTGACCCGGGCATATATGTCCGGGGAGGGAATAGTTATGATAATGAATTTCTTATCAACGGGATGAGCATCATCAATCCGGAACATCTCACCGGGATTTTGTCTACATTTGATCCATACGTATTGAGCAACTCGACTATATACAAAAGCGGTTTTCCGGCCAGATATAACAGCTACCTCTCTTCATATATCGATATGCGAGCCAATTCGGGCAATAAACAGAAATATGAGGGCGAAGCAACATTAGGACTTGTCTCCTCAGGATTGAAAGTAAAAGGGCCTATACTGAAAGACCACACTTCGTTTATCGCTTCAATTCGTACTTCCTACCTACAATCCATTGCAAAAATTTATAATAAATCGGTGAAGGGAACGACCGGGCAGCAATCCATACCCGAATATTCATTTAATGATGTGACACTCAGCATAGACTCAAAATTTTCAAATAAATGGCGGATTACTGCTTTCGGGCTCTTTACCATCGATGGCCTCGACATGCGACTAAGTGAATCCGTTCAACACACCTTTGACTGGAATACATTTTCATGCAATACGAGTATCTACTATAACCCGGATGCAAAAAATGCGTTATGCTTTCAGACAGGGATCAACACGGCTTTCAGTGAAGGCAACGCCGAAGGAAGTATTCCTATGGGAGGAGGCAATCGTCGCTATACGATCATAAACCGTTTCTCATATACCCATACCTTATCAGAAAATCTGCAATTCGGCTTGGGGGGCAAATTTGAATCTGCCCGCTTTGAAACAGCCAAGAGAATGGATGAAATGGATAACGTACTGATCAGAAGTTCCGACCAGAAATTTGACTTATCGGAAATATATGCCGACCTGACCTATCAAATAAGCAAGCACTTCGCCGCGTACGGAGGAATAAACTACCAGTTCTACAACGGAAATTCAAAAATCAGTTCCATCTCTCCGAGAGCAAAAATCAGCTTTTTATCAGGAGGATTCACACTTTGGGTTGATTATGCAAAAACCGTCCAATACTTGAGTTTATACCCCTACTTTACGGTAAGAACTCCGGTAGATATCTGGTATCCTTTAGGCAAAAATATGAAACCGGCCACCTGTGATCAGTTCTCCGTCGGAATAGGAGAAGAGATCGGTGCCGCAGTATCGCTATACGCAGGACTATTCCATAAAAATATGAAGAATGTGAAAGATTTCTCATCCGGTATAACGACCGAATATACTGCATTAACCGATAATATGATCAATGGGAAAGGGCATGCGAAAGGAATAGAACTTAACGCCGCATACGTCGGGGAGCGCTTGAATATCCGGATGAACTATACCCTCTCCGAGTCGAAACGGACATTTGCCGAAATCAATAACGGGCATCCGTTTAACCCGCCTTACGATATAAAACACAATGGAGTATTCAACAGCTCCTGGAGAATCAATACCAAACTGACTCTGAACACGCTATGGACCTTTTCTTCCGGAACCTATACCACATTCCCGGTAGGAGTCGCCGTAGCTCATAACATCACCGACAGCGAAAACAAACCGATACTAATTCCGGTATATACCGACCGGTACAATTACAAACTACCGGATAACCACCGCCTAGATGCCAACCTGGATTATACAATCCACCACAAAAAAATTGCTGTTAAAGTCAGCATCGGCGCTTATAATATATACAATCAGGCAAATAGCTCTTTCGTATACTTCAACCCGGAAACAAACGAGCTTAAACAAACAAAATTTATACCGAAATCAAAGGTTATATTGCCATTTATCCCTTATATTTCGCTACGCTTAAAATGGTGAAAACAAGAAATGTATGAATAAGAGGAAAGACCATATCATTCATAGAAAGGAGAAAGTTGCCATTGGACAATTGATCTTCCTCTATTTCTCACTCTATACCTCTTGTATGCCGGAAGAGGGCCTCCCTATCCGGAACATGGGCGACCCGCCGACTTATTTTATCGAATGCTATTGTATGCCGGGCGAGATGTTTGCTCTGACGGTAAGCAACGTTCTTCCGGTGTCAGAATATTTCGATCTGGATTTATCGCAACAGATGTCGGTAAGAATCATAGCACAGAAGCCCATCGATTTACATTATTCCGTCCACCGGGAACCCGGATCCGATTTCCTCTATAACTACGGAAGCGAAAGCCGGTTCAACAGCACTGGGATCGACACGTTATATTTGGAAATCGTAACGGATAAAAAAGAAAAGATTACAGCAAAAACAACGATACCGGATGACGTTGCTATCAATTCATATCGTATAGATAACGATGGGATCGCCATTCATTTCTATACCTCGACAGAATCCGATCAGAATTATTACATCTATGGGATCGAATTACAGCGAAATGACAGCATCTTCAAAAAAGAAGTCCGTTTTCTGGATTACAGTCACTATTACACTAGCCATAAGATAGAAAAAAAGGTTACGGCCTCTTCACTCGCCGAAGCGGATAAAATAATATTAAGTTTAAAACGGATAACAAAAGCAAACTACGAATATCAGGTATCATTACATGGAGCCAACAGCGCTAATCAAAGCAGCATTACTTCTCCGGTACCGTTAAAAGGAAACCTGGCCGGAGCAATGGGAATTTTTACCTGCTACACGGAAGACAAGCAAACCATTACAATCAACGAGCTGTAGTTTTGGAGAAAATATTTTTATCTTTTTATCCTTTTTCAGCGGGTCATTAATATTTTCTATGATTAAACTATTTGAAACTAAATTATTTTGTATAATTTTGTCCCTCATTTTGGAGTGGTATACTCTATTTTAAACTGTAAGACTGAACCTTAGCCATTTATCTTACGGGGTAATTTACAAAATCGGATTTTACAGCCTGCCCGGCAATCGCGTTATCCTATCTTTGTAATTTACAGTAGGTTATTGCTTCAAAAGACAAACAGATGTATAATTAAAATTTTAAAACAAGTGGATCAAATCAGTTACAAGACAGTTTCTGCCAACAAAGCCACCGTTCAAAAAGAGTGGGTAGTAATTGATGCAGAAAACGAGGTTTTGGGACGCCTTGCTTCAAAAGTTGCGAAACTATTAAGAGGTAAGTATAAACCATCCTTTACACCTCACGTAGATTGCGGAGATAACGTTATTGTTATTAATGCGGAAAAAGTGGTATTAACCGGGAATAAATTAACCCAGAAAAAGTACATCAGACATACAGGTCATCCTGGAGGTCAGCGAATTACACATCCGAATCAGGTTTTAAAAACCCATCCGGAAAGGGTTATCGAACACGCCGTACACGGTATGCTTCCTAAAAATCGTCTTGGAAGAGCAGTAATAAAAAACCTTTATCTTTATGTTGGTGCCAACCACAAACATGAAGCACAACAACCGAAGGTTATTGACTTAAACTCTTTAAAATAACAAGCTATGGAAGTGATTAATACAATCGGTAGAAGAAAAGCGGCAGTAGCCCGCGTTTATATCAGTGAAGGCAAAGGTAATATCGTTATTAATAAGAGAAACCTTGAAGAATATTTCCCCATCCCCACTCTTCAGTACATTGTAAGACAACCGTTAGAATTATTGGGGGTTGTAGGTCAATATGATATTAAAGTAAATCTCGACGGAGGCGGTTTTAAAGGCCAGGCAGAAGCCTTGCGTTTGGGTATTGCCAGAGCTTTGGTAGAAATCAATGCCGAACACAAGGCAACTTTAAAAGCGGCAGGATTCATGACAAGGGATCCGCGCGAAGTAGAACGTAAGAAACCGGGACGGCCGAAGGCACGCAAAAGATTCCAGTTCTCTAAACGTTAATAGCAGTTTAGTATCTAAATTGACGGGACTTCTATTATGAACTACCCGCCAATTGATTAAATGGAAGAAAGTAAACTTTAAAAAACAAAAAAAATGTCAGCTACAAATTTTGACGAATTATTGAATGCAGGATGTCACTTCGGGCACCTCACAAAAAAATGGAATCCTAAAATGGCTCCCTATATTTTTATGGAGCGTAATAATATCCACATCATTGACCTGAACAAAACAGCTATTATGCTCGACAAAGCTTCGGCAGCGTTAAGGCAAATTGCTAAATCAGGAAGAAAAATTCTGTTTGTCGCAACAAAAAAACAGGCTAAGGACATTGTTGCTGAAAAAATTTCCAATATTAACATGCCGTACGTAACCGAAAGATGGCCGGGTGGTATGTTGACAAACTTTCCGACAATCCGGAAAGCGGTGAAAAAAATGACCACTATCGATAAGATGGAAAAAGACGGAACCTTTACCCATCTTTCAAAAAGAGAAAAGCTACAAATCTCACGTCAGAGAGCAAAACTGGAAAAAAACTTAGGTAGTATTGCAGACTTGACCCGCCTTCCGGCAGCTCTTTTTGTTGTCGATGTTATGAAAGAGTATATCGCAATTAAAGAAGCCAGATCTTTGGGAATCCCTGTATTTGCCATGGTTGATACCAACTCAAATCCGGATGGTATTGACTTTGTCATCCCTTGTAACGATGATGCTTCTACCTCTATCGATCTGATCATTGACAAGGTTTCCGGAGCAATCAAAGAGGGACTTTCCGAAAGAAAAGCCGAAAAAGAAAAAGAAGGAGGAGAGAAAAAAACGGCTGTAAAAAAGGCGGACAAAGCATCAGACGACACTGAAAGTGATGACGACACTGAAGAAATGAATTCTTCCAGTGAAGAGTAGTCTTTTAACATTTAAATAAGAGTAAAATGGAAATAAAAGCAGCAGATGTAATGAAGTTGCGTCAAGCAACCAATGCAGGGATGATGGACTGTAAACATGCGCTTCAGGAAGCTGAAGGAGATTTTGACAGAGCAGTTGATATTATCCGTAAAAAAGGCCTTGCTATCGCAAATAAACGTGCAGATAGAGAGGCTAAAGAAGGCTGTGTACTTGCAGCCTGCGAGGATAAGAAAGGAGTTATCGTAAGCCTTAACTGCGAAACCGACTTTGTTGCCAAAAACGAAAATTTCATCGCTTTTACACGTCAGATTCTTAACACTGCACTGGCCAAAATGCCTGCAAATTTGGATGCATTACTGGCAGAGCAAATGAACGGCAGATCCATTGCAGAACAGGTCGCAGAACAAACCGGAGTAATCGGCGAAAAGATTGAATTGAGCTTCTACGATAAAGTTACCGCCGAAGATACCATCGTCTATATTCACCCCGGAAATAAATTGGCAACCGTAGTGGGCTTCAATAAGAAAGCCGCCGAACAGGTGAAAAAAGATATTGCAATGCAAATTGCAGCAATGGCACCTATTGCCATCGATAAAAATGATGTACCGCAAAACGTTGTAGAGCATGAATTAATGTTAGGCAAAGAAAAGGCACGTGAAGAAGGAAAACCGGAAGCCATGCTGGATAAAATTGCCGAAGGCCGGTTGAATAAATTCTACCAGGAAGCAACGCTGTTAAATCAAACCTTCGTAAAAGACGGCAAGATCACCGTGAAAGCTTACTTAGAGAGTCACGACAAAACATTAACCGTAACCTCCTTTGTAAGATTCACACTGAATGTGTAAAATTATACTTCTTTTAAAAAAGCACCTTTAGCCGGGTGCTTTTTTTATCCGTTCCTATTGTTATCTTTGAGGCCTGATATTGTAACATAAACCATATCTTACGTATATATAAATAATTTATATTCGTATGAAAATCCCTAAGTATCTTCTGTTGTTTTTATGCTTCATTCCGCTGTGTATTTTCCGGGATTTCACACCTAACAACGAACTGAAATACTTAAGCATTGCAGACGAAGCCCTACACAACGGAAATATATTTACATTCTGGAACCATGGTGCGGTCTATGCCGATAAGCCTCCGCTATATATCTGGATCATCATGCTTGGTAAATGGCTTTTCGGTACCCATAATATGTTTTTTATCTCCCTCTTTTCCATCATTCCGGCATTAGTGATCCTGTACATTATGGATAAATGGGTAAAAGACAGTGTATCCGGACAGCTCCGGAACAGTGGATCACTGATGCTGATAACCAGCGGGCTTTTTACCGGCTCCGCTATTGTAGCCCGGATGGATATGTTAATGTGCATGTTTATTATTCTTTCGCTTTATACTTTCTTTAAACTATACAACAACCGATACGGTAAAACCGATAAAATCCTTTTTCCATTCTATATTTTCATGGCATTATTTACAAAAGGCCCCGCAGGAATACTTATTCCAGTGATCTCCATCCCGGTCTTTTTATCAATAGAGAAGAAAATAGCCGACTGGAAAAGATATTTCGGATGGATAACATGGCTTATATTATTGGGGCTGTGTTCGATATGGTTCGGAGGCGTATATATTGAGGGTGGAAAAGCATACCTGAATAACCTGCTTTTTAATCAAACAGTAAACCGGGCTGTCGATGCTTTCCACCATAAAGAACCGTTTTATTACTATTGCAAAATCATTTGGTATGCCCTTGCTCCGTGGACCCTTTTTTATATTATGATTATTGCAACCGGTATTGGGAAGCGAGTCATTAAAAGCGATCTCGAAAGATTTTTCCTGATCGTGATCTCCGTTACATTCATTACATTTTCTCTTTTCAGCTCTAAGCTTGATATCTACTTGTTACCGATATTCCCGTTTTTTGCTTACCTGACAATTCTAGTTTTGCCAAAAATCAACGAGAAAAAGACCTACTTTACAATAATTATCCCCTCGGGAATTATGGCATTGGCATTTCCAGGTCTACTTATCGCTTCCGGATATATTGATATACCTATCCTTTGTCCGCAAACCATTCTGGCAAGCATTATACTATCGGTATCCGCAATACTGTCGCTTATCTTTATTTTTCGGGAAAAGCTCTGTTACGCGATTAACAGTTTGGCTATCGGAATCCTTTTGACTATTTTTACAAGCGCTTTTGCACTGCCTGAATTCAACTCAAAGATCGGTTTCGGAGAGATGGCGGATAAAGCAAAAGAGATCGCTGCAAAAGAAAACATTGACACTTACTTCTTTTATTTGTTCAGGAGTGGAGAAAATATGGATGCCTACCTGGATAATGATATAGAGAAAGTAACGATCGAAGAGATCAAAGAGGCTCTTAAAGCTCAGTCATTTATCTTATTTATACGCGACGGGGATATAAAAAAGCATCCGGAATTTTATGAATTGATAAAATACAGAAAGACATATAGAATTGAAAATTACGACATTATAGTTTTTGAACTTAATCATTAATGTATGATATATATCATCGGATTCCTGGCTCAGGCTTGTTTCTCGGCCAGATTACTTGTTCAATGGATCATTTCGGAACGGGCAAAACAGGTCACTTCACCGGCCATTTTCTGGGTGCTTAGCATTGCCGGCTCCTATCTTCTTTTCTTTTACGGATGGATGCGGGATGATTTTGCGATCATCCTCGGACAAATGATCTCTTATTATATATACATCTGGAATCTGAATGCAAAAGACGGTTGGAAAAAGAATGCAAAATTAATCCGGTATATTCTGCTATTGACTCCGGTTGTTGCTTTACTTTATATGGTCGTCAAAGGACATCAGTTTGCCGAACAATTTTTTTATAATGAAAAGATTCCGCTGGGACTTTTAATTTTCGGGTCACTCGGACAGGTTATCTTCACATTGCGTTTTGTTTATCAATGGTTCTACTCCCGCAAAAGAAACGAATCGATTCTACCCTTAGGCTTTTGGGTCATCAGTTTAATCGGCTCTTCGGTCATTATCAGTTACGCACTGATCCGTCTCGATCCGGTACTGATATTAGGACAGTGCACCGGCGTCATCGTCTACAGCCGGAATATATATCTGCTGTATCTCTATAATAAAAAAAGAGTCGTGAGCACACGGGAAGTTGAAGTCGATCAGTAAAAACAAAACAACCTGAATTAATTCAGGTTGTTTTCGGCTACTTTATAATTGATATATCGCTTCCTCATCCATCGGTAAGCAAAGCAGTCTTTAAAAGGTCCCACCAACCGGTTTCGAAGATTATACTTGGATTTTTCGGCGATCCGTTGAAAATGCCTGACCGGAACCTGCTTGACTTTGCCCTGTTGCAATTGTATCAAAGCCGGCAAAAACCGGTGCATACCGGTGAAAAAAGGAATTCTCTTGGCATAATCCGTATGCATCACCTTTAAAGGGCATCCCGTATCCGACACCCCATCATGGGTCATATACCGGCGGAAACCATTGGCAATTTTAGATGACATATTTTTAACAAAACCGTCTTTACGCCCTGTCCTGATGCCCATTACCAGTTCATACCCTTCTGCATACTCCAGTAGAAGATTAAAATCTTCCGGCGCCGTCTGTAAATCAGCATCAATGTAACCTACATATCTCGAATAGGCCTGATCAATACCTGCCTTCATCGCAGTGCTTAATCCTCCGTTCTTTGCTAGAGTCAGAAATAAAAAATCTTTATTCCGGGCACAAGCCTCTACAATCAATTTCCCGCTCTCATCCGTAGATCCGTCATTTACAAACAACACACAAGAAGGGCATTTTGCTATCTCTAAAAAATGTTTTAACTCCTGTTCCAATCGTAAAATATTTCCAGCCTCATTGTATACCGGAACAATCACAGTCAAGCAATAGTTTGCCGTTTTATTCATACATTCATTATTAATTTTTACATATCAGTCAATAATCAACCCGTAGATTTCAAACAAAATTACTATAATTAGCGCAATCCTCGATCGTATATCAAAAGAATCTTACAATTTCACTCTTATTTATATTTATCCCCAGCTTTAAATCAGAGATTATTACAAAATGTCATGACCCAGATTGTCTGAATTTCAAATTTCAAATCATTAACCCCATTTCCCCTGTCTTTTTTGATATCCTGCCATAAAAAGTACCCTCCAACTTTATCCTCCTTCTTCCCATTTTTCCGCGCCCGTTTCCGGTCAAAAACACCCCTTCGCTTCCCCTTGTCTCAACCCTGTCCGCCGCTATTTTTACGTGAACATTTATTTATCACTATTTTAATATAACAAACAGTCCGGTCAAATATTCCCTAAAATAACCCCCTTATTTTTGTATTTATTATCTTTTGTTTTCTATTTTTACACCAATACAATCAAAAAGTGTGCTAACAAAAAAACAAATTCGTATGAAAAGAATCATTACACCCGGCACGTCATACCCTCCTTTAAACGGTATATCCTGCACCCTGAAATACGTGCTACATCCTTATGTACACGAATCTATGTCATTGAATCCCCCTTCGCTACGCCACCTCCCGGCGTATCCGCTCCTTCGGATTCCACCCCTGTTCCCGGCCATTGGCCATAAAAAACCATTCCTGTTAAAATTCATTTTTTTTATTTTATTTTCACTGTCCGTAAGACTATTGCCTGCCCAGTACTTCAAACCCGATGCCCAGACCCAGGGATACCTGGACAGCAAAAGCGCCACCGTGGACCACTCCACCGGCACCTTCAACTACACCATTC
>JAVBLD010000003.1:0-179563 GCA_031553705.1 Marinifilaceae bacterium | reverse complement strand
GGTTGTTGCGCTCATAACTCATCTTTACCGCATGCTCCTTGAACACCCGGTCATACTGTCTTTTTGTTCCCATTTTTCAAAGTTAAAATTATTATTCAACCTTAACTATTTGTGCGGGCTAAGTTAGGAACTCCAGTTTTTACTGCTTAGCCTCTTATCTTAGAAGAACGAGATGATTAATGATTAAAACTCCTCCCTACCATTTCAACTCTTTCGCCAAATAAATACCGGTTTCGGATTCTTTTACTTTTGCTACATCTTCGGGGGTTCCGCAACAGATTACCTTGCCGCCGTCTTTTCCTCCCCCGGGGCCCATGTCGATGATGTAGTCGGCTACTTTGATGACGTCGAGATTGTGTTCGATAATGATCATCGTATTTCCTTTGTTTATCAATCGTTGTACCACCTGCAGCAGAATGTTGATATCTTCAAAATGCAGGCCGGTAGTGGGTTCGTCCAATACATAGAGGGTTTTTCCGGTATCTTTTTTCGAGAGTTCGGTGGCCAGTTTAATACGTTGCGATTCGCCGCCGCTTAGCGTAGTGCACTGTTGTCCCAGTTTGATGTATCCCAAGCCTACATCCTGAAGCGTTTTTAGTTTCTGCTGCAGAAAAGAGACATTCTCAAAAAATTCTACGGCCTGATTGATGGTCATGTTCAATACATCACCGATCGATTTTCCGCGATAGCGGACCTCCAGGGTCTCTTTGTTGTAGCGCTTGCCATTGCATGCCTCACAATGTACATATACGTCCGGCAGGAAATTCATCTCTATGGTTTTTACCCCGGCGCCTTTACACTCCTCACAACGACCGCCGGCAACGTTGAATGAGAAACGTCCGGCGGTATATCCCCGGATCTGGGAGTCGGGCAGCTTTTCATACATCTTGCGGATATCGGTAAAGAGACCGGTATAAGTTGCAGGATTGGACCGGGGAGTACGTCCTATCGGACTTTGATCCACCACCACGACCTTGTCTATGTTTTCAATTCCTTCTATTGAGCGGTAAGGCAACGGAGAAGCGACGGAATGATAGAATTTTGCACTCAATATCGGATGCAACGTGCCATTTATCAATGAAGATTTACCGCTGCCGCTTACGCCGGTCACACAAACCAGCATGCCCAGCGGAATGACTACGTCTATATCTTTCAGGTTATGTCCGGTACATCCCCTCAATACCAGCGATGCACCATTACCTTTTCTTCTCTCCGTCGGTAAACAGATCTCTTTTTCTCCATTCAGGTATTGCGCCGTCAGACTATTGCTTTTCTTAATATCGTCTATTGTACCGATAGCCATTATCTCCCCTCCTTTCCTTCCTGCTTTCGGTCCCATATCCACAATATAATCGGCACTCTCCATCATCTCGCGGTCGTGTTCCACCACAATCACCGAATTGCCGCTATCCCGCAGTTGCTGCAACGAGTGAATCAGTTTACGGTTATCTTTCTGGTGCAGGCCGATGCTCGGTTCATCCAGAATATACAACACATTCACCAACTGCGAGCCGATCTGCGTTGCCAGTCGAATGCGCTGCGATTCACCTCCGGACAAGCTTACTGATTGCCGGTCCAATGAAAGGTATTCCAATCCCACGTCCAACAAAAATTTCAAACGCACCTCTATCTCTTTGAATATCTCTCCGGCAATCTGCTGTTGCTTATCGTCCAATTCCCTTTTTGTCGCACGTACCCATTCGTACAAGTCCGTCAACTCCATCGCAGCCAGTTCCGAAATATTTTTACCTGCTATTCTAAAATGCAATGCCTCCTTATTCAACCGCTGTCCGCCACAAGCATCACATTGGGCCACCGTAATAAACTGTTCGGCCCATTTCAAAGCTTTTTTGGAAGTGGCATTCTCTTCCTGCATCATGATATACTTCACAATCCCCTCAAAATTATAGAGTGTGTTCGAAGAGATACCCAACGCCGTATTCTCCAGGCGTAACTGACCGGGATAACCGTACAGGATATCGGTCAGTGCCTCTTCCGACAACTCATTTATAGGCGTATGCAATTCAAATCCATGTTTTTTTAATACCGTGTCGATCTGCCAGAAAAACAGGTTATTTTTGTATTTACCCAAGGGTTCTATCCCACCCGCGTAGATCGACAATGATCCATTGGGAATGATTTTTTTCAGGTCGGCGCTACTTACATAACCCAGTCCTTTACATTTCGAGCAAGCGCCATGAGGGGAATTAAACGAAAAAGAGTGAGGAGCCGGATCTTTATAGGAGATGCCGGTATCAGGGCACATCAGGTTGCGGCTATAGTACTTCATATCGAGACTATCCATAGCTTGGATCATCATGACCCCCTGGCCGTTTTTCATTGCCGTGGCCACCGATCCTTTCAACCGTTTAAGATCCACCCGGTCAACGATAAGCTTGTCCACCACAATTTCTATGTCATGGATCTTATAACGATCCACCCCCATCCCAAACGCGATCTCCTTGATCTCTCCATCAATCCTGGCCGACAGGAATCCCTTTTTCCGCAGGTTCTCGAAGAGATCCCTGTAATGCCCCTTACGTCCTTTAATGACGGGAGCCAATATCAGTATTTTCTTCCCCGCAAAATGCTCCTGTATCAGTTCGATGATTTTTTCATCGCTATATCGCACCATCCTGCAGCCCGTAACATACGAGTAAGCTTCTCCGGCCCGAGCATATAACAAACGTAAAAAGTCATATATCTCTGTTGTTGTACCCACCGTCGAGCGGGGATTATAGTTTGTTGTCTTTTGTTCTATTGAGATCACTGGGCTTAATCCGGTGATCTTATCTACGTCCGGGCGTTCTATCCCTCCCAGAAACTGACGGGCATAGGCAGAAAAAGTCTCCATATACCGCCGCTGTCCTTCGGCATAGATTGTGTCGAAAGCTAAAGAGGATTTGCCGCTACCGCTAAGTCCGGTAATGACCGTCAAGCTATTCCGGGGTATCATCAGATCTATATTTTTGAGGTTATGTTCACGGGCCCCGCAAATCACAATATTATTCCCTTCCTGATCTCCTTTCATGCAATTTGATTTATTGTAAATAACTTACAAAGATAATTCAAATCCGCCAATCAGTAATTAATAATGAATAATTAATAATTGGGAACGAATGAACCTGTTTCTCATTCACTCTTCCTGCTACTTACTTCCTGCAACCTACCCCTTATATTATTGGTGGATAAAAAAAGAAAAAGGGAGACATTTTCGTAGTTCTTTAAACCGGAATATTTGGGATCCATGAAAAGATGTATATAATATGTGTGTGCGTCTGTGTGGTGTATGTGCGTGGTGTATTATACTATCCCGTGGTATATATTCCAATATATAAAGAACGTTATCCGAAAATCAGCTTGTTTCAAAAGCTTCCCCTCCCTTCGTGGTGTGCTAAATAATCTTAATCTAAATAACAGCTAAAATAAAATCATAAATTCAATCATCATTACACCCTCTTATACGTATGTTTTTTCTGGAGAGTTACACTTTTCGATTATTTTTCCACAAAAAAATCTATTATTTTTACAACACATTGATTATCAATATTATTTGAAATGCGTAAATTTGAAAAAATAACATTTTTTATGATTCATGGCATAAAAAAAACTCCCCATAACGGGGAGTTTTCTATATAGATCTGGATTACTTATTTCTTCAAATGCTCTTTTACCTGATCGCTGGCTACAATTTGCTCTTTAAAAGAGTAAGCACCTGTTTTAGGAGACTTTACCATTTTGATCACTTTTGCATATCCTCTACCTTCTCCGGTTTTCAAGGTTGCAACTACTTTCTTTGCCATAGCTTATTATTTTATTTCTCTGTGTAAAGTTACTTTCTTCAGTATAGGATTGTATTTTTTCAATTCCAATCTCTCGGGAGTATTCTTCCTATTCTTCGTAGTGATATACCTTGAAGTTCCGGCCATTCCTGATTCTTTATGTTCTGTACATTCCAGAATCACCTGCACTCTGTTTCCTTTGCTTTTTTTTGCCATCGTCCGTGATCTTAAATTGTTTTAATTAAACCTTCGGCTTTTGCATCTTTCAGGCAGGCACTCAAACCTTTTTTATTAATCAAACGCAGACCGGCAGCAGATACGTTCAAACGGATCCATCTGTCTTCATCCGGCCAATAAAAATTCCTTTTAAACAGGTTGATCGCGAACGTCCTCTTCACTCTTCTTTTGGAGTGAGAAACATGGTTACCACCCATTGCTTTTTTTCCAGTTATTTGACAAACTCTTGACATCTCTCTATATTTTTGTAAACACTTTTCAAACAGGATGCAAATTACGCACTTTTTATCCAGACTATCAAATATTCTAAAGAAAAAATAACTACATTTCGTAAGTTTTTCTTTTATTGAGCATTAGCCTGATAAATGTCCTAAAATCCGGATAATATGAATGACGGGAAAAGGATAGAGGGTAAGTGGGAAGGGGCAGGAAGCAGTGAGAAATATGAGACTAGGTTAATGGGTAATTTCGACGTAAAAATAAGAATTCCCGGTTTTCAGTTACTCATGCTTCCCGCGTTTTTGACTATCCGGATAAATATATACTTTTGTATAATCTGAGGTTATGACTATTTATTTAAACTATTATATTATAAGTATGAACAAAATTGTCTATTTAATTTGTTTTATGGGTATTATCATGCAATCATGCAACAACGCCGCGAAAAACGATAACCCGTTTTTCGGATCCTATGAGACCCCTTTCCAGGTACCGCCTTTCGATTTAATCCAAAACCGGCATTACCTGCCTGCATTCAGGGAAGGGATGATGCAACAAAAACTGGAGATAGAAGCCATTACGCAAAATCCGGAAGCGCCCACCTTTGCAAACACTATTGAAATAATGGAGAAATCGGGAACTCTGTTGGAAAAAGTGACACGGGTATTCTCAAACATAAGGGAAGCTAATACCAATGACTCCCTGTCGGCCATTGCCAAAGAGATCATGCCGGAACTCACCGCACACAACGATGCGATCAATCTGAATGAGAAGCTATTCGAAAGGATAAAGACCGTATATAACAATAAGGAGCAGTTGACAACGGAACAGCAAATGGTATTGAAAAAATACTATCAACGTTTTGTTCGGGGCGGTGCGAACCTCGCGCCGGAAGCAAAAGATACCCTCAAAAGTATTAACAGCAAACTTGCTATGCTCAGCCTCAAATTTGGCGATAACCTGCTGAATGAGACGAACAGTTTTAAACTGGTCATCGAAGATAAAAAAGATTTGTCGGGACTCCCGGAGAGTGTAATCACGGCAGCAGCCGAACGGGCCAAAGAGGCTGGCATGGAAGACAAATGGGTGTTTACCCTTAACAATCCCAGTATTATGCCGTTCCTGCAATATGCAGACAACCGGGCATTACGCGAACAGATTTACAAGGCTTACATCAATCGCGGCAGTAACAATAACGAGTATAACAACTGGGATATTATCGCACAGATCGTATCGCTCCGCCTGCAAAAAGCTCAATTGCTCGGATTTCCCGACCATGCCAGTTTTATTCTGGACGAGAACATGGCTAAGACTCCGGAAAATGTGTATCAACTCTGTAACCGGATCTGGAATGCCGCATTACCTTTTGCCAGGTCGGAAGCGGCCGAATTGCAAAAAATGATTGACCGGGAGGGAGGAAAATTTAAGTTAGCACCATGGGATTGGCGATATTATAACGAAAAACTGAGAAAAGAGAGATATGACCTGGATGAAACCGAATTGAGCCAATATTTTCCATTGGAACAGGTACGCCAAGGCGCTTTTTATGTGGCGAACAAATTGTACGGGTTGACCTTTGAGCAACGTAATGACCTGCCATTACCACATCCGGACGCATTGGCTTTCGAAGTAAAGGAGGCTAACGGTAAACTTATCGGTATTTTTTATGCCGACTATTTCCCGCGCGCCAGTAAGCGTTCGGGTGCCTGGATGGATGAATACCGGCAACAATCCGGCTTATTAGATGCAACGCCGGTGATTACCAACGTATGCAACTTTACCAAACCGACAGGCAATACGCCCTCGTTATTGACATTCGACGAAGCATCTACCTTATTCCATGAATTTGGTCACGCTCTGCACGGTTTGTTATCTTCCGTCACCTATCCCAGTATCTCCGGCACATCCGTAGCCCGCGATTTTGTCGAATTACCCTCACAGATCATGGAAAATTGGGCAGCAGAACCGGAGGTATTGAAAGTTTATGCTCGTCACTATAAAACAGGTGAACCGATTCCACAAGAGTTAATCGACAAGCTGGTAAAGAGTAGTCGCCTGAATCAGGGCTTCACCATTGTTGAATTTATGTCCGCCGCATTATTGGATATGGCCTATCATACAATGAAAGATGTAGCTCCTTCGACCGATATGAAAGCATTTGAACAAGAGTTTTTCCACCAGATAGGCCTGATCCCGGAGATCACGGTAAGATACCGTAGCCCGTATTTCAGCCATATCTTTAACGGCGGATATTCGGCAGGATATTATTCATATACATGGGCGGAAGTGCTCGATGCGGACGCATTTGAAGCATTTAAAGAAACCGGAAATATATTCGATGCGGAAAAGGCAACCTCTTTCCGGGAATATATTCTCTCTAAAGGAGGCTCCGATGAGCCTATGAAGCTTTATAAGCAGTTTCGCGGACAAGAACCGTCCATTGACCCGTTATTAAAACGAAAAGGATTGAAATAACTAATAATGCGAACCTACTGATTCAGATAAATAGCAAAAGCGGCTTTTGCCGCTTTTACTATTTGATTTTTTCTATCACTCTTGTAATCAGGTCGAAGACCTCATCTATCGAACCATCTCCCTTTATCAGGAAACGGATACCTTTATTATTATAATAGTCGGCCACCTGAACCGTTTTACTGTGATATTCACTGAACCGTTTCTCTATAGCCGTTTCGTTATCGTCCGCACGCCCTTCTATCTCCGCCCGTTCCAACATACGGCGTTTTAATTCGTCAAAAGGCACCTCAATACTCAGCAAGCCGTTTAACGGGGTTCCTGCTTTCCATAATATCTCGTCAAGAATCTCTGCTTGTGTCACCGTCCGTGGAAAACCGTCAAAAAGAAACCCCTGTGCTCCTTTGTGCTGTATCATACTATTCTCTATCAAGGCTACCACGAATTCATCGGAAAGCAGGTTTCCCGCATGAATAATCTCAGCAGCCATCTTACCCAAGTCCGATCCCTCCGCAATCTCTTTGCGAATCATATCGCCTGTGGAAAGATGAACCAAATTGTACTTTTCCACAATTTTCTTTGCCTGGGTTCCTTTCCCCGCCCCAGGAGGTCCAAATAGTGCAATATTCAACATATTACTAGACTTTAAGTATGCCATAAAGATATACCAAAAATCATAGAATTCACTCTAATAACATAAAAATCGTAAGTTTTACGTTAAAAATAATGAAGAAGTCGCTTTTATAACCGCTATTTTGAAACGTCTGAATCCATCCTCACGTTTATGGAGTATTCTGACATAATAGATTATTAATAAAAGTGATATCAGATATGAAAAAGAAACTATGTCTTATCGTGTTAGCTATCGGATTGTGCGGAACAGCCGGAGCGCAAATATTAGAAAAGCCTCTTCCTGGATATAAAACGACATTCCAGGCAAATCCTTTCTGGCATAATTGGTTTGTTTCCTTTAATGCAGGAGTAAACTCCTTGCGTGCAGAACATTCCGGGGATGCCGACTTTATGAATACACTTACATTTATGCCTGTCTTGTCGGTAGGTAAATGGTTTAATCCATGGTGGGGAGTACGCGCACAGGGTGGCGGAGGAGCTTATCATGGTTTCGGACCGAATGCGGATGTCATGCTTCACTACCATTACATGTATGTACATGCGGATGCTATGGTGGGATTGATTAACTTTTTTGCTCCTTATAAAGAAAACAGGAAGTTTGATATCGTGCCGTTCGTAGGTATCGGAGGAATGACCAACAGTAAAGACCAGTCATTTACAATCAATGCCGGTATACAGTTCCGTTATGCATTGTCATCCCGCTTTGATATAAATATTGAAGCCAGCGGTATGCTTCTGGATGACGACCTTGTACAAAGAAGCGGTTTTCCGAACGACGGAATCATCGGATTGACAGGGGGTATCACCTATCGTTTCAAAAACAGGGAGTTCAAAAAAGCACCTAGTTCCGATGAATTAGCCGCCTTGTTGGCTGCCAACCTTCTGTTAGCTCAAGAGGTAGCCGCACTGAAAAACCGGATACCGGAAGAGGTTATTGTTGTTGAAGAGGTGGATGAAATACCTGCAAATAAGGAAGCTACCCCATCTTCATCAACTCCTTACCGTTCCGTTTCCACTACTATTCCATTTAAATTTAACAGCAGTGTTCTTGAAAATACATACGATCCGATCATATACAACATTGCAACCTTCATGAAAGACAACCCGGACGCAAAAGTTCGCATCGTCGGATACGCCGATAAGTTTGGACCTATCAATGTAAACATGAAGATTTCCGAACAACGAGCCAATGTCGTAGCCAAGGCATTAGCATCAGATTACGGTATTTCCTCGGACCGTATACAGGTTGAATATGTCGGAAAAGAAAAACCATTCTATAAGGAAAATAATAAATGGAACCGCTGCGCTATCGTAGATGTGATTCCGTAACTCCGCAACAAAAAGAGGCCCGAAAATCAAATCGGGCCTCTTTTTAGTTTTAGAACCAGAACCTATCTCTTTTACACCCTCCTATTTCTTTAATACTCCATGTGTTAACCATCATTTCCTGCCGATAAAATGAATATTTTTAAATAAATAATGTGCAGATTTGAAAATCTTAAAAAAAAAGATTACTTTTGCGAAGAATATGACCAATAGGTGTGATGCTTATGATAAAGGGTTGTATTGTATTAGAAATATTTTCCTGCAAACTGTTTGTTTGGAGTTGTTTATTAAAAATTAGAATAAAAGTTATGAAAAAAGGATTATTATTAATTGTTTTGGCCATAGGCTTTTGTGGGATGGTGAATGCTCAGGATACCAAGGATACTCAAAAGGCACTTCCGGGGTACAGGACTTCATTTGAAGCAAATCCCTTCTGGCATAATTGGTTTGTTTCCTTTAACGTAGGGGGAAATGCATTATATGCAGAATACTACAAGGAAGTAGACTTTACTAGCAGAATTACATTTATGCCGGTATTATCTATAGGAAAATGGTTCAACCCATGGTGGGGAGTTCGTGCACAAGGAGGCGGTGGTGCTTTCCATGGCTTCAGGCCAATCGGAAACGACATGGACATGCTTCATTATCACTATATGTATGTGCATGCAGACGCTATGGTAGGATTGATTAATTTCTTTGCTCCTTATAAAGAAAACAGGAAATTTGATATCGTGCCGTTCGTAGGTATTGGTGGAATGACCAACAGCAAAGATCAGACATTTACAATCAATGGAGGTATACAGCTTCGTTACGCTTTATCAACACGCTTTGATATAAACGTTGAAGCCAGCGGTATGATCCTGGATGATGACTTTGTAAAAAGAGGTGGTTTCCCGAATGACGGAATTGCAGGATTGACAGCAGGTATTACCTATCGTTTCAAAAACAGGGAGTTCAAAACTTCTCCGACAAACGAAGAAATGGCAGCTTTGGCTAATGCAAACCAGTTATTGAAAAACCAGGTTTCTCAATTAGAGCAAAAGAACAAAGAAATGGAAGAAGCAGCTCGTGCAGCTAAAGCTAAAGCTGAAGCAGCTCTTGCAGCAAAAGAAACTGTACAGAAACAAGCTGAAGCTACCAACTACAAGTCTATGTTAGTAACCGTACCGTTCAGATTCAACAGCGCTGAAATTGCAGAAGAAAACGATCCGATCGTTTACAACGTGGCTACTTTCATGAAAGAAAATCCGAATGCAAAGATCCGCATCGTTGGATATGCTGACAAATTTGGCCCGGTTAACGTAAACATGAAGATTTCTGAAAAGAGAGCTAATGCAGTTCTGAAACTACTGCAGAGCTACGGAGCAAATACAAATAATGTAACAGTTGAATTCGTAGGAAAAGACAAACCGTTCTATACTAAAGAAAACAAGTGGAACCGTTGTGCTACTGTTGAGGTTGTAAAATAACAAATCAATTACAATACTAAAAAGAGGCTGTCAAAGACAGCCTCTTTTTATTTTTTCGATACCCGCCCCATTTATTAAAATTTAAAGTTTAAAATTCTATATCTTTACTAAAACCAGCTATCTTTGACTATCGTAATGTAGGAACGCTGTGGGAAAACGAAGAAAACAACGAAGAAAAAAGGGGAAAAGAAGAGGTCTGACTATTTTAAAGTATATTCTGCTTCTATTGATAGCAACATCTTTAATGGCCGGACTCTTTGTCTATTCGGTATATGCCGGCTTATGGGGAAAGCTTCCGGATGCAGGAGAACTTAAGGCAATTCACAATGACGAAGCTTCATTACTATATAGTGAAGACGGGGAACTGCTCGGAAAATATTATTTTGAAAATCGCACGAATATCGGACTCGACAGTATTACCCCTTATGCCGTTCATGCACTGATTGCTACCGAAGATGTTCGTTTCTATGAACATAAGGGAATTGATAAGATCAGTATGTTGCGTGTCTTTTTTAAAACTCTTCTGTTAGGCGATCGTAGTTCCGGAGGAGGTAGTACGCTCAGTCAGCAATTATCTAAAAACCTATACCCACGGGAAGAACAACAGGTGATTTTTATTCCGGTCGTGAAACTCAAAGAGATGTTTACGGCATATCAGATTGAAAAGCTATACACAAAAGACGAAATATTAGCTCTTTACCTAAACACCGTTTCATTTGGAGAGAATACATTCGGCATCGAAAGCGCCGCTCAACAATACTTCTCTACCAACGCCTTTGATCTGTCACTTCCCCAAGCCGCAACATTGATCGGAATCTTAAAAGGCCCCTCATGGTATAATCCGCGTTTGCATCCGGAAAGAGCTCTACAACGCCGTAACACTGTAATCAATCAAATGGTAAAATACCATTTTCTGACACCGGAAGAGGGTGAAAAATGGAAAGACACAGAGCTGGGGTTATGTTACCAGGCAATTAACCACTACTCCGGAACAGCACCCTATCTGCGGGAAAAAATACGGAAAGATGCTATAAAAATCCTCGACGAATACAACACAACATACGGAACCAATTACAATCTGTACAAAGACGGGCTTATCCTTACCACAACAATTGATGCGGAAATGCAACATTATGCGGAAAAAGCTGTCGCAGCCCACATGAAAACATTACAGCAGGCTTATTATGATCATTTGGGAAAAAAGGAGCCGTGGGATAACCAGAAAGAGATATTGTATAATGCAATAAGGAACAGTCCCGTATATCAAAAACTTAAACATCGAGGCCTGAAAGAGGAGGAGATTTTGCGGATCATGAGCGAAAAAAAAGCCATGATCCTGTACAGCGCTTCCCAAAGAGAGATCAAGGCAGACTACTCATCAATCGATTCGATCAAATATTACCTGAAATTTTTACATCCGGGTATGATTGCGGTTGAACCGCAAAGCGGAAAAATCAAAGCCTGGGTCGGAGGACTTGACTATAAATATTTCCAGTATGATCAGGTTACGGCACCCCGGCAGGCAGGTTCGGTATTCAAGCCCGTGGTATACAGCGCAGCTATCGCTCATGGTGCCAAGTTGGACGCCTATTATAAAAATGAACAGACAACTTATCCGGAATATGACGGCTGGACTCCCAGGAATTCAAATGACCAATACGACGGGTATTATACGCTGAAAGGCGCTCTCAGCCAATCTATAAATACCATTGCTGTAGAAGTATTATTACAAACCGGTATCGACACCGTGATCACCCATGCCCGGCAGTTGGGTATCGAAGCAGAGCTTCCGCCCTATCCATCGCTGGCATTGGGGGTAGCGGATATCCCTTTGCAAGAGATGATAAAGCCTTTTATGGTTTTTGCAAACGATGGGAAATTTGTGGAACCTTACTATCTGGATGAAATTAAAGACAACAAGGGAAATATCATTTTCAAGGCTGCACTACCCGAATTCCGGACAGTAGAGCCTGTTGAGGATGCCCGGGCTATGACAAATATCCTTATGGCTGTCATCGACGAAGGAACAGGACACCGGCTACGGACGAATTATGGCCTATACAACGAGTTAGCAGGCAAAACGGGTACGACTCAAAATCACGCCGATGGATGGTTTATCGGCTACAATCCGCATATCGTCCTAGGAGTACGAGTCGGAGCCAACGACGCCAGTATCCATTTCAATTCCATGAGTCTGGGACAAGGGGCAAATATGGCTCTCCCCATCTTCGGAATGTGTATGCAGCAATGCTTACAGAGCCGCACTTACAGGCATTGGAATAATCTCTCTTTTCCCCTATATATTCCGGCAAAAGAGAAAGAGTTGGAGGTACCTTCTTTCAAAGAGCATTTAAATTTGCTTGAGCAAATTACCAATAAAAAATTAGAAAAACCGGTGGTACCCAAAGGAACGGAGCAATCGGAAGAGAAGGTAAAAGGTTTTTTCAAAAAGATCGGAAATATCTTCAAATCAAAAAAGGATCGTTCATCTGAGTAATAAGAAATTTAGCTCGAAGCTACTCATACGGGACCAATTGCGGTTTTGACACCCGATAGTCGTAAAATTTGCTTTTCGGCCCTCCGAATAAGACAGCCTGTACACTTCGGACATCAGCAGGTACTCTGGGATAAAATGCCAGTCTGAAACTTACATTTTTGAAAATAACATTGTCATTTCTAAGGTTCAATTCCATACCCAGGCCAAGATAGGCCTTGCTTTCAAAAAGCGATTGTTTCTCCGGCGCAATCACTCCCGCTTCCATAAATCCGGAGACTGACATCCGACATCCCTTCCTGATAAATGGTAAAAACAGAGTAGCCGATACCGATCCTGAAAGCTTCTGGATCCCCTTCAAAGAATCAGAATCAAACCCACGGATATTGTAATCTTGCATATAAAGATCATCCGCTTCATAGCGCCTGACCCCTGCCAGATAGTTTATATTATTATAATAACGAAGCTTACATTTACCCACACTGATCAGGTTACTGATATGATTGGCATTGAGCTTCACAAATCCCTGTTCCAATCCGTTATCGTTAATATACGATCCTACTGCCGTCTGTACAGCATAAAAGCGCTCGGTATATTTACTGAAATGGGAATAACGATATTCCAGGCCAACATAGCCGGAATTCCGAAAGTCATTTTGCTCAAAACCGGTTATAATGCTGGCATATAGCCCGGTCGGAACATCTTCCGTGCGACCAAAATCGTAAATCAGGTTAGCTTTATAGTATTTGATCTTTACGTAAGTGAATGCCATCAAAAAGTTCAACCGGTCATAATAAAGCTGATTGGTATGTGGCAAGACAACCGGACAATTATCGAACGTTGTGGCATAAAAACGACCTGTTAGATAAAAATTACGATTATATGAATGCCTTGAGTCCAATATAAACGATCTACCCATCCAGATATCTCCCGAACGGTAATCAAAAAGGGTGTCCACCAGTCGAATCTTTCTAGGATCAGGCAATGCATCGGAGTAGTAGACCCGGGCGCCGGAGATTCCTCCGGCCCACTTGGTCTTGGTTGTCAGAAATTGCCGGCTAATTTCTAGCGTAACCAATTTCTCCAAATAATCATTCCGGTAATATCCTCTGAAATCGACATGTGTCCCCCACAAACTATTAATTTTATACTCTAGCCTGTTTCCCCACTCTTTTTCCTGAGTACCCTTATACCCGAAACGATAACGGACAACATGCCCTAATGTGAGGAAATTTTTATTTTCTACCTCCATGGAAAAAGCATTTAAAAAGTTTGTCTCTATCTCACCGCCCCACGAAAATTCATCTTTGCAAACAAGCAACAAGTCCACCATCGTACTATCGTGCTCCAAACCGACCGGAGTAATTACGGCATCGTCGATATAATCCAATTGCCTTAAAAGTATCTCATTCTGCACAAGCTCAAAAGGATTCACCGGCATTCCCGGCTTCAATGTGATCTGTTTACGTATAATCCTCTCGGATGTCCGCATATGTATTATATTGGCAATAGACTTATACTTTTCCAAGTCTTTTTCC
Organism: Marinifilaceae bacterium; assembly: GCA_031553705.1. Lineage (GTDB taxonomy): Bacteria > Bacteroidota > Bacteroidia > Bacteroidales > Marinifilaceae > JAVBLD01. Next base: position 165,393 of record JAVBLD010000003.1, on the reverse strand, counting down.
TGATAAAGAGTATCATATACGCTGGCTCCATAAGGCGGAAGCACTTTTATATTAATATCACGAATGGTCTTGCCGGCAAAAATTTCAAATCTATCTTCACTATTTTGGACACGCATAACACTTAACCTTCCCGGTCGCGGATTTACGAATACCATACCATAGAGTTCTTTCATCCAGGGTGTTTTATAGGCAAGTTTTTTTATCTTGGTGAACTCATACATTAAGGTATCCCGGATTAAACTATCCGGCAAAAAAACGACGTGAGTAGTGGCAGGATCGATTTTTTGAAACCTGGATTTATAAATCAACGAATCCGCTTGATCATCATTTGTCGGGGCAGGACTATGTATAATGAACAGAGAGTCATGCAGAGGCACTTGAAGCCGCAGTAATGAATCGCCTGGAGACACTGACGATGTCGTGCGGAAAGCAAAAACTTTCCCCACAATACAACATACAACAGCCATTATCAACACGCCTTTCATCGTCCCCCCCGTTTATTCCGGTTTATTTTTCCGACAACAACTTCTTAAACCCCTCGGACATCCAATCCGTTAAAACCCCTTGTTCCTCATATATAAAACAGACTTCTACATCTTTATTCTGCGCTACAATTTTTTTTGATGCCTCCAATCCCGACACCATAAAAACTGTGGCAAAAGCATCCGCTTCCATGCAGTTTTTTGCATACACGGAAGCGCTCAGAATTTCCGTCTGTATAGGATATCCTGTACGAGGGTCAATAGTGTGACCATACCTCTTCCCCTCATGATAATAAAACTTCCGGTAATTTCCCGAAGTTGCTAAAGCCCCTTTTGTCATGTGAACAACAAATTTATATTCTCTCTCCTGTTGAGCCGCATCTTCTACAGGTTTCTCGATTCCGATCCTCCAGGCCTGCTTCAAATGGTTATATCCTTTTACCCGCACCTCGCCGCCGATTTCCACCAAGTAATTGTCAATACCTTTCGATTCCAGATACTCAGCTACCACATCCACTCCCAATCCTTTGGCTATGGCACTGGCATCCATCTCTGTTTTGTCCGTACTTTTTACCAGACGGCCATTGACAATCCGCAGTTTATCCATTCCAACAAACTGTAACAGGCTGTCAATTTGTTGCTGCGAAGGGAATACCGCCTCTTTATAGCCAAACCCCCAAGCGTTCACCAATGGAGCGACGGTGATATCGAAAGCTCCTCCGGAGATTTTACTTACCCTAGTAGCGGTCGAGAACATCCGCTCAAACAGTTCATCTACCGCATCGCTTTCCCCCCGGTTCAGTTTAGCTATTACGGAGTTTTTATTATACATCGATAATGATCTGTCAACCCGATCCATCTGCTGTTTGATCTCTGTATTCAAATCATCCGTGTAATCGTATGAAACACTATAATACGTTCCGTATACCTCTCCTTTCGCATAATAGAACTGGCTTTTTTTACAACCGCTGGCCATTCCGTATAAAAGCACAAGCAAGAGTGCATACATGCGATGTTTACTCTCCCAAAAATTGAATGTGAAACCCATAATTAATTGCTGATTTTGTTCATTTTATCATTAACGGAACTCTCTATTCCCAGCCCCACATCCTTTACCCGACTATCCATTTAAAAATAATATCCTAAATTGAAATAGAACCCCACTTTTCCGTCCCAGTTGGAAATATCAAATATTGCACCGATAGGCCCCAAAATACTGTTGTACGAATAGCCGATCCCTCCTCCCCATATATCATCTCCTTTAAGGATATCCCAAAAGCTGTCGTTCTGCTTTGCATAATTCCCGACCAACGTCACATAATGCCGGGCGCCAAGCCTATATCTGAGCGTAAGCTTACTTACCATCAGTGCATTGTCAAATATCTCTACATCACGAATACCGGTAAACGGCAATTGCCTCGAGAAGTAGCGCTCAGGAACCTCTCCTCCCATATAATTCTGATAAGGAGGCGGTATGTTCTTGCCTATCAATATCCTGCCGTATAACGCAGGTATCAGATATACACGCCGGGTGAGCCGGGTAGCCGATTCAAAGCTAAAAGCAACCGACGAAAAAGGCACTCCATCGTTATAATGAGTCAAATCGTCCGTATAAAGCGAATACTCTGCTTTAAAAGCATATCCTTTCTCTGGATAATATTTTCGGTCAAATGTTTCATAGTGAGCTAAGGCATAATAACTGAAAAAATTCTCCGAACGGGGTGAGCTCACTTTATACTCTGTGTCGTATAAATTCGACTCATATTTGAAATGCTCGTAACGCATCCCCATCTGGAATTTATAATTCATAAAATTTATATCGGAAAAACTCAATTCTCCCAAATGATATGAAAAAACCAGATTATCTACCTTATCGCCATGATTATATAAATTAATATCATTATATCTGTACATATACGATAAATTTATCCGTTGAAAGAAATTATTTCCAAAACTGAGCCCTATCCGCGCATAAGGATTACGACTCAAACGGCCTGTCAATGAAAGCCGTGATCCGCGCAAAGCGTTATGGCAAACCGTCGAATTCAGTAATATGGAAGCCATCTCTTCCGAATCGAACCGGAAACCGAAATTTATAGAGCTGACCACCTTTTCTTCTAATATAAATGTCAGATCATAAACAGGTTCGCCGCTCAATTTATAACTTACATTTGCAAACGTCCCCATGCCGTATAATATCGATGTCGCCCTATGCAGATCCTCCCTGCTGATTACCGAAGAATCACGGAGTTTTATCCGCCTCCGGATCCAGTTTTCATTTTGCATCGGAACGCCCTCAATATATATATAACGGATAGGAATGGAATCTGTCCTTTTTACTTTATGATGCGTTACATCAACCTTATTTTCATCCAGGTTTATTGCTTTTTTCAGTTTCATCAGTTCATCCCATTTAAAACGGGCTACTTGTTCTCCCCGGAGAATCATCGTATCGACCGCCTCTTTTGTAAAACTGGCAACTGTAAAGCCGACCAATCCGGGGTTCATATACAGGTCTACTTCTTTTTTATTTTTTTCATAAGATGTTATACCTATTAATGTTGTTAATTGTTCCACTACACCTATCATTGAGTTTAACCCTTCCATATTTTTCAGGCCGGTACTCAGATCAACTCCAATAACAATCTCGGCCCCCATAGCTCTCACCACATCCACCGGAAAGTTGTTGGAGATTCCGCCGTCAACCAGTACCATATTATTCAGTCTCACCGGTTCGAAAGCGCCAGGTATAGCCATGCTGGCACGCATAGCAAGCGCCAAGTTACCGTTATTCATAATAACCTGTTTACCGTCCGTCAGGTCGGCTGCTACACACGAGAATGGGATCGGAAGATCCATAAACGACAACGAATCGTGATAGCCTATGGTTAATTCGGAGAACAGGTTGTAGATGTTCTGCCCATTGATAAATCCCACCGGAACCTTCAATCTATGTCCCTCTACAAGAGGCAACGATACCAGATACTTCTCGTTTTCTTCTTTTTCCGAAAAAGGAAGATTATAACGATACACTTTATCACTAAGCAGATGAACCCAATCCTGTATCTTTACCAGGCTATCCAGGTCCCTTGCATTATATCCTATAGAATAGAGCCCTCCCACAATAGCTCCCATACTCGTTCCGGCAATATAATCAATCGGTATCCCTGCTTCCTCCAATACTTTCAACACTCCGATATGTGCCACCCCTTTCGCACCCCCTCCACTTAAAACCAACCCTATTTTTTTTCGTTGAGTATACGCGGCATCGCACAGTAATAAACATAAAATAAAAACTGATAAAAACTTCCTCATAACCGATACCCACTTACATATTAAAACAACCAATTACACAAAGTTAATTTAATTTCAGATGAAACGCCCATTTGCAGCGTTAAAAAAGGTATTTGATACCCTCTCCATTTTTAAAATAAAATTCGCTATTTTTGTATGCAAGTTATGAAAAGAAGAGCAAGAAATAAGAAGCAGAATAGAAAAAATCCAATGACACATACAGAATAACGAAACAACTGATGGCAAAGATATTAGTAATCGACGATGAACGCAGCATACGGAACTCTATGAAGGATATCCTGAGCTTTGAAGGACATGACGTGATACTGGCAGAAAACGGATTGGAAGGGGTGATGGCGGCAAAAACAGAAAAGCCAGAATTGATTTTCTGTGATATAAAAATGCCGAAAATGGAAGGCATCGAGGTACTGGAACGAATCAAGGAATTTGCCCGCGACATCCCGGTAATCATGATCTCCGGCCATGGGACAATCGAAACGGCCATCGAGGCCATCCGGAAAGGAGCCTACGATTTTATTGAAAAACCATTGGATCTAAACCGGATACTGATCACCATCAAAAATGCTACCGACAAAAACCGGCTTATCTGTGAAACACAAAACCTGAAAAATAAGGTGAATAAGAAATATAGCATGATCGGCAAATCGGAAGCGTTAAACCGTATAAAGGTTATGATTGACAAAGTGGCCGCATCAACTGCCAGAGTGCTGATCACCGGCCCCAACGGATCAGGTAAAGAGCTGGTGGCGCGACAACTATATGAAAAGAGCAATCGTTGCAATCAATCGTTCGTTGAAGTCAATTGTGCTGCTATCCCTTCGGAATTGATCGAAAGCGAACTGTTCGGACATGAAAAAGGCTCCTTTACCTCTGCTATCAAACAGAAAAAAGGGAAATTCGAACTGGCGCATGGCGGTACGATTTTTCTAGACGAAATCGGGGATATGAGCCTAGACGCACAAGCTAAAGTTTTGCGTGCTTTGCAGGAAAACAAAATCAGCCGGATCGGTGGAGACTCCGATATCCATATTGATGTCAGGGTCATTGCCGCTACCAATAAAAACCTGAAAGAAGAAATTGCCAAAGGAAGGTTCAGAGAGGATTTGTACCACCGGATCAGTGTTATTGTCATAGATGTCCCTCCGTTAAAAGACCGTCCCGGAGATATTGACGAACTGGCCGTCTACTTTTTGCAAGAGATATGTAATGATATGGGTATCGCAGTAAAAAATATCACACCGGAAGCTATTGAGACACTTAAAAATTTCGAGTGGACCGGTAATATCCGTGAATTGCGCAACATCCTTGAACGACTGGTCATCCTCGGCAATCAGATTATTACCAAGGAGGATGTACTGCTTTACAAGTAATTAACAATTAATAATTTGCCATTGAATAAGTTGAATATTGTTATTACCGGACGACGGAATACAGGTAAGAGTTCGTTGATAAATAACATCCTTGCACAGGAAAAAGTTATTGTTTCGGATGTTGCCGGAACGACTACCGATCCGGTCAAAAAGAGTTACGAAATACCGGGATTTGCTACCATTGTATTCACCGATACGGCAGGAATAGACGACGAAGGAGCATTAGGGCAATTACGGATCGATAAGTCTTTCGATGCGATAAAACAGGCAGATGCGGCATTTGTCGTTTTTTCCGGCAATGACTTCGGTTCCTATGAGCATCAACTCGTACGTACTTTCAAGAACTATGAAACTCCATTTCTGATCATTCATAACAAATCGGACCTAATTCCTCTGCAAAAAGAGTTGAAAAAGAGGCTGGAGGTGCAATACCACACCTCTGTCATTGACTTCTCTACGCATACGGATAAAAACGATCTCCTGATCGAGTCGATAAAAAAACTGGTGCGACAACCGGCGACAACGTCATTGATCGGTGACCTGCTGCATGAAGGCGATATTGTCATGCTTGTCACTCCTGTCGACTCGGAAGCGCCGACCGGGAGGATAATCCTCCCGCAGGTTCAAATGATACGTGATATCCTGGACAACAAATGTATAAATATCGTCTTGCAACCCGGAGAAATCAAAGCTTTTATACAAAAGACAAATATCATCCCGCAGTTAGTCATCACTGATAGCCAGGCATTCAAACAAGTGGCTGAACTGATACCTGAAAATGTACCGTTAACAAGCTTCAGTATCGTCTTAGCCCGGCAGAAGGGGTATTTCAACCATTATTGTTCCGGAATCGGACAGGTGGAGTTATTGAAAGACAACGACCGGATCCTGATGCTCGAATCTTGTTCGCACCACACCTCTTGTGAAGACATCGGCCGTGTAAAAATACCGGCCATGTTACGTAAATACACCGGCAAAAACATTGAGTTTGAATTTATCGCCGGTCTGGATCAGGTCCGGCGCCCGGTAACCGACTATGCCATGATCATTCAATGCGGTGGTTGTATGATCACATCAAAACAGTTGAAAAACCACCTACAGCCGGCCATCGATGCCGGAATACCTATTTCCAACTACGGTATGGTCATTGCTTACGTACAAGGTATCTTTAAACGGGCCGTAAAACCATTCATCAACAAATAAGAAGCACAAAAAAACCTTATACCCTATCTTCTATTTCTAATGGTCATTCCATTTTCTTGAACCCCTGTCCCAAAATCTCCTTAGCGTCCAGGATTGTGGTAAAAGCGTCAGGATCTATCTTATAAATGGCACGCTGTAGAGTAACCACTTCCCGGCGGTTTACCACCGTCATAATCATCTCTTTCTCCGAACGGTTGTACATTCCACAAACCGGAACAATCGATCCACCCCGCTTCAATTCCGTCAGAATATAATGCCGTATCTCCTCTGTTTTGTCGGACACAATAAAAAAGGTTTTATCGCTCGAATATCCCTGTATCACAATATCAATCACTTTTCCCATCAGAAAAATAGTAAGCCAGGAATAAAACGGCACTTTCCAGTCCTGAAAAACAAGCAAACCGGCCAACACAATGACCGAATCGACAAGCATTTGCAGCATACCAACCGGTTTCCGAGTAATTTTATTCAAAATCGATGACAACACGTCCGTTCCGCCACTGGACGAGTGGGTTTTTAATATCAACCCTACACCTATTCCTAAAATTACTCCACCAAAAATACTGGCCAGCAATACCTCATCATGCAACTGAAAAGGGTCAGGACCGAAAATCAAAGGCAATCCGTCAGCAAACACAGCAACCAGTATAAAACACACGAATGTTTTCATTCCGAACTGCTTGCCCAACGCCTTAAACCCCCAGAGCCACAACGGCAAATTAAAACATAGTGCCGCCATACCGATCGGAAATCCCAGTTTATAATGCAATATCGTAGAGATACCATAAATTCCTCCGGGAACAATCTTATAAGGAGTCATAAAAAAAGTATATCCGGTGGCAAGGATCAACGACCCAAGGATCAAGGTTGCATAAGTGCGCAACCAGGTTAATGAAAATACTTTTTCTTTATTCGGTAAAACATCTTTCAGGCTCATATACAGCTATCGTTATAAATTTTTGAAATTATACGCAAAAGTATTTTGCAGTCTAAAAATAAACCATGACAATTATCATGAAAAAAACAAAAAACGACCGATATTATGCAGAAAATCCGGGTAAAAGAGAATGTTTAATTATATTTAAAAAGTGGTCCTTTCCCCCCGTTTATATGAAAAAAATATCTATAATTGCGCATTATTTGAGAAAATGTGCAATTATCAATTGCATTGTCTTTTTACATCCTGATGTCCAGATAAATACCAGACAAAGGGAACAAATAAATGTCGCAGAATTATGAAAACAAAACTAAGCAAGACAAAAAACAGGATCATACATGTAGCGAAATCGCTGTTTACCGAAAAAAGCGTATACAAAGCAACGATGAACGACATCGCCTGTGCGGCGCAAATGAGCCGCCGGACGTTATATATGCACTTCCGGAACAAAGATGAGATATATCAATACGTAGTAGATGATCATGTAAACTCCATCAATGCTAAATTGCAAAAGGCGGCCGATTCGGCGCTACCTCCGGACAGGAAATTAAAATTTTATATCCTTGCCCGTTTCAATGTAATCGACAATCTGGTACGTCAAAATAAATATATCCGCTACGATTTCATTTTTAACAATTTGCGGGTAGAGCAACTCCGGAAAGGAATCGATAGCAAAGAAATACAACTGCTCAGACAGATTATCCATGACGGAAAGAAACAAAGCATCTTTAAGGTCAGCGATCCGGATACTTTTGCCAAAACATTGCTTATCATGTTTAAAAGCCTTGAACAGCCTTTTATTATTATCGGACATCGGAAAAGAAATACCCAAACGCTTAATGAATATGTAGATTTGTTATTCAACGGTATCATCGATAATAATAAAACAACAGCGCTTGAAGAAAATTCAAAACATAAAAAGACAACAGACGTATGAATCAAATACATTTATGATTTGACCATTAAGAAAAAATAATAAATCTATGAGATTGTATATCAACCAAATCGCACACTACATCCCGGAAGATATTGTATTAAATTCATACTTTAAAACAGTAAACGGCCTGGACGACGAGTGGATTTTTTCGCGGACAGGGATAAAAACAAGAAGCAAGGCAAAAGCCGGAGAGAATACTAACACCATGGCCCTTATGGCTGTTGAAAAAGTAGCCGGACAATTGCCGTATCCAATTGAAGATGTGGATCTGATTGTAGCCGCGACCTATTCTCCGTATGATACAGTAGTAACTCCCGCCCATATCATACAACACAAATATAATATTTCCAATGCAAAATGTATAAGCGTTTCTTCCGCATGTTCTTCTTTGATTAATGCGATGGAGATTGCAGAAGGCTACTTTGCAATGGGTAAAGCAAATAAAGCCATTATTGTCGCTTCCGAACATAATACCGCGTATGCCAATGAAACCTGTCCGCAAAGCGGACATTTGTGGGGAGACGGGGCAGTAGCTTTTTTTATCTCTGCACAACCCTTCAGCGCGAATGACGTACAGGTTCTTGACATCTACACCCGCGGATTAGGACACCTTAGTAAAGCGCCCGAGGCGGTACACCTACACCCGCAGCACGGAGGCATCAGTATGCCGGAAGGCAGGGATGTATTTATCAATGCTTGCAACTATATGGTAGATGCATTGGTTCAGGTTACCCGGAAGCATGGAAAAACAATAGAGGATCTTGCCTTTATTGCTCCGCACCAGGCTAATCTGAGGATTATCAAGAATATTGCACATACCCATAATATTCCGGAAGAGCGTTTTCTGATGAACATCGAACAACGCGGTAATACCGGTTGTCCCAGTTGTGCCATCGCTCTTTCTGAAAACATCCGCAATATCCGGAAAGGCGATCTGGTGGGTCTCACGGTATTCGGAGGCGGTTACTCCTGTGGTGCGATGCTGCTGCAATTCTAACAGATATATCGGATTTTGAACGAAGATTTTACTATATAAACCTTCTTCCATTCAAAATTTACAATTTTACAACATACACTTGGCCGGACTGGTATTTCTTTACTACCACCCGGCTATTTTTTGCAATATAATCGGACAATAATGAAACGGCATCATATATTTCGCCGGAGATCATCACCTTACCGCTTGGACGGAGATCTGTGATTGCGACACCAATATTCCCGACCTCTTTTTGCACAGTCATATCCACCCCGACATATCCGTCTTCCGGCCGTTGAGAGGCATGTAGCGCAAATACCCAACGACGCGAACCGAACACCTTTCCGCTGATCCAGATAGACAGCAATAAAGATATGATCGCGCTACTCACTACTAAGAATAATGACCGGACAATGATAAGTACAAAATCATCGAAAAATTCGAACGAGATCTGGTCAATGCCGGCAAAAATCAATGCGCTGACCATACAGACGATTCCGGATATACCGGCAACCCCGAAGCCCGGAATCACAAACAGCTCCAACAGAAGCAATACCACCCCCGCTATAAATAGAAGTATTTCCCAGTGATTTGCAAGTCCTTCGAGATACAACGGTGCAAAATAGAGCAAGCATGCCGTCGCTGCCGCAACCAGTGGGAATCCGGTACCCGGCGTCTGCAGCTCAAAATAGATCCCTCCGATAATCAACATAATCAATAAGCCCTGTACTACCGGATTAATCAAAAATCCGATGATCTTATCCAACGTCGTCGGAATATAGCTCTCAATCGTATAATCGCTAAGGTGCTCCTGTTTCAGTACATCATCCACAGTCTGGGCGATTCCATCACAAAAACCGTATTTCATCGCCTCGTGGGCGGTAAATGTTACAATCTTCCCGCTATCGTTCACCCCCTGTATCGCAATAGTCTGGTCGACCATCGCTTCGGCAATACGAGGATCCCTTTTCCAACGGTAAACCGTATCCCTGCCGTTGACAATTGTATCCTTGCCATGCGCCTGCGCCGTCGAGCGAATCATCGAGCGCATATACGACTGGTACTTATCGGGCATCGCTTCTCCGGTTGGGTTTACCACAGTAGCCGCACCGATATTGGCTCCCTCCCGCATATATATCCTGTCGCACGCTATCGAGATCAAAGCGCCGGCAGATGCCGCATTATTATCGATAAATACCCACACCGGGATCTTACTGCTCAATATCAGGCTCCTGATCGAGTCGGCATACACCACCATTCCCCCATAGGTATTCATGTGGATTACGATATGTCCGGCTCCCTCTTCATTCGCTTTATCGAATGATTTCTTTACCAACCGCCACAACTCCGGGCCGATCTCATCCTTTATATCCACTTTGTAAACAATGGATCCGGGAAAAGCGGTAAAAGCCGCAAAAAGAAAAACAAAAGAAACGAGTATCTTTTTCATAATCAAACTTATCTAAAACTCCACAAAGGTATCATTTTTTCTTTTTAGCACAATTTTCAATTTTCAATTTTCGATTACATAAAATTATTTTTTCGTATTTTTGCCGGAAAGAGGCCGGCAGATAATCTATTTGCCTTATTCTGATAGTATAAATTAAACTGATATACGATGCAATCATTAACAGCCATTTCGCCTATTGACGGCAGATATAGAGATAAAGTAGAAAGTTTGTCGAACTACTTTTCCGAAAGTGCCCTTATCCGCTATCGGGTAATGGTCGAAATTGAGTATTTTATTGCTCTCTGTGAGCTACCGCTCCCCCAGCTAAATGGCATCAAGCAGAATATGTTTGCCCAATTGCGTGAAATATACCTGAATTTTACCATTGATGATGCGGAGAAAGTCAAGAAAATAGAGAGTATTACCAATCATGATGTGAAGGCTGTCGAATATTTTATCAAAGAAAAATTCGACCAGTTGAAAATAAATCAATACAAAGAATTTATCCATTTCGGGCTAACCTCGCAGGATATCAATAACACAGCCGTGCCCTGTTCGTTCCGCGATGCCATCCATGATGTCTACTATCCGTTGGTCGATGAACTAATCCTGACATTGGAAGAGTTGGCCGAAGAATGGAAAGATATCCCGATGCTGGCAAAAACACACGGCCAACCGGCATCTCCTACACGTTTAGGCAAAGAGATCAAGGTTTTTATCTATCGTCTGAAGCGCCAGCTGGAGTTATTGAAGAAAGTGGCTATTTCCGGTAAATTCGGTGGTGCTACCGGTAACTTCAATGCCCATCATATAGCTTTTCCGGAAATTGACTGGGCGGAATTCGGCAACCGTTTCCTAACCCAAAAGCTGAATATCGAGCGGGAAATGTACACTACCCAAATCTCCAACTATGATAACTTCGCCGCCGTATGCGACAACCTGAAGCGGATCAATACTATATTGATCGATCTTGATCGCGATTTCTGGTCGTATATTTCGATGACCTATTTCAATCAGAAAATTAAAGCGGGAGAGGTGGGATCATCAGCAATGCCGCATAAAGTAAACCCGATTGACTTCGAAAATTCGGAAGGTAATCTGGGGATAGCAAACGCTATCTTCGATCATCTGAGCAATAAATTGCCTATTTCGCGCTTGCAACGGGACTTGACCGATTCTACCGTGCTAAGAAATATCGGGGTGCCTTTAGCACACACCGTTATTGCCCTTAAATCTACCATAAAAGGATTAAGAAAGCTGATCATCAATCAGGAAACGATTGAACGGGATTTGGAGAAAAATTGGGTAGTGGTGGCAGAAGCCATCCAAACTATCCTGCGCCGGGAAGGTTACCCGAATCCTTACGAAGCATTAAAAGCGTTGACCCGTACCAACAGCAAAATCACTCATGAATCGATCGCCGAATTTATCGATACGCTCGAAATATCGGATGAGTTGAAAAAAAGTCTGAAACAGATCACTCCTTCTAATTATACCGGGATATAAATAAGGGGCAGGGCAAAAGGAGGAAAGAGCAAAAAAAATAAAAAGGTTTCAATTCTTAATCTATAGAAATGCGTGATTTTGTCGTAGTGCTGAAAAGATTTATTCCTCCTTATAAATGGAGGCTTTCAAAAAGTGCTCTATATAACATCTTACATGCTGTTTTCGGCACCTTGTCCATCGCTATGCTTGCCCCTGTGCTCGGCATACTTTTCGGCACGGAACAAAACGTAACGACCTCTGTACCTTTTGCTCTCGATGCACACACCATAAAACATCTTTTTTACTATTATGTCACAATGGTAAAGCTGACTTATGGCCCCTCGAGCACCCTTGTATTTGTCGGAATGCTGGCAATCATCGCAACTGCGCTGAAAACCGGATTTGCATATCTTGCCGCCTACGAAATGATTTATATCCGCAACGGAGTGGTACGGGATATCCGGCGAAAGATCTTTAAAAAAATTCTCTCCCTCCCTCTACCTTTTTTCTCGGAAGAGCGTAAGGGAGATATTATTTCAAGGATGACCGGCGACGTACAGGAAGTGGAGGCTTCCGTAATGAGCTCTCTCGATATGTTTTTCCAAAGCCCTATCCTGATTCTGGTTTACCTACTTGCCATGATCTTTATGAGCTGGGAGTTGACGCTCTTCGTATTTATCATGTTGCCGCTTATGGGCGGACTGATCGGGAAAGTTGGTAAAAATCTTAAGCGACACTCAAAAGAGGGACAGAATAAGATGGGAGAAATCCTCTCCTCGATCGAAGAAACCCTGACAGGACTCCGGATCATTAAGGCTTTCAATGCGGAAGAAAAAGTTGACGGACGGTTCACCTCCCAAAACGAAGAGTACCGCCGCATCCAGAACAGGTTGATGCGCAGGCGCTCGTTGGCACATCCGATGAGTGAATTCTTGGGTACAATTGTCATTGTTGTTATCCTCTGGTTCGGAGGTTCTCTCATCCTAGGCGGTAATAACAGCCTTTCGGCCCAGGAGTTTATCGCCTATATCGCCCTGTTCTACTCCATCATCAATCCGGCTAAAAATTTGACGAATGCCTACTACAGTATTCAGAAAGGATTAGCTGCCATGGAGCGTATCGATGTTATTCTTTCAGCCGAATCGTCGATTAAAGAACCCGAACATCCGGTACAGATAAACGGATTTAACCAAAACATCGAATACCGGCACGTACATTTTGCCTATCAGAAAGATAAACTGGTATTAAAGGATATTAACATTGCGATCCCGAAAGGAAAAACCATCGCTTTAGTTGGACAGTCCGGTTCGGGGAAGAGCACATTTGTCGACCTGCTTCCGCGATTCTATGACGTTACCGAAGGAGAAATACTGATTGACGGTGTCAATATCAAACAAATCGCTTCACACGACCTGCGGGGGCTAATGGGAAATGTCAACCAGGATCCGATACTCTTCAATGATACCATTTACAACAACATCGCTTTCGGAGTAGAGCAGACAACGATGGAACAGGTCATACAGGCAGCCAAAATAGCTAATGCCCATGATTTTATCATGCAAACGGCAGACGGGTACCAAACTATCATCGGCGACCGGGGGGGGAAACTGAGTGGCGGACAACGCCAACGCCTCAGCATTGCCCGTGCCGTACTGAAAAATCCGCCGATCATGATTCTGGATGAGGCCACTTCGGCACTCGATACCGAGTCGGAACAACTGGTGCAGGAAGCGCTCGACAATCTGATGAAACACCGTACCTCTATTGTAATTGCCCACCGCCTCTCCACCATCAAAAACGCCAATATGATCTGTGTATTCCAGGATGGAGAGATCGTGGAACGAGGTACACACGAAGAATTGCTAAAGCAGAACGGTATCTATACCAGTCTATATAACCGACAGAACTTTTAAATGGAACATATCTTAGGCAAAAATGTCGCTTATCCCGAAAAGTATTGCCCTGAAATACTGGTAGCAGTGCCGCGGGCACTGAACCGCGAGGCATATAGTATTCCCCCGGCAGGACTTTTTTATGGTTATGACTCATGGCATGCCTATGAAGCCAGTTTTATCACCCGAAACGGACTCCCGGTCACAGGTATTCTGAAATTGGTGTATCCGGCCGAAAGCAACTGCATTGTTGAAAGCAAATCCCTGAAACTATACCTTGGGTCTTTCAACATGACCCAACTTGGCAATACGCCTGAACAAGGGATTCAGGCGTACACCCAAATCATTGAATCGGATCTTGGTAAGCTATTGAATACTAAAGTAAAATCCTGTTTCTTTAGACGGCCGGAAAAACAACGTTTTTTTGATTTCGATGATTATAAAATACTGGAAGACAGTGTTCGGCTCTACAATACTCTTTTTACCATCTATCAGGAACATCCGGGTTTCCTGATCGAAAACTCATCTGCCAAAAATGGAGAAATAAAAGTGGGTAGCCACTTATTGAAAAGCAACTGTAAAATTACCGGTCAACCGGACTGGGGTAGCATATACATCCGGATGAAAGCGAATACCCTGCCGGACGAAATAGCTTTATTGAAATACATTGTATCTCTCCGCAATGAAAATCATTTTCATGAGGAGATCTGTGAAATGACCTATAAGCGGTTATCCGACCTGTTTGCTCCCGAGATCATTGCAGTGACCTGTCTATACACCCGCCGCGGCGGCATCGATATATGCCCTTCCCGGGCCAATAAAACGGAGTACCTGCCTCCTTTCCTGATACAGGCCACCTCATTGACCGAAAAAACATTCAGACAGTAGAAAATATACAACTCTCTACTGCCTGAATCCAAAATCTTTTTTTCAACATTCACTTCCTGCTACCTGCCACTCCTCAATTCTTCCCTCCGATCTTATTCTCATATACGCCATTCTTCAATATCTTCAATCCTTCCTTCAAGATTTCATTTTCTCTATTCAGGATCTGGAACATTTCATTTAAATCATACAAATCTCTCGATATTAATGCCTTAATCTGTATTTTCATAGAAGGTATCAACGGTTTCAATGCCTTCTCATCTTTCGGCATCCCCATTTTCTCGCCCAGTTGTACGATTTCGTTAATCATCGCATCGGTCACTTCAAACGAAGTATTGTAAGCATTAAAATCGGAATAGCTTTTACGCAATGATGCCCGATTCTTGTCAATATAATTCATTACATACTCCCCAATCACATTTTTGGCAATCAAACGGTTAAGATATAAATAATTCACATTGGTATCGATCGGAACGAATACATCCGGGATAATCCCCCCTCCGCCGTAAACCACCCGGTGTTTCAATTTTGTATAATATTTAAGCGTATCATTGATCATGATACTATCGGCACTCAACATTTCCCCGCTGGTATAGCGATGGTACAGTTCACCCCGGTAATCCTCATCTTTATAAGGCTTCTGGATACAACGACCGGAAGGAGTATAATAATGAGCGGTTGTCAACCGGATCATCGAACCATCGGTCAACTGATACTGACGTTGTACCAACCCCTTTCCAAAAGAACGACGTCCGACAATCACCCCGCGATCCCAATCCTGTACAGCTCCGGAAACGATCTCACTGGCAGAAGCCGAATTCCCGTCAATCAATACCACAACCCTTCCGTTCTCAAACAGGCCGGCTGCCGTTGCATACTCTTCCTGACGGCCGGAGGCCCGTCCTTCGGTATATACAATCATTTTACCCCGTCCGAGCAAATGATCACTGATGCCGATCGCAGCCCCCATATAACCTCCTCCATTTCCCTGCAAATCAAGCACCATATCCTTCATTCCCTTAGCCTGAAGTTTTTTCACTGCCTCTTCAAACTCCTGAACCGTCGTAGCTGCAAAACGGGAAATCTTTATATATCCGGTAGTCTTATCAAGCATATAAACAGCATCCACACTATAAATCGGAATTTTATCCCTTACAATATTAAAATCCATCCTGTCGTTTTTCCGTAGAACTCCCACCTTTACTACAGTACCTTTCTCTCCTTTCAGTCTTTTACGTATATCCGTATTCGATAATTTTTTTCCGGCAATATCCTCTCCGTCGACCGATATAATCCGGTCGCCTGCCAACAGACCAACCTTTTCCGAAGGCCCTCCCGGTACGACAGCCACAACCAATAATGTATCCCGTAGAAGCGAAAACTGTATACCTATTCCGAAAAAACCACCTTCTAAAGGCTCATTCGCTTCATCTACCTCCTCTTTAGAAATATAAACCGAATGGGGATCCAGATCCGCTAATACCTGTACAATAGCATCTTCCGTCAGTTTCTGTAAATTCACCGTATCTACATAAAATGCGTCGATCAAAGCCATCAGCCGTTGATACTTTACCGTTTGGTTCATCACTTTGTCCGTACTCCGCTGAGCCATACATTTGTCGGCACCCCATCCGGTAAACAATAATGCCAATACTAAAACAAAACCCTTTTTCATCTATATATTATTTATTTTTGTTTTTTTGTTCCGATATTTCAAGGTTCATCTTTTCTCATATTCCACTAACTCCAGATCCTTTATATCCCCTTCCTTTATGGTAAACCGGACGGCTGTACGAACGTGGTGGAATCCGGATCTCCCGGCAGCTCCAGGATTGATATGCAGGCACTCCAGTTGTTTATCATACTGTACTTTTGCGATATGCGAATGTCCGCAAACAAACAGTTTGGGACGTTCCCTTTGTAATAAAGCTTTTATTCCAAGGGCATAATGTCCGGGATAACCGCCGATGTGGATCATCACCACCTTCACTCCTTCACATTCCAATACCTGTACTTCAGGGTAGTTTCGCCGCAATTCCCCTCCGTCAATATTCCCATGCACAGCCCTGAGCTTATAACTGCTTTCCAATTGATCCGAAACGCCGACATCCCCGATATCCCCACAATGCCAAACCTCATCACACTCTTTAAAGAAGAGTGCCAACTGCGGATCCAACCACCCGTGTGTATCTGATAATAAACCGATCCTCATCCTTCATATTTAATTAAGAATTTTGAATTGACTTTAATCCGATTTTGTCGACTTGATTTTCTGCCATCATGCAAGCTTGACTTTGTGCTCATTTCTAAGAAAATTCAACTCTCAATTCTAACGATTCAACTAAAAAGCATCTTGCTTCTTACCACCTGCTATTTGCTCCCTAACTTATAAAGCATCTTTATCTCCTCCGCCCAAAGCGAATCGTCCGGAGTTTCGAGGATCAACGGCATATCATCGAATCGACTGTCCTGCATGATCATCCGAAACGGCTCAATGCCCAACTCTCCCTTGCCGAGGCTATCATGTCGATCCACTCGTGAAGAAACTCCCTTTTTCGAGTCGTTCAGGTGCATACCTTTCAGATATTTAAATCCGACCGCACGATCGAAGTGCTCAAATGTCTCCCGGAATCCGGCCGCACTGCGTATATCATAGCCTGCAGCAAGGGTATGGCACGTATCAAGGCAAACCCCTACCCGGCTCTTATCTTCCACTTTATCAATAATAAATGCAATCTGCTCGAAAGTATAACCCAGGTTAGATCCCTGTCCTGCCGTATTCTCAATCACTGCCGTCACGCCTTTTGTCTTTTCCAGTGCCATATTAATCGATCCGGCAATCAAGCCCAGACACTCCTCGTCACTGATTTTTTTTAAGCTGCTTCCAGGATGAAAATTTAAACGATTTAAACCCAGCTGTTCACAACGCTCCATCTCATCGAGAAAAGCCATGCGCGACTTCTTTAATGCATCCGGCTCTGGATTACCCAGATTAATCAGGTAACTATCATGAGGTAAAATATAATCCGGCTTATAACCGAATTGTTCACAACGTTGTTTAAACAGATCTATACTTGCCTTTGTTAACGGTAAAGCTACCCATTGCCGCTGATTCTTTGTAAACAAAGCAAAAGCCGTCGCCCCGATCTCATGTGCATGAAGCGGTGCATTCTCCACCCCTCCCGATGCACTTACATGTGCCCCAATATATTTCATCCGTATATCATTTTTCATTTCCCACTTCTTTCCCCTACTACTTGCTATTTTTTAAACGCTTCCAGACGCGAAAAGTTTAACACTTACAAAAGTAAATTTTTTACGGAATAAAAAACCATATTCGCTATAAAAATAGAAATAATGTAAAAACACCCCGACTCCCGTTCTATATACAAAAACGAAGATCTCTTCAGACCTTCGTTCTCCATTGCCATATCAAAAAATCTTTATTTGTTAATCAATTCCACACTGCGTTTAACAAAACGATTCAAAGCTTCTCCCTTCAGCAAGCCGTTAGCCAACAACGCCAGGTCTATCAACTGACCGACCAGTTTGTTACTTTTGCCGTACTCTTCAAGCAATGTCCTTTTTTGTTTTTTCAGCTTTTCTATGCTGGCATGATACTCCTCTTTGCGATCTTTATCCACCTGAGGAATTTCGTCGCTCTTTTTCCCTTCATTCAATTTGTCCAACTCTACGACCTTGCCTTCCAACTCGGTCACTTTTAAATCGATAGGCTCCAATGCTGTTGCCATCTCCTTCTTTTCATCTTCCAGGATATTGTTCACCAATTTATGATCGGTATTCACCACCAAGGTATAATGATCGCCTAAAGTTCCGTAAAGTCCCATTCCCGGATTCAATGCAGCCATCTCTTTCATCCGCCGCATAAATTCGGAACGGATCACTACGACCGGATCGGCCGCTTCGCCCATCGCCTCAAAGTTCACCATAAACACTCCGTTGTCCTTCGGAAGCTGAGTATCGAATACCATACGCAGTTCCTCTTGTTCAATCTGGTTTAAACGGGTTTCCTGAATATCCGATTTCGGTATCAATTTATCAATTACATCCGAATCGACACGCAGATACTTATGTTCAGTGTTTTTTTGTTCCAGGTAACCGATCATATGAGTATCCAACTGCCCATTCATCAGTAATACATCGTACCCCCTCTGCCTGGCTTGCTCAATATAACTATATTGTTCGGCCGTATCAGTAGCATAAAGATAAACGACATGGTTGTCCCTATCGGTTTGATTCACCTTCACCAGATTTTCATACTCTTCCAGGGTAAAATATTTATTTTCGGTATTTTTCAATAACAGGATACTGTTGGCCCGTTCTGCAAACTTTTCATCCGTCAGCATTCCGTATTGAATAAAAATCTTTAAGTCATCCCACTTCCTTTCGTACTCTTCACGGTCACTCTTGAAGATATCCCCTAAACTATCAGTAACCTTCTTTGTAATATGGCTTGAAATCTTCTTCACATTCCGGTCGCTCTGCAGATAAGAACGGGATACATTTAACGGGATATCGGGAGAATCGATCACTCCATGCAGCAAAGTCAGGTACTCCGGAACAATACCTTCCACCGAATCGGTCACATATACCTGGTTGGAATACAACTGGATTTTATTTCTTTGAATTTCAAATTTGTTACTGATTTTCGGAAAGTAGAGGATACCGGTCAGGTTAAACGGATAATCCACATTCAAATGGATATGGAACAGCGGCTCTTCTGCCATCGGGTACAGCTGGTGGTAAAACTTCGTATAATCCTCCTCTTTCAGATCGGTAGGTTTACGTGTCCAGGCAGGATTAGTATCATTGATCACATTATCTTCGTCCGTCTCCACCTGTTTTTTGTCTTTCCACTCCTTCTTTTTGCCGAAAACGATCTCCACCGGAAGAAATTTACAGTATTTATTCAGCAGCTCAGATACCTTGCTCTCTTCCAGAAATTCCTTTTCCTCCGGATTGATATACATGATGATATCGGTACCCCGTTCCGTCCGTTCCGTATTTTCAAGGGTATATTCAGCTTCTCCTTTACATGACCATTTTACCGCTTGCGTACCCTCTTTATACGACTTTGTAACAATCTCCACCTTATCGCTTACCATAAAAGAGGAGTAGAAGCCCAATCCGAAATGTCCTATCATGGTAGCCGCATCATCCTTATGTTTTTCGAGAAACTCCTCCGCCCCTGAAAAGGCAATCTGATTGATATATTTTTCAACCTCCTCTTGTGTCATACCGATTCCGTTATCGGATACCGTCAAAGTTCCTGCCTCTTTGTCAGCCTTTACATAAATTTTCAGATCCTTAACCTCCCCATTAAACTCGCCGCTTGATGCCAGCACTTTTAATTTTTGAGTCGCATCTACCGCATTCGACACAATCTCCCGCAGGAATATTTCATGATCGGAATAGAGAAATTTTTTAATGATCGGAAACAGATCCTTTGTCGATACTCCTATTTTTCCATTTGCCATAACAATATATTTTTTAGTTTTTATTTAATTCCATACTCGTCAATGTACAATTCCGATGCCAATACAAAGGGATGCGACATTTTGTCATAAATGGAGCCAAGGGATAAGGAATAATGATGCATTTTGTCACTCATATCACGAGCTTGTATATTTGACCTATTTTTAATATTATTTTTAATATTATTTTCAATATTTGTATATTTAACTTGCTTTTTCAATATAATTTGCGATATTTGCAAAGAAGAAAAACTGAAAATCTACAAATGGCGCTCTGATTTTGTATGTTTCACGAATAACTTGATCCCATGGAACTCATCGAAAAGGGCCCTTCCGTAAACGGGGCTATCGGCGGGGTTTTAGCTTAGATACGATTTGGATAAGCGTTTCTTTTATAAAGATTTATGCAGGTTTTACCGTTTTTTCCAATTATAAATACTTATGAGGATTATATTTCAACCTCTTATACATATCGGATAGGACGATACATTATGTTTCGGGCAGAGTGGAAATTCTGATGGACATCGTAACAGAGTAATCTTGAAATATCTGAGCCTTCAATTCGCCGGTGATAAGCAATGACAAATGGCAGGCAGCAAATAGCAAGATAATTAGAATCTAGAAATTAGGAATTCTAAAAAGTGATGAACGTTGAATCATAAATAGATATAAGGTAAAAGGTACACGATCCAAGATTCGTGATTTTTTTAACTTGCCCCTTATTCCTCACCTCCGTTCTCAGAATTTATGTGAACCTATCTTGAAACCGATACCGACAGACCAATCTACCAGTGTTTTATGGTATTTACTGAAAAGATAATTGGCTCCTCCTGTGATGATAAATCCTTTAATAGAAAAAACAAGGGAATTTTGTAATTTCCATCCGTTATAGGCATTCATTCCATCTCCCGAAGAGGAACCGGCTGAAGGCTCAAACATATAACCGGGACCTGCAAGAAGATGTAAATTCTTATGAAAAGAGTAAAACGCACTTCCCCCCACACATAGGATCGAACTTGGAGAGTATTCCGGCATCTTTTTGTAATGAATGCTAAGACGGTTATGATTAATTACATCGAGATTAAAAGTGCCTCCCCATCTTCTCCCTCCCCCGAATTTCAACTGACAAGGAACAAGCGGAGAATATTCGTAAGTAACCATAAAAAATTCCTCGAAGTACTTCTTTGTTTTGCTTTTTTCAATAACCGATACAGGCTCTACATTCATACCTTGCCGGTTACCGGGCCGATCTTCAGCCAACAAAACATGTCCTGTTATAAACAAAAGAGCAGATATCGCACACAGCTTTCTTATCATTTTTGCATTAAGCTCTAACTTCATCATTTTTGTCACTTTACGTATTCTATAAGATGTATTAATATATTTAATCACACATTATCTATTAAGTAGCAAATATATAATTTAAAATATTGAAATCAAATTTAAAATACATTGAATGGGTGGTATTTTCTTTTTTTCCATACCCTAAATCCGACCTAGGAAACGATCCGTTAACCAGATTTATCTATTTAAAACTTGCTTGATAAAACTATTTTGATATTTTTGCAATTGATATATTATATTAGACCATCTGAAATTAATCCCGATGAAAAACCGTTTTTACCTGTTTTCAGCGCTATTGTCTCTGCTGATCGCATCATCACTTACCACTTTCGCCGAGAAAAAACCATATAACGAAGGTATTAATATTACTCCGAAACCGGAAGAAATCACTCTGAAAAAAGGCACTTTTGAGTTATCGTCGAAAGTCGTATTTATAGCCAAGGAAGGTGAGACAAAAAAGATAGCCTCTTTCTTCGCTGCAAAAATAAAAAAAGCAACAGGCTACGATCTTGCAGTTCAAGATAAGAAACCCTCATCTGCCTATATACTATTACAGATCGAAGCTGGTCTTCCGGTAAATGACGAAGGATATCTATTGAATGTAACCTCTAAAAACATACATATCAAAGCAACTAAACCCCAAGGTCTATTTTACGGTATGCAGACCGTGATGCAACTGTTACCGGCAGAGATCGAAAGCCCTGTTTTGGAAAGAGGAATCGCCTGGACTATTCCGGCTGTCGAGATTAAAGATCAGCCCAGTTTCCGCTACCGCGGAATGCATCTTGATGTATGCCGACATTTCGTAGATGTGGATTTTATAAAAAAACAACTAGATGTGCTGGCCCTTTTTAAGGTAAATAAATTCCACTGGCATTTGACCGACGACCAGGGATGGCGGATTGAAATTAAAAAATACCCCGAACTGACAAAAACAGGAACACAACGAACTGAAAGTGAGGGAAATATATATGGACCTTATTTTTACACCCAGGAACAAATCAAAGAGGTGGTAGCTTATGCTAAAGAGCGCTTTATAGAGGTAATCCCCGAAATCGAACTCCCGGGCCATGGGGTAGCTGTCCTTGCGGCCTATCCGGAGCTCTCCTGTACCGGCCAACCGATACCGGTCCGTAATATATGGGGCGTAGCAAACGATGTATTTTGTGCCGGCAATGAAAAAACGTTTGAGTTTCTCGAAAATGTGTTAATAGAGGTCATACCTTTGTTTGTGAGTGAATATATTCACATCGGGGGAGACGAATGTCCTAAAGCACGCTGGAAAGCCTGTCCGAAATGCCAGCAACGTATTAAAGAATTAGGATTGAAAGCCGACAAAGAGCACTCGGCCGAAGAGAAACTACAAAGCTACTTTGTACAACGGATCGAAAAATTCCTGGTAAAACATAACAAACGGATTATCGGGTGGGATGAAATCCTGGAAGGCGGCCTTGCCCCTTCCGCCACGGTAATGAGCTGGCGGGGAGAAGCCGGTGGAATTGCCTCGGCCAACATGGGACACGATGTAATTATGACACCGGGCGATTGGTTCTATATGGACCGCTATCAGGGAGATTCCAAATTATTACCGGTAACCATCGGCGGTTATATCAATTTGGCAAAAATATACAGTTATGAACCGATCCCCGATAAAATCAACGAAGATAAAAAACACCATATCCTGGGTGCGCAATGTAATGTGTGGAATGAATATAAATACAACGGGAAGGATATGGAGCACGATATCTACCCGCGGATCATTGCCCTGGCAGAACTGACCTGGACCCCAAAGGAGAAAAAAGATTATGCAGATTTCGAACGGCGGATCGAAAACCAGCGTGTCCGGCTGGATCTGCATCAGATTAACTACTACATCCCGATGCCGGAAGATAAAGATGTACCCTCCTGTAATTTTGTGGCTTTTACCGACAAAAAAACGGTAGAGTTTAAGACCTCCGAGCCGGCGAAGCTGATATATACGATCGACGGAAGCGAACCCGGCCGTCCTGAGTCGGCTGTTTACAAAGATCCCCTGACATTTACCGGAAATACAACCCTGAAAATACGTTCTGTACTTCTTTCGGGCAAGATGGGTCCGACTCGTACCATTACTTTTGAAAAACAGGTATATGCTCCGGCTGTATCAAAAACAGAAGATTCCGGCAAAGGCCTGAAGGCCGAACATTACAAGGGAAATACCAGAACAGTTGCCGAACTTCAAGGCAAAACGCCCGACGAAACGGAATATATTGCCACTCCTCAAAATGCCAGCCATCGGGTAAGAGACTATAGCGAAGTGTATGATAATGATTTTTACTCTACCGTTATTACCGGATATATCCATATTCCCGAAGATGCGGTTTATTATTTCAGTACCGATCATGAATTCTGGATCGACGGCAAGCTTCTTATCTCAAACGAAAAAGACAACCATGGTACAGCCAGGCGGTTTTCCCGTAGCGATCGTTCAATTGCGTTAGCAAAAGGATACCACTCAATTAAAATAATCCGCCTGGGAGCGATATTCGGAGGCTGGCCGACCCAGTGGGATTCGGTATATCTCTGGATTCGTAAAGCGGATGATCCTAAATTTAAGCTGACAGATAAAAATTATTTCCTATAATCACTTTTATAGTTGAACACAAAACCGATCGTACAATCTAAACTAATGATTAATCCTGAACAGATCATGTTATCAAACTGCGAGAACAATATGATCTGTTCAAAAATATATCGGCAACATAAATAAAAAAGGAGATGTCTCTCATGTGTCCATTTCGATCGCCGGAACGGTACGGGCTTAATAGCACAAACAAAGCGTTAGTGGAGTGATGAGTACTAAACTACCATCACCGGAACTGATGGGGTTATTTCATCATTTGAAAAATCGGTATCATTATTTGCCTACTTTGAATCTTCCGACAATAGAACGGATTTTTTATCGTCAGGATATCCGCATTTCATCACCGGATGAGCATTATTAAAAGCAATCCCGTACACACAGATCCTATTGTAGCAACAAGCCCCGGTACCATGAACGAATGGTTAAGTATCCATTTACCGATCTTAGTTGTTCCTGTACGGTCAAAACTAATAGCTGCAACGACAGTCGGATAATTGGGCAGAAAGAAATAACCATTAACTGTCGGGAAAAGGGCTATCAGCATCCAAGGCGATATCCCAAGGGCAATACCCAGCGGAATAATGGCGCGTACAGTCGCTGCCTGGCTATACAATAATATAGACATAACAAACATGGCAATACCGAATATCCAAGGCATCGCCTCTACCACGCCTTCTATTGAGTGTTTCAGCTGATTCATATTTCCGTTTACAAATGTATCCCCCATCCATGCAATACCAAAAATAGCAACCACAGCCTGCATTCCTGATACAAAGACTGTCCCCTGCGACGCTTTGATCCCGCTGGTGCGTGTTGTCAGCAGGATCATGGCTGCTGCCGATAGCATTATTATCTCTATGATAACAGGCATATTCAATACCCGACCATTATGGTGACGTAACGGTTCAACAGAACCAAAAAGAATAATCAATACAGTTGACAGTATAAATAACAGTATCGACAATCCGGCTTTACTCCTAAGCCTGACATTGATCTGTCCAATAGGCTTGTCATCAATAAACATACCGACCTTGAGTCTTTTCTGGTATTCAGGATCATCTTTCATTTCTTTACCCGTATGCATGCTGTATAACGCCCCTAACAAGACTCCTATTATTGTTGAAGGGATACTGATCATCAGGATATCAAGCAATGTTATATTATAATCCGCCAGTAAACTTAACAATGCAACTGTCGCAGCGGATATGGGGCTTGCAGTAATGGCCTGTTGTGAAGCAATAACAGAAATAGATAAAGGCCGTTCGGGCCGTATACCGGTTTCCCTTGCCACTTCCGCTATAACCGGCAATACCGAATATACAACATGTCCGGTACCTGCAATAAAGGTAAATAAATAGGTAACAATCGGACTCAGTATCGTAATTCTGGAAGGATGTTTTCTCAATAACTTCTCTGCCAGTGCAACCATCAGGTCTAGCCCCCCTGCGGCCTGCATACATCCTGCAGCCGCAATCACTGCCACAATCATTAACATTACGTCAATCGGTGGAGAGGTTGGTTCGAGCCCGAACCCGAACACAAGGACAGCGACACCCAATCCACCCATCACGCCTAATCCGATGCCTTGCAGACGGGCGCCAATGATGATAGCCGTGAGAACAAAAACAAATTGTATAAGCATATATAGCAAAAAACGATTATCAGTCAAAAGGTTTTCAGACTTTAAATATACGAAAATATTTTCTCTAAGTTTGTAGTCGATGACCCAATACCTACTTATTTAAAGTCTTCTTTAGCATATCTCCTTTTTGTATTTCCGATTTTTAGCTAATTTTGTCCCGTGTTTCATCATTAACAATTAACTTTAATCACTAAGATATGCTGACAGCTGAAGAAATTAAAACGGCCGCCGACACAACTGCGCCCATAACAACTACAATCGAACAAAAGGTACAATCTCTGGCAAGTATGCCTGTCGAAGAAGTAATCAAAACCCTGACCCAATATGCAGTGGATGTGACATTAAAAATTCTGGTTGCATTACTAATCTATTTCATCGGTCGGTGGCTGATCCGTTATGTCCTCCGGATGCAGAAAAAGATGATGGACCGGCGTAATGTAGATCCTTCCTTACGGGTATTCCTGAACAATCTCATACAGATATCACTGATTATCATACTAATAACAATCATTGTGGGAGCATTGGGAATCGACACCACCTCGTTTGTCGCCATTTTTGCCTCAGCCGGTTTAGCTGTCGGCATGGCTCTTAGCGGTACACTGCAGAATTTTGCCGGAGGAGTGATGATACTGGCATTAAAACCGTTTCGTGTAGGCGACGTCATTGAGGCTCAGGGACAATCGGGGAAGGTCAAAGAGATCCGTCTTTTCCACACTATACTGAATACCGCCGATAATAAAATGATTTTACTGCCGAATGGAGGTATCTCTACCAGCATTATCAACAATTATTCATGCGAACCGACACGCCGCGTGGAATGGACGTTCGGTATCGGCTATGGAGACAGTTACGATCGTGCTAAGAGTATTATTACAAAATTATTAAATGATGACAAACGTATATTACCTACGCCGGGTCACATGATTGCGCTGAGCAAGCTGGACAGCAGCTCCGTCAATATCGTCGTACGCGCATGGGTAAAATCCGATGATTACTGGGATCTTTATTATTCACTCAACGAGCAGGTATACAAAACATTTGGCGAATCAGGCATCAATATCCCATTCCCACAACTTGACGTACATATTAAAAATTAAAAACTGAGAACCAGGAATTAAGAAGCACAATCTACCCACAGCCGAATGGTATAGAAAAGCTTAAATGCATTCTATCCGTTCTCCTGAAACATTAAAAACTTGTCTGTTTTATCTACACATTTTATTGAATGTAAAATGTGGAAAAATTTCATCAATATGATTCCGGACGGGGCATAAAAAACATATATTGTTTTTACCCCATCATTTGTCATTCTGACTATCTTTACACAGAAATTTATTGACAAACCATACTACAATAATATATCTGACCTATGAGAACGATTTTCGAACTGGAAATGAAAGTACGCGACTATGAATGCGATGTACAAGGCGTTGTCAACAACGCTAACTATCAGCACTATTTTGAAAATGCCCGGCATGAATACCTCGAATCCAAAGGCGCCAGTTTTTCTGCATTGCACGAACAGGGAATGGATGTTATGGTCGCCCGGATGGATATTACCTATAAATATGCTCTCCGGGGCAGCGACCGCTTCGTAATTCGGCTCGATCTGAAACGGGCAGGGGTCAAACTGCTCGTATTCCACGATCTTTACCGACTTCCGGATATGCTTCTGTGTACTGAAGGACGGGCAGAACTTATTGCGGTAGAAAACGGAAGAATCACTCGCGGCGAATTCTTTGATCAACTCTTTGCAGAAGAACTGAAAGAAAGATAAGTTTTTATCATTATACCGCTTAGAATTCCAGAATGGACGAATTTTTATAATACATTTGCAAATGTTTACCACGATGTGTGATGCATTAATTCAAACCATTTATGGAAGAAGAGCAACTATTCTTTTTTGTCGGCCAACAATTACAAGGTGCTGAGCAGAGCCAAATGTTCGGAAAGTTATGTTTTAAGATAAATGGAAAAGCTTTTATTTGCTTTCTCCGGAATGAAATGATTTTCAAACTAAACGGTGATTCCCATCAGGAAGCTCTTACACTTGACGGCTCACAGCTATTCTTTCATCGGGTAAAAACCACCCGATGAAAGAATGGGTGCAAGTTCCTTATAAGCATAAGGAAAAATGGTCGGAGTTAGCTCAAAAAAAACTGAAATATGTTAATGGAGAAAAATCGTAAACTTTCCGGTATAAAATAACGTTATAATAACAACAAAATTATAGTTATTATATAAACAGCCGAACAGCATAAAAATTAAATCAATAAAACAATATCATGAAAACATTGAATGTAATAGTCATTATCGTTACTGTTATCGCAGCCTTGATAGTCTCTGTATATGCCTATTACGGCGGATTCAAAAAAATCATATTCAAGGTGGAAAGGCAAGGAGGAGAAACCCTTGTATATGAAGATATGGTCGGTGATTATAGTCAAACGCCTAAAGTGCAGGATAAAATCTACCGGACACTGCTGAATGATTACAAAATCGAAACCACTAAAGGATTCGGTATTTACTACGACAATCCGAAAGAAGTCGAGAAAGAGAAGTTACGTTCCGAAATCGGTTGTATTGTGGAAGGCCTGGATAGCACGACCATCGTCCAGCTATCGACAAAATTCAAAGTAAAGACCTTGCCCGAAAGCAACTATATCGTAACCGAGTTTCCATATAAAGGGATGATATCCGTTATCCTCGGCATCATGAAAGTATATCCTGTTTTGGAAAAGTACTGCCGCGAATCCGAAACAGGTAACGGTCCTGTAATGGAAATTTATGATATACAGAACAAAACCATTATTTACAGGAAAGAAAAATAAACTATAAATGAGACAGCTATGAAATCAACGATCACCCATTGTCTATGGTACGATAGTCAGGCGGAAGAAGCTGCCGGACTTTATACATCCGTTTTCGATAACGGAAAAATCAAAACGATCACCCATTATCCCGAGGGCGATATGATGCCGGCAGGGAGTGTCATGACTGTTAAGTTCAATCTTGTCGGGCAGGATTTTATCGCACTGAACGGAGGGCCCCACTTCAAATTTACACCCGCAACCTCTTTTTTTATAGGTTGTGAAAACGTAGATGAATTCGATAGACTCTGGAAAAAACTTTCCGAAAACGGCAGCATACTAATGGAACCGGATAAGTTACTTCCCTATTTTGAGAAATTCGGTTGGTTACAGGATAAATACGGACTCTCATGGCAATTAGGAACGTGCGGAATACCACAATATATCACCCCTTACCTGATGTTTGTCGGTAAACAGTGCGGACGGGCGGAAGAGGCCATTCATTTTTACCGCTCAATATTCGAAACGTCAAGCCTTGATACGATTGTCCACCACGGCAAAACCGAAAAAGAGATCGAAGGAAGTGTGCTGCATGCCTCGTTTACGCTCAATGGACAACCGTTTATGGCAGCAGACAGTGGTTGGGAACATGCGTTTACCTTCACAGAAGCCGTTTCGTTTTATGTATATTGTAAATCACAGGCCGAGATCGACCGATATTGGGAACTACTCTCAGCGGACGGCGAAAAAGGGCAATGCGGATGGCTGAAAGATAAATTCGGCATATCATGGCAGATCGTACCCGAAAATCTTGAAAAAATGATAAGCGATCAAAATCCCGAAAAGGTGAAACGGGTAATGAATGTATTGCTAAAAATGACAAAGCTGGATATGGATGCATTGCAAAAAGCATTTGAACAACCGTAATTTACTTTACGAATGGTTTAAAACAGCTTCCGGACAAGTAATTAAAGTGTGTTTGCATAAAAAAGGGACTACCCGCCTGGATAGTCTCTTTTTAACATAATGTTCTATCGTATCAATTTACGGCTATTTCGATCAGCTTAGCATCTGCAGCAACGATAGTTCCCTCTTTTACAAAGATACGTTTTACCGTTCCGGCATAATCGGATGTAATGCTATTTTCCATCTTCATGGCCTCCAGAATAAGCACGGTCTGACCTTTAGTTACCATATCTCCTTCTTTCACCAGTAGCTTGAAGATACTGCCCGGCATAGGCGCTTCAACCAATTTACCAGTAACCGCCACTTCCTGCTTCTGTTCTGTGACAACGGTTGCCTGGCTTTCCATCTTTGCATCCATCTCTTCATTCCGGGCTTTATAAGCCTCTTCTTTTTGTTTAGCTAAGAATCCTCTGGCTACCTGCGGGAACAATTCAAGCAATAATACCTCTTTTTCATTTGCCGCCAGCTTTACGCCACCGGCTTCTTCCAATACCGGATTTGGCTGCATCTGGTAATTGGAGGTATCGTATGGAACCTCATCCCTCGTTCCGGCGATCTTCAAGCGGAACTCAGGATTGATAGGCACCGGTGTTTTGCCATATTCTCCTTTTACCAATGCGACGAATTGGTTCGACACATTGGAGTACATCGGCTTACCGTTCTTAATATCCAATGCGCAATTCACCGCCTGAGCACCCACAATCTGACTGGTAGGCGTAACCAACGGCGGCAATCCGGAATCCAGACGCACCGTAGGGATCAACTCCATCGCTTTCTCGAGGATATCCATTGCGTTCAATTGTTTCAACTGGGCTACCATATTGGTATACATTCCTCCCGGAATTTCAGCTTTCTTTACCAACTCGTTCGGTGCCGGGAAATTAAAATAAGTCTCTATAGCATGACATGCCTCCAACAACTCTTTTTCATTCTCTTTTTTAGCTGCTGCTATAGCCCGGTCAAATTGTTTATCTATCTCTAACGGCAATGTATCTGTCAGCGGATTAAACGATTTCGGATATTGCTTCACAGCGTCGACCACTTCCAGCTCTTTACGAATATCATACAGCTCTTTGTTGATACGGGCTACGGCCTCCATATTAACATCCAGTTCAACGCCTAGTTTTTTACAGAATATATAAATCAACTCTATCGCCGGTGCAGCAGGGCCTCCTGCAAAGTTCCATATATTGGTATCTACAATATCAACTCCTTTAACAATAGCCATCAGAACAGCTCCGAGACCAAAGCCGGGAGTGCAGTGCGTATGAAAGTCAATCGGTACGGAAAGGTGCTTTTTAAACAGTACAATCAATTCTGCGATCTCCGACGGCGGAATCAAACCGCTCATATCCTTAATAGTGATCATATCCGCTCCCAGGGCAGCCATCTCTTTTGCTTTACCCAGAAAATACTCGTTGGTAAATACCTTTTTCGGATAGGATTTTCCTTTCAGGCTGGCTTTCAGGCGCTCTATTGCAGTAAAATGCGGATCAATCGTATAACAAACAGCACAATCGGCTATACCGCCATACTTTTTCACATATTTAATGGTGGATTTTACATTATTGACATCGTTAAGAGCATCGAAAATACGCATAATTCCCAAGCCGGATTCGATCGAATTACGGCAAAATCCGTCAATGATCTCGTCCGTATAAGGAGCATATCCGAAAAGATTACGCCCCCTGGAAAGTGCTGTAAGTTTAGAAGCATCCCCCACTGCAGCTTTGATTTTCTCCAGTCTGTCCCACGGATTCTCATTCAGATAGCGCATCACAGAATCAGGCACGGCCCCACCCCATACCTCCATCGCATAAAAGTTCGCATCTTTATAAAACGGTAAAACCCTGTCCACTTGTCTTTGTGTCATACGGGTGGCGAAAGAGGACTGCTGTCCGTCTCTCAATGTCAGATCTCTGATTAATAATTTTTGCGCCATAACTTGAATATTTATATTGATTATAACTGAATTGTCTATACCGTTTTTTACCTATGCAAACTTATTATATAAAACCATTAGTTGTACCAGAAATCGCAAGAAATTACAGAATAATTTCTTTATTACGATACAATTTTGCCTTATTTGGCTAACTTTGTAGATTGGAGCGGTTTTTTTTACCGTTTTCTTTCTTTTATCGTATTTGTTTAACTACGTTTGTCGTAAGAAAAAGGAACAGGATGACTGATTTTAGATTTAAAAGATGCAGGATAACCGGAAAAAGGATAAGTAATTGATAAACAAGAAGACCTGTCTTACTACTTGCCTCCTGCCGCTTGCTATTAATGGAATAAATTATGGAAAAATTAGCAGTATTCCCGGGTTCGTTTGACCCTTTTACCGTAGGTCATGAAGAGATTGTGAGAAGGGGGCTAAGGATTTTCGATAAAATCATTATTGCCGTGGGCACCGACTCGGGAAAAAAAGAGTTTTTAAATATTGAATCCAGGATTCGTTTGATAAAAAAAGCGTTTAGCGACACCAACCGGGTGGAAATAGTATCATACTCCGGACTTACGGTCGATTTTTGCAAAAAAGTAGGTGCCCATATCCATATCAGGGGATTAAGAACAGCTGCGGACTTTGAATATGAAAGAGCTATCGGACAAGCAAACCGGGCAATGAACGGAGATATCGAAACCGTTTTTATCCTGACCTCCACCGTCCACACCTTTATTAGTTCGACTATTGTCCGTAACATCTATATGAGCCGGGGAGACGTAAGCCAATTCCTCCCGAAAAACCTGACAACGGAAGACCTGAAAGAAGAGCTAAGCAAGTTATGAATTATATAATTAGGGCAAGCGGCAGGTGGCAAGATCTTTCAACTGTAAATTTTCAACTTTCAACTATTTAAGATCATGAAACTGCAAATATCAAAATGGCAAAAAATCACCTCTGGTATTCTGGTATTGATTGCACTGTTTTTTCTGGTAACACCGACCTATATCCGGGAAGCCTTGATCTATTGGTATCCGGACATATCGGACACCTACATCTTCTCCTCCAATACGGTTCATAAAAGTGACAGTTGCCGGAATTGGCCGACAGCCAAAGCATATAATAAATATGTAATGAATGATAAAGAGAATGCCTATCTAAAGCAATTCGGCACTGTAGCTTTTTTAGTCATCCAGCATGACAGCATCGTATATGAAGAGTACCGGGACGGATGGACTCCCGACAAGTTGTCCAATATATTTTCCGCTACGAAGAGCATCGTCGGCCTACTGGCCGGAATCGCATTTGATGAAGGATATATCGAAAGCCTGGACGACAAGATTGGAAAATATTTACCTGAATTCAATCAGGGTAAGAAAGCGGAAATTTCTGTGCGCAACCTGTTGACCATGAGCTCCGGCCTGAATTGGGACGAATCCTACTCATCACTGTTCTCCACGACGACAGAAGCCTACTACGGCGACCAGATCCGCAAGCTCGTGATAAAGCTGAAGGCAACGGAAAAACCCGGCGTACAGTTCTCTTACAAAAGCGGCGACACCCAAATCCTTGCTTTTGTGATAGAAGCAGCCCTCAAACAAAAAAACAGCCCATTCCATACGATCAGCCAATATGCGGAAGAGAAGTTATGGAAACCACTGCAAGCCTGTAACAGCGCCCTCTGGAACCTGGATAAAAAAAAGGGGGATGAAAAAGCATACTGTTGCTTTAATACAACAGCTCGCGACCTCGCAAGATTAGGCCACCTGATCATGCACAACGGCAATTGGAACGGACGCCAACTGATCTCCGAAACCTATATGCGGGAAGCCACCTTACCAGCCGCTTACCTGAGAAATGAATTCAATGACGGACAACTCGATTATTACGGCTTCCAGATCTGGATCATGCACTACCGGGGAATGCAATTCCCATATCTGAGAGGCTTAGGCGGTCAATATATCTACATCATCCCCGAAAAAGACGCTATCATCATCCGGCTGGGGCATAAAAAAAACAGCGCAGTCGACCGCGAAAGAACAATCGACATCGCCGATTATCTGGATATCGCGTTTGAAATCATTGAAAGTGCAGACAAGTAATCATAAACGATATTAAAAATTTTAGCAATCATATCAAAAATTACTCCGTGCGTTTATAGCCATTTGAAACCATCGTATCCAAAAAACGGTCAAACAAGCCGCTATCAAAACATTTTAAATCTGTATGCTGTGCCTTCAAGCAAATCGCAATCCGGATTATGCCTTTCAGATCGGATCCGGTTAATTTGTTATTTGCCATCATCGCAGAAAAGTATTTTTCTTCCTCCTCCGAAAGACGGAATCCATAACCTTTCAGGTACTTCAGGCGGATTTGATCGGCTAGTTTATCTGTTTTCCGGCAAAAGCCGTCGAAATCTGTTTTCGATACAGCCTGTATCACAACGAGTTAATTTGGTGAGAAAAAAATCAATTAAAACAGAATCTTGAGGTGGTTTTAAACATCTTGTTCTTATACTATCAAGTACTGAATTAACAACAAACTTAGAAGTATACCGATATAGACTCGGATGAATCTCTTCGATTTTATGAAGATACCAATCAATATTAGCTAATGCTTGTTGTTTTGTCAAATACTTCGAACGCTGTTGGGCATTTAAAATCTGTGTAAAAAAACATAAGACCAAAACAAATATAAACTTATTCATCATTATGCAGTTATTGTTACCAAGTTTTATTCTAATATGCACATCTAATAATTTTACACGACTCCTTTTCGGGATAACAAACCGGATTTACCGAGCTAAATATAACCAGTAAAAATATAAAATCGAAAAACAATGTAAATATTTTTATAAATATGTAAGAATACTCTATAGTCTTTTCATTAACACAACATCTGCTCCTCAATCGGGCAAATAGCAGGCATATAACAAAAAAAGTTGTCCATGACGAACAACCTTTTTCAAAATATCATTTAAATAAAAAGTTTCAACCTTTACCATGCAAACATCGGTCGCGGAGACATCATGGCATTTACCTCTTTCTTTACGGCGGCGATTACGGCGGCATCATCGGGGTTCGAAAGTACACGGTCGATCAGGTCTACGATTACCTGCATATCGGCCTCTTTTAAACCTCTGGTGGTGATGGCGGGCGTTCCCACCCGAAGCCCGGAGGTAGTAAACGGTGTGCGTGAATCAAAGGGCACCATATTTTTGTTGATAGTAATATCGGCCAACACCAATGTATTTTCGGCTTTCTTTCCGGTCAGGTCAGGAAATTTTGTACGCAGGTCGATCAACATACTGTGATTGTCAGTACCTCCTGAGATGACCTTATATCCTTTATTGATAAAAGCTTGTGCCATCACTTTGGCATTCTTTTGCATCTGTTTTGCATATTCGGTGTATGACTCGGAAAGAGCCTCCTCGAAAGCTACGGCTTTGGCGGCGATAACATGCTCCAACGGTCCGCCTTGTTGCCCCGGGAATACAGCAAAGTTGAGCACCTGCGACATCATCTTTATCTCGCCTTTCGGGGTGGTCTGTCCCCACGGATTTGGGAAATCTTTCGGTAGAAGGATCATACCTCCGCGCGGTCCGCGCAGTGTCTTATGAGTCGTCGTCGTCACAATATGGCAATGATCAAAAGGATTACTCAATAACCCTTTTGCAATCAATCCTGCCGGATGGGCCATATCACACATCAGGATTGCACCCACCTTATCAGCGATTGTGCGCATCCGTTTGTAATCCCAGTCTCGTGAGTAAGCCGAAGCCCCGGCAATGATCATTTTCGGTTTGTGTTGAATGGCCAACTGCTCCATCTCATCATAATCGACCATACCGGTATCTTCTTTTACATGATAAGCTACCGGATGGTAGTTGATACCGGAAAGATTTACCGGGGAACCGTGTGAAAGATGTCCGCCATGCGAAAGGTCTAATCCAAGGAATGTATCGCCCGGTTTCATACAAGCAAAAAATACGGCTGCATTTGCCTGCGCGCCGGAGTGAGGCTGCACGTTTGCATACTCAACGCCGAAAAGCTTACAAGCCCTGTCGATAGCCAGTTGTTCAACCTGGTCCACAACCTGGCAACCGCCATAATAACGTGCTCCCGGATAACCTTCGGCATATTTGTTTGTTAGGCAGGAACCCATAGCCTGCATTACTTGCTCACTCACAAAATTTTCGGAAGCAATCAACTCAATACCTTCCTTCTGACGATAATACTCCTTTTCAATAAGGTCAAATATTACGGAATCTCTATTCATAATTATATTTTTTAATTTTTAACTATATCACAAATCATGATGAATCTGACTACTAATTCATTTTGCTTTCAAATTACAATTTAAATCGTTTGTACCTTAAAAATTCGCTCAAAATTATACTAAATCCTTTATAAAACAAATTAACTCCTTTGACTTTTTTAATAAATGGGTGGCAAGTAGCAAGTGGCAGGAGACCAAAATAATAGAGAACAAGCCTTTTTGAATCGGACATCCTGCCACTTGCTACTTACCACCTATTAATTTTACTCAATTCATCAACCAATATCTTATTTTTTCGTATTTTTGTTTTAGCAATATAAATTTAAAGAGACACTATATGGAAAATCCTTTTGAAGAAAAAAAAATCCGACGACCCGACTTTTTAACGGTTCTATGTATACTGACCTTTATTGGTAGCGGATGGACCGTACTATCCAGTATTTTTTCGATATTTACAGCCGGGACATTCAACCATAATGCACAAATGGAACGGTATATGAATACAATGGAAGATCAGGGAAGCAACTCATTCATATCCGGATTAATGAACTCTTCAATGGAAGTATTACATGCAACCCAGGAACATGCTAAAACAATAGCACTTATCCAGCTATTACTTGCTTTAATCAGTCTTCTCGGAGCCATTTTTATGTTCTGGTTGAAACGTTCCGGATTCTATTTTTACACTACAGCGCAGGTTCTGATGTTATTTGTTTTACCTGCTTTTGTAGGTTTCTCATTTGTAACTGCCGCCGGAATGCTTCTCGGAGGCGTCTTTACCGCGTTGTTTATCACTTTGTATGCCATAAACCTGAAATATATGATTCGCTAACATTCTAACAAATAATAATTAAAGCCTGCCGGATGGCAGGCTTTAATTATTATGCCCCAAAATCATCATACATTACATTTTCATCTGCCACTCCAAGGTTATAGAGCATCTTCTTTGTCGCATCGACCATTAATGGAGGTCCGCAAAGGTAGTATTCGATATCTTCGGGAAGTTCGTGCTCCTTCAGATACTGATCGTAGATCACCTGATGAATGAAACCGGCCGGACCGGTCCAGTTGTCTTCCGGTTGCGGTTCAGAAAGTGCCAGATGCCAGGTGAAATTCGGAAATTCAGCAGCGATTGCATCAAAATCTTCCTTATAGAACACCTCTTTCAATGAACGTGCGCCGTACCAGAATGTCACTTTACGATTTGTTTTCTCCGTTTTAAACAGATGGAAGATATGGGAGCGCATCGGGGCCATCCCGGCACCACCACCGATAAACATCATCTCGTTACTCGTGTCCCTTAAGAAAAACTCACCGTAAGGGCCTGAAATAGCGATTT
Organism: Marinifilaceae bacterium; assembly: GCA_031553705.1. GTDB lineage: Bacteria > Bacteroidota > Bacteroidia > Bacteroidales > Marinifilaceae > JAVBLD01. The sequence goes on along the minus strand of JAVBLD010000003.1, from coordinate 128,022 downwards.
TATCACCCGGTTTCAATGAAAAAATATAAGATGAACAGACACCCGGGTTTACCGCTGCAAAACCTCCTTTTGCCCTATCAAACGGCGGAGTAGCAATACGGATATTCAACATGATCATATTACCCTCGGCCGGATGGTTGGCCATCGAATAAGCCCGGTAGGTCGGTTCGGGATTCACCATTTTCAGGTCGAACATCTTCATCCGTTCCCAATCGGTACGGAATTTTTTCGCCACTTCGAAATTCTTGTATTCCACGGCAATTTTCGGTACATCGATCTGGATATACCCTCCCGATTTAAATTTAAGATTTTCACCTTCGGGCAGTTTCACGACAAGTTCTTTAATATAAGTAGCTACATTATGATTAGACATCACCTCGCACTCCCACTTTTTTATTCCCAACACCTCTTCCGGTATCCGCATTTCGATATTCTCTTTTACCTTTACCTGACAAGCCAACCGCCAATTTTCATGTTGTTGCCGGTAGGAGAAAAATCCCGTTTCGGTCGGCAGAATAGTACCCGCTCCCGCCTCCACCTGACAGCGACACATTCCGCATGTTCCTTTTCCTCCGCAAGCCGATGCCAGAAAAATTTTCTCATTCCCAAGCGCCGAAAGGAGCGTACCACCCGGATTGGTTTTTATCATCCGTTTTCCCTGATTGATATCGATCTCCACTTCTCCTTTCGGGGTCAGCTTCGCTTTCGCAAACAAAAGCATCCCGACCAATACCATGATAACAAGAAGAAATACCACAACTCCTGTCGTAATAATCGCCGCATCTATCACTAATATAACCATCTCTTATCTATTTTAGATTCCCGACTTTTTATCTCCTCCCTTCAACCTCCCCTGATTATTAATTATTCATTGTTAATTATTAATCACTTACAGATTTATCCCCAAAAAACTCATAAAAGCAATTCCCATCAACCCGGTGATGATAAACGTAATACCTATTCCCCTCAATGGGGCCGGAATATCGGAATATTTCAGTTTTTCACGGATAGCGGCAATTCCCACAATCGCCAACAACCAACCGATCCCCGATCCCAGACTGAATGCCGTCACTTCGGCAATATTGGCGTAATCTCTTTCCTGCATAAAGAGCGACGCTCCCATAATTGCACAGTTCACCGCAATCAATGGAAGGAATATACCCAACTGATTATACAATGCCGGAGTGAATTTCTCAACGACCATTTCCACCAATTGCGTAATAGCAGCAATTACAGCAATAAAAATAATAAAACTCAGAAAGCTCAGGTCGATATTTGCCGCCTTTCCTCCCAATAACCACTTCAGGGCTCCGGGTTTCAATACATAATTGTCAAGCAGAAAATTTACCGGTACGGTAATCAACAACACAAATACAACGGCAATTCCCAGACCGAACGAGGTCTTCACCGTTTTCGACACAGCAAGATAGGAACACATACCGAGGAAATATGCAAATATCATGTTGTCAATAAATATAGAACGGATAAATATGTTTAATAAATTTTCCATATCCCTGATTTTACATTTTTTAATCCTTATCTTTGGTCCCTTATCCCTACTTTTCTATCAGATCCTTATTCTTTGCGCGATGTATCCAGATAATAATCCCCACAAGGATCAATGCCATCGGAGGCAGGATCATCAACCCGTTATTCTCATATCCCCATTTGTAAAGTTCCGCCGTAACTACTCTTCCACCGAACAGAGTCCCCGAGCCCAACAGTTCCCGGAAAAATGCAACCACCACAAGAATCAAACCGTAACCGAGACCATTTCCGATGCCGTCAAGCAACGATTCCCACGGTCTATTACCTAGAGCAAACGCCTCCAAGCGTCCCATGATGATACAGTTTGTAATGATCAAACCGATAAATACGGACAGTTGTTTACTCACATCGTAAGCAAAAGCTTTTAAAATCTGATCGACAACAATCACCAATGCAGCCACTACCACCAATTGTACAATGATCCGGATGCGTGTCGGTATAGTATTCCGCAAAAACGAGATGATCACATTGGAAAAAGCGGTAACGGCAGTTACCGAAAGGGCCATCACAATGGCCGGTTCGAGCTTGGCCGTGACGGCAAGAGCAGAACATATCCCTAATACCTGCACGATAATCGGGTTATTTTTACTCAAAGGGCCAAACAGAAGCTGGCGGTTCTTAGCCGAAAATAATGATTCCTTTTCACTCATTGTTTCTTTTTTAAGAATGATTCGTAACAAGTCAGATAATCTCTAAGCATCCGTTCAACTCCTTTCGATGTGATTGTCCCTCCCGAAATGGCATCCACTTCATGCGGGCCTGTCGCATGACCGCCTTTCTTTACCAGGATAGAAACCAAGTGTTCCTGGTCAAAAATTGTTTTACCATCAAACTGAACACAAAAGGATTCAGTAGAAATCTCCGCGCCCAATCCCGGCGTTTCACCTTTGTGGTTGAACACTGTGCCGAACACCGTATTCTTGTCTCCATTCAAGGAAACATAACCCCAAACCGGTCCCCATAATCCGGTTCCCCGTACCGGAAGCACATATTTTGTCGTCCCGTCGATCGTCGCCACATAAACCGGCAACTGCCTGTCCAGGCAAGGTTTTTTCACCTCTTTAGCCAAATCCACTTTAAAAGCTTCTCCTTTGGTCTCCTCTCCATTAGCATTTATAATAAACTGTTTGGTAATATATTTGTCAAACAACGTTTTCGAATTTTCGGCTGTCGATTCGATTTTCACCGAACGCAAAATATTTTGCCTCTTTTCGTTCTCTATATTTTCATATTGTGTAGGTTGCAGCCACAACGCCACAACGGCAAGCAATGCGGCTACGACCACCACCAAAACGACGGCATACAGAATGGTATATATATTTCCTTGCCTGTTCATCTCTTTACCCATTTTTCATTTCGGAGCATTCCTCCATTATTAATTGTTCATTATTAATTTATCACAGCCCTTTTTAACCTTCGGTTAATATTACGCTGTATGACAAACCAGTCGATCAGCGGTGCAAAGGTATTCATCAACAGGATCGCCAGCATCATACCTTCCGGATACCCCGGATTCAACGTCCTGATAATAATTGCCATTATCCCGACAAGGAAACCGTAAATCCATTTCCCCGTACCGGTTTGCGCAGCCGTTACCGGATCGGTAGCCATAAATACCGCCCCGAATGCAAAGCCTCCCATCACCATGTGCTGTATCGGCGTGATATGAGCATACGGATTCGTTTCAGGTAGAGTAGCCAGCAACAAGGCTGCTACTAAAAATCCTCCGACAAAGGTAGACAGTATAATTTTCCAACTCCCTACTCCTGTCGCCAATAAAATAGCGGCTCCTATCAAGATGCAGAAAGTAGAGGTCTCTCCGATCGAACCGGGGATAAACCCCCAGAACATCGCATTCAAGTCGTAGGTAAACGGCATGCCCTGTGCTACTTCGGCCAGTGGTGTAGCACCGGAAAATGCATCGGGTTTATCAGCTATCCAAACGGCATCACCGGAAATTTTAGACGGATATGAAAAGAAAAAAAATGCTCGCGCCAACAAAGCGGGATTCCATATATTCATTCCAGTCCCCCCGAATATTTCCTTTCCGATAATTACCGCAAAAGCGGTGGAAAGAGCCACCATCCACAACGGCGCCTCTACTGGCATAACCATCGGAATCAGCAATCCTGACACCAGAAAACCCTCATTGATCTCATGGCCCTTTATCTGAGCGACGGCAAACTCAATACCCAAACCGACCACATACGACACGATGACCATCGGCAGCACTTTCCATACGCCGTAGAAAAAAAGCTGGAAGAAACCGGTATCTGCCAACGTCCCCACAGCCCGGAAATGCTGGTATCCTACATTATACATCCCCCCAAAAAGCGCCGGCAGCAAAGCGATCACCACGACAATCATGGTTCTTTTCAAATCGACGGCATCCCGGATATGCGGACCGGAAACGATCGTATGGTTCGGTACAAAAAGAAAAGAGTCAAAGCCTGTAAAAACAGAGCGAAACTTCTGGAATTTTCCTCCTTTCTCAAACTTAGGCTTCTGTTTATTTAAATAATTTCGTAAAAACCTCATAATTAATAATTAACAATGAATAACTGAATCTTCCTTCCATTTGTCCCTGTTTTAATAATTCATAACTCATCATTCATAACTTCTACCCAACCTCTTCCATCATCAGTTCTATGGCTTGGTTCAGGATATTCTGAACCGGTGTCTTAGAAGTACATACGAATTCGCATAAAGCCATATCTTCGGGTACTACCTCATATATCCCGAGTTGTTCCAACCGTTCAATATCTTTTGCAAGAGCCGCCTTCAACAAAAATACAGGATATATGTCCATTGGAAATACCTTTTCATATTGTCCGGTCATTACAAATGCACGCTCCTCACCATGATAATTGGCATCAAGCGTATATCGCTTCTGCGGAAACAGGAACGACGGGAACAAACGCGTAGCGGAAAATTTATTCAGACCGGGCATCGCCCAACCCAAAAATTCGTACTGGTTTCCCTCCGGAATAACCGTTACCTGATTGGCAAAAAAACCGAGAAAACCACTCTCCTCCACCTTTTCTCCAGTGAGTACGTTACCGGAAATAACCCGTTGCTCTACCCGGTTTTTTAACCGGTGATCTATTATACTGGCTATCGAAGCGCCCAATATTGTCCGGCAATACAACGGTTTCTGCACCTCCGATCCGGTCAGGGCTATCGTTTTACGGGCATCAAAATACCCCGTATTGAAAAAACGTCCGATCAGTACGACGTCCTGGATATTTACAGTCCACATATATTCTCCTTTACTGATCGGAGATATATGGTGTATTTGTACACCTACATTGCCTGCCGGATGGGGACCTTCAAAATAATGAAACTGCACATTTTTCAATTTTATAAAAATCGAACCGGCAGGCGGATTTGCCTTTAGTCCTAAATGGACATCCACATTACAAATTCTTTTCAGACAATCGATCCCTGTTTGCAAATCTTTTTCCTGGCCCTTTAAAATAAAGTCATAATCGGGAGATAATGGAGCTGAATCGAAAGCCGATACAAAAACGGCCTTTGGAGTCACCTGAGGGTTCGCCACCACCTCATACGGGCGCTGCCTGATCATTGGCCACATTCCGCTCTGAAGCAACCTGGCCACGATCTCATTCCGGTCAAGCAGATTGACATCTGCCGCTCCAAAATCCTTATACTCGATTTCATCATCCGCTTTGATCACCACCCCCAGCAACCTTCTCCGTTCACCCCTGACGATCCCGCTGATCGTACCACTTACCGGAGCAGTAAAGGCTACCTCGGGATACAACTTATCTGTAAACAGGGGGTCTCCGGCCTTCACCCGGTCTCCCTCCTTAATAATCAATCTGGGAGTAAGCGCCCGAAAATCGTTAGGCTTCAATGCATAGAAGCTTGCTCTGATCGCCTGTTCGATTGCCTTTACAGGTTCCCCGTTCATCTTTATATCAAGACCCTTTTTCAATCTGATTACCTTGGACATTTCTATAAATTATTAATATATACTTTTATTCAATTCAAACAGACCATCATTTTTTGCATCAAAAAATCACCCAGCCATATCATCTTATTTTCGACTATAACACAAATATATAAACCAATTACTGTAATTTTGCCATAAATCGTATTTTTATCACATAATCATGAAACTTTTTATATTCCTGATATTTTTCATATACTCTATGGTCAGCAAGGCCCAGCAAAGCATCATAAAAACAGTGCTATGCCATCCGGTGGACCATCCGTTCAACGAACCGGTTATCGAACTGGGAACCAATCAACAACTATTTTTCGCCTTTGATGACCTGAGCGAAAAAGTGAATTCCTACTCATATAAAATTGTACATTGCGATCCGGAATGGAACAGCTCGAACCTCTCCCCTCTCAAATACCTGAATGGTTTTTATAATAACCGGATTGATCAATACCTGTATTCGTTTAATACGATTATCCCTTATACAATGTTCTCTCTGACACTACCTAATAATGAGATCAGCATAAAATTATCCGGTAATTACCTGTTACTGGTGTTCAACGACGCTTACCCTGAAACTCCGGTTATTTCCCAACGTTTCTCGGTACTGGAAAGCAGTGTACAAATAAATGCCGCAATCGTCAACTGCACCAATCCGAAGTACCTTTATACGTCCCAGCAACTGGATCTCACTGTAGCATATAGCCGGCAGCCTGTCTATAATCCGGTAAAAGATACGCGGCTCTATATCACACAAAACCAGGACCCGAACACCCGGAGGATGCTATTCCCCGCATTTGTCCGAAAAGATCAACTGGTATACGGAGATAATGAAAACAATGTATTTGACGGACTCTCCCCGTTCCGCAATTTCCAATCTTCCAGTCTTGTTTACTATACCCAATATATAAAAGAGATTACCCGTGACACGACAGGCACCCATCATGTCATCCTGGTTCCCTCTTCCGTACCGTCCCACTACATACCGTCGCCGGACAGAAACGGTAACTTCTATATAGAAGCAGAAAACACACGCAATGCCATATTGGAAGCCGATTATACGATCGTTCACTTTGCCCTCCGCTATTCCCAGCCCATCCCGGATACAGAGGTGTATATCTACGGAAAATTTTCGAACTGGCAACTGCTTCCGGAATTGAAAATGGAGTACGATCCCGATCATAGGGCATACATCGGACAAGCAAAGCTTAAGCAAGGATATTATGACTACCAATATGCCGCCGTCCGGCACGGAAACAGTAGCCCTAATCTGGAACAACTACAAAACAACTTCTACCAAACAACCAATGAATACAATATCCGCTTCTATTTATATGACTATAACGGAGGTTATTTCCGGTTTGCAGGATATAAAACAATACATCATGGAGTCAAGTAGCAAGTGGCAGACAGCAGGATGTGAATAGCCGAAGATAATTATCAGTTATTAATCATAATTAATGACTGATAACTCATTTTTGTTTTCTATCTTTGACCTCTTAAAATGTGATAACTCAAAAGTTGAACTTTAATGTGCGATAATACCAGATACCGGCTATTTTTAATTTTATCAGGTTTATTATTTTTAACCTTCAGTCTTTCCGCCCAATCTAAAAGATTTACTGTCAACGGAAACATCACAGACCGTAGCAACGGAGAAGTACTCATCGGAGCATTTGCTTCGATCCTTGAATTAAAAACCGGGACGACGACAAATGCCTACGGTTTTTATTCATTGAGTCTGCCGAAAGGAAAATATAAGATCGATTTTTCTCACATCGGATATGCTACTCAAAGCATAGAAGTAGATTTAAGTGCGGACAAAAAGCTCAATATTACACTGGAACCTAAAGCAAATGAATTGGAAGAGGTGGTGATCTCTTCTGAGCATAAAAGCTCGAAAGTAACAAAACCAGAGATGAGCGTGGAAGTCCTTTCGCAAGCCGCGATCAAACGAATTCCGGCCCTGATGGGAGAAGTGGATATTATAAAAGTCATACAATTGCTGCCCGGTGTGCAGGCGACTTCCGAAGGGTCATCCGGTTTCAGCGTCAGGGGAGGAGGCTATGACCAAAACCTTATTCTATTGGACGAAGCTACTGTCTACAACGCATCCCATCTGATGGGTTTCTTTTCTGTTTTTAATAACGATGCTATCAAAGACGTAAAACTATATAAAGGGGATATTCCCGCTAACTTTGGAGGAAGACTATCTTCGTTAATGGACATCCGTTCCAAAGACGGCAATAACCAGAAATTCGGAGGCACCGGAGGTATCGGCACCATTTCAAGCCGCCTTACGCTGGAAGGTCCGTTGGGTTCGGACAAGGCAACTTTCCTGCTATCAGGAAGGCGTACCTATGCCGACCTGTTCCTGATGTTCTCAAACGATCCAGAACTGAAAAAAACAAGCCTTTACTTTTACGACCTGAATGCCAAACTGAATTATCAACTGAACGAAAACAACCGGATATTTCTGGCCGGATACTTCGGAAGAGACAATTCATCCACCGAGTTTTTCGGAATGAAATTCGGAAACCGGACGCTCACCGCGCGTTGGAACCATATTTTTTCTCCGAAGCTGTTCTCAAACTTTATGTTGATAGGCAGCTCATACGACTATTACCTGAGAAACGACGCCAATGAGGTAACGGCTGTCGACTGGGAGTCAAACATGCAGGACTATGGTTTCAAAACGGATTTTACCTACTACCTGAGTCCGAAACACAATACAAAATTTGGCTATCAATTGATATATCATAAGTTTACGCTTGGCGAAGGTGGTGGTGTCGGAGCAAATTCAATCATCAGCAGGGTCACGCAGCCAAAAGAATACGCATTGGAACACGCTGCATTTATAACCAATGAAACGTCGCTCGGGGAAAAGCTGACGCTCAAATACGGACTACGCTATACCCTTTTTCAAAATATGAGTAACGGGGAGAAAATCAACTACCTGGAAAACTATGCTGTTAAATATTCGGAAGAATACAATAAAGGAAAAATATATTTCGACCAACATCGTTGGGAACCCCGGTTAGGCGCAATCTATCAGTTCAATCCGTCCAATTCGGTAAAAGGAAGCTATTCGCGAACGGTTCAGTTTATTCAGTTGGCTTCCAACTCTACGGCAGGATCGCCGCTGAACGTCTGGTTCCAGGCATCCCAGAACGTAAAGCCGCAAATCTGCGACCAGTATGCTTTAGGATATTTTAAAGACTTCCAGCGCAATTCATTGGAGATGTCTATAGAGTTCTATTATAAAAACATGCAAGATGTCGTGGATTTCAAAGACCATGCACAACTGATGATGAATCCCGATCTAGAGCAGGAGCTACGCTTCGGTCAAGGAGAGTCCTACGGCGCTGAGTTTATGCTCCGAAAAAACAGCGGAAAGCTGAACGGCTGGATCAGCTATACGCTTTCCACAAGCAAAAGGCAGGTCAATGAAATCAACAACGGGAAATGGTATCGTTCACCTTACGACAAACCCCACAATATTTCGGTTGTAGTAAACTATGAACTATCCCCGAGATGGAATATGTCAGCCAATTGGGTATATACCAGTGGTACTCCGGTCACTTTCCCTACCGGAAAGTTTCTGGTAGAGAACAGCTATATTCCGATCTATTCCGGCCGAAACGAATATCGCTACCCTGCCTATCACAGGTTGGACCTGTCGGTAACCAGAGTGCTCTCCAAGCCGGGAAACCGTTTCAAAAACGAACTGAATTTTTCGCTATACAATGCTTACGGCCGGAAAAATCCATGGACGATCCTCTTTAAACAGGAAAAAGACAAACCCAATACATCATACGCCGAAATGATATACCTTTTCTCATTTGTACCTTCGATCACGTATAATTTTACATTCTAAGAGACAAGTGGCAGGTAGCAGGCTGCAAGAAAATGCAACGTTCAACTATTCATTGTTAATTATTAATTAGAATTCAACTCTTTAACTATGAAACATATATCTTTCCGCTTTCTATTTTCGGTTGTCGTTTTGTTGCTTGTTTTAGGAGCGTGTACCGACCGTATCGACATCAATACAAAAGATGCCGAACCGCGGTTGATCATTTATGGTTATATCACCACGGATACTATGCAACATGCAATAAAAATAGCCCGTTCCAACGGTTATTTTGCGACTACCGAACCGGAAGGCATCAGCAACGCTATTGTTACAATCAGTACTGATAACCAAACACTTGCTCTTGCCGAAAACGCAGCAGTCCGCGGATTGTATCAAACCGAAACAAATGTCTTCGGTATAGAAGGCAAAACATATACCCTGACTATATCGCTCGATTTCAACCGGAATGGACAAACCGAACAGTATCAGGCAATCTCTTATCTACCTCATTCCGCACAGCTCGATTCGATCACCCTGCGTCCCTCTGCAGCGTTCATCGATCATATCGAAGTACTCTTATACGCCAAACTACCAGAGAGCACTACGGAGAACTATTATTGTGCACGGGTATTCCGCAACGACCAGCCGATCAATGATTCGATCAGCCGGTTTACCACATTCGACGACAAATACATCATAAATAGAGAAGTAAAAGGCGTCGCTTGCTACTATTTAGATCAGGAAGAGGAGATCAGTAAGCTTGTTCCCGGCGACACAGTAACCCTGCAAGTAGATGCCATCACTAAAGAATATTCCGAATTTATCGATCACGCCCAAGATGAAATCAGAGGTTCCATTCCTTTTTTCAGTGGCCCTCCTGCCAATATAGAAACCAACATCAAAAGCCTGAATCCCGCCGATAATATTCCGGTCTCCGGCTTTTTTACCGCTTATTCCGGAAAAAAGAAAAGCACAATTTATAAATAAAGATTAAAAAGGGCAAGGAATAAGGATATAGAACAGGGTAAATGAACAGGGATAGGAGCTTCCGGTTCTGTTTTTAAAACAAAACGGATTGAGTTGACGTAATTTTCCTACTGTTTTCTGCATTGTTAAATCCGGTTGTTTTACCGAAGAATAGGATTTTTGACGAGAGTATTCTACCTTTGTATAAAAATCGAATTTTATTGATAAGGGATGAAAAAAGAGGGAGCACCGATAGCTTTAGGGAGTGAAAATGTGGGGAAGTTACTCATGCAATACGCTATTCCCGCCATCATCGCAATGACAGCTGCTTCGCTGTATAATATAACGGACAGTATTTTTATCGGACATGGAGTAGGCTCGCTGGCTCTATCCGGTCTGGCCATTACCTTTCCATTGATGAACCTCGCCGCCGCTTTTGGTGCAATGGTCGGTATGGGAGGTGCCGCGCTCTTATCTCTCCGGCTGGGCCAGAAGGATTACGATTCGGCAAACCATATTCTGGGCAATGTGTTGATGTTAAACGTCATCATGGGAGTGGCCTTCTCGGTTTTCGCATTACTGTTCCTCGACCCGATTCTTTATTTCTTCGGAGCAAGCGAACAAACATTACCGTATGCGCACGATTTTATGGTGATCATCCTGCTGGGTAATGCCATTACACACATCTACCTGGGGCAAAACGCACTACTGCGTTCAGCAGGGAAACCACGGACAGCAATGTATGCAACTATCTTTACCGTATTAATCAACCTGGTACTTAATCCGCTATTTATCTTCGGCTTCGGATGGGGAATACGGGGAAGCGCTGCCGCAACCATTATTTCACAATGTGCGGTATTGATATGGCAGATTGGTTTGTTTAATGACCGTGACAGTTTTATCCGCTTCAAAAAAGGAATCTACCGTTTACAGCAAAACATCGTCAAGGAGATATTTGCGATCGGCTTGTCGCCTTTTTTGATGAACGCGGCCTCGTGTATAATCATCGTTCTGATCAACCAGGGTCTTATCCGCTACGGAGGCGACCTGGCCGTAGGCGCCTACGGCATTGTTAACCGGGTAGCTTTCCTTTTCGTCATGATTGTCATGGGATTAACCCAAGGTATGCAGCCGATTGCCGGTTACAACTATGGAGCTGCGCTTTATACACGGGTAAATGAGGTGTTGAAAAAATCAATCGTCATTGCCACCGCCATCATGACTGCCGGATTTGCGATAGTAGAAATTTTCCCGCATGCAGTGGCCGCTATTTTCACTACAGACGACGCACTGATCGATCTGGCTGTGGTCGGACTGCGGGATGTATTTATCTTTTATCCTCTGGTAGGATTTCAAATGGTGGTATCCACTTTTTTCCAAAGTATCGGAATGGCCAAGCAGGCGATCTTTTTATCATTAACCCGCCAAGTCATCTTCCTGATCCCTCTTTTGCTTATATTACCCCATTATATGAAGATATCCGGCGTTTGGCTGAGTATGCCGGTCGCCGACTTTGTTGCAATTATCGTAGCGGCGGGCCTACTGGCCGCTTTATATAAAAAAAAGCAATTCAAAACTCATAATTCGTAACTCAAACTCTATTAAGCTTATGGATAAAAAATATGTAATCAATATTGGCCGGCAGCTGGGTAGCGGCGGGCTGATGATCGGAGAAAAACTATCCAGGCAATTAGACATTGCCTATTACGATAAAGAATTAATACACCTTGCCGCGCAAAAAAGCGGACTGTGTAAAGAGTTTTTCGAACGGGCCGATGAAAAAACCAAGTTCAGTTTCTTCAGTGATTCGCTGGGCTGGCTATCCAACCCTATGAGCGAAGGATATCTTGACAACTACCTGCACAACGAAACATTATTCCGGATCCAAAGCGATGTAATCCGCCAACTGGCCGAAAAACAGTCCTGTATCTTTATTGGTCGGTGCGCCGACTATATCCTGCGTGACCACCCTTGCAGCACTAACATTTTTATCACAGCCGATCTGAAAGACCGGATCCAGCGGGTAGCCGAAAAACAAAAAGTCTCCCGTAAAAAAGCTGAAGAGGTAATCGAACGGACCGACAAACACCGGGCAAGATACTATAACTATTACACCAACAAAGAGTGGGGAGTAGCCGCCTCCTACCATCTATGCATTAACTCCTCAACCCTCGGGATCGACGAAACGGCATGTTATATCCGTGAGTTTATAGAAAAAAGAAAATTATGATAGTGATGAATTATGAGTGATAAAAAATGAAATTAAACTTATCACTCATAATTCATAATTTTATCACTCTTTTACATTCTCCTCATAATCTGAGTTCCAAGTCCGATACGGTAGCCTTGCGAAATATAGATCACTTCACCTTTTTTATTGGCCATGATAATCAACGGCAGATTGTCCGGATTTTTTAGCTGTAACCTTTCGGTCAGCATATTTATAATTCTGTTGTCGACGTCATAACCTAAGGTTAATGTAGAGGGTAACGGACGAAAATCGTGCCGTGAGAATTTCTCGCATTGCTCCTTATTCGGAAACAGGAAAGTCAGTGTAATTCCCTTCTTCTCAAAATCCTCTTTCATTGCACTGATATCACGTATCAAATGGTTTACCGGTTCTTTATTCGGCATAATATATGCCACTGCAGTATATCCTTTTGCCGGCCATTGTACATTCGATGATTTGTTATCTTCGGTTATAAACTTAATTCTCGGATCGATATATCCAAGAATATTGATTTCTTCTGCTGCGCTCCGTATATTCATATCCAACCGTGTAATACTATCGGCTGTAATATGGAAAGCTGTGATTCGGGACGATACGGAACCGTCACTTCGTCGATTGCCTGTTGTCAGAACATAATCTCCCTCCTCAAGGGATACCGGAGCACGGAAGATGGTACGCCAGGAAGCACCGGCCCCCATATCCACCTGTGAATTACTCCCCAAGTCCAAAGAACGGGCTACACCATGGTATAATTTCGAAATAGTAAAATGAGTATAATAAAGCGGATCTTTTACCTCTTGTCCGGTATAGAAGATCATCAATTCTCCTTTCGGCACGATATTCTCCTGGGTAAAAATCGCCGGAGTCCAACCTTGACCGGCATTGTATTCCGGCTTACCGTTTACCGGATTCAGACGCGCAGCTGTTCCCATTGTCCGGCAGGCCGCAACAAAGAACAATTCCTTTGAACGCATATCGGTAACCATCGAACGCAGTACTCCGATCGGAGACATAGGTAATCCTCCGGCATTCAGCGAATCAACCACCCGTATATTACCCATTTCACGAACCAGGGTCTCCACCGAATTGATATGATGTGTCGTCATATACTGCTGTAACGGTTTCCGCCAAGCTGTGATCGGTTCGTTCTTGATCCGTGGATTCAGTATATAATTCCGGAACAGATCATCATAACTGACGCCACCCAAAAGATAACCTGAATGCTGTGGCTTATCCTTAAAAGGTATAGCCGACAACAGATGTCCGGATAAAATCCCGGCACGACCGTCCTGTAAATCTTTGGTTGCAATGGTCTGTAACAGCTCCATCGCAACCGGTCGCTGTTCCGGTTTTGTCTCCTCGATAAAGCGGATAATCTCTTCATAATTCCCACGACTCTCTCTGGTGTATTTGATAAAAAGATCACGGTTCACTCCATATTTTTCCGCCAGACCGGCAGCTTCCGTACTACGGATAAAGGTAGCAATATAAGCATTCCGTATCGAATCTTCCCGCATAAACCGACGATCATTCTCCGCTCGTTCCTCATCGGGTACCAATGCCTGATACTCTTTTTCAACAGGAGGCGTCACACTATACGGCAAATTATATTGTTCACTTCCCGTTTTATCCAATACGATCCTCACCCGGTCGTCTTTTGCCGCCCGCAACGGAGCAAACCCATAACGCCCTCCTTTACTCGCCCAGATAAGCCAATCTCCCAATCCTAGCGTAAGGGTCGACTGACCGCTATTGTCCGTCTGAAGAGTCGCGACTGGATAGAACTCTCCATAATTATATATTTTATATTCCACTTTTGCTCCGGATATCGGCAGCTCCCAATCGTCCACCACCTCTACCGTCACCTTTTTTACATCGGTATAGCATCCGGTAACATTCACATGAGTCATACTGGAGGTGGTGAATACAACCTCCTCATTCGAACTGTATTTTCCAAATACCCTTGCCTGCATCAACACACCCCGGCGTATCGGAGCGGTAAACCAGGCAATATTAAGCCTCGGCTCGGGTTCGCATGCTCCTAAATATTTCCAGGTTCCATCCACCCATACCTCAATCCATGCATGATTATCATCGCAGTGCGCCCACCTTGGCGTATACACCTGGCGAGCGGGAATCCCCACACTACGTAATGCAGCCAGGGCAAATATCGACTCTTCCCCACACCGACCGTATGTCGTCGTCAACAACGTCATTGGTGAGCAAGTGCGTGCATCTGTAGACATATAGATCGCTTTCTCATGGCACCAATGGTTTACCTCCAGCGCCGCCTCTTCCATCGTCTTACAAGTCATCACCCGATCGCGTAATTCGCGATAAAAAACAATCCGTGAAGAGTCAAGGCTCTCATTGCTTCCACGCACCGGAAGCACAAAATGGCGGAATATCGCTTCCGGAATCTCCTTTCCCCAAGGCATCTCCCGCTTTATATTCAATGCCAACCGCACATTCCAAAGTAAAAAATCTCCTCCGCTTTCCGTCAGATCGACTAACGGCGAGTAGGCATACAGAAACTGAAGCGCTTCACGCTCCTCTAATGTTATCGGCTTATCAAATACAGCAAACAAGTTTTCCGGAGCTCCGGATAATGCTTGTCGTTTTGTTTTAAAGTCGTGTTCCACTATACTCCGATAGGCTGCATCCGTAATAAAATGAGGCCCTCTATTACACTCGCACAACAATAAAACAGAAAAAAATATCGCCAAACAGATCTTCATAACCTGACAGATTGATGATTACTAACAAACAACATAGTCTTTACAACTCTAAGCAAAAATATAACTTTATTACGAATCCCACAAGTTTCGATGAAAAATATGCTACAAATAGTTAAAAAAAGACTTTAGAAGAGCGAATTATGAATTATAGGTTGTGAGTTATAAGTTTCTTTGCAAAGAGACAAAAAGCTGACTATCTTGCAGCCAAAATCAGGGAGCAAGTGGCAAGTATTCTCTTCCTATATCCTGCCCTTTCGCCTTGTATTTGTTTCCCATTACTCATTATTAATTCACATTCAACTACATTATCATGAATACTAAAGAAAAGATCATTAAAAAAGAACAGGTAGAGCTTTTTACCGAAAATATCGGAAACCCGCAAAATCCACCGATGCTGCTTATTATGGGAGCCAGTGCTTCGATGACATGGTGGGATAAGGATTTTTGTGAACTATTAGCCGGTAAAGGATTCTTTGTAATCCGTTACGACAACCGGGATGTCGGGCGATCCACCTGTTATCCTCCGGGCGAACCGCCCTATTCGGTAATCGATATGGCAGAAGATGTATTAACGGTGCTGGACGCCTACAATCTGCCTAAAGCACATCTGGCCGGTATGTCGTTAGGGGGTATGCTTGCCCAACTGATAGCAATCCGGCATCCGGAAAGAGTTTTAACCATCACGGCAATTGCTTCAAGCGTCTGGGATGATCTACCCGAACTTCCGCAAATCGATCGCCGAATTCTGGATTATCATGCTTCGGCGGCAACGTTAAACTGGGAAAACCGGGATGAGGTACTCCGATATATGGTCGGAGGCTGGAGGCTATTGAATGGTTCCAGGCATCCATTCGATGAAAAAAAAGCCGTTTTACTGGCCAAAACCGAGTTCGACAGGGCCAATAACCTATTAAGTATGTTTAATCATTCATTCCTTAAAGGTGGGGAGGATTTATACGGAGAGTCAAAAAAAATCACCGCACCGACCCTGATTATCCACGGAACCGAAGACATCGTTTTACCTTTTGCCCATGCCGAAGCCCTTCTCCACACAATCCCAGGCTCGACCCTGATCACCCTCGATGGAGGAGGCCATGAAGTACACTATCTGGACTGGAATACTATCATTAATGCGATCGTTAAACATATCGGTAAGCTTTAACAATTAAAAAAGGTTCGTATACCCCTTTGACATAATATATCCGGATAAATATAAAAATAAGGAGCCCTTCCGGCATATATACCTTCGGGCTCCCCATTCTTCAACACTCTAATTAGAGAACTTTATGCACACTTATTTTCGATATCTCGCCGCAATATCAGTTGCGTATATATATTGTGTAGGCCGGCTACCCACGATCGTTGTTCTTGTCATTCCGAAAGGCCAGCGGAACATGCCGTTTATACTGCCTCCTTTTACACTGCGATAGGGGAAGGTTAAGCCTCCTTTTGCCACAAAGCGGAACCGGAATTCATACGATAATTTCATAGAGGTTATCCGATATAAACCGGATAACTGCGAGAAAGGAAATTCCATTACAAAATGATATTGATCGCCCGTACGGTCTATTTTCTTTACGACAATTGTAATTTGATCGTCATCCGAATAGGTTGTCGAATCGGTATCCGCCTTTGCTCCGGCCGTCGACGACCACGGATCGACATAAATAATAGCGCCTGTAATCTCACTGGGGGAGGTGAACGCACACTCTACATGGATCGTATCGTTAGCAAAATGGTCCAACTTCACATCTGTGATGGTTATCTCCGGCTGAACGGAACGATCACCGTCATCCCCTCCGAATACCGAAAGCTCATTCATACACAAAGCATCCGCAGGATTAGGACGGAATCTTCTTATATTGGTGCTATCCGCCGCAACATTTCTCATAATTGAAAAATACAAACTTGCAGAAAGGTTGCCGTTATGGTATAATCCGAAACTATGCCCTAATTCATGTGCGATTGAAGGCATTTTACTCAGATATTTCTTTCTTGCCCGCGGTGAATTAACATGCCTGATCTCAAACCGTTCGTGATCACATTCGGCAATCACAAAGCCGCAATTCCAAGGCTTAATCTCACTAGGTGCTGCCGGAGCTTCAGACTCGTCCGGTATCCGGGCGGTAAAACCGACAATTGAATCTTTTGTTGTCCGAAATTTCGGCACATAAACCAGGAACTGATTACTGAGTTGCTCAGACGGTTTCGCCTTAAAATGAGCAAATACCTCTTCCATAATCTGTTTTCTTCCGAGCGTACCGGTCGTCTCATATTTACCTTTCAGGTAAGTAATCTTTATATAGGCCGGATTATTCTTATTCAACATAAGGAATAGAGGATTTTTATACCCGGCATCCGCCATCCCCTGACGGAAAAACTCTTTCATATACAATGTAATACCGGACAACCGCTTATGCCATCTGGAAAGAGTATCCAAATTGGCCGGGACATAATAAACGACATTTAAGCAATGCTCTCCGTCGGCAACATACTCCGTACCGGGCGGCAGGTCATCTTCTTTAGTAACATTCGACTTTACAACGATATTGTCGCAGGCCGACATACCAAGCAATAGGAAAACAATCCATATTAATATTCCACTCTTTTTCATAACACTGTTTGTTTTTATTGATGTGAATAGATATCATTTCTTAGACATACGCATCATCGGATGTTCTAGCACTTCCTTCGTATCAGCGCGTCTGGATTTTAATAAAATACAGTTATCCATAAGTAATCCTGCAGGAGCGATAATAGTTATAGGCGCTCTGTTATCGGCATAGGGGGAAGTGCAAACCACCTCCTCGTTCGATATTCCGACCAAATGGCGAAGATCGTCAAACTCAAACCCGAAAAAAAACAGATCGGTTATCAACTCCTCTTCTCCAGTCTCTACATTAATCCGGTATGGAAGAAAGCGCGATCCGGCCCCCGTCCTTATAATATAGGCATACTTCAAACCTTCTTCTTTTGCTATCTTAATCAACTCTTTCCGCATTTTTTCCCGGCTCATTCCCTCAGAAGTTGAGATATGTAAAATGTGCGGCGAAGTAGATAACAAAACCCCTCCTGTCAATTGAAACCGGGCGCTGCCCGTCGATTGAGGCGCGTCAATTTTAGGTACGCGATTATTTAAAAAATGCTTTAACACCCCCTTATCAATTAAAGTCAACTCTGCCTCCGGTATTACACCTTCCGCATCAAATTCGCACGCTCCATAAACCCGCTGACCTTTATACTCTTTCATGTGAGCATAGTTTTTTACAGTCAATTTCGAGTCGACAATCTTTGTTTCGAAGCGATCCCGTACCGAAGTTTTTCCTAGCATTATCAAATTATTTTGCTGCCGGGTAGGGGTAAGGATTGAATTCATAATCCTGCCTAATTGTTGTGCGACACAAGCTCCTTCGAATAAAACCGGCCCTGAGTAAGATTCCTTCATAGGCGTTGCATTTTTAATCCGAACCAGGTTTTCACATAATTCCCGGTACTTTTTCTTCATATCTTCAATGTCCGGAAGTTCGTTCGGAAATTCGGCCACGGTTACGATATTATCGAAATATGATCCACCCGAATTCGTAATAACTCTGGCCATCCCCATAAGCATCGTCGAGTAAACGGGATAACGTAACGTCGTTCCATCGGTGGTCTTCATATAAACATCCGCCTGAAACACTTTAATCGCTACGCTTGTATCAAATAGCTCGGGATACGCATTAAATACCTCCGAGAGTTCGCATACCTTGTCTTCCCATCCGGCTTTATCAAACGCAATGTCCTTTTTCGAATCCACATAACGGGTAATCGGAGAGGCGAACGTCCAGTCGTCTATCGCCGATTCGTTTTGCAATGCGGTCTGTTCATGGGCTTTTTTATCCGCCAACATAAATGCGGCGTCTTTATATATCCTATCCGCCTGCAACCAGTAACGACGGCGCATCTCATCATAGTTCAGATCCGTCGGCATCCACCGGCCCGGTACAGCCGCTCCGAATAACTTCTGATTGGTTTGCTTACAATTGCCCAGAAGTATATCAACAGCCCCAATAGATTGTTGTTCATTTGCTGTTGAAGAAATAATACTCCCTAAACTCCCTTTAATCTCATATTGATTGTAACGAACAAAATGAAAAGCAATAAAAAATGGTTTCTCTTCATTGGGTAGTTTTAATTCCCGACTACGCTCCAACTCATCCTGCATTGCCTTCAGAATCACCTTATCCTCACCCGTCTGCGCTTTTGCCGATTGATAAAAGGAGCAAAAAATAAATAAAAATAATATATAATATTTCATACGTTGAAAGTTAAAAGTTGAAAGTTGAAAGTTGAAAGTGAGTTCCAATTAACAATTCATAATTGAAAATCGAATTTTCTCGTCACTTGCTACCTGCCACTTGCCCCAGTTTTATAACTCATAATTCATAACTTATAACTCATTGTTTACTGCTCGGTTTCTTGGTCAACGGAGGTACCACATTTGATTTTGCCTTACTTTGCAGCTCTGCCTTTTTTACCAGGATCGACGGCGAAATAGCCGTTACCGGAATCCACCCCGACTCCGCTCCGCACATGCCTGTAAACACTTTCGTTTCCCCGCCGGCACACATTATACCTGCAAACATCGTCAACGGCGTTCCGATCAGATCCACTCCCCTGACCAGTTCGTCCGGCCGGCCGTCCAGATACACCCGGTAGGCTTCCAAAGGAGCCACATTAAAAGAATTAATGGCACGGATATCGGTCTGAGTAAAACCACCATTTACCGATTTAAAAAAGAAACCATACTCTTTCCCCTGCGCCTTAATCTCTTTTAATAACAATTCCCGTAATTCCGCATCACTTTTACAATTTTTTGTTTCAATAATCAAATTTGACTGCCGGGATACCGGATCAAATCCTCCCATTGCCCGGGCATGACCGTTACTTTTCGGAAAATTCTCCATTGCCTTACGGCTCATCAGGAAATCGTTCATCTTACCATCTGCGACAACCGTTACCCGCTCTGCTTTCACTCCTTGTTCATCATATTTATAATGACCATTCAAATCCACGCCTTTATACTGTTTCAATGTCGGATCATCATACACCTGGAATGCTTCCGGTAAAACAAATTGTCCTATCATCTTTTTGAAGGTCTGGCCGTCAGAGTCCTGCCGCATACGCTGACCTTCGATCCGATGGCCGAATATCTCATGAAAGAAAACCCCGCTGGCTTCTCCGGAGAGAATAACCGGACCGGTATACGGATCCACAACAGGAGCTTTACGTAATGCTACCAGGGTCTTTGCCAATTTTTCCGCATCCTTAATGATCTCTTCATTAGCAGGTATTCCCTTTGTATCATAAGCAAAATAGGAGAGGTTCAATGGTAATTGCATTCCATCATCACACATCGTTTGTGCCATGATCATCAAACGAACATAGATAAGATTATGAACGACCTCGGTTCCTTCGCTGCTGACAAAATAAGTACGTACAACCTGCTTTACCAAAGCAACGGAAGCATCCAAAATCTCAGGATATTTTTTAAATATACCGGATATCTCCCTCAGCCGCTTCGCCCATTCCACCTTGTCCACTTTTAATTTATCCGCCGACAGTGGTTCTTCATAATAATGTTCTATCGGCGCCTTGGCCAGGGAAGGAGATTTATCCGCCGCCTCAATCTTCAATTTTTCATTTATCTCCATCTTGTGATACATATCCACCGCATATCTATACCGTTTGTTTACCTCGTCCCAAATTCCCTGCCGGACAGCTTTCTCAATGTTCTCATTGCCGATCGGAAGTGTTCCGATGCCCGGTCCCTGTCCCGGAAGAGACATCGCTCCCATATCCTCATTAATAAAATTATCCCGATTCTCATTTCCTATCCGGATCTGAGGTACAAAGCTACGGGTATGTGTCTCATTATCCCCCATCAATGCCCCAAACGAAGCGGAAAGTACTGTTTTATACTCATCCACCACTCTATAGTTCATATAGTAAGGAGGATAAGGCTTTGCCTTCAGTTCCTCCATCTGTTTGGTCAACTCCTGTTTCAGGATATTCAACAACGGGTCTTGTCCGTAAGCGCCGAGGGTACAAATAAGTACAACCGGTAGAATTACAATATATAGTCCTATCTTTTTCATTTTCACTCTATCTATTTTGCATTACTCCTGATTGCCTGTTACACTCTTTGTCAAAGGAAGAGATAACGGCGGCAAATTCTCATTCCGTTTTTCGATCCTACTCAACTCACACGACTCCAATAGTACTCCGGACGGATAAATCATCTTCCCGGTAATAATCTCTTTATTCGAAAAATCGATTACCCGGAAGTCACGGCGTCCGAATCCTGTCGGAAGGCTGACGCTCACATCGACAACCTGCTTCTCTTTTCCGGTTTTCACATCCACCTCATACACCAACGGAAATATTCCATCTGCCCTTCTTACAATGTAAGCCGTCTCAAGTCTCTCCTTTTTAGCCGCTTTCAGCAATTTCTTCTTCAGTTCTTTAGGCTTACATCCTTTTGTCACCTGGAAATGCAGGACACCCGGTTCGATTTTGTTATAAATCCTATTATTAAACATGTAATAGTTCGAACTGCCTGTTGTCTGTTCAAAATTTTGCCTCGGAATCCTGTCATTTAAAAAGCCTTTCAGGAAACCGTTTTCTACCAACGTCAATTCGGCGGGCGGAACAACTCCTTCGGCATCCACTTCATAATGACCGGTTAGTTTCTTTCCTTTGTACTCTTTTAGCGTCGTGTAATTTTTTACCGTCAAACGGCCATCCGTCACCTTCTTTGTAAATCGCTCAGCTAGAGGAAGTTCCGATGCCGAAGCACCTTCCCCTATCGCAAATCGTTTCGGGGATATTAATACATTATTCGTAAATTGAGCAAACAAAGCCGAAGCGCCTCCGCCTTCAAACAACACCGGTCCGGAATAATATTTTTTGAATGATTCCGCCGATTTGAATTTCTCCAGATTTTCCGCCACCCGCCTCAATTGCTTCTTTATCGTATCGATGGGAGGAAAAGCATCAAGGCTCTTTGCAGAAGTCGAATATCCTTCCATTATTATCCGTCCCTCTTTTGTCATACCGCTCACAGATGCGGACAACACCAGACTTTGCATCTGCTTTTTTATGGTCACCCCTTCCGACGAAACTAAGTAATAATCCTCTATTTTGCCGTTTATCGATACGGTAGAATTAAACAGATCACTGAACTCTTCAAATACGGTAGAGATTTCCGACACTTTTTTCTCGCAGGCTTCCCGATCCAAAATCAATAACGTATCAAGATGCTGGATCTTTTCTATCGGAGATATAGGCATCAACTCCGCAAGCTCCAATTCTTCCTTCGGTTTCAATTTTTCCATCTGCTTTTTATGCGCTTGTATCATAACGGCCATCTTATAAGCCATATCGGAATAAAACCAATATTTTTCACGAATCACATCATAATCCACATCAATCGGCATCGGAAATCCGTTTACCGTTCTCGAATTCAGGATTTCTTCCGTATTCCGTTTATAATCTCCCAGCAACAATCTGATTCCTCCGACAGCATTGACAGGGGTCTCCGAAGAGGTTAAAACCGCACCTAAACTAGCATCGACATCCATTTTTTTACTCCGGATATAATAATACTGGATCAAAAACGGACTCTCTTTCCCTTCTGTTTTCAATTGCATGCTCCGCTTCATTTCATCCCGCATCGCATTAAAAATAACCTGATCCTCTTTTGTTTGCGCTACCAACAATTTGGTAATCGACAAAATAATAACAACCAGGCCATATCTCATTAACTTCATATAATTCCTTCTTTTATTTCATTCTTTTTATCGCCGCAAAGCGACATATACCATATCAATCAAGATGCTGCCATCCTTGGCGCCGCAAAAATCAAGGTCTCTTTAAGATCTGATGTTCTGCCTGGGATTTTGCCTTACGTTGCAGCTCAACTCCCTTTACCAACAGAGCTGGAGCAATCGCCGTCACCGGAATCGAACCCGATTCGGCACCGCACATACCGGTAAATACTTCGGATGCGCCCCCGGCGCATATAATATTCGAAAACATCGCCAACGGTGTTCCGATCAAATTCACGCCCCGTACCAATTGATCCGGCCGACCATCCGCAAATACCTTATATACCTCCAAAGGAGTCACATTAAATGAATTGATTTGCAATTTATTGGTTTGCGTAAATCCTCCGGTTACCTCTTCCAAATAATACCCGTAGGTTTTACCTTGAGCTTTCAATTCGTTTATAAACGCTTTCCGAAGTTCTGCCTCAGACTTATGATCTTTTGTCTCAATCACCAGGTTCGACTGGCGTGACACCGGATCAAACGCCCAAGTAGCCCGGGCATGCCCGTTACTTCTCGGATAATTTTCCATCGGCTTACGAGTCATCAGGAAATCATGGATTTTGCCGTCAATCACTATATTCACTCGCTCAGCCCGAACTCCCTGCTCGTCATATTTATAATAACCGTTCAAATCCTGTTTTCCATATTTCCGTAACGTCGGATCATCATATACCTGCATACTTGCCGGCAACACGTACTGACCGACCATTTTTTTAAACGTCTGGCCGTCAGAATCCCTACGCATACGCTGTCCTTCGACCCGGTGTCCGAATATCTCATGAAAAAACACGCCGGCAGCGGCTCCCGACATCAAAATAGGGCCACGATAAGCGTCTACCACCGGAGCCTCACGAAGAGCCATCAGCTTTTCGACCATCACCTCAACCTTCCTGCAAACACTGTCAATAACAGGCAAGTCATCAGGGTGGTAAGCAAAATAAGTAAGGTGCAAAGGTAACTCCATCCCGTCTTCTGCCCGCACCATTCCGGCTACAATCAAGTTGGCATAGGTAAGGTTGTGAACCACTTCTGAACCCTCGGTATTTACAAAATAGGTTCTTACCACCCTAAAACTCATTGAAGCGTCGCCTTGCAATATTTCCGGATACTTTTTGAAGATACGGGATATTTTTTTAAGCCCTTCTTCCCATTTACTACAGTCAATCGTAACTTTTTCCGGAGAAAGAGGAGCTTCATAGTATTTTTCCACCGGAACATCGGAAAAGCACGGAGATTTATCACTACTCTCCACTTTAATATCCTGATTATCTATCATTTTTTGATATACGCCTTTCACATATTCATACCGCGCTTTCACCTCACTCCATATCCCCTCCCGGAAAGCTTCCTCCCGGAAACGGCCGTCTACCGGCAATACCCCACATACAGGCCCCTGTATCGTATATGAACTTCCCACATCAGTATCTTTAAAATTATCCTGCTGCGGCGTTCCGACACGGATTTGCGGAACAAACAGTACCGAACGGGTATCGCTACTCCTAATCAACGAACCGAAAGTGGTATTTACCGTTATATTTCTCTCATCCACCGCCCGGCAATCCATATAATAAGGGGGGACATCCTGTTTTTGCAACTGCTTCATCTCCACCGACAGTTCATCTTTCAGCACATTCAACAAAGGATCCTGAGCCGAAAGGCGAACCGCAACGGCAATAAAACAGCATATTAATAAACTCAATTTTTTCATATTATTTTTACATCTCCGTAGTCTGTCCCCGCAATTTTCCACATCCTTTGTAGATCCCCTTTTAAGGGATCTACAAAGATAAAACAGGTCAACAACTATTTTTAAATTTCTTACATTTACACTATTAAATCGAAATAACAACCTTTTCTATCATCTTCTTTACCACCTCATATTTTTTGAGAACTACAGGAAAGTTTTTATAACGTTCTTGCACCTCAGCCTCTTCAGTACTAAAAAACAAAGCGATATAAGACATAAAGTCATCTATTTCTCGGATTGAACGGTAAGTTGTACTAGTCACACTAAACCAATATAGAAAGCCATAAGTCTCGGGATTAGGAGAAACACCTTTCGAGACCTGATAAGAAGCGGTAGCATAACGAGGATATTTCGCCCCCGATCCAGGTACATTGTCACTCAAGCCCGGAACGGTTAGAAAATTGGTTATATCGTAAAATTCATTCAACTCCTTGGCCGTAAGATACCTCACCAGATAACTATACACCCCTCCTCCAATAATTTTAGCAGCCGCAATTACTTTTTCGCCTTCAGACATTCTTTCTACCGTGTCGATACGAACAAGAGTTGTAGTAATATCTCTATAGACAGGAATAGAAACCGTCGCGCCTTGTTGCGTTTCCGTCAACTCCCCTACAACTAAATAAGACATCGGTAATGCAACGGGAGGCATAACCGGAAGAACATAATCATTTATCAATTGAACCATCTCCAAGACCCCTTGCCGGTCTGTTGCCAGCTTATATTTTTGAGTTCCTGGTGCAGAGTACATTAATGCATAGCCAAGGCGTATTTTCTCATAACGGAGATACGGGTTTCCATAACCATCATACCTGGTTTCATATCCAAGCGTATCATTATACAAAATAGAGACACCCGTTTCTTTATACACCTGGTAAATCAAATGATCCAGTTCATCCGACGGATTATCTTTGATCTCGAACCAGTTCTTGTCGGCATTCGACGGCTCAACCCGATCCTCTTTCTTATCGCAGGAGACCAACCATAAACAGGCGATCAATCCATATATTAATTTTATTTTCATACATAAAGATTTAAAAGTTGAAAATTAAAGCGACTCTATCCATATAATTTGTTGTATATATTGTAACATACATATAACTATTAAATAAAATCATCTTACTTTCTTCATACTTGATTTTTAAACAAAGACCTCCGTTTTATTCCATCAACATACGCTCCGGCCGTTCGTTTTGAACCAATTTCCAATGATTTTTCTCAATATCATACTGCGGAATAGGCAACACCCATCCTCCGTCCGGAAAACGCTCCAGTTTATAGTATCCACCCCACACTCCCGGAACACCTGCACCGGAAGAAGTTCCGTTTCCATAAACATCATGCCGGATCTCTTTTGCCATCGGATATTTAGAGCTTACCGCATAACGCCGCAGGTCAAACCAGCGATGTCCTTCAAAACAGAGCTCACGTCGCCGTTCATCCCGGATAAAATTTACCAGGGCTTCTCCGGTCAATGCAGGCATCGCAGGCAACAGGCCTGTAATATATCTTTTGGCCCTTAATTGCTGGATCACATCTCTTGCTCCTTCATTATCGTCGTTCATCGCCAGTGCTTCAGCCTTATTCAGATAGACCTCTGGTAACCGGATCAGGAAATTATCGGAAGCCTCCGGTTGAAGAGGTTCATAATTCTTAGCAAATTTATAAGGCACTCTATGAAAACTAGTACCGTTATCATTTCTAAAAAAATAAGTCGGACGTGTATCATCGGGATCATATAGCTGTGTCAGCTCGCTCGACGCTACAAACGTTGAAACTCCTGCAGTCCCTGAATATACACATACCTGTAAAAGCGAATAACTTCCTTGGGTAAAAATTGTCTCCGGGGAGGACGAATAAACAACATTTCGCCTAGCCTCCTCAAGATCGGAATAAACAGTACCCGACTTACTTCTCCACTCGTTCATCGGTAACAGGTAGTAGTTTCCTTTCAATACCTCATCACAAAGCTCCGGTACTAACTCCCATTTTCCCATATAACAGTATACCCGGCTTAATAAAACCCTTGCGGCATCCACACTCGCCCGATGAATCGATTTCGGCACCTTTCCATTCAGACAGGCGATCGACGCCTGAAGATCCCTTACGATCTGATGATAGACCGTATCTACCGGGGTTCGGGTGAAATCCTTATTCATATTAATATAAGGAGTGATCTTCAAGGGTACACCCGGATCGGAAGAAGCGGATATATGAGAATAAGGAGGAGCATAAAAGTTTACTAACAGGAAATAGTAAGCTGCCCGTAAAAAATAGCATTCGCCCTTTACCTGGTCCCGTTCGGACTCCGGATCGTTGGTAAACTCATCCACCTTATTGAGTATTACATTCAGAACTCCGATATGCCTATATAACCGGTCCCAAGTATTATCGTTATAAAAATTCCCTTCTACATTGCACGGATCCTTTTCCCAACGGTAAAACGACCCAAGTTGTCCGTATGTCTGTGCCTCCCCCAAACCTATTCCGGCACAATATGCAGTAACATCATCATCCATCACATGGATCCAAGGAAAATAAAGAGCATTATCTCCACCATTTACTACAAGAGGCAGTCCTTGCCGACTAACGACATCACCACTGACATGTTTCATATATCCTCCCCCGACAAGCAATTCATTCATGTCCTTACAGGACGAGGCGTAAGTAAGATCGTGCGATTTCTCTTCCAGAAAATCGGAGCAACTGCCGAAAAAACAGAGCAACCCGACCAACAACCATATTATATTCTTATTCATACTATTTTGCATTAAAACGTTAAGTTGAGATTAAACGTATAAGTAGGACGTATCGGAACGCTGATATGTTCGGCAGTACCTGATTGCGACTGAGCATCCTGGCCTTTCAACGCCTTGTGGCTCCAAGTATAGATATTCGCTCCGGAAAGAGAAATATAAGCCGATTCGACAGACATCTTACGACATAGCTTTTCCGGCACGGAATAACGCAAATTGATGCTTTGTATCTTAAGATAATCTCCATTTACCACCCGTACGCTGGAGTTGTTGTACATCTGCCAGATATTTTGAGCAAACGCATAAGGTTCATCTTTCCACCAGGGGCTGAATGTATTCTCATACGCGGTATTGGACAAAAGGCCTGGAATATTAGTATATCTCTCATCTCCTGGCTGCCTCCATCGATGTACAAATTCCCGCCGGAGATTTTGAACCGGCTGCGGAGCCACACTCTTTGAGCTAAGATTCGTCGGATAAAGTTTAAGTAACCGCACCTTGGAACCAACACTGTATGCAAGATTCAAACCCAAAGATAACCGTTTATAAGAGAATGTATTATTCACTCCTCCCTGAATAAAAGGTTCCCTTCTTCCCGAGAATTCCATAACCGTAGCAAAAACCTGCTCTCTCGACTCCATATCTAAATAACGGTCCATATCCTCTTCATCCACACGGGCAAACATCGGGCGTCCGTCTTTCGGATCCAAATGTGTAAACGTGTAAGAATAAAACGAATTCAATGGCATTCCTACCACCTGCGCTTTACCGGTCAAGAAATCATCATAAGTATACTCATCATGCAATGTCTGCTGTGTCTTGTTATGCATAGTCTTATCGATCAATCTGTTCAATACCTGTCCGATCTGAGGATCGCATGACCATCTGAATCCTTCTCCTCCCCCACTGAAAGCGCCAACGGGAGTAATATTCAAACTCAGCTCAAATCCTTGATTTTCAACCGTTCCTTCATTCACGACATACGTTGTCACTCCGTTTATTACAGAGACCTGCTTTTTAAGGAAAGCGTTTGTAGTCCTTTTGTAATAGTAAGATACGCTTCCTCTCACCTTGTTACGGAACAATGCTACATCAAGACCTGAATTAAACGATGCCACCTTCTCCCACCGCAGATCTGGATTGGGAAATGCGTGCACATGCGACTCATACTCTCCAAAAAATGAATTCATCTCCCCTTTTCTGATAATCAGTTCCGGCGTTTCATTATCCGGCATATTCCCCTGGTACCCGAAAGAAGCACGGAGAGACACATCGTCCACCCATTTTATATGCTTAAATATATCCCCTTTCATATTCCACCGAGCGGAAGTCGACCAGATCGGCAACATTCTCTTATTTGACTGACTACCGAATTTATTCGAAGCATCGACTCGCATATTGGCATTGAGCGTATACCGGTTATCATAGGTATAGGAAACCGTAGCATACGTCCCCACTTTATTCGTCAACTGATCTGTTAATATACCCCGGGCATTAGGATCGGTGGCCAACCAACTCCCAAAAGCCGGATATTGTGATATACTTACTTTTGAAATCGACATTCCCCGGTCAGGCAGATAACACCTATGAATTTGTTTCATACCGGTATAGTGAGTTGATGTAAGCTCTGCTCCGGCTGCAACTGCCACTAAATGCTTATTCTGGCTATCGAGAAATTTATTAAAGTTCAACTGTCCGCGAACCGTATAGGAGTTGTT
This sequence comes from Marinifilaceae bacterium, assembly GCA_031553705.1. Lineage (GTDB taxonomy): Bacteria > Bacteroidota > Bacteroidia > Bacteroidales > Marinifilaceae > JAVBLD01. The sequence goes on along the minus strand of JAVBLD010000003.1, from coordinate 98,625 downwards.
CGTGGTATTCGTTCTAGTCAATTGTGCTCCAAAAGGCATCGTCGAAGTGGCATCATCCACGGCCCGTAGCGACTCGGCGAATGAGGTAGCCTCTCCCAAATAGACGGTATTATCGGTATTCGCAACATTATAAGATAAGGTCACATCAAATTTCAGGCACTCCAAAAAGCGGTATCCCAACATAGAAGTAAACATAAACGAAGACCCTTTTATGAGATTATCGCTGTTATCCCGATCATGTATAATATTGAACGGTACCCGTATATTATTTTTCGTAACATAGTAGAACCACAACGAACCGTCCGCATTATAAAGCGGCACTGCCCGGCTGGTATTATAGGCATAATCCATGATTCCTAATTCGGTTGGAGTATAATCCTTTTCATTTATATTAGCGATTAACGAGAAATTTCCGGTAAACTTTTTATCATTTATCGTTAATCTGACCATAGCGTTATAACGATCCATCTGCTCTTTCTGTAATACCCCGTTTTCTTGTGCATAACCGATAGATGCATAATATTTCACATTAGGAGACCCTCCGGAAAGACTAACCGTATGGTTATGCGAAAAAGCATCCCTGCATATAATATCAAACCAGTCGGTATTTGACGTTTCATACTGGTCTATTTGATTTTTAAACGTCGGAAAATCGATCACCTTATTCCAATAATCAAATAAAGCACTTTCATATCCGACCCACTCTTTTATTCCCGGATAATATAACCCTCTCTCTATAATCTCCCGGGAATAATCGATTCTCTCCCGGGAATTCATCACATATACAGACCGGTCAGTATAACGAGAACGCGGAGACAAAGTCCCAGTAAAACTATAAGAGACTCGTGGAGCACCTTGTTTTCCCTGTTTTGTGGTAATCACAATCACTCCGTTGGCAGCCCTTGTTCCGTATAACGCTGTTGCAGAAGCATCTTTCAGAACATCAATCGCCTCGATGTCATTCGGATTCAATCCCGAAATGGCATTTCCCAACAGATTTACAAAATCAAGGTCGTTGATCTGATTCGGATCGACATTCACCGGATCGGTCAACACAATACCGTCAAGCACCCATAACGGTTCCTGAGTTCCTAGAATCGTGGATGTCCCGCGGATTCTCAGCCGGGGCGTCGCTCCGACCTGTCCCGAATTCTGCATATAAATCAGACCCGGCACATGGCTCTCCAACATTTTGTCGATCGTGTTAATCCCCGGAACCATAATATCCTCCATCTTAACGTGAGTCACCGCACTAGTCAGGTGACGCTGTTCGATTTTCTGATAACCGGTACTTACCACCACCTCATCTAAAAGGGTGACAGCCTCTTTCATCACCACATTAATAACGTTTTTACCGGCATATTTTATCTCTACCGTTTCCATCCCCATAAAAGAAAAAATCAGGACAATTCCTTCGGTTGCCGGCAGGGTTATCCGATAGTTTCCATCTTTATCGGTGATCGCTCCATGCAGCACCCCCTTAACCCTCACGTTTACTCCGGGAAGCGGGATTTTTTGCTCGTCTACAACTCTCCCCTCAAGCTGTATTTCTTTCTGCTGCTGAGGATTGGGCATCAACATAATTACATCATCCTCACAGACATACGTAAACGGTGTTTTTGCAAACAAATCTTTCAGCACTTCGCTCACTTTTTTGTTTTCGACCCGCACGTCTACAGCCGACAACTTATTCAACTGGTCGGTATTGTAAACAAAACGAAGCCCTGTCTGTTTATGAATCTCATTAAACAGTTCGAAAAAACTTACATTTCTTAAATTTAGCGTAATCAGCTGATTTTGAGCCGAACTTTCAGCATAGCCTGAAAACACAAACAAAACGACAAAGACGACACATAATCTCATAATCATCCATCCTTTTTTTATATGCTTCAGCATAAAAGGACACACATTTCGCTTTTTTTTCATACATTTGTAAAGAGTTAAATTAAATAAATGATAGTACATCCCCATGTATCTATCGTTGACTTAAGTGGCGGAAAGGTGCAAGCTTTCCGTCATTTTCTATTGTAAACTGACCATCACGGTCTTACCGTCGATTTCAAATCTTACGCTTGACGTTCTTTCCAAGAAATAAAGAAACTCTTTTATTTCCGCATATTTAGGAACATTCGCATCAAAACGTGTATACTTGGCATTCTCATGCTGGAAAACAACATCTATGTCATACCACCGGGCAACCTTCTTCATAATCGATTCCAGCGATTCGTTCATAAACACCATATCTTTGCTTATCCAGGCAACATAGGAGTATAAATCTACGTCCTTTAGATTTTTGACCTCAACTTTCCCCGTATTTACATTTGTGACAGCACACTGCTTAGGAGTCATTTTAAACTCCTTTCCTGCCAGGTTCGGACGAAATCCGACCGATCCTTCGACAAGCACAAGCTCCACCCGTTCCGAATCGTAAGCGTTCAGGTTAAATTCTGTTCCATATACCTGCACGGAATAGCGATCCGAACGCACTTTAAACGGATGGTCCGCATCCTTTTTTACTCTGAAATAAGCCTCTCCTTTTAAAGAAATTTCCCGCACCGGGCCTGAGAATTTTACCGGAAATTCTAATTCCGACTCCGCGTTCAACCATACTTTGGTGCCATCATTCAGGGTAATAACATATTCTCCTCCGCGAGGTACGACGATCTTATTGTATATAGCTTTATCTTTCAAGTCAGCCGTATCGGAACGATATGTAATACCATCTTCTCCGCTTACCTGAAGAGTAGCCCCGTTTTCTTCTTTAATGGAAACGCTATGGGTGGATAAATTGATACTGTCTCCTGACGAAAGAAAGAGCTTGGCTTGAGGACGAACAAGAACGGGCTCGACCGAAACGTACCTTACAGGCTGTTCCTTATGAATCAAAAAGAATAAAGCTGTGGTCAGAACCAAAGCAGCAACAGAAGCGGCAACAGAATAACACAAAAACCGCCGGTTCTTTTTCCTGTTTATAGCACCGAAAATAATCTCTCTTGCCTTTAAATCGTCTATCAACTCATTCTCCTGCACCCACCGCAACTGTAAAAAACGACTGACAAAATCCTGATAAGCCAGCCGGTTTTTCGAGTCCTGTTCCAACCATCGGTTTAACTTACATTTCTCCTCCTCACTCAATCCGTCACCCAACATTGAGATTAAAAGATCCTCTATTTCCTTATCCATTTTTTTGTACGTCATACCCTCAAACGTCTATCTTTTACTATAGAACAAAAAAAAAGAAAAAAGGTCTAGTTTTTTGACTTTATTTAACATATAAAAATATTTATAAAGGAAATATATACCCTATAGTCTGAATCTTCTTTTATGCCCTCTAACTGCAGCCCAAAACCAGAAAATATGTATCGATTGGTCCCCGAGGCGTTCGCGCAATCTAGCCATAGCACTTGTAACCAACGACTTTACTGTCGAAACGGATATATTGAATTTTTCGGCTACTTCCCGATATTTTAGTCCTCCGATAAATATCTCTTTAATAACATTCCGGGAGCGGGGAGGCAATAAGGCAATCTCTTTATGAATAGCAGATAATATGATTTCGTACCTGTCATTGTAATCATCCCATGCTATTTCGACCTGCTCCAATTCCGTAAAATAGTAAATCAGATCCCGTTGAGCCTTTTTCTTATTTAGACTCCGGTTACGAACAAGCAAACGAAGAAATGACGAAAGAGTTTCCGGTTTGAATTTACGATAGATCTTATTTTCCCATATATCAACAAACAGCTCTTGAACCAGATCCTCCGATTTTTGTATATCATTTAAAAAAGTATTTGCCCAGTTAACCAGCAAGCGATAGTAGGAATCAAATAGCAATTCCATCCCCTTTTGATCCGCAGCATCAAACAGTGTGCAAATCTTTTTATCCTTTTCCGTAGGCAATTTATTTTCCTTCCTAATATGCATTTTAAATTCGTTACCAACCAAACTACAAAAGTACCAATTCTGAACGTAAAATCAGAATTTTTATCTTATAATTTTATTTCAGACCTGACAGAACATAAGTAATATATCCTTGTTAATTAGAAAGAAAACAACACCGACGAAACCATAAAAAACATTCTTCAAATCCGATTTCAAACGGCAGAAACCAAGAAACAGCAGGATTACTATTACCATTCGTAATAACTGTCACCTTAAGCCATTTATTTTGCATGAGTATCAACTCTATAAATCACTCACTGATAGTCGGTTCGCCATTGCATGGGATAAATACTCTTTTTTCATAAAGCAAGAGACTTATTGACAGAACAAACATATCATTTATTATCCAGATTAAAAACGATTGGTAGTGTAAAAAAAATATTCACTTTTTTGTTTCTCATCTGCCCGGGTGCCCAATCCGGCATCTCCTTTACAATCCGTATAGCTTCCGCATCCAAAAGAGGATGTAATGGACGTAACACTTTCACGTTTTTGATTTTACCTAAAGAATCAATCAAAAATTGAACGATCACTCTCCCTTCAATTTTTTCGTTTTTTACTTCCGGCGGATATTTCAAATTTTCCGAAATATATTTTTTCAAATTTCCATTAAATTCCGGAGCCTGCTCCACCATCACATAACCAAATACTTCATCCCCGTTTGTTTTTATATCTCTTCGCAAGCTATCTAATGTCTCTTTGGAAAAAAACACCGGAAGCGTATACCTCACCCTTACCGCTTCACCTTGTTGTCTTTCGGGTTGCCATGGCGGCATCTCTTTCACCATTCTTACAGCTTCCTTACCCAGTAGAGGATGAGCTGAGCAGAAGACCTCAACTTCGTTAACTTGTCCGTTTTTTTCTATTATAAATTGCACAAGCACTCTCCCCCAAATGTTACTATTGATCGCTTCCTGGGGATACCGAAGATGTTCTTTGATATATTTTTTAATATCTCCATGAAAGCTAGGAGCCTCCTCAACCATCGTATTTTCATTCTGTATTATATCTATTCTATTTGTGCTCGCGATTCTCTCCGTCTGTCGATAGATAACATCCTTTTTCTTAGAAGCATTTTCCGGAAGATAGGTACTTTTTTGTGACATTTGCTGCGCATTACTTTCCCGGCAAGCATTACTCGTACAAGCGATAAAAGCAACTCCGACTATCACTTTATAATGGCTGATCCATTTCCAGTTACTTTTACAGGATAAAGAAAGTATCAACCGGTACATGTTATAGAATATAAACCGCTTCATCTCTTTATATTTATTTAGCTTCAATTTTTATTTGCATAAATTTTTCCAAAAATATGAAATATTTTTAAACAAATCAATATATTAGATCAAAATAATTACTCGATCTTTCTTGTTCGAAAAGAAAATTAAAAAACAAATGGAGGCAATTCTCTTAATTTTTCCTTGCCTCCATTCGTTTTTTCAGATCAACAACAACATAAAACACTTTAAAATCAAATGTTTATCCACTGAAACAATCGTGAGGGGGAGACAACCAAACACACAATGAAATAGATCCGGCATCAATATATTGAGGTTTTAGTAGATTTTACCTAAAAATCTATAATACAAAAACGACTTTAGAGGAAAAAACATATTTTTGTTATTTATAAATTTCTAGACTATGTGCGGAATTGTCGGTTATATCGGTTGGCAGGATGCTTATCCGATTCTTATTAAAGGGATTCACAGGCTGGAATACAGAGGTTATGACAGTGCCGGAGTTGCTTTAGTTAACACAAACGGAGCGCTGAATGTATACAAGTGCAAAGGTAAAGTGGATGATCTGGAAAGCTTTGCGGGCAGCAAGGATGTCAGCGGCAACATCGGTATTGCCCACACGCGATGGGCAACGCACGGCGAACCGAATAATGCGAATGCACACCCTCACTACTCCGAAACAGAAACGCTTGCCCTGATACACAACGGCATCATTGAAAACTATACCGTTTTAAAAGAGGCGTTGATCGAAAACGGCTACACTTTTCGAAGCAATACCGATACGGAGGTGATGATCCAGCTTATCGAGTATATCAGGCACATAAACAACTGCAGCCTTGTCGAAGCTGTACAGCTCGCCTTGCAGGAAGTGGTCGGCGCCTATGCGATAGCTGTTATTGAGAAAAATAATAAGGACGAAATCATTGCTGCCCGCAAAAGTAGCCCGCTTGTTGTCGGACTCGGTAAAGATGAATACTTTCTTGCGTCGGATGCCACGCCGATTGTCGAATATACGGACCGGGTGGTCTACCTTGAGGATGGTGAAGTTGCCATTATCAACCGCCATAAACCGCTTAAAGTGGTAAATCTAAACAACGTGGAAAGTACTCTTGACATCAAGCAGCTGACATTAAGCATCAGTCAGTTGGAAAAGGGCGGCTTTCCCCATTTTATGCTAAAAGAGATCTATGAACAACCCCGGACGATCGAAAGCTGCATCCGCGGACGTATTAACGTCGGTGGTACCAGTGTTGTGCTCTCGGGGGTCATCGATAATAAAGAACGCTTTCTGAATGCCCGGCGCATTATCATCGTGGCATGCGGGACATCGTGGCATGCCGCACTGATCGGTGAACACCTGATCGAAGATCTGTGCCGTATTCCGGTAGAGGTGGAATATGCCTCCGAATTCAGATACCGCAACCCGGTGATCGACAGCAACGACATCCTGATCGCCGTATCGCAATCGGGCGAAACAGCCGACACTCTCGCAGCTTTGGAGCTTGCCAAGTCAAAAGGAGCTTTTATTTTTGGGATATGCAACGTTGTGGGTTCCTCCATCGCACGCGCTACACACTCCGGAGCATATATCCATGTGGGTCCCGAAATCGGAGTGGCTTCAACAAAAGCTTTCACCGGACAGGTAACTGTCCTGGCGATGCTTGCCCTCACCCTTGCTCATGAGAAAAAGACCATCGAAGAGGAGTATTTCCGGAAGATCGTGGCGGACCTGCAAAACCTCCCTTCATTGATAGAAGAAGTGCTTAAACTCGACGAAAAGATCAAAGACCTCTCCAAGATATTTACCTACGCCCATAATTTCATCTATCTCGGACGGGGATACAACTATCCGGCCGCCCTTGAAGGCGCCCTGAAACTCAAGGAAATCTCATACATCCATGCCGAAGGATATCCGGCAGCAGAAATGAAACACGGACCGATTGCTTTGATTGACAATGAAATGCCTACCATTGTTATCGCTACATCGGACAATATTTACGAAAAAACAGTCAGCAACATCCAGGAAATCAAAGCCCGCAAAGGACGTGTCATAGCAATCGTAACCGAAGGAGATACGACGGTATGCAGCATCGCCGACTACTGTATATCGATTCCCGCCACTACCGAATGCCTTGCCCCGATCCTGGCATCGGTACCACTGCAGCTATTTGCCTATTATATCGCCGTGAACAAAAACCGGGATGTTGACCAACCCCGTAACCTGGCGAAGTCGGTGACGGTAGAGTAACCACTCTATTTACAACCAATCCGTTGGTAACTAATCATTGGGTAAGTTGTGCATTTTTCATACCTTTGCCGGACTATCCAGAACAGTTCCCGAATAAACCGGTGATTGTTGGACTCTTACGAATGCCGATATCATAAAGAGGATTACAAATAATAGTACCCCTTCCATTATCGAATTCCGTAATTATTTTTTCTTTGCCTTCTGAGTGTCTAACTCCGATAATAATACCTGCACCGCTTTTTCCAATTGCTCGTCTTTTCCGGTAACAACTATCTCCGGAGTATTGGCAATCTGTACGTCTGGTTCCAGCTGTTTATTTTCTAAATAGGAACCATCAGCCAACCGATAACCTACGATAGGGATACCGAATATCAGTGACGGATCCTGAAGTGTCTCCCATGATACGCTGGTCATTGTACCCGGCACCGGCATTCCGACCAGCTTTCCGATTCCTTTATAACGATATACCCAAGGAGTACCGTGAGCATTGGAATAGTTGGCCTCGCCAATCAGCATAACAGAAGCTTTATTCCAACGGCGACTCGGCATATCACACGCCTCCTGGTCCCGGATCACCTGCGTAAAGTATTTTTCACCACTAAAAAGTACCTCAATATCTTCATGAAGCCGCCCACCTCCATTAAAACGGGTATCGATTACAATCCCGTCACAATGGTTATATTTACCCAGAATATCGGAATAAACCGAGCGAAAACTGGCATCATCCATGCTGGAAATATGCACATACCCCAAGCGGCCATTGGAAAGGTGTTCCACATCAGCAGCCCGTTGCTTCACCCATCGTTGGTATAACAAGCCTTGCAACTGGTTACGGCCAATCGGTTTTACAACTTCCTCCCAACGCTCTTTGGTTGCCGGATCGTGAACGGATAGCAGTACCTTTTTACCGCTCTTCTTATTCAGCAACGGGTAATAATCGACATTCCTACGAATTTCAACACCATCTATTTTTTCAATGATATGACCAGCTCTCACCTTAGATCGGGCCTCGTCGAACGGCCCCTTTTCCAATATCTCGTCAATTAACAAACCATCTCCCTTATCATTCCAACGGAATAATAACCCGAGTTCGGCCGTTTCATCCCCATCAAGACGGGGAGAAAAGCGCCCGCCGGTATGCGAAACATTCAACTCACCCAGCAATTCGCTTAATAGATCCGCAAAATCGTAATTATTATCGATATCCGGCAGAAACTTTTCGTAAGCGCCCGTCATCATTTTCCAATCCACTCCATGCAGATCCTTTACATAAAAACGCTTATCGACCTGCCGGCGTACCCGGTCAAACATATAAGCCCGCTCAGCTGCCCGGTCCAACTTCATCTCCGCCCGGTAACCGACAGGACTCTGCTTATTACCGGTCAAACTAATCTTCTGGATATTCCGCCCCAGCAAAAACAGCTCTTTCCCCTCCTTATCTATCTCCAGGTAGCCGCCACTGTCATTTAACTTATAAAGTATCTTTGTGCTTCCGCTGCGTAAATCTCTCTCCCATAAGTCATACCCTCCTTCAAAAGCGGCCAGATAATACAGTTTATCTCCTTCTTTATTCAATATAGCGCTCCCCAGACCCGATGAATTGGGTGTCAGCCGGACGATCCGGTCTTCTATTCCTTTCAATTCCAGAACAATCTCTTTTTTAGCATCGGCTTTCTTAACCTTTTCCTCTACCTTGGAGGTATCTTTCTGTTTTAGAATCAATTTTTCCTCTTCTTTCAACAACTCATACTCCTCTTTACTTAGCCTGAATTTATCATAGGCATCGCTGTTCAGAAAAACAACCATCACATCATCCTGGCTTCCCCATGAAGCATGACTACGCATTCCATAGCGTTCACTGCTAAACAGGATCGCATTTCCGTCCAACACCCACCGGGGATTCCGGTTCATATATCCGCTATTGGTAAGGTTAATGATTTCCTCTTCACCGGAAGAACTTACAATGCCTATATCACTGTAAGGATCATGACGGTTGCCGATAAATTCAAGAGCAAACCATTTGCCGTCGGGCGACCAGCAGTAGGTAAACCCTTCATCGGTACGATAGTGATATTTACCATCCGTTATCTGGCGGATTTTTTTACTTTTTAAATTCAACACCATCAGTTTTGTCCGATCCTCGACAAACGCCAACTCCGTTCCGTCGGGAGAAAACTGCGGAGCAAAACGTTCTTTCTGTGAATCTGAAAAAAGCGGCTGCTCGTCAATTAGCGTAGTGTGCGGGAAATCAACCTCTTCCGGACGGGCTATTTTTGCCGTGTAAATATTCCAATTCCCACCCCGTTCGCTGGCGTAGGCCAGTGTCCGGTTGTCCGGTGCAAAACTCAGCCATTTCTCCTGCTCCGGGGTTGCGGTTATCTGCTTAGTTGTCGGATAATCCGTCGATGTCACAAATACTTCTCCCCGAATAATCAGAGCAACCTGTTTTCCGTTCGGAGACACTGCCGCCCCGGTAGCTCCGGAAGCAAACGTTATAAACTCGACAGGACTGTCCTGGTCCCGGATCAATTCCACCTTTACTTTTAACGGTTTCTTATTTTCATCTTTAATATACAACTCCCCATCGTATGCAAAACAAAGCCGGCCGTTATCGGAAATAGTCAGGAAACGGACCGGATGAGTTTTAAAAGAAGTGACAGCCTCTACCTTTTCCGGCTGTGCCAACGGAAACTGATAAACATTCATCGAACCACCCCGTTCGCTCAAAAAATAGATATGCTGCTGATCTGGAGCAAACACCGGGTCGCGGTCTTCCCCTGCCCAACCGACCAGCATAGTGTGTTTACCACTTTTCAGGTCGTACAACCGGATATTCCGGGTGATAGAAGAAGTGTGATGTTTACGCCACTCGTTTTCTCCACCTTTTTTGTCCTGATATAAAAAACTGTCGCCCCGTTTCGAAAAACAGATCTGTTCGGCAGGGGTAGCCAACAATTGCCTTGGCCGGCCTCCTTCTACCGATATGGCATATAGCTCAGCCATCGATCCCGATGGAAACAAAACGCTCCCAGACGGATCCTGAATCATTGCCCCGAAAACAATCTCCTTTCCATCCGGAGTAAAAGTGTAAGGAATCTCTTTCCCCGAATGGGTAGTTATCCGCCGTGGTACTCCTCCGGAAGAAGCCATCATAAAAATATCAAAATTCCCATTCCGGTCGCTTGTAAAAGCAATCCACTTCCCATCCGGAGACCACATCGGACATGATTCATATCCCGGGTGAGTCGTCAATTGCTGGGCCTGGCCTCCGTCAGCCGATATCTTATAAATATCCCCCTTATACGTAAATACAATCTCCTTTCCGTCCGGTGAAATAGCCGGATAGCGTATCCAAAGCGGATTCGCCCGGAGGGGAAAATAGATCCCCGACACCATTAATAGAATTAACATCAACCTGTTCGTCATTTTCATGCTTTAAGTATCACCCCTGGGGACAAACATTCGCCCGCCCCTACTATGTTTATATAAGATATTTGCTTGCAAAATTATATTTTTATTTTTAGAGTACAACCGGAAAAATGATTTACCATTATTACTTGGCCGATTCTTCAAAAAAATTACCAATAAATACACCCTCTACCAGATCTTATTATTATAGACATAAAAAAGGGTGTCTGACCTTTACAGCAGACACCCCTCACCAACTAAGCTAACTAGCTAAAATCAACTAAATTAAATCAAACCACGCTAACCAACTAAACTAAACGCATAATTTAAATAACCTTAAAACTAACTAAACCAATATTATAGATTTTTAAAAATCTATCAAACCCTGAATCTAACTAAATTTTCTTTAAAGAAAGACATCACCTATACAAAATACCACTATTTCATCTCCCTCTCGAGTACAAATTAAAGAATAATAATCGAATTATGCAAATAATTAACTATTAATCTTGGAGATAACAAATAAAAAAATGGAGATAACTGAAACTCAATTTTTAAAAAAAACAAACGATAGATCAAATTTACTAAAAAAATACCGGCGAAAAACAGAAAAATAAAATAACAAAACCGGGTTACGCCAGCATTATCCCAATATATACATTCTAATCATAAGTCTTTACTGATAGCCTCTTTTTCGAGTTCCAATAATTTCCTCTTCCTCCAAATGCCTCCGCCATAACCTGTCAGCGTACCATCTGCCCCGATAACCCTATGGCAGGGCAAAATGATAGAGATTTTGTTTTTCCCATTGGCATTGGCAACGGCTCTTACGGCTGCCGGTTTGTTCAATCGTTCGGCTTGTTTTGCATAGGTTGTCGTAGAACCGTAAGGTATTTGTAACAATCCGAGCCATACTTCTTTTTGGAATTCCGTGCCGACCAAATCCAGCGGGATGTCAAATTTTCTACGTTCACCGTTAAAATATTCGTCCAATTGTTTCCGAAGCATATCGAAATAAACATTGTTTCCCTGTACAAGTGGCGCTTTCAACGAGGTGGTCAATTGTTTCAGTTCCAGTTCCAACAATTTATAATCGGCAAATTCAAACATGCAGATTCCCTTATCGGTAGCGCCCGCTATCATCGTTCCGAAATCCGTTTCGATACGGGTGATGCTGACAATACGTTTATTCTTACTGTAAAGGGGGGAAGTTCCAATAATATTTTTAAACATACTGTTGAATCCGCTTAACGAATCGTAACCAGACTCGTATGCAGCATTTGTCACGCTTTGCCCGGCCCGAACGCGCTGGAAGGCATTATTCACCCTGTGCATTCGTTGGTAAGCATGGAACGTAAATTTGTAATTTTTCAGAAACCAACGGCGAACCTGATTCGGCTCTAATCCCAAGTGTTTAAGGTCGCTATCTTTTATTCTGACGGCGGGATTATCGTCCATATACTTTAATAGCCGGCTGATGTCCGAAGGTGGATTGCCTAGTTTCTCCAATGGTTTACATACTTTACATGCCCTATAACCATTGAGCATGGCCTCTTTTGTCGATGGGAAAAATTCGACATTTTCCAATTTGGGTTTGGCCGGGCAGGTCGGACGGCAAAATATACCGGTTGTTTTTACACCGACTATGAACACGCCTTCAAAAGAAGGATCTCTATCGAGAAACGCCTTGTAGAATATCTCTCTTTCCGTTTCCATATGACTATGTTGATTTTTTATTTTACTTATCGTTCTTTCTTTATTTTCTTTGGGATATAATCTTTCATCCCATCGACGGCTCCTCCCGCTACCGCCCACAAATACAAACTGGCTACAGAAGCGTGAGGCGTATAACGTTTCCTATATTTATTGAAACGTTCTTTGTCAATTTCCCGATGATGATATACCATCCGTAATCCCCGAAGGATAGCCAAATCGCCATAACTGAGAATGTTGGGACGTTGCATGGAAAACAACATCAACATTTCTGCCGTCCACACGCCAATACCGTCCAATTCGGAAAGTTTGGCGCAAACTTCTTTATCCGGTAAAGAATGAAGCGAACTTATATCAAACTCACCGGTTATGACTTTTCGCGCAGCCGATTTGATATAGGCTGCTTTCTTAAATGTAATGCCGAATTGTTGCAATTTTTCCAACGGCAAACGGTCAATAACAGCAGGGGATATTTCTTCCAATTCCTTTCGAATCCGCTCCCAAACGGTTTGATGTGCTTTGGCGGATATTTGCTGACCGATGATGGAATGCACGAGCGCAGTGAAAAGGTCGGGAATCACAGCCCTTCTTACTATGCCTACCTTGTCGATTACTGCTGCTAACCGTTTATCCACCCTCTTCAGGTGTTCAATCTCTTTTTCTTCGTATTGAAAATGCTCCGCCATATTTTTGTAAATCATCCGATTATTCTTACTGCAAAAGTAAAACACTATTAGCCGTTATACAACCGAAAAATTGACAACTTCATTTATGTATAATCTCACTTTTTTAATGTTACAAAATTAATTTTATTAACTGAAAATAAGATGGGGTAGAAAATAGCACTGAATCTCGACCTCATAATCCTACATTTTTAAAATTCAAAACTATGCTATCTATTATGAAATCAGGTTGGGCAAAATAATGATAATGTGCGACTTATGATGAAATTCGCTATGATTTTTCGGAAAAGGTAAAAGCGTAGCGAAACCGTAGCGAGCAACGTGTCTTTTATCGACTTAACGCTGTCCCGCCAATGATGGACGGAAAACAGAAAAACCTCCTAAAACACTGATCTTAGGAGGTTTTGACTTTTCCTTCCGGGGTCTTGTCTGCACAACTTTTGACCCTTTAGTGATCCAGGCGGGATTCGAACCCACGACCTACGGCTTAGAAGGCCGTTGCTCTATCCAGCTGAGCTACTGAACCATTCAATTTTGCGGTGCAAAGATAGGTCAAATTAACGGCTTTGCAAATTTTTACTTTGTTTTTTTCATCGCAATTTATATATAAGACCCGCAAAAACAAACCTGCCGTCTTATTATTTTGCGTATTTCCTCCGGCGAACAATGCGGAAAACGACTCCTCCGCATAACACCAACGTCAAAGGTGTCAACAGATTAAGCATCTCCCAGTAACGACGCTCGGATTTCAATTTTGTCTTATCAAGCAGATAAATCGACAAATTTCTAGCTCTCAAAGGCATCCATCCTTCGTCATCGCATAACATATTCACACTATTCAATATAAAATCGCGGTTCCCATACATTTGGCCGCTATATTCGTCATATCCCAACGGAACAGTCACTGCATTTTCGCCGGCCCCGCGGACCTTATTGCGTATTACATCTCCATCGGCAACGATAATCATCCGGTTATAATCGCTCTTTGCCTTAAAATCCTTCCCAACCATTCCGTGGTATGTAAACAGGGACGGAAAAGATCCTTCAACCATCATCGCAATTGGAACAAAGCGTCGGTTAAACATTTTTTCGGTCATTTTCTCACCGGCAATTGTCAAGGATATCTCACGTGGCGTTTTCACGGCGGCAGTGTATTGTGAGGAAGCAAGCAGCACAGTCTTCTTCAGCCCGTCTTTTCCTCCCACTGTATCAATGCTATTAGAATAATCCATCCGTACCGGTTGTATACCTGCGGTAACAGGATTATGCTCCTGCGGCAATAATAACGGAGCATAGTACCAAGGGGCCGGGCTATACTGAGGCGTAGTTCCATGAACGCCCGTTATAATCGGGATCAACACACAGTTCCCGTCCATAATCAGTTCCGGATTAATGCGTACCCCATATTTAAACAGCAAATCTTCAATATTCAACGGCCGGTATATTGCAAAAGCCTTCTCTTGATAACGTAACACCTCATCGTTAATATCCACTTCATCGACGCACCATAAAACACGTCCCCCATGCATCACATATTGATCAATCACATACTTATCCCTTTCGGAAAACGGCAGGGTCGGTTTCGCTATGATCAACGTCTGGTAATGCTCCAAATCAGTCATCAACGTATCGGTATCGATAAAATCGATATGGTAATAGTAGGACAGAGCCTTTACTATATCTCCCACTTCGGGATAAGGCAGCTCTCCGTGGCCGGCTAAAAAAGCCACTGACTTTTTAGTCTTCCGGATAATCAACCGGATCGCCTTAGTTAACTCATATTCCAAAGCTTCCACCGAATGGTTGATATTCTCATCGGCTCCATACCCCGGCATATTCTGCAACAGGTTTATACTTACCTCTGTCGTATCGTCGTATGCGACAAGGCCAGGAAAAATAATCTGCTGAGACAATGTCTCATCCTCACTTCTCCGATTCAGGCTTACCGGCATGATCCCCCGCTCGGACAAATACTTCACCAACGCTTTCTTCTCCTCCTTATCGTATATTACAGAAGGATCGACGATTGTATAACTGAAGTGGTTTCCGGCAATCCGGCGAAACTCCTCCAGCATCCGGGTCGTGGCATATTGCAATTTCTGCATACCCGGAGGTAATTTTCCGGCCAAAAAGATATCAATATCTATTCTTCTATTCAGATTACGCAACAATTGCCGGGTATTTTCCGATAAAGTGTAACGCTTATCATTAGTGATATCCGCTCTGAAATACAGCCGGGAGGCGATCACATTTATTGCAATAAGCAGGACGATCGCATAAACAATACGAGAACGTTCCTTCCGGAAGCGGTTAATCGTCAGAAAAGAGAAAAACAAAACAACGGACAGGAAATAACATACATCATTCAAGGCTATCACTCCCCTCGACATTGGTTCATAATGATAATTAAATCCCAAATAGAGCAATTCATACTGAATATCCCGTAGCCATTTTAAATCACTCAGAAAATCAAAACCACTGAATAACAGGAAAGAACCGACCATCCCATATAAAAAGGCAACCACTTGATTGTCGGTGACGGCAGAAGCCCATAAACTGGCTGCAACATAAATGGCAGCTAAAAACACCAAGCCTATATATGAACCGATAATACCACCGGTATCGATGTGACCCGCCGGTTGCGACAAGAAATAAAGGCTGACCGGATAAATAATCGTTGGCAAAATCGAAAGTAACACTAGGAAAAGGCCGGCAAAATACTTAGACCATACAATTTTGGATATGGATACCGGACGAGTAAACAGCAGTTCCAATGTACCCGCGCGGCGCTCTTCGGCAAACAACCGCATACACAATGCCGGAACTAAAAAAAGATACAGCACCGGAGCTATCGCAAAGAAAGGCTGTAAATCGGCTATCCCACTATCTATCACGTTATAATTCCCCGGAACTACCCACAGGAACAATCCGCTAGCTACCAAAAAAAACAGCAGCACCACATATCCCGATATCGAACCCAAGAAACCATTTAACTCTTTTTTTATCAGCTCCAACATAAACCTCTATTTAAGTCCCAAACTCTCAAATTGTCAACCTTCCCCCAATTATTAATTGTTAATTTAACAGGTAGCCTACTTAAACAACAACGACCCTCTTAATTTTATCTCAGTTAGGATTTTTTTTGTGTAAAGCGGAAAATCGCTTTTCATCACCCAATCATAATACCCTTGTTGTTCTTTCAATACTTTTTCTACGGCAAGTCCTTTATTTTTTCCAAAATTAAAAGTCTCCACTCCATTCTCATCATAAATAATAAATCCGGCAAAGTCAACATTTTTATTCTGAGCAGAAAATTTACTCAAAAACTCGATATTATTCTGCAATACCCCTTCGTATCGTTCCAGCTGTGCTTTCAACACTTCGTATGTTGCCATCGTATCAGCAGCAGCCGAATGAGCATCGTCCAGATTTTTATCACAATAAAAACGATAGGCTGCCCCAAGCGTACGCTGCTCCATCTTATGAAAAATCGTCTGGACATCCACAAACTTCCGTTTTCGCATATCAAAATCGACCCCTACCCGCAGAAACTCTTCAGCCAGAAGGGGAATGTCAAACCGATTCGAATTATACCCGCCAAGATCACATCCTTCCATATAAGTGGCCAATTCCTGGGCAATCATTTTAAATGTAGGAGCGTTTTTTATATCATCATTATAAATGCCATGTATTCTTGAAGCTTCTTCCGGGATTGGCATTTCCGGATTAACCCGGATCGTTTTTTGCTCTTCTTTCCCATTCGGATATATCTTCAACACGGAGATCTCAACAATACGGTCTTTCGCAATATTTATTCCTGTCGTCTCCAAATCAAGGAATATAATACTATTGGCTAAATTTAAATTCATCTGAAAAATTTTAGATCCTAATCTGAACGTTCTAATTAAAGAGAACAGGTCACAGGTATCTAACGCACCTATGACCTGTCATATTCTATCCGGTAAAACCGGTTATACCATCATCGGCATTAATAACATCAGCAAATCTTCATCGGCATGTTCATTCTCAAAAGGTAAGAACAAACCAGGTCGGGTCGGATCTGAAAGTTCCAGCACAACATTTTCCGTTTCAATATTAGATAATATCTCCAACACAAAGGGAGACTTAAAGCCTATTGATATCGAATCACCGTTATACTGGCAACTCAACGATTCATGTCCCGACATCGAGTAGTCTACATCCTGGGCGGAAACGACCATTTCACCGGTACTCACATCAAACTTCACCAGGTTGCTAGCTTGATTGGCCATCACCGACACCCTGCGCAGGGTGTTATACAGCTCCCTCTTTTCTACAATCATCTTTTTCGGATTATTCTGGGGAATAACCGAGTTATAGTTCGGGAAACGCCCTTCAACCAAAGTAGAGGTCATTTTGTAATGACCAAACACAAAGCAAGCCATCTTCTCGTTAAATGAGATCTTCAGATCGGAGTCGTCCTTTGGAAGGATGTTCTTTAACATTAAAGCCGGCTTTTTAGGCAATATCAGGGTATGTTGTCCACTTTCGCTCTTAGCGTCAAAACGTTTGTAACGTACTAATTTATGCGCATCCGATGCAACGAACGTAAAATTGTCCTCATTCATTTCCATCAATATGCAATTCATCACGGGCCGCAAATCGTCATTTGCCGTTGCAAAAACCGATTTCACGATCCCTTCCAGCATCAAACCGCACTTCGTGGTGATTTCAGTACTCTGCTCCGTAGAAGCCGCCTGAACAGGGTAATCATCCGCACTTTCACCGGGCACTGAAAACTCTCCTCTTTCCGAAAGGATCTTTACCTCGTTTGTGGAGGTATTGATATCAAATGTCAGCGGTTGTTCGGGAAATTCTTTTAAAATATCCAGCAATATCTTAGCAGGTATCGTGATTTTTCCTGCCTCCTCCAAACGCTCCAATTCGATCTTAGCCTCCATTGTCGTCTCCTTGTCCGACGCCGTAGCATATAGCATACCTTCGGTAGCCACCAATAAGATATTATCCAAAATAGGTTGTATCGGTTTCCCTCCGATTACCTTACTTACTGCCTGTAAACGAGTAAGCATTGTACTGCTTGATACTACAAATCTCATAAAATCAATATTTTACAAATTAATATATTTTCAACTAAGCGAGCTTCTAAGGTAAACTATTTTTTTTCTCTACTAAAATTTTAGCGTTTTTTTTATCGGTCTACTCGCCCGTCTTTTGTAAAGTTGACATATATTATACTTATACACAATTTATTCGATCTTGCAGAAAACGGTTTTCTGCAAGATCGAGCTTATTATTTTATCAACATCAATGAGCCTTTTCCAATCTCTTTCCCATCAATAAAGGCAATCCATACATAAGCACCTACCATACATTCCTTTCCCTTATAGGTACCGTCCCAGCCTCCTTTAAAGCCTATCTCCTCGGTTTTATATACCAACTCTCCCCAACGGTCATATATAAACATCTCAAAATGGCCCACAAAGTCAATTTCCTTCAAATAGAACTTGGAATTCTCTCCGGTACTCTTGGGTAAGAATCCGCTCGGCGCGATGATACGCGGCAGTCTTATTTCAAAGTAAGCAGAATCGGAAGCGCTACATCCGACATTATCACTTACCACGACACTGTATAAACCATCCTTATCCGCATGCATCACAGGAGCGGAACTGCCGTCTTGCCATCTGATCTGGTAAGGTCCGTAAGCAGGATCAGTATCCACCACGAAATCAACCGTTTTTCCGATATAAACAAAAGTATCCGCAAGATGTATCACAGGAACCGGATGGATATTATAACGCATATCCGCTGTACAACCGTGTTTATCAGTGATTTCAAGAAAATACTCTCCCGGCTGATCCATCACACGTACTACATCGCTATAGCCGTCGCTCCATACATACTGACTGTATATAGAGCAATCTATCGCCAGAGCATCGGTTACACAAACCTCCTTATCTTCCGGAAGAATTCCCTCTATGGTAACATTTACCGTATCGGTTCCAACACAACCGAACAGGTCGGTCACGGTAGCCGTAACATTGTAATTCCCGATATCTTTGATTAAGAACAACGCACTATCCACTGCATTCACATTTACCTGAACAGAAGCAGCCGGATCCCACTCCATTTTACTGAAATAAGGAGCATAATACCCACAGGTCAATATCAGATCATTACATACTCCTATTACAGTATCTTTCATCAGTCGTACCTCCGGCGCCGGAATAATCGAAATATGCGTGCCATCGGAAGCCTTACAACCGTGTCTATCGGTTAATTCGACCTGAATCAGCGCATCGGCTCCGATATGAAGCGCTGGTGTAAATACCGCATTCAATAGGTTATTTACAACCAGATTATCCAATGCCCGCCATTGGATGCTTCCCTCGGAATGTCCGATGATATCCAGTTCCACCTCTTTACATATACCTGTTATAACCGTATCCTGTTTCAGGTAGATATAAGGCTCCCTGTCTACAATAATTGTTTTCTCGATCGAAGCGGAGCAACCGGTAACAGGATCCGTATACTGATAAACGGTGTAATAGTTAGTCCACTTATTATCGAATTTCACCCTTGTATCCTGAACTCCATTTACTGTATAGATTCCTCCTGTCGGATATGCCATATCCAACTTCAGCGAATCGAGGCAATAACCCACCGTATCCGGTACGACAAAATTGATTACCGGAAGCGGATTTAGAATGACATTTTCTTTAGCCGAATTATAACAACCGGTCGTCAGTGAAGTAACCTCTACGGATATAGTTCCGTTTCCGGTACCGGTCCATGTAGTTTTAACCGATGCCCGGTCAGGTCTCGAATCCAATGTTCCGTTTTCGATACTCCATTGGTAAATCAACCGGCTATCGCTGCTCTCCACGTCATAATCCTGATATATATCCGTGTCATTCATACATATCTTAAAGCTTCCTTTTATGGTAATATCCGGTAATTCATTCACATGCATATATATATAACAGGTGTCCGTTCCACCCCGGCTGGTCAGTATACACTTATATGTCCCCTCATCCTTCTTCTCAAGATCAGGCAGAGTAAGCTTGCTTATATGAGCTACATCCATCAGTACGTCATTATAATACCATTTATATTCTATATCATTTTCCCCGATCGCCTCTACGGTAAACGTCGTATCCGTTCCCCAGCAAGCCCAGACATCCTGTTCTTTCGGCGTTATCATGATCAGCTTCTTCCACACATCCAACCTGGAATCGGCAAAAATACTACCGCAACCATTTTCTACAGTCACCCGGTAAACACCCTTATCATCAAGCGCCAACGGTTCAAACCGGACGGTTGTGGAATCCAGCCCGAACAGTTCTATTCCATCCTTCTTCCAGCTATACGCCAGACTATCGCCGGTAGCGGTCACCTGAATCTTATGTATCTCTCCCTCCGTCAGATAAGCCGATGCCGGATCGATCTTCGTAATTTTCGGGAAATTGGTCACATGGATGTCCAGATACAATGTCGTATCACCGCAAGCGTGATCCATGTGGTAAGTATATCTTCCCGCCTGGGCCGGAGTCAGATTCTCCAACTCGAGCAGTGTAGATGTACTCACGACATTCCCGTTAAATTCCCACCTATGATTAAACGTCTCATACCCATAACAATCATGAGGTGTAATATCGGCATAGAATCTATAGGTACTGTATTCACATACGGTATATGCACTTGTGTCCTCTTGTACCCGGATATAATCCCCCACCTTAATTCTCATCTGAACCGAATCCATTCCGCAATCGCCTTTTACCGTGTAGGTAAAATACAAGGTATCTACCGGACCGACATTCGGAATATCCAGTACAGCCTGGTTTTCTTGAGTCAATACAACGCCGTTTCGTTTCCATTCGTGTTTATTATTCACACCTTCCACCAACACCGATAACTGAGTAGGATACTCTTTAGCGACAAATTTGTCGGAAACGTAGCTCAGGATCGACGTCGGTTCCTTCACTGTCAGCTCAAATGATACCGTTTTACTACCGCAGGCAGAAGTCACCAAACATTCATAAACACCGGCATCGGTAGGAATAATATAAGGCAGCTTCAATGTCTTGGTACGATCGCCTTTCTCTACTCCCCCCTTATTCCACAGATAGCTCAGACCTTCACCATCGGCCGTTACGGTAAACTCAACATCAGTGCCTATACAATCGGCTGCATCCACCGGAGCGCTTACCTCCAGTGTTTTATATACAGATAAACGTATTTTTCTTTCCACCGTATTACAAGTACCGACAATCACACAGGTGTACTCGTCACTCATATCCGGAGTGGCGTTTGCAATATTGAGTGTTGCTCCGGTACCGACGACCGTTTGACCCCGTTTCCAAGTGTATTGCAATGCGGCAGCGCCTCCCTGCATTGTCCATGACAAATTATCCCCTTCACAAAGCGTTGTATCGCCGACAAAGATCAATCCGTCAAACTCTTTCAACAGGGAAAGTTGCAGCGAACCGCGTTGCTCGTTACCACAGATATCGGTCACCGATAATTCATATCTGCCGGTATTGGCCGTCCGGACATCGCTCACGGTAATATCCGGAGCCGTCGAAGCAGCATAATTAGGTCCTATCCAACGATATTGTAATCCCGAACCGGTTACCGACGAGACAAACTTAATCGTAGAGTGTTCGCAGACTGCCGTATCGGGACTCAGTGTTAACGTTCCTATAGGATCATATATACCTAATATAATATCACCCGTCACCTCATCATTACACCAATTCTGAACCGTAAAATGGTATGTTCCGGCATCCGCTTTCTGTGCTCCGTTGAACACAAGACGCTCCGAAGCACTGCTGCCTCCGTTCGGCAGAGTCCATTGCCAGTTTACCCGGGCCAGATTTACCCGTGCGAATAGTTCAACATAAGTTCCCGGACATACCGTATCATTTTCTGTCTTCTCAAGCAACGATAATGCCCTCTCTACCTTCAATTCGGAATAAACCGTATCGATACCGCAGGAAGAGTTGATCACGCAACGGTATATACCCATATCCTCTATCGTCACGGCAGGGTTACTGTATATAGGAGTATTGGCTCCGCTCCAGTCGAACTTGCCGGGCCCTGTCCATGAATATGTCACATTCGGAGCCATCGAGGTAGTCACTTCAAACTCCACAGCCGTTCCTCTACACACTTCCGTAACATCCTGTGAATCCAAAATCCTCAGCTTCCGCCGGACAATCACAGTAAATGAACTCGTTGCTTCGTCGCACACCCCAACAACCCTACAAGTATATGAACCGATATCCATCATGTTAATTTGCTGGAAATGCAACACGGAAGAGGTTTCCCCGGGTAATGGAGTTCCATTATGGCTCCACTCAAAAGTCAGCGGAGCTGTTCCACTATAAACTGCCGTAACGGTTAATTGCTCTTCCTCGCAAAGTTCTATGACATCCGGAAGTTTCGCAAAACTTCCGGAGTTATATGTATACTGGAATCCGGTAATTCTTGGTTTTGCGATCACCCCTACCTGCAATTTTACAATCATTATCCCACAGGCACCGGAAATAGTGCAGGTATACACCCCAGCCGCAGTAGTGGCAAGAGTTTTTAAATCCAATAATGAAGTATTGCTAATTGTGCTACCGTTATATTCCCACTTATAAGTCAGCGGCGATCCCGACGAGCATCCTGCTGGAATAGCAACGGCATTAAATGTAAAATCCCGCCCCTCACACAAATTTACCAAAGTATCCTGACGCACCGGAATATAATCTCCGACAGTGACTATAATTGTAACCGTCTCTTCGGAACAATCGCCTTTCACCTTAACGGTAAAGGTGTTCACTCCGGAAGTGCCGATATCCGTAATATTCAATATATTACTATTACCACCAACCACAACTCCGTTCCGTCTCCATTCGTAAGTATTATTCTCCCCGATAGCATTTACAAACAGCTGAACAGGGGAATGCTGATTGACAAACAGGTCCGGTGTATAGCTCGTTATCTGAGTCAGGGGTTTCACCTGAAGCTCATAAGTAACCGGTTTGGTTTCACAGGTTCCCGTAACCATACAAGTGTACACTCCACCATCCGAAGCCTGAATCGGGTTTATCGAAATAGAAGAAGAAGTGCCCAGGCTGGTAGAACCTTTCGTCCAATTATAACCAACGATTGTCCCTCCGGTAGGCGCGCTAAAAGTAACATTCTCACCGGGACACTTCCGTTCCACTACCGGCGAAAGTGCCGGTATCGGCTGATAAAAAGATAAGCGGGACTCCAACGCCATGCTACCACATGGACAGTTCAACTGGCAAACATATAATCCGGTATCTGCTGCCGTCACATTATTCAGTGTAATTTTCGATCCGGTTCTCGTTGTCTTGTTCGGAAGTGTCCAGGTATAGGTCACCCCCATTGCTCCCATTACTTGAATAACCGCATTATCTCCCGGACAAACTATCTGATTCGGGGTAATCGTCACATTGTCAAAGTTATGAAACATTCCCAGATACACAGTGTCAGTCAACATATTACCGCAATTATCGGTCACGACCACGGCATAATTTCCCTCCTTTTGCGTCGACATATTGGATATGGTAACATTGAACGAACTACCCGTCGTTATATCTCTGCCGGTAGGATCATACCATTTACATTTTACACCTTCTCCTCCCACCGGTATAGACTTTAATATTACATTCTTACCCGGACATATTACCGTGTCGGCACTTACACTCAACCCGGTCAGTGCGCTACGCACCTCCAAGCTTACCACTCCGCTTTTCGAATCACAGGCTCCCGTTACCTTATACGTATAAAGTCCAGCATTTGACATCTGCACGCCGTTAATTGTAAAAGGTGTCGTATACGGCACCGGAGTTGTCGCTCCGGGCACTGTCCACTCAACAGGCTTTCCGGGTTTATTCGAAACCACATTCCAACTGAGGTTAGAGCCTACACACTTAGTCGTGTCCTGGGGAACCGTTGTAAATGCCGTCGGCACATCCAACGTTGCATTGATAACTCCGGTAAAACTACCGCAATCACTTGTTACCGTACAGGTATACTTACCCACATCGGCACTACCGAAGGCAAGCTTATAAAAATCGGTAGTCGCCGCACCTTGCCAGCCAGATGCCACAACTCCGGCCCAATTTTTCCAACTATATTTTACATTATATCCGGAAGTCACATTTACTTTTAAATCGGCCCTCGTATTATTACAAAATGCCGTATCGCGAACCGGAATAAACCGTAACTTTTCCTTCACTGTCAGATTGAATGATGCCGAATCCGAACCGCAAATACCGGTCGCTTTATAGGTATAGGTCCCGGCATCCGATAGCTCAGCAGTCGTCACATCCAGATAAGGATTACCGGTATTTACTACCGTCGTACCTTTTCTCCACTCATAAGCCGTAATATCACTACCATTAACCGTCGGTTGAACCCGGAGATTCGACTCTTCACACACTGCGAGGTTGGTCAAGTCCGCTACTTTTATTTTCGGCAATACCCGTACCTCCACCTCACCCGTACCCAGTACAATCGGTGCAAAAGAGATTCCGTCTATTGCAAAATCGTTACCGCTCTGTGCTGTTTCGTTATCCACTAAGCAAATAACTGCAGTGTTCGCCACAGCTGTATAAACCACATAAAATTGCGACCATACATTATAAGTCGGTTTAAACTCACTTCCCACATTAACACCGTTAATCGTAAACCTCCATTTAGGTGGATTCTGGGAAACCAATGAAACACCCCATACGCCAAAAGCATACTGCTTCCCCGGTATTAAACCGGTAATAGTCGCTTCCCATACTTTAGCGTTGGCCGCCGGATTTCCATTCACAACCATCATATATCCTTGGCCGGCAACAGGAGAACAATCCCCGACATTAGCGAATGACGCATGGTACTGGTTACCTCTCTTGGCTATCTTAAAAAGTCCCTCCGGATTCAAAGCACTGCCAGAATTATTAGTTGTATGAGTATAATCCGTAGTAAAACCAAGCTGAGCTTGGTTAAAAACATCTCCTGCCTCGAACTCCCCGTTTGTAATCCGCTCATCCGAACGTACAACATATTTCACCTGCAGTTCATAATTGGTCGTGGTCAGAGGAGATACCACCAGGTCCCGCGTTGTTGCTATCACCGTAGAATTACCTTTGATCCTCCATTCATATCCCAACACATCCTGATTATTGATATTATCAGGACACTTTAACGTCACCGATCCGCTGATACAAATCGGAGTCACTTGCCCCAAATCCATCTGAAATGTCTGTCGTATCTCTTTATCCGGATCGATCTGGGCTGCCACCCGTAGCACGCACACCACACTTAAAAACAGCCATAATTGAATTACTCTTATAAAAATTTGCATAAGGCTTTTTCTAATTATTATCTTATTTAAAGCATATCACCACAAAAGAAAAACTAACCGCCACACAATGCGGTAAACTATTTTTCGATATATTATTGTATAAATATAACCTACGGTTTATCCCATTGTATTTTCGATCTCCTCGACCGTAATCGGAATTCTTCTCTCCCCGAGTAAACGCGCCCCATTAGGCGTAATCAACAAATCATCTTCAAGACGAACTCCTCCAAAATCCTTAAACCGCTCTATCTCATCGTATGCCAAAAAATCTTCATGTAATCCCTGCTGCCTCCACTGGTCAATCAACGCAGGAATAAAATAACATCCCGGCTCGTCGGTCACCACAAATCCCGGCTCCAATGTCCGCCCCATACGTAATGAAGCAAGCCCGAACTGACCGCTCGGCATGAACTCTCCGTCATACCCCACATAGATCTGTCCCAGATCTTCCATATCATGGACATCCAGCCCCATCATGTGTCCCAATCCGTGCGGCATAAACAACGCATGCGCTCCTGCAGCAACAGCTTCGTTTACATCGCCTTTCATCAGTCCCAATTCTTTCAATCCCCGGGCCAGTACCTTACATACCTCCAAGTGGACATGCATATAAGTCACCCCGGGACGGGCAATTTCGAGCGCCTTATTATTCGCAGCCAATACTATATTATATATGTCTTTCTGCCGTTGATTGAACTTCCCTCCTACCGGTACTGTACGTGTAAAATCGGAACAATAACAACTTTCGGTCTCGGCTCCGGCATCTGTCAGCATCATCCGGCCTGTTTCCAGTGTCCGGCTATGATCGTGATTATGCAATGTCTCCCCGCGTTGTGAAAGAATAACCGGGAAGGATACCATACTTCCGTACGAAGCAGCCACGCCCTCAACCAGTCCTGTAATATATTGCTCTTTCACCCCCGGCTTGGCATTTATCATCGCCGTCAAATGCATCCCATAGCCTATATTGCAGGCTCTATGGATCTCTTCCAGTTCACAAGCCTCTTTTACGGAACGAAGCGCTATAACAGCCTTAATCAGCTCCAGCGATGCATACTCTTTAAGCATTGAATGGTGAATACCAAGCATATCTTCCAGCAATATCATGTTCCGGTAGCGGTACGGAGGTAAAAAATGCACCTTGCGTCCCTGCTTGATTGCGGCCTGTAAATGAGCGGCCAGCTTTACAAAAGGAGCGGAATTTTTTACTCCGACGCCGGCGGCAAGGTCGGCTACTAAAGGTTGCGGTCCCATCCAAATGATATCGTCTATATCCACATCATTACCGAAGAGAAACTCTTCACCGGAATCCACATCCAATATACCGGCAAAACCGGGCAAATTCAGTCCGAAGAAGTAGATAAAAGAACTATCCTGCCTAAATTTATATGTATTGTTAGGATAATTTGCCGGAGCCTCATGATTGCCAAGAATCAATACTACACCGCTGCTCATCTTTTCAACTAACTTTTCTCGCCTGTTCTTATACACACTAATATCAAACATATCTCTTATTTTTTCAATTACAATCTCTTAAAAAGTGTGACAAGATAGCCAAATAAATCCGATTGTAAAAATAAAAAAACAAAAAGTTGTTTTTTTTGCCTGATTAATCTCTCTAAAACCCACTTTTTCAACAAAAATAATCACAGAAAAAAAAGGTTTATTCCAAATAAATTACCTCATTTTCCTTTCTTGTCCAGGGAAATTAAAAACAATTAATTTCTCAATCGAATAACACTATTTAGAACGATTCCAAACTCAATAAGTCTGAAAATATCTATCGTTTTTTACTTGATAATCGCAATAACAATCAGTACTTTTGCATGTAAGTTTGAAAATCAGACATTCCTCAGTAAGAATAAGATTTAATCCATAAAATATGTTATACAACATAGAGTACTATAAATCAAATATATTCAAAATATAATTTATTCATTTATTAAATTTTTTCATGATGAAACCAACCCATATTGAACACATTGGCATTGCCGTAACAAGTTTGGATGAAGCAATCCCATTTTATGAAAAGGTATTAGGCTTAACCTGTTACGCCATCGAAGAGGTGAAAGACCAAAAGGTAAGAACAGCATTTTTCCAGGTAGGACAAACTAAAATTGAGTTATTGGAATCTACGGATCCCGAAGGTCCGATCGGAAAATTTGTGGAAAAGACCGGAGGAGGTATGCATCATATGGCTTTTGCCGTGGAAGATGTTGCCCAGGCATTAACAGAGGCCGAAAATGCAGGATGCCAATTGATCGACAAAGCGCCCCGAGCCGGTGCAGAAGGGTTAAGAATCGGTTTCCTTCACCCGAAATCGACTTGCAAAGTATTGACGGAATTTTGCGGAAAGAAATAATCATACTATTTATCGGACAAATATCATGATCACAAATCAAGATAAAGTAAAACAATTGATTGACCTCCGTGGAGAAGCTAAATTAGGCGGAGGACAAAAAAGGATCGATTCTCAACACGAAAAAGGAAAATTTACGGCGCGCGAACGTATCGATATGTTGCTTGATGCAGGCAGTTTCGAAGAATTCGATATGTTTGTGACACATCGTTGTACAAACTTCGGAATGGAAAATACGAAATTTCTGGGAGACGGAGTTGTAACCGGACAAGGTACAATCAACGGACGTCTGGTATTTGTGTTTGCCCAGGACTTCACCGTATTCGGAGGAGCATTGTCAGAAACACTGGCTCAGAAAATCTGTAAAGTAATGGATAAAGCCATGACGGTAGGCGCTCCGATTATCGGCCTGAACGATTCCGGCGGCGCCCGCATTCAGGAAGGAGTAACCTCGTTGGCAGGCTATGCAGAGATTTTCGAACGCAATATTCTTGCCTCAGGAGTGGTACCCCAGATTTCAGCAATTTTCGGCCCTTGCGCAGGAGGAGCGGTTTATTCGCCCGCATTGACCGATTTTATCATGATGACCGATCAGACCTCCTATATGTTTGTAACAGGTCCTAAAGTAGTGAAAACCGTTACCGGAGAAGATATCTCTGTTGACGACCTGGGTGGTGCCAGAGTGCATGCGACCAAATCGGGAGTGTCCCATTTCATGTTATCCAACGAAGAAGAGGGGATCATGATTATCCGCAAACTACTCTCTTATCTGCCATCCAACAACCTGGAAGATGCGCCGATCATAAACTGTACCGATCCTATCGACCGCTTGGACGATAAACTGAATGAGTTGATTCCGGACAATCCGAATCACCCTTATGATATGCACGATGTGATCGAGGCTATTGTCGACCACAAAGATTTCCTGGAAGTACACAAGCAGTATGCCAAGAATATCATTGTGGGCTTCTGCCGTATGGGAGGAATGTCGGTAGGAGTTGTAGCCAACCAGCCTAACTTTTATGCGGGTGTACTGGATATTGAGGCTTCACGGAAAGCTGCACGTTTCGTGCGTTTCTGCGACTGTTTCAATATTCCGGTCCTGACATTGGTAGACGTTCCGGGATTTCTTCCGGGAAAAGTACAGGAATACGGCGGGATTATCACACACGGAGCCAAACTTATGTTTGCTTACGGCGAGGCCACCGTACCAAAAGTAACCGTCACGCTGAGAAAATCTTACGGAGGGGCGCATGATGTAATGTCCTGTAAACAACTTCGCGGAGACTTTAATTATGCCTGGCCGACCGCTCAAATCGCCGTAATGGGAGCTAAAGGAGCGATTGAAGTGCTTTACAGCAAAGAAATTGCAGCGATCACCGATCCGGAAGAAAGAGCCAAAGCCGTTGCGCAAAAAGAGGACGAGTATAACGACAAATTTGCAAATCCTTACCAGGCTGCTTCTTACGGATATATCGACGATGTGATTGAGCCGCGTAACTCCCGGTTCAGGATTATCCGTGCTTTCGAAAGCTTAAGGACTAAAAAGGTTTTGAATCCTCCTAAAAAACATAGTAATATACCTCTGTAAACAATAGAATATGATAAACCTGATCATGCTTACCGTTGACGCCGCTGCGGAAGCCGGAGGATATACCATTGCTACTGTCGGATATGTGATTGTTTTTATTGCACTGATTATACTGGTAGGGATATTTATTGCCCTACCTAAAATCTTTTATTTCATTTCGAATAAAAAACAGAAAAAAGACAGCAGTAAACTGGTTTCACAAGAGCCTCAGATGGATGCCAACATCAATGTAGCCATCGCCATGAGTATACATCTGTACTTCAGTGAGATACATGACAAAGAAAGTAACATCATCACCATACAGAATGTCCAGAAACAATATTCTCCATGGAGTTCCAAGATCTACGGTGTACAAAATCAACCCCGCAGAACAGGGAACAGATCCTGGCAATAATGTGATGATGATGTAAACTACGATATAAAAATGATACTATGAAAAAATACAAATTCAAAATAAGCGGTCAGATATACGAAGTTGAAGTAGGCGATTTTAATGGTTCGAATGCTACCATTTCCGTTAACGGCACTCCATACGAGGTGGAACTACAAAGCGACACTGCAAAACCGACTGCTGCAGCCTTTACGCCGAAAGCCGTCGCGGCCGACGCAGCACCCATAAAAGCCAATACGGCTCCGGCCGGAACACTGTTTAAAGTAGCTTCTCCGCTACCGGGCAGCGTATTCAAATTAAACGTAAGTGTGGGAGATACGGTAAAAGTAGGAGATTGTCTGCTCGTAATGGAAGCCATGAAAATGGAAAACAACATCATGGCGGAAAAAGGCGGCGTTGTTCAGTCCATTAAGGTGCAAGTAGGAAGCACAGTGCTGCAAGGCGATATATTGATGGAAATTGCACAATAAACAAATTATGAACAAATTTATTTTTGTATTATTATCTTTTCTTTTTGTCACGCTGAATGCAACTTTCTGCAAGGCCACGGCAAATGATCAGATAAGAAAAGTGCTCATTTCGGGTAAATGGATAAATAAAGTCGATGGTTATATTCCCAGTGCGGTAGGCAAAGCGACTAGAACAGTCGAGCGGTGCAAAATATTTAGTTTTAACCATAACGGTACATTTACGATGGATTCCATCAAGCAGCGCTATACCGGAAAATGGTGGTTTAGCAGCGACACTATTGTCATGGAATACAACCCCAGGGAAGTAGTTCGATATTCCAAAAATACCGATCCGTATGTTAAATCGGATCACTATATCGCCACCCCTGTAATGGTTGATCTGGGCATCAGGCACGCAATACTCGATCAGGATGTATTGACCTTTCCGGACACCCGGATGAATGCAGAGCACTATTCGTCGGGCATCGCCGGAATGATAAACTTCTGGGAATTTACAGGCTTTGTAAACGCCACATCGGGTAATCTGATCATGATTCTCGTAGCCCTGTTCTTCCTTTTCTTAGCCATTCGTTTCAACTATGAACCGATGTTGCTGATACCGATCGGAATGGGTATCATTATCGGAAATATTCCATTTTATATGGGAGAGGGTTTTGACCTGGAACTGGGTATTTATGAGCCGGGATCGGTTCTGAATATCCTATATTCGGGAGTAGTGAAAGGATGGTATCCGCCTTTGGTCTTTTTGGGCATCGGCGCGATGACCGACTTCTCGTCACTAATCTCCAATCCCCGTTTGATGATACTTGGTGCGGCAGCTCAGCTAGGTGTGTTTTTGACATTCCTGGGAGCGCTCTGGCTGGGATTTCCGGCGCCGGAGGCCGGCGCTATCGGCATCATCGGTGGCGCTGACGGCCCTACGGCAATTTTTCTGGCTTCCAAACTGGCAAATGGGATAAACGTCTTATCGGATGGTACCGTAGTAAAAAACCTGATCGGTCCTATTGCAATTGCGGCCTACTCCTATATGGCACTGATCCCGATCATCCAGCCGCCTGTAATAAGACTGCTTACTACAAAAAAAGAGCGTTTGATCAGGATGCGTCCGCCACGTATTGTAAGCAGGACCGAGAAACAACTATTCCCGATCATTGGCTTGCTGATCACGGCATTCATTGCCCCATCCGCATTACCGTTGCTGGGGATGCTCTTTTTCGGGAACCTGTTAAAAGAATCAACGGTAACAACGCGCCTGGCCAATACGGCAAGCAATGCTTTGATCGACACCATTACTATGGTCTTAGGACTTACGGTAGGCGCTTCCACACAAGCGGATGTATTTCTGCAATGGTCTTCCCTGCAGATCTTCTTTCTGGGAGCGATCGCCTTTACGTTCTCTACTGCCGGAGGTGTCTTTTTCGGAAAGATCATGAGCTGGTGTTCGCCGAAGGGCAGTCCTGTAAACCCAATGATCGGTGCTGCAGGCGTATCGGCAGTACCCGGCGCCGCCCGCGTTGTACAAAACATGGGTTTGAAGGAAGATCCCTCCAACCATCTGTTGATGCATGCCATGGCCCCGAACGTAGCGGGAGTGATCGGATCGGCTGTAGCTGCCGGGGTCATCCTGAGCTTCTTAATGTGAGAACAAGATAACCTGCTATGATTAAAAAACGGAAGCCTGATCGGCTTCCGTTTTTTAATCATTAAAATTGTATATTAAATCCGGAAAATATCTGTACCTGCGGTTGGAACTCCGCATGATGCAAAACAGAATATTGTGCCTCAACAAAAATATTAAATACATTATTATTAATCTTAACTACCTTTCCTATACCCGATCCGAGCGGCACGTTATAATTCCCGTTATCAAGATCAAAGCTCCAGGTAGCAGCCGATCTCAGATAGGTGCCTTTTCCAAGTTGCCACATAAAGAACGGTTGAGCCGTCAGCATATTCACATCATCCCTGTCCTCATCACCCGCAACCGAAATCTGCCAGGTGACTAATGCCCCGTGCTGAAACATCGGGTTCTTATTTATAAAGACAACAGCTCCGGCCCCGACCTGCCACTTACCTTGTCCTAGAATTTCCTCTGTAGCCGTAGGGGCTGAGAACGAGGGTCCAAACCCGAACTGTACCGGCGATTCCGGTTTTGAAAAGAGATAAGCCGCCAACAAGTTGAAATCACCCAATCCTGATTTATAGCTCGTTTCGCTTTCAGGAACGGTATTCACCGGCAAAGAGGCACGGAGCAATATCCGGCCGACAGGCTGTGCATAACGGAACCACAAAGTATTCATCTTTTGTTCCGAACCAAATACGACAGGCGCATAATAATTGTGCACATTAAAAGCCTTTATATGCGCCAACGGGTTATTTGCCTGAGCAAAATGCGATTCATCGGCAATTTGTGCCTTCGACATAGAAAACAAAGTGAAACACAATGCAGCTATCAAGATCATTTTTAGTCTCATTTTTCAAAATTTTAAATTAAACCGTTAAATACTAAAATATTACTATTTTACGATGATTATAAAAATAGGTTATATAAAAATACCGGAAGAAGAAAATAACTGAACCTTATCAGTTCCATTTCATAAAAAATAATTAATTTTGTTTCACAAATAACGATTTAAAATAAATAAGATGAGCTTAATTAAGGAATTCAAAGCCTTTGCAATGAAAGGCAACGTGATCGACATGGCAGTCGGTATCATTATCGGCGGAGCTTTCGGTAAGATTGTCTCCTCTTTGGTCAGCGATATCATCATGCCTCCCATCGGCTTACTAATCGGAGGAGTAAATTTTGAACATCTCCATATCACATTGAAACAGGCAGGAGTCGATACTACCGGAAAAGCAATCGAAGCCGTTACGATTAATTACGGCAAATTCATCAGCACCGGTATCGACTTTATTATTATCGCATTTTCTATCTTTATGTTTATCAAGATGATGAATGGTTTGAAGAAGAAACAGGAAACCGCTCCGGCTCCTCCACTCGCCCCAACAAAAGAGGAGACACTGCTGACTGAAATCCGGGATTTACTGAAAGAACAGAATAATAACCGTAAATAATTTTCAAGGGCTGCTAAAAAAAAATCAGGCAGCCTTTTTTACACCTTTCCCTGCACCCTAATTCCTTGCCTCTTTTATTATTTGAATTGATATGAAAACGATATCGACGCATTCCGGCCAAGTATCCTGCTTCTCGAAGTTTCGATATAGTCTTCTTGCATCATGATACTGATACTTTTCTGCTGGTTCAGGATGTCATCGACATGCAAACCTATTTCGCCCTGATCATTTTTACCGAATTTATACAGGAAAGAAGCGCTTAACAATGTCTCTTCACGGGTAAAATCCGAGGTGATATAATCTTCATAATGATATGATGTACTACCGGTTAACCAGTATCTTTTCAAAAAATTGATTCTGACGCGACCATAACCCGACTGCCGAAACGATTTATAGGTGTGATTATTATCATCTCTTGAATAAGCGCCTCCTGTCGTCGAAGTGAGATAGATCTCAATAAAACGGGAAAAACCGCTTTGAAAAGCCAGGGTTGCCGATAAAGAGTGTGCATCGGTTGCATACAAATCGTCCGACAAAAAAAAGGGAGTCCGGTCATAACGGTATTTCAACATGGTCCTTAATGTAGATTCCAACAGAGCTGAGTTTTTGGAATAATTGACATCGGCATTCAATGTCCATTTCCCCTTTACATTCTCATTGGTTTCAAGGGAAGTTCCTGTTGCAGCCGTGTAGTTATATTCCGATAATCCGGTCGGCTGACTGAAATAGCGGGTTTTGCGGGCCAGATAGCCGGACACAAACGAAGCATCAAGAACTAAATTCAATGAACTGGCCGACACCACTGAGGTAAGATCGTAGGTAAGATGAATATTACGAGTCACACCTGGTTTCGAATCAGGATTACCAGCTTTTAGAAATAGCGTATTCGTATTATCAATCACTCCCCTTAACTCTTCCACCGACAGAGGTTCGACACTCTCCCGGTAGTCAATATTAAGGCGGGATAACGGTATTTCATACGAGAAACTAAGCCAAAGCAAAATATGGTTAAAAGTTCGAGGGAAAGTATAAGTCTGCGGAAAAACTTCATCCCGTCTTTGATAGAAAGATTGAAAATTCGTCCCTATATTTAATCCTACCTTATCCTTTCTGTAATTAAAATGAATTCCGGCAGAGTGAGTAATATTCCGGAGCGTATAATCATATGTATTCAACGTGTCCGGACGATGAAGAAGCATATCGGTTACAATACGCTTCGATCGTCGATCGGTATCATCCATAGTATACTTTAAAGTCATATACAAGTTCTTGGCGATAGGTTCATCATATTCAGCAACAAAACTATAATTCCGATTCCAACCGTCCTTATCGTTTGTCAAAAATATCCGGCTTATACTCGAAGCAAGCGTATCAACCGTCCAGCCGTCACCTCCATCATTTCCGAAGCTATAACTTGTTGATAATTCGAGAAACCTTCCGCCAAGTCTGAATTTATGCCTGTAAAGTAAAGCACTGTTTATCCCAAAATTCTTTTTTGCATCATATTGATGCATGTGCATACTTTCGGTTATCAATCCATCTGTCGTTGAAACAGACAAATTAGTGTTTTCAAACCTATTTTTAGTATAAGTAGCATCGAGTGATAGCCAAACTATATTTTTTTTATTTATCCTATACTTAAGAGAGTTACGCGAGTTTAAACTTCTATCGTATGATTCTTTTAATAATTCACTAACATAATTCCTTGTATTGTAAGCTAGTGAAGAAAAATATGATCTGTCGCTGCTGAAGCGGTCATTAGTAGTTTTATCATTAAAAGTAGTATTTGTTCTGAAAGTTACTTTAGAAGTATCCGGAGTATCCCATATCAACCGCCCCGTCCAATTCTCCGAATAGCCAGAACGTTGTATTCCGGCATTTTTATCATAATCAAGCTGCGCCATAAACCTTTTCCCAACTTTAAAGCGGCTAAAACCGCCTATAACTGTATATAACGGATCATAACTATCAGCTTCATTTTTATTCATATATTGTCCTACTGATCCTTCAATACTCAAAGACTTGACTACATCTATCTTTTCATGGGTAGTGACATCCAATACCCGCTCCTTGACATCTAATGTATCACCATCATATCTTCTTTTATTAGAGTAATAATCATACACTTTTACATTTTTCACCTCATCTGCACGAATCAACCTTCCTGCTGCATCCGTATCCGTCCCGAAAAGTTCAGTCCCGTTAATCAATATCCGGTTAACCGGTTCACCATTGGCAAAAAACCTTCCATCCCGAAATTCTACCCCTGGTAACTTCTTAAGCAACTCCTCCACATTATCTCCCCGCATCGTTTTAAAAGCCGAAGCATTATAAAACGTAGTATCTCCTTTGACAACCATTGCAATCCGTTCTCCCTTGATAATGATAGCATTCATTTCTATGATATCCTCAAGAAGACGGACTGTAAGAAACGCATAAGAAGACTCAGGCTTATAACTGTAAAAAATGGTTTTATAGCCTATATGTGAGATAACCAATGATAAAGAATCCGTTGGGAATCTCTTGGTATAAGTACTATTTCCTGAATTATCCGTTGCCATTGTCACCGTATCCCCGGAAGCAAAAATAATCTTCACATGAGCGCCAGCAAGCGGATTATCATCTGCCGCATCCAACACCCTGATATGAATCAGGCTTGGCATGCCGGAAAAGGTCACACTACTTTTTTCTACTGTGACCTGTGCTCCGGCAGCAAACCCCAAAATACAAAATAACAACAATAATTTACACTCTTTCATTATCTTACTATAAAGCACAAAAGGCAAGTCTTTTAAAATCCATCTTTATTTATCTCCCTCCTGCTCCTTAGTCAGATAGGCTTCAATATTTATTACCAAAGACTCTACTTTCCATTTCTCTTTTAATGTCTGATAACCATCCCGGGAGATGATCAATTCAATCTCTTTAGTTCTAAGCGGTTTCTCATAAGATACAGCTGAATACTTACCTGAATATAAACGTATTGTATCGTTTTTTATAATGACATCTATCGTAACATCCGAAATCTCAATCTTTTTCAGATAATCTTTACTATTAATAGTTGAAGCATCAAAAAACCTAATACATAGCACACTCATACCATTAGAATATGAAACAGTTGCCGGGTTTTTCCTCAATTGAGCTTTAGCTGTAACTATCGACAATATAAAAATTACAACAAATAAAACTTTTTTCATATGCATCCTTTAAATGACCTGTATAAAGATAAATCAAATTAATATGGGGTTATGATTAATCCGTTATTTATTTCTTACATATTTTATTCCATTAGAGTCCACTAAAAACATGAAATAAATCTTTGAAATAGCTGAAAATCAATTTATTGCAAGCAATTTTAGCACGCAACGATTTGAATTGCTAAATGCGATAAATCTCATTTTGCCCACAAAACTATAGAGTGATTATCAGTAAGTTGTGTTTTTTAAATCGGGCAAATTTCGGTTGCGCAAGTTTTTAGTGGACACTACTGATTTTATTCAGTCTCTAATGTCATTTGTATAGAAACTGTTGTCGTTATACCAGATACGACTAATATCTGTATACTATTTACAAAGTAGCCAACGTTAGACACCCACAAGATGTAATCACCTGGAGGTATTGAATTGAACAAATACACTCCCGTAACATCCGTAGTTCCTTGGGCTCTGACCACACCTGCAAGATTCAGTATCTCAACATAAGTACCGGGAACTTTATTGCCTTGCTGATCTTTGACTGTAACATGCACTTTTCCTGGCGGAGGAGGATCCCCTGCTAAAGCAGAGGCAGGCTTAATCATCGAAAAACTTCCCCCGAGAACGGTCAAGAAAAGCACAAAAATAACTTTTTTCATAGTTTTGAAATTTAAATTAGTATTACAAGAAATAGTTAGTCAAATATGTAAATATTTTTTAAAAATGCAATATTATATAGACAAATATTTTAAATAAATGTTTTTATATCACCATATATTTAGCCTCACTCTGTAATTAATCATCTTATCCCAAGAAACTCTGTCATTTTATACGATAAATAAAAATCGTTATAACAAAACAATAACATTAAAAACAATCATTATATATATAATCCGCGAGTCATAAAAAAGGGTGACAAGAAAGTAAACTTTTTTCAAAAAAAATCAAAACAACATAAATCGATCAGTTTTCACTCGTCATTCAAAAAGTATTAATACATTTCGTTCAGTGTATCTTTTGAATTCAATATAAAAACCCTATATTACATCTATTAGTGAAGTAATATAGGGCCTTATTATTTATTCCCGTGAAAAATCGATACTGTAGATATGAATTATTATCTAATAATCAATCTATCCTGAACTGAGCATTGAGTTAAGAAAGCAAAAACAAGAAGCGGGAGTAGATAGCTGAACCTATAAAGTCATGTCTTATTCCTTGCCCCCTGCCCCTATTTATTTAAACACTTCCATCACCGGACGACCGATCCAGACCTGCGGTGTTTGCAGCCCGAAGATATGGGCAATGGTGGCAGCGATGTCGTATATCATCACCGAGCCGGATATTTTATAATTTTCCTTTACGTTTTTTCCGAAAACAATAAATGGAATTTGCATCTCCTGCATCGTTTTTCCGCCGTGGCCTTTATTGATTCCGCCATGATCTGCTGTCAGGATAAAGATTGTATTTTCATACATACCGGCATCTTTTACCGCCTGGACAATCTGGCCGATATAACCATCCAGCTCTTTCAGTTTATCGTAATATCCGGACGAGTCATGTCCCTTTTTATGGCCGGTGCCATCCGGTTCGTCAAAAGCAATCATTGTAAAGGTCGGCTTCTTAGCAGTAATATAAGCAACCGCCTCGCGAGCGGTAGAAGAGGGGTCTTTGGCGCCCGGAGTCTGCTTAAAATAGCTTATCGCCTCTTTTTCACAAATATAAGCCAGCCCCTCCCACTCATAAATATAACCGATCTCCGCTTCCGGGTGCTGATCGTGTAATAAGCCGATCACCGTAGGAAAAAGGCCGTAGTGGGACAATACCCGGGAAGGAAGATCAGGCTTCTGGCTGCCCCAATCGGTAAATCCGTGCAACTCCGGTCCCGCCCCCATAATCATAGAGGCCCAGTTGCAAGCGCTGGAAGAGGGTAAAATACAACGAGCCTCCAATGTACTGGCTCCTCCCCGCATCAACTCTTTTACAACCGGCATATCGGCTTTAGGTACGCTATAAGCACCCCATCCGTCCAAACCGATCAGCACCACATGCTTCACTCCTTTTACTTTTCCGGCCTCAGCCGCCATATTCCCTGCCAACAAAGCAAGCAATAAAAACCATCTAAATATCTTCATCTCTTTAATTATTTTATTAATCGTTCATTACAATCCATTATTCATCCGTTTCCGTTTATAAGCAACTGCCGCAATACCTGCTATCACTATGATTCCTAATATAAACGGCATCGGCAATAGTCGGGCATCGGTCTTTCCGTAAGCATGTAAGCCGGTCAGATAGTAATTTACCCCGAAATAGGTCATCAGTACGGATGCAATAGCAACTACCGACAACAGATTAAAAAGATAGGTCCCCTTCATCCTTGGGATCATACGTATATGTAAAACCAGCGTATAAACTACGATCGAAATCAGTGCCCACGTCTCTTTCGGATCCCATCCCCAATACCTACCCCATGATTCGTTCGCCCAAATAGCGCCTAAAAATGTCCCGGCCGTCATCAGCATCACCCCCAGGATCATCGCCATCTCATTTAAAATTGTCAATTTCTCTATCGATACATATATGCCAACTCTCCGCTTCCCGGCAGCAACAATCATCATGATAAGATTGAAGAGTCCGATCAGAGCGCAGATAAAGAAAAAACCGTACCCGGCCATGATTACGGCCACATGCAGCATCAGCCAATAGGACTGCAGTACCGGTACCAGCGGAGTAATCTCCGGATTAAGCCAATTCAGGTTCGACACAAATAATACCACACCCGCCAATATGGATGCCAATGCAGGCAACACATACGAACGGCGTGCGAATAGCAATCCGGCCAATATAATAGCCCAACCGACATATACCATCGATTCGTACGAATTGGTCCACGGCGCATGTCCGGAAATATACCAACGCAACCCTAACCCATAGGTATGCCAGAGGAATATTCCGCCAACACAGCAGGTCATCCCGAAACATCCCCAGCGTATCCACTGTCTATCCCGGAATATGCCGGTAAATACCAGCAATAACAATACTCCTCCCGCAATCAGGTAAAGCAGGAAACATCCGGAAAAAATATGTGCTTTATTATAAGTAATCTCAGCATCTATCCTCGCCTGATCAACCGGGATAATCCTGTTTTTAGCTTTCTGGTATGTATGAATCATATCCAATACCTCATCCGCTGCTTTCCACTGTCCGGTCTGTACACCGCTATGCAGTTCGTCGACATACCATATCATGATCTTTGCGACAAACAGGGAGTCTTTCCCTTCGAAAACCGACAAATCATCTCCGGCAGCATACCATTTACCCGTTTTATCCCGTTCATCCGGGAACAGGGCCAGCATTTTTCCCCGCTGGATCTGAAACAGAATATTGACGCTTTCGTCCAGCTTCAGAATATCATTCTCATACCGGCTCCTTTTAGAGGAATGCTTTTCATAGGCCTGTTCCACTTCGGGGCCGAGCAGATACGTCCCGTCCGCATTAAACAGATCGTTATAAGCAATATATTCCCCGGTTTTATTCAACCTCTTTACAATCTCTTTGTTTTTTACAGAGATTACAGGTATGCTGTTCCATGCTTCCGGAAAAGCCAACATACTAAGGAAGAACTGTTCGGGAGTCATCCCACGGAAATACTCTGTCCGGGTAATTTTGCGGGCGATATTGGAAGTCCATGTATTGGCCGGTTCAAGACGTCCTTTCGGATTTTGTACGACCATCCGCCCAAAACGATCGGCATGTTCACGGGCAACCACCGGCTGGGCCTGTAAATAAAAGACCGGAACCAACAATATTCCGATCATCAGTACTGTATTTTTCGTATATTCCCGGAACATCCGGTTTAAAGTCCTGAATCTGGAATTCCTTTGGAACAATGTGCCGATAAAGCCCAATCCTAAAAGCAGATAGCCGCAATACGATACGACCATTCCCGGCCGGTCGCGGTTTACAGTCAATACCGTTCCTTGTTCATCTTTATCAAACGACGATTGAAATAACCGGTATCCCTTTATATCCAACACTTTGTTCATCAGAACGGTATACTCCCGTTGTGTGCCGCCGGCCGTCACCAACAGATCGCTTTCGTACGACGAGGGACTATGCGATCCCGGATACCTTTCCAGTCTGAAATCTTTCAGCTCCACTTCAAACGGCAACTGCTCTCTCCGCATCATCTCCCCGGTAAACATATAGTTCGTTTTTTCCCCTTCCCGGATATGTATGATTCCCTCTTTACCGAAGAAATGTGTAATACCCGCTCCGACCAGGATTACTACAAAACCGATATGAAACAGCAAACTACCCCACTTCCCTGGCTTAAACATGCCGGTCGTAAATACGGAGACAGTAAAACAAACTGCCATTACCGCCTGCAAACCAATAAACCACCATGCATCATAAAACCATGAACGGGCTACTGCCGTACCGGCTTCATTCTCAACAAATGTCGCCACCGCCATTGCTATTGCATACAAGAGCAATAAAAGAAACAGGAGAATCCGGCCGGAAAGAACCTTTATTATTCTATTTTTCAAAGCCAGTCAATTAATATATTTCAGAGTTCACCACGCTTTCGCATGATGAACTCTAATTGTATTCGCGCAAGATAAGATCGTATCGGTCTATTCCTCTATAATCATCCGGAATCCGACATTATATACTTTTTGCCAGGGATAAAAAGCCTTTCTGGTGTACGAAGCGGCATACTTCGGACGATCTGTCCAAGAACCTCCCCGTACAACTTTTTTATCCGATGTCTCTTTTTTATGGTATGGATACTTCACATAGTCCGAACAAGTCCATTCGGCCACATTACCATGCATATCTTTCAATCCCCATGGGTTTGCCTGGTATTTGCCGACAAAAGCCGTCAACATCTCGCCGTCGTTCACCGAAGCCACTTTCGGAATATAATCCCAATAGGGGCGTAACCGGCTATTCTTAGACATAGGCTGAGGATCTATCCCCTGTACGGCCATATCGGAGAGCCGTGCATCCGCCATATTTTCAAATGCGGCAAAATCGCTGTTGGTATTACCGTACCAGAAAGCGTCATCGCCTCCTCCGCGGCAAGCCCACTCCCATTGCATCTCGGTCGGCAGAGTGATCTTTAATCCTGTTTTCTCCCCCAGTTTCCGGCAATACTCCATCGCTTCTTCGCAGCTGACACGGATAACTGGTTGCTGAGGCTTATTAGCAAAATAACCGGGAGTAGTGTGGTCTTTCCAGAACTGCCCTATGATCCTGCTGTTATGCTCCGGGAACAATGCACAGAACTGTTCGTTTGTCACCTCTGTCTCCGCCATCCAGAAACCATTCTTTACCGATGCTTTAAACTCCGGCGCACAATCCGGTTCCGCACGGTTCGATCCCATCACGAATTGACCAGCGGGCACCCATACAAAACGT
This sequence comes from Marinifilaceae bacterium, assembly GCA_031553705.1. Taxonomy (GTDB): domain Bacteria; phylum Bacteroidota; class Bacteroidia; order Bacteroidales; family Marinifilaceae; genus JAVBLD01. The sequence continues at coordinate 56,513 of JAVBLD010000003.1, read as the reverse complement.
ACGGTAACTCCCGGAGCCACCTCGATCTGCTTAGGTTCTTTCCGGTCAGCCATCTGCAACTGCCTTGCCGTCTCTTTATCAAACGGCCAGCCCGATACTTTTATCTCTTTCTGTTTCGGTTTGGCCTCCTGGGCAGGCATATCCGGTGTTATTGCCCCTTTACCTTTCAGATAGTCGGCATAATCCTTTATCTCTTTCCGCCAATCCACACCGGCGCCGTTATTATACTTATTCGCCAGCTCGATACGCCGATCATACTGATCAAACTCACCTGCCTTTGATATATCGGTAAAGGCCCCGTGATAGGGAGCGTTAAAATCGATCCAGTTATACAGCGTACGCCATTCCTGATCCTGCAACTTCACTCCATGATGCCCCTTCTCCAACACACGCACCAACTCCGAATTCGAAGCATGGTACTCATAAGGCTTCAAGACATACATCTCTGCTTCAGGCCCCTGGCGATAGATATACGGCATAATAGCCAAATAGCTCTCCCCCCAGACGCGATTCATCCGCGGGTAATTCTTATTTATCCTTCCGCCTGTCAGGTCCAGGCCGCTATTTTCATTATGACAAGCCACACATGCCCGATCGAGTATCGGCTGTATCTCCAGTTCGAAGGTGAATGAACGCACCCCGCCTTCCGGAACCTCCAACTTATGGGGGGGGGTCTGGGAAGCGATCACCCGCTTCGGAATCGGAATCTGATTCTGATCTTCATGGCAGCCCACGCAGGAAACCGTCTCGCCGGGCATCGGAGTAAACCAACTTCTCATCCACTGCAATGCCCTTCCCTGTTCATCGAGCGGTTGTATCGATATCGGTGTATTGGCCGGTACTTTAAAGATCACCGAACCGTCTTTTTCCACCGGCACGGTTCCCAGCAAACGCTTAATATCCCAACCGGATTGTATCCCCTGCGCATCATGATCCGAAGGCGATTTCCAATAAGCATATTCATAAGCTAGAATACGCAGCTCTTTGATAATTCCACGCGGCAAACCTTTGGTTCCTTCCCCTTCATATATATCCTGAATAAAAATCGTAGCCTCCTTGCTGTCCAGTTTCACCCGGTCAGGTATCACAGGCGGCACCGGCCGCTTCGCCAAAGCAATCGGCATATTCAATCCTTCCCCTTCATACTGGGCGATGCAGGTGAGATTATCGAATACATCGACCAGATAAATCCCCCATAATGAATTCGGATTTAGTTTAGCCGCCACCAGATAATATTTCTCATCTAACGGCCAGGGCCTGATAAATTGAGGCCATACTCCATTCACCAATTCGTCCCTCACTTCCGGAATAATTTTCCGGTCGCGGAACGGCATCTCCTGAACCACACCCTGCTCCTCTTTTCTTGACTTAGCCGGATCGAAAATAATCAGACGACCGGAACGGGCTATCCCATGATGACCGGAAATAACAGCAACAAACTTGGTCGTATTACCCGGAAGCGGTTTGATGTCAAATGTACTGTTCGGCCAGAAAGAACCACTGCCATAAAGCGCCTTATTCTCTGTTCCGTCCGGATTCATGTGCATAACTATCCTCGAAAAGTAGTGGGTCAGGTCGGTATACTCCCACCGCGTGTACATCACCCGCCCATTGTTCATCACAACAGGGTTCCAGTTGCCGTCCTGATCGAATGTCAAACGGCGGAAACTCTTATCTTTCGGGTTATATATCGACAGGTTCCCCACTTCATCATCGCCGGATACACAGGGTACCCCCTGATAGCCAATATTTGAAGAAGCAATGACCCTACCGTCAGGTAGATAGTTAGCATCACAAAACTCCAGATCCGGTTCATTCACTTCTATCTTCTGATGAAAACCAGTCCCGTCAATACCCACTTCATACACCTGCCAGCGGTTTCCGGCATCTAATGACGAAAACAGTAATTTATCCGCATTCCAATGCATTTGCAGGTCAGCAATATTCACTCTCCTTTCCGGTTTATATACCGTACGGCTCTGGACTTTTCCTCTTAACCCCGACAATTCGACAATTTCCCCATCCTGGCCGATTCTCCCTGCAGAATACATACTGGACCAGTTATTGCCGGGCATTCCTATTGAAGGCGCCATCGATTGGCGGGCCTTCGTTCCCAGTTTAAAACGGGCTACAATAATTTTATCCACATCCAACAACGGATTGGAGAACAATATCTCTTTCTTCAACCCCAATATTTTTTCAGCTAAAGCAATCCCTTCCGGACGGCCTGAGCCGATCTCTTTGATTGCTGCCGGGTATTCCGCCTCCAATTCCCGGTATTTTTGCTCGTACTTCTCTGCATCATATCCGGGATTCTTTTTCATATCGTCCAATGCCATCCGGATCGCTTTCAGATTCACCCATCCCAACTGCTCGTTCAGATCAGTCGCTTTAGCCGCCTGCCGAACCAGCTCAAGCACACCATAAACCTGTTCATCAAATGGTTTCTTGGCCAATTGAGCCATTTGCTGCTCATAGTAAGTTCTATCCGTCAACTTCCGGGTCAGGTTCGAAATGGCTTTTTTCTCAATACTGATGTCCGGTGTAGAGAGCCAGATATCAACAGGTACCTGCATAATGGAAGCGAAAGTCTCCAACTCCGTACGATATTCAGGTAACCGCTCGGTAATACCCCTACCCGACATGTTTTGTATTTTAAAGACAACACTGCCGGGTGTACTGGCACCATCATCTATACCGATAGTAGCTTCAAATTTTTTATATTTCTTATTTAACCGATAAATCACTTCCCCGTCGGCATGGACAACCACTCCATGATCATATTCTTTGCCACCGAGCATGATTTTACGGTTATTAAAACTTTTATTTATCAATGGGGAACCGTGAGGCGCTTTCGCATAAGAGTATTTCAATTCGTCCAACCACACCTCTTTGCCATCAACCGTAGTCAAACGAGCCTCCCCCCAAACCGCCTGATCCCAGTCGTTCCCATCCTCTGTACTCCAAGTATAAAGTACCAGTTCCTCAACCCCTGTCAGATCAACCTCTATTTTCCGGGGCGGCATTTTAAACCTCATCACATCGCTGACAATCGGAAAATGATTCACACTCATCGACCTAGCTGTATTCAGCTTTGAATTTACCACGGCATTCTCCCAGGAGACCGCTTTTTTTCCGCTCGCCTTATTTTGGGTATATCCTAAAACAGACACCAGAATAAAACAACCAATCGTTATTAATTTTCTAAGCATATTTCATTGTTTAGTGATCTACATATCAGACATAAGATAATCCATCTATTCCTTATTAAAAACGGAACATACAGGGAGGTGAAAATCCCCTGGCAATTAACCCGGAAGTTACTTTCAAGATTTCAGATCATTATACAGTTTAAAAGCCCGTTCCGGCGTATAGTTTTTATGGACTACCGCTCTCACAGCCTGAATCATGGCAACCGGAGCTTCCGACTGAAAGACATTACGTCCCATATCCACTCCATATGCGCCCTCCTGGATAGCCTTGTAACACAGCTCCAGTGCGTCTTTTTCTTCCAATTTCTTCCCACCAGCTATCACAATAGGTACAGGACATGAATTTACTACTTTTTCAAATCCCTCACAATAGTATGTCTTAACAATATTCGCTCCATTCTCGGCGCAAACCCTGGCAGCCGTCGAAAAATAACGGGCATCCCTGGTCATCTCTTTACCGACAGCAGTCACACCCATTACCGGAATACCGTATGTATAGCCATAATCGGCGCTCTTCACCAGATTTTCTATCGTTTTGGCTTCATACTCTCCCCCGATCGAAACCATCACAGCCAGAGCCGAAGCATTCAAACGGATCGCATCCCGTATATCCAGTATGCATTCGTTATTTAACTCTGTCAATACCGTTGTACCGGCAGAATACCTCAGACAGACAGCTTTATTACTGTCCGGAGGAACCACCGCGCGCAAAGCGCCACGGGTACACATGATCGAATCGGCATACTCAATCAGCGGTACAATCGCGAGATCCAGACGCTCCAACCCGGAAGTCGGTCCCATAATATACCCATGATCGAACGCCAACATTACCGTACGTCCCGATTCTACATTAAATATACGGGACATCCTGTCTTTTATTCCCCAGTCGCAATGATCCGATCCCTTTAGGAAAAAGTGCTGCTGTTTCACCGGAATCCCGATCCCGTAATCTTTATCTTTATTTTCCAATATTCCGTCTGTATCCGCCATAATTCAATAATTAACAATTAGTAACCGCATCTGCAAAAGATTCAAACATACAAGCCCAAGAAGAGGCTCCCGCATCCGCAAATCCGATGGAACGCTCGCCAAGGTTCCGGGCGCGTCCGAAATTAGCTTTCATCTGAACAGTTGCTTCCACTCCTTTTTTCGCTGCTGCCGCCCCGGCTCTCAGGATCTCCCCGACAGAGTCGGAAGGACATGCCTGCATTGCTTCAACCGCCGGCACCAGCACATCCATCACGGTCTTATCGCCGGGCTTGGCTTTTGTCTGCTCCTGTACTCCTTTCAATCCGCCCAAAAACATCTCTTTCACCTGCTTCGTATTCAGTTCGGTCCCATCGACCGCCTCGCCCATGCCCATAAAAAAAGCGCCCAGCAACGTGCTGGTCGAACCGCTGGTCTGCATCATCACCTCCATACCGACATCATTCAGCATCGTAGAAAAGGTGGTTCCTTTCGGCGCCTCCGCAGCAATCACCGACATAGCTGTCACAATTGCCGTACCATGATCCCCGTCTCCCGCCACCGCATCCAGTTTTGAAAACTCATCCTCTCTGGCTTTAATCCGCTCAAAAGCCAAAGCCAGCATTGCTTTAAAATGATCTATCGTTAAAGACATCGTATCTAAAATTTCGAATTCCGAATTTCAAACCGGACGGAACAAAAATCATACCGTCCGATTCAAAATTCAAAATTCAGAATCCAAAATTTACTTTCCTATCGTCGTCCAGTATGGTGCATCGGACTTATGGTTCTTCATATAATCAACATGGTCTTTGTCCATCTTGCCGATGATCATCTGGAAACCGGATTGCTCCTGCACAGTAAGAATCTCTCCGATTCTTCCGACCACAACCTTCACTCCGGCTGCTTCCAATATCCGATATGCTTTACGGAAAACAATACTCATTTCCATGTGGGTGGTTGCCCCGACCCCGTTGATAATCAAAAATACCTGCTCTCCCGACTTCGTCTGCAGTTTACGCATCAGCAAACCAGCCATTTTCTCCGCCGTATCATCGGCCGATACCAATGCCTCACGACCACCACCGCCTTCTCCGTGTTGTCCCATGCCGATCTCCATAATTCCTTCCGGCAGGTCGGTAATCACCGCTCCGTTCTGCGGATGTGTACATTTATTCATCGCTACAGCCAACGTAGCGATATTCTTATTCAGACGGACACCGACTTCGTAGATTTCATCGAGGCTTTTTCCCTCTTCAGCGGCAGCGCCGATCACCTTATACAAAGGGATACAACCTGCAAGTCCCCGACGATCGCTGTCATCCGCATTCAATCCTGCACTGATATCGTCGTGGGTCTCCAGCATTTTCACTTTGATGCCTGCCTTTTCGGCCAACTTATAGGCCATATTAGCGCTCATCAAATCACCGGAATGGTTCAACACTACCAAAAGGATACCGGCTTCCCTTTTCATTAACTGCAACGCCTGGAACAAACGCTGTGCGCCCGGGGCAGCAAAAATATCACCGACAACCGAGCAGTCCAGCATTCCTTCTCCTACAAAACCGCTCAACGCCGGCTCATGTCCCGAACCTCCGAGTGTCACAACAGCCACTTTATCCTGACTTTTCGGATTGGCGCGCACTACAATATTCTCGGCCGCCAGTTTTACTTTATCCTGGTATGCCAATACATAGCCTTCCAGTAATTCCCTGGTTATATCTTCCGTATTATTTATAAATTTGATCATAATATTCTGTTTTGAGTTTCGTTTATTTATGAAAGCACATGATTTCCACCGGTATACCTTCCTCCTCAATAAAAGCAATAGTCTTATCTTCTCCCACCATGGGCTCGACAATAACATGAGCACCCTTAAGCGCCTCTTCCATAGAAGGCACCTCATAAGCAATGTGAGGTACTTTCTGTATCAACTCGGGCATCCACGAACCCTCTACAAAACGCAGGAACTCTATTTTATTGGCGCTTTTCGTATAATCGGTCAACCACACTTTAAGCCCCTCTACAAAAAACTCGCCGGGTTGCGACACCTGTGTCGGTACTCCAAAATGATTTATCTTTCTCATAATTCAAAATTATTTAATGATTGAAAAATGTAATTCAATACTCATTTTTTTGTCAGAATATCGGTGAATTGCACTTTCGGATTTGTAAAACGCAACCCGTCATTGTCGTGAAAAGAGGCGAACTCAAAAACGGCAGCACCTTCCGGACCGGCCATCATAAAATGAGGAGTTTTGATCTCTTTCAGATGGATGATCTCTCCGGGATACTGTTTTACGAAATTCTTAGCCGTAATATAACCGTCCTGGCATACCGGAAGCTCCGGTCCGTCCGGTGTTTCATCTCCCACCGAATAGTTATACACCCATCCGTTCTTTACTACCCATGATTCCATTTTAGCCGGGTATTTAGTAGCCACATGCTTGTGCTCTGTGATCATCTGTCCGGGTAGCAGGTAAATTTCATGCGCAAAGTAGTTATGTGCGGGATCGTTCACCCAGAAAAATCCTGCCATGCCAACATGTTCAAAATCTCCTAATTCGAAATCGGTAATCCAAAGATTCTTCCGCATAAAATCCGAAAGTTGAATGCCGTAATGGCCCAACATATCTTCATAAGCTTTCAATACGACATCTGCCTGCAGTTTACCGTCTTTGTAATAATCTTTGTTTGTGTACTTTTTCACATAAGGTGCTTTTGTTTCCATCTTACTTTCTGTTTCTGTGTTAGTTTGCTTTGAGTCGGTTTTTCCGCAACATCCCGCTCCGGCCAAACCAATCAAACCGACAATCATAACGGTTAAAATTCTTCTGTTCATTTCTTTAAAACGATTAATAGTTAATGATATATGATATTCCTAATTCTCTTCCGGGCTGGTAACAACGAAAGAGGCTATTCCTTCTATCTCCACCAGCAGTTCATCCCGGCATACATCGGCAAGCAAATAAGACACCGGTATGCGGGCAAATTTGTTTTCCATATATGTTTTTACTACGGCTATATCCTCCGGTCTTTTAAGATAAACCCTTAACATCTCTATGTGACATTCCTTTTCCGGAAAAATCTTCATCTGATTCAATTGCTCGACAGAGATCAGAGCATATATATTTTCCATCGTAATCCGGGTTTGTTCCAAGACTCCTTTCTCTTCAACGCTTTGTTCCCCACGGATAGCTGCCGTACCTGAAATATATACCAACCCTCCCTGATCACTCACCAATGCCTTGGCGCGCTCAAACTTCGGAGTCGTTTTCCGGTCATACTCCCGGTCGTTCACTCCTTTCAGCACATGCTGCGAATAGTCATGAGCCGCCACCTGCCATTTATTGTTCAACGCCACACAACGGACTTCATCCCTTTTCGGAATGATTACATTCAGGTCGACCATTACTCCTCCCTGCTGGGTTCCGATTCCGGTAGCCGCCGGATACCCGTCGAGCCATTCCGTTCCGGAATAAAAATGGCTGCGGGCATCATTAAAATCCTGATAATATTGCCGCTCTCCATCGAAATGGGTGATCCGTTCAATATAGTTCCACTGTCTCACGATGGCGTACACCGGACATCTCTCGGCATCCAGCACCTTGGCTACCTCTTTAAAGATGTGCTTAGCCTGCCCACCCACCGGCTCCTCCGGAAAATCCGCACGCAAACCGCCGAGTACCAATTCCCGGCACTGATTGTCATCCAGCTGGACATAATAAGTGTCGCCTACCGTTTTATAGCGGATCGTTCCTTTAAAATCAGCTTCCAGCTGATGTACTTCCATCACCAGGTCGCCCACTAAAGGGGATTGCGCCACATAACTGACCGCCGGCCTCTCTTCTCCGAATATCATTACCACCTTCTGGTAAATTGTTGTCAACTGTTGCAGATAAACTCCGTTATCTTCAGGCTTCCCGAAAAACACCAACCGGATAATGCCCCTTTTACTCCGGCAGATCTCCAGTAATTCATCAACCAGCCGGTCAAATATCTGCCCGTGGGCTACATAAATACCATATATTCTGTTATTGAACTCCATTACAATGAATTAACATATTCAACAAGTGCTTCCAATTCCGTTTTTGACAATTTTCGATCCACCCCATGCTTCTCTACTTTAAACACATCCTCCATCGTCGCCGCACGTCCGTTAAACAGATAAGGGGCAGTCCTCCACACCTCGATCAGGGTCGGTGTATCCCACCCTTTCTCAAATTCGATATCTTTGCCGATCCGGTACATCTTCTGGTCGGTATAATAAGGGCCGGAATGACACGAACCGCAATTCAGTTCTTCAAATACCTTACGCCCCCTTTTCGCTTTCTCCGACAGTTCTCCGTCCACCAGATAAGGACTTGGTACCGGTTTCAACGAACGTACATAAGCATCCACACACTGGGCGTCCTCTTCCGAGATTTCCATAAACTGGATATACTTAAATCCGGCCCGGTTAGCAATCTCTGCCGAGGCCCGGATACCGGAGATCATACATGGCGGAGTATCCATCGCAAGCAATAGGCTCTTACAGTTTTTCGGATTTCCGACTCCGTCATTCATCAGGTCCCAGTTCATCCCGTCGGTACGTGCATCCCCCGGATGACATCCGTTGCACGACTGCCAGTTTTGAAAACAGAAAGCTGCATCGTTGAACATACGTTCTCCCCGTTGCGCGTCGGTTTCGACACGTCCCGGATTTAAAACAATATCTTCCGATCGCCTGTTTCCCAGATCATATATATTCAGGTCGTCCGAAAAATACATCGGCAGGTAAATCTTGTTCCCCTTCACTGCAAAATTTCTCGGCCCGTTTCCTTTCAAAGGTACCCGCTCCCTGATCCCATACAGAAAACGCAAATCGTAATTCAACGTTTTTTTATCGGGATAGGCCTCATACTTCTTTATAAATGCCGGATAATCTATTACACTGATCTCATGGGTACCTGAGTGACTGACAATCAGCCTATCCCCGGTACAGGCAATCCCCCATATTCCGGCAGCTCCCCGCTCCGACTCGTCAACCAATACTGCCCCGGAAAATTCAAGGGTCCTGACATCCACCACACTGATCGCACTCGTATTCATCCATCCTTGTTGCAATTGAGAAGTAGGCACTGCAAAACGTCCCAGATTATGAGAGATAAACAGGTATTTCCCGTCCGGGGATAAACATACCCCGCGTAAAGCGTTGCTTCCGTTTTCCAGACGGATATCCTTTATCTTTTTAAAAGAGGCCATATCAATAACCGAAACGCAGCAGGCCACATACTCTATATCAGCCCGTTGCGCCGGCAGGAAATTGGTAACAAAAAGCAGTTTTCCGTCCGCGCTGAATGCAACGTTTTTAGGCTCCCGGAGCACTTTAACCTCCCTCAATACTTGCCCCTGCCGGATATCCACTTCACTCACCGTACCGGCAAACTGGTTGCATACGTATACCTTCGACGGATCGCGGCCGAACAACGGAGCAGTAGCTCCTGAACCGGTAAAGAGAGGCTGGCCGGTATTGCCGGTGGACAAATCCACCGTTACCACAACCCCTTTTTTATCAAAACAGGTCACCACCGCCGTATTCTGAAAAACAGCAACTCCCGTCGGCGTTTCATCAAACGCCCATGCTTTTAGCAAACGCTCGCCGGAAGCATCGTATTTCTTTAATGTCTTATCCCCTTTACAAGTCATCAACAACTCCCCGTTATCGGTAACCCTAATGTCACTGATAAACAGCGGAGATCCCGGAGCAGCCTGGACGGCTATCCCCCATAACAAACACAGTACTCCCCAAAAACCCTTCATATTGCAGATTTTAGATTAAAAACCACGTTGTAACTTTCAAGCCTCAATTACTTATCTTATATCCCAACTTTCCGGATATTATCTCCGCACAAGTACAAACCTTCCGGCTCAATTCCGGGAATAATTCCGACGGCATCCTTCCTTTTGGTCCGGAAATCCATACACAGGCAATAATCTCGCCGGACGGATTAAATACCGGAGCCCCCAGGCAGTGAACCCCTGCAATTTCCTCTTCGATATCTACACCATATCCTTTCTCTTTTACCCTCCAAAGCTCGTTCAGGAGCTGTTGTTTATTCACTATCGTATTTTCATTGAAACTTACCAGCTCCATATTTTTCAATAGTTCATCACGTACCCTGTCGGTCTGATAAGCCAACAGCACCTTTCCGGGTGCAGAAGCATAAGGACACAAATGTGCACCGGTTTTCAGCATAAAGGTAAAATCGTGCGACCCCAATACCTGTTCCAACAGCACAACATCGCTCCCGACCAGCGTGCCCAACATAACCGACTCCTTCACCTCATCCCGTAATCGTTTCATCGGTTCGATCGCCCGCTCCAGAATATTAGCCTCTCCCAGCGCCGCCAATCCAAGACGGAATATCTTCCGCGAAAGAAAAAAGCGGTTGCTCTCCTCATTTTTCCCCAGATAACCCAATTCCGATAATGTCGTAGCAATCCGATAGACTGTAGTTTTAGGATATTTCAACAACACACACATATCCTGTATCGTCAGTCCGGCATGATGATTAGCCAGTATTTCCAACAATTCCATGCCCTTTTCCAGTATCGGAACGTTATATTTATTCTCCACTTTTTTATTCACTTCTACCCACCTCCGTCACATTAATTCAAATATGAAACCTTGTTTCAAAAATAGACCTCTACAAATATAAACTATTCTAAATTTATTTCAAACCAAAAATTTACTTTATTTGAAATCAACCAACAATCAACATCTTATCACTATTTTTCACCTATATCTCCTCATCCTGCTGCCTGCCCCTTATCTAATTATCCAAACCGCAGACACAGCCTTTACCTCTTTACTGGCAGTCATCGACCATACCACCTGCCCAGCAGCATCCAGTTCGATCAGTAACGGTTCGCCTTTTGCGGCAGAGTGGCCAAGCCAATTACAAATCATAATGCCGCCTCGTTTTACAGGCGCAATCTGTGCAACGAACTGCAACGACACTCCGTTAATATCTTCCTTTCCCGTTCTTTTCACCAACTGGCCGTCATGGTCCAATTCTTCATAAGCATGAGCATCGCCGCAACTAACCAATAAATTCCCGTTTTTCAACTCTACCACTGCAAATAAATTCCCCGATAAGCGATATCTCTGCAACTCTATCCCCTCGGCGCTCAACTCCACCACTTCTCCTTTTGCCATAAGCGGCACCAGGTAAGTACCCCGGCCGGATTTACCGACTTGCCGGAATTGGCTGTGCAATCCCGGAATATGGGTATCGAAATAGACCTCATGCCTCACTTTCCCGTTTTTATCCAACTCGACAATCTTTGCCGGATGGCCGCATATCGCCAGCAGATAACCTCCGTCCGGTAAAACAGTGGCCGTATGCAACTCCCCATTCTTCACCGGATAATCCCAGACCACCTGATGATCCTTTGTAATCAGTTTTGCCCCATTCCGGTAAGCATACAGAATCTCTCCTTTTCTGGTATAAGCCACACTGTTGCACTCTTCATCGGGATTTAACGGATGCGACCACTCTATCCGGCCACTCTTTTTATCCAGTATCGCTATCCTGTCCCATCCGGATCCGCCGATCAAAATCTTTGGCTGCCCAAAAACAACGGTCATACTACATATAATCCCTAAAAAAAATAATATGATATGCCTCATAATTAAATAGTTAAAAAAGGAGAATTGAAATTACTCTACTATCCCTGATTTATAATGTTGTTTCTTTTAATATTTTTCCTGTACTGTCGAGAACTTTTAATGTCAATGTCTTCCCCCTCTTTTCCAAAACCATCACGGTAGCGTTGTTCAACGAATATCCGCCACCCACTGCCACCGGGAAATTGTTACCAGCTTCTCCTTTCGGATGAAAAACATATTCGTGGGTATGTCCGCAAAGGGCTATATCGAAAGGAGCGCGTTCCAGCATTCCTCCCCACAACTTTAACCCCGGCAGATAGGTCTTTTCCGGCTGGCAATATAACGGGATGTGGTGTATCAATACCCTTCTGCCAGCTTTTTTAAAGGCCTTCGAAACTAGTTCGGTTTTCAGGAAACCGGTCTGGTCATTCAACAACCGGGTAAAATCATTCAATCCGTAGAACACCGGTGAGCTGTCGGCTTTATCTTCTCCACAATCCAACATCACAAAACGGGTATCTCCCCAACTAAATGCCCCGTATGTTTTATCACCGACATAGTCGAACAGACTTCTCAGCTCGATCGAATAGGCATTCCGGATCTCGTGATTTCCACGCAGATAAAACACAGGAATCCGGTCGGCACCCACTTTATTATTATAATAAGAGAGCGAACGAACTGCCTCCGATTCATTTCTCGGATCGTCGATCACATCCCCGTTAAAAAATACCATATCATACTTTATATCTTTCACCTGATCGTACAGTGCATCCAATATCTTATGCTGTTTATGGAGATCATTGAATATCAACGCTGTAAAATCACACTCTCCGCTCCTTGGAACGATAAACGTCTTTATCGCCGTTATCGCCGTTTCGCCAAATACTTTGCTATACGCGCCGTAATAAAGGATCTCCCGCGAACAGGCGCGGTAATAGTAGGTCGTTCCCGGCTTCAGACGTTCCAGACGGATTTTATGTATTGTATTGTTAGAAACAACCTGCCCATCGACCACCGTATGTGCACGCCGGAGGCTATCGGGGGCCGTACCGTACTCCACCCAACTGTAAACCGGTACATTGGTCAGCCAGCACACTGTCATCACGTCCTCCGCGGGACGTTGCAAATAAGGGTTGGTACGGAATATCTCCGACACCTCGGTTTTGAATCTCACATCCACAACTACCGGTCGGTGATCGGAAGCCACCGGTTCGTCCGCTACCCTGCTCTGAAGCGTCGCATAAGATTGTCCATTTGCCGTATATCCCAGGATATAATCAATACAGACTCGAGGCGTATCTGCCGGAAAGGTCAATTGTTTCGTATTACTTAGTAACTGAAACTTCTTTTTTAGTCGTTTCAATACCCCTGATTCCGGAAATGCATTCAGGTCACCGGCCAGGAACAGAGGTTTTTGCATTCCGGCCACTATTTTTAAGATGGTATCTACCGAAGCCTCCCTATCGGCTTCCGTCAATGAGAAATGGGTACAACAAACCACATAACGCTTAAACTCCGCAACCAAAAGCGCACGTTGTTCTTCACGTCCGGGCAAGTGATAACAACGATAACCCAATGGTTTTTCTTTTGAAAGGATACCAATCCCATATTTCCCTCCCTGATATGTTATCGCAGGAGCATATATCCGGTGCATTAACATCCGCTCCGCCAGCTCTTTCAACACATCCTTCTTCCCATTCCGCAGTGTGACGCTATCCAGTTCCTGCAATGCCACAACATCCGGCATCGCCCGGTTAATCGCTGCTACCGTACGATCCAAGTCGTATACCTGGTCGATGCCGATACCATTTCTTATATTATAACTCATTATCCTCACCGCAAGCTCCCCTTGCTCCTCTCCCCGTTGTGCATAGGCCGACAATGCAGCCATTAAGCACAGAACCATCAATATTCGTCTCATACTGTTTTCAATATCCGATTTTCAATTCTCTTGCCAATGCTTCCAAAAAATAATAATCCGCATACACCAGTGGCTTATCGATCTCGCCGCCATGGGGTATACTTCCGACAGAGTGCATTAGGATAAAATTACCATTCTCTCCCAGTTTTGCCCTATAGGCCGGAGAGGATAAACTTTTGACTATCTTATTCGCCGTTTTCCGGTATCCTTTTCCGACACACCTGTCAAGTTCATACAATGCCGAAGCGATGATAGCCGCAGCCGACGCATCCCTCGGTTCATCCGGGATATTGGGAGCATCAAAATCCCAATAAGGCACAAGATCCTCCGGCATCCGGGGATGAGAAAACAGGTAAGCAGCAATCTTCTCTGCCATATCGAGGTAAGCTTTGTTACCGGTATACCGGTAACACATCGTAAATCCGTACAAACCCCATGCCTGGCCCCTGGCCCAGGCCGATTCGTGAGCATATCCCTGAGCCGTATGTTTATTACGCACCCTGCCGTTCGTCGTATCATAATCCACGACATGGTAACAACTCATATCCGGGCGATATTGATTGGCCATCGTCTTATCGGCATGCGACACCGCAATACGATAAAAAGAGGAATCGCCACTGATCTTTGTCGCCTCAAACAATAGCTCCAGGTTCATCATATTGTCAATGATCACCGGGCAGATCCATCCCCTCTCCCCCTGCCATCCGCGGGTAGCATCCCAGGACTGGATAATACCGGCCTTAGGGCGAAAGCGGGTCGACAATGATTTTGCAGCCTGCACCATTACTTTCCGGTACTCCTCTTCTCCTCTATAACGTATACCATTGCCATAACTGCAACCTATCATAAAACCGATATCATGGTGCCAAGTGAGATACTGTATCTTATCCAGTGCTTCCGTATACTTTTCCGCCTGTTTTTTCCATTCCTCTTTTCCGGTCAGCCGGTACAAGTACCATAAACTGCCCGGGAAAAAACCACTGGTCCAGTCCTGAAAGGAGGTATATACCACTCTACCGTTGCTGGTCGTCCTCGGGCTCAGTATTTTACCCGTCACTTCCATACTATCGATCATACGTTGAACCTGTTGTTCGGCAAAAGCGATATTTTCCTTCACCAAACTCCTTTCACCGGAACATCCGGCAAAAAGCAAAATAAACGGCAATAGCCGATAACCTTTTCTTATCATTCGAATCCGTATTTAATTATGTACAATTCTGTTAGTGTACGGTTTGTCCGGATACCAAACCTATTATACTTCCGATTCGGATTTATACAGGACAAATATATAAAGCTATTTTTAATATTTAATTATTCTCTTCTTTCCGTTATTAAAACGAACCGTTACGGAAGAATCGTGGCTGACCGGATTGCCAACCGTCAGTTCCGGTTGCCGGCTGCCGGCTTTTCCGATCATTACCACGCAAGGCTTATCCACCGACAAACGGATCGTTCCGTTATCGAATGTCGCCGGATGATAAAACACCACCTGCAACATATCCAGCTTCCGGTTCACAACAGCCTGTATTGTCGTATCGTTTTGTTCTATCCGGATATTGCCGGTATCATACATTATTACATCCCCAACCTCTTTTTTACCGGGCAACAGGATATAAGCATATTTTCCGTTTTCGGGACCAACGCCGTGATCCAGCCAAAGATTAAACACTTTCTTATCGATCCGGTCCGAGGGGTAATTATAATTGATTGTTGCCCAACTTCCGCTCTGTACTCCTTTTTTCAGGCACACGACCGACTTTTCGGGGAAAAAGTAAACTATACTGTCATGAAGTATCCATTTCAAATCACCTGTAAACAGATACTCCCCATCATCAAGCACCGACACGGAGCCGTTACGGGATATGGTCACCGGTCCGTCCAGGCAACACTGGTTTACCGAAGTGATCATCTTTTCCGAAGCATTGGCGCCGATCCCGGCTCCCAGACAAACCACCTCTTCGTCAAAACAGAACCAGGCTTTCCGGGCCCGCACATTATAGTCGTTCAGATCGAAGGCCATCGCACCGTACAAGCCGTCCGATACACCTCCGGTAAAATCTGACGTCCCCTTTACACCCCAAACCGCCTTCATAGGCATCATTTGATCAGGAGCCGTCACCCCCGGTATTTTATTCCACTCCCAAACCGGAAAAATATCAAAATACTCATTCCCATTGACTCGTATCGAAGTCGCTCCGTCCGACAAAAATGTTCCCAGCAGATTTTCCCCGTTTCCGCTCTCGGTTTTAGAAGTCCTGACGGAAGCGGTCCGAACTGAAAAATCATATTCCTTACGGTTATGCAAAATATAATCAGAGCGCCAATACATCCGGTTTCTATCGTCTTGCCGATAACTCTTCGGCTCATCCAACCGCAGAAGTGCTGCCTGGTATTCGCCGGCATGTGCTTTGTCAAGATCGGCCAACATCCGGAGAATATATCCAACACTGCCATAGTCTAAGGCCCCCTGCCGGCTGAGGCCCCTGCCGGTCACGCTAAAATCGGCATATTTCCCCCGTAACACCATCAGATAGGTCTCCCTCACAAAACGAGAAAACAATCCCAACCGTTCCGGATCCAACGCATAAGCCGTACCGTCAAGACACCATGCTTGTACCGTTATCCCGTTGACAAAGACTGTACCATACCCTCCTATATAGAGCTGATTTCCATGCTGATGATAAGAGAAATCTTCCTGGATACCCTCTTTATCGGTTATCTGTACCGGATAAAAAATCTGTTCGACGGAGGCTTTAACAATACTATCGTTACGCAATAAGCATCCTCTGTGCATATGGTGTATGGCGATATCCAACTTATTGGCGCCGGTCCACTTTCGGGGATCACTCCGCTCCATTTTTCGCGTTAAGCCTGCAGTCAGCGCTTCGGGCAAAACCTGCTTCCCGGCATCCATCAATATTAATATCTCTCCCAGCAATTGACTTCCTCCGATCTGGGTCTGCCACCAATTATGACTTTTCGGATCTTTTCGGTTCCAGTATGCCATACCGCTACGAACTGCCTCAAAAAGACTGTCATGCTGATAATAATCCGACTGTGGGGAGAGATAGGCTTGCGCCATACTCTTCATGCGTCCGAGATGGTGCATCGGTTCCCAATTCGTCCGACAGTAGCAAGCGTAATCGATATCATCCCAATACCCTTCGCGACGCATCCTGCCGACAAGCTCTTTTACTTCCTTATCATGCTGGGCTGCATCCGTTATTTGTCCCAAAAGCCACTCCCGCACCCGGTTCCTGATCCGACCAAGATCATCGGCTTCCACCATCCGTTCACCCATAGTGACCTCCTTTTTCCCCCAAGTTTCCATACGATATGCATTGATCTCCGGAAGAGGCCCGCGTTCCACGTTTCCCGATATTTCCAGACAAAACACACCGTCCGACCGGCCGGACTTTACAGCATTGGTATAAACTTCCGCAACAGAATGAAAACTAGATTCAGTTCGTCCTTCCGGATGGTAAACCATCCGAATCACCCCTTTCTCCCCTGGTTGATAAGGCCTCGAAGACCATTCGGAAGAAGTACAACCGCAACTGACAACCACCTCTTTGATGACCAGAGGACGTTCACCAGTGTTCATAAAATAAAAATCGCACACCACAGGCCCATCTACTTCCCTGATCTGTCCGAAATCAAACACCTGCCGTGCGAACGAAATCCGTTGCGCCTGGCCGGTAAAACAGACCAGCGTCGCCAGCATACCGATCAACCACCTTTTCCGTCTCCGTTTCATATTCATAATAACATCCCAATTTCATATTAATAATCACGTTCCATCAAAATATATAGATCATCCATGCATCACGAATTCAACTCTTGATTTTTTTCATTCCGACAACCGATTGCACAAATATATCGATTTCATTTCAATATTTCAACTATTTTAACCTGGTTCGTTTTGTTCTATATTAATAAAATCTGTTTCAATTCTCGATCTTTCATTTTTGGTCTATTAATATTTTATTAAATTACAGGGCTAATATCTTAAATAACTATTAAATATATCACCAAATAAAGTTAGTTTACATTTTTGCATTCTGCATAAAAAAGCAAAAAAACAACTAATTATCAGCCATTTAATAACATTGTCTTTTAGGCAATTATTTATAATAATTATAAATTAATGGCTAAAATATTAAAGTTATATACTGATAATCAGTACATAACACAGACAATTAAGTTTTTATTAATATCAGCTTTTTAAAAATCGAATCACTATATTATATTTGTAGACACATTTTGCAGGAGTTTTGTTGTATACGATATTACGTAATCGATTGTTTTTTATGACTCTTTAAAAAGAAACGAAAAACTATTTATAATATATATCAAGATATATTATGGTGATATATCTGGCAGGCAATCAAATCAATTTGAAATAAATGTACTATCCATTAAATTGAAATTTATGAAAGTTCCACAATGTAAAATCTTTCTGATGTTTCTATCTATGCTCCTGCTTTCGGGCTGTGAGAAAGATCTGGACAAATACTATGAGCGCCCCAATTGGTTAAGGGGAAATGCCTATGAAGTCATGCTGGGTCGGGGGAATTTCAAATTATATCTCCAGGCAGCAGAAATGACTGGCTTCAAAGATCTATTGGCCGGGAAAGGCTTATGTACTGTTTTCGCTCCGGATGATGAAGCTTTTACAGCGTATTTGAAAGCGAACAACTACTCTTCATTGGAAGCTATCCCATTGGACAAGCTGAAAGTACTGGTAGGTTATCATATCATTGAGCAATCGTGGAGCGAAAAATACCTGCTCGGTTTTAAAGTGAATCCGGCCGGCGATGCCATTGACGAAACCAGTGGAGATGGTACAAACTATAAGTACAAGAGTTATGCAAAAGAAAAGCCCACATTGATGGTCAATCCGGCGACAATGGAAGAGGTAAGCGTCTACAACCGCGAAAAATATTTACCGGTAATATCCTCACGCCTGTTCAATGCGAAAAAATGTGCTGATCCCGAGAAAACATATAAGTATTTTTTTCCGAATGTAAATTGGCAGGGAAGCGATGAAAAACTGTATGTATGCAATGCAGCCATGAAAGAAGTGGGTATTGCAACCGACAACGGCTACCTTTACGTACTTGATAAAGTAGTCGAACCGCTTCGTTCTATCTATAAAGCATTGGAAGATTCCGGTTATAGCGATTTCTCAGACTATAAATCAATGTTCGACCGGTTTGCCAATATTGTATACGACCAAACCATTTCTACTAAATATGGTCAGCCGGGCGATCTCCTTTATCTATATTGGTATCATAAAGCCTCGGTCAATACTACGGATCTCCCCGAGATCGCTAGTGAATGGTCATATCATGGAGCATTTGACGGGTTAAGACCTGCTTATTTTATGTACGGCACCAGTTCTTACACTTGCTTTGCACCGACAAACCAGGCGTTTGACCAATTCATCTCTACTTTTTTTGAAGGAAATCTCCAAAAGGCATCAGATATTCCGATCCTTACCGCTTATTATCTGTTAAGGGCACATGCAAGAGACTATTGGATTTCGGGAGACGTCTCAACTATTCTTTTGCCGGATCAGATCGATAGAGGAGTATCCGGAGAATATGGAGAAAAATGGCCGATCACAACGAGTAATGTAGGAAAGCGCGAATTTTGCGGAAATGGTCTTCTTTACGGAATCGATCAGGTACTGATCCCAGGATGTTTCCAGACTATCACGGCTCCGTTGTTCAAAGATCCGGTATACAGTATTATGGCTTATATGTTTCAGCATATAGATATGTATCCTCAAGTAATAGAGCCATTAGCTGATAAATATACCCTATTTATCTATTCCGATACGACCCTGGTAAATAAATACGGGATGTCGATGACCCCCGGAGTCATAAACACAATAGGGGATGAAGTGGTTCAACAAAAAAGAGGTGCTACAATAGCTACCCTAAACAGCGACTATAAGACCTATTTTGCGCAATCAAATACCGTCTACGGAGGAATCCGGGATTTTAATAAACGGGCATTTTATTCGACGATGTCTCCTTTTACCTATGTCTATACCAAAGAATTCGATCCGGCCAATACGGAAGGAAGAGCTGCCGGAGATCTGGTGATTTACGGAGAAAACGGGATATTCCAAAAAGTGGTAAAAAGCTGGGATACCAATAACGGACTTACCTACGAATTGAGTGATACGCTAATGAAAAATTCGACCACGCTTGTCCAGCATATACAATCATCTTATTCAGACTTTTATGCAAAACTGAATCAAGCAGGAATGTTGGTGACTACCAGTGGCGTAACAAGTATCCAAATTGTAAAAACGGTTAATGGTGTGACCATTAAAGAGGTACTTGCCGGTAAAACTATGGTATTTGCCCCGAAAAACGGGACACTGACCAACGCTCCGACGGTACAGGCCGATTTGGCTCTCTATCTGAGTTATTTCTTTGTATCTGCCGAAGCGAATAAACTTACCGAATACATCTTACCGAACTATGGTCCTCAGGGAGAGTTTAAAACGCTACAACGGGATAATACCGCTTCCACACCGTCCAAAGAGGCACTTCAACCGATCTGGATCACACGTGTGGACGAAAAGAAAGTAGCCCTGATCAATAAAAACAATACCCGGCTGGAAACCGACGGAAACATTCCATTCTTTGCCAAGGACGGTTTGGTTTATGGTATTAATGGCGTTATACAACCCAATAACTAAAAAGAATGATCTTATGAAGTTAGCTTTACAAACCATACTATTGTGTATTATATTGCTGCCGACACAGGCAATAGCACAAGGAATAATACTACGAGGCACCGTACATGATAATGCCAAAGAACCGTTGATTGGTGCTACGGTATATATACAAAATAAAGAGAACCGTATTTTGACGGGAGCTTTAGTAAATATAAAAGGAGAATATTCGTTGACTATCCCGGCGGATGCCAAAGGGGTGGACATCGTATTTTCATATGTAGGTTTTATAACCAAGAAGGTTCCCTATACGGGGCAAACCGTATTAAATGTCATACTGGATGCCGACAATACCGAACTGGAGGCAGTCACGATAAGCGGTAAAAAAGCGGAGACCAATTCGATGGGGGTAAATGTTAAAGATCTAGGCGTTGCCAGACAAAAAATCGATATTACCGATATACAGGATATGCCGGTAACCTCTGTAGGAGATATGCTGCAGGGTAAATTGGCTAATGTGGATATCGTGGCCACCTCCGGAGATCCGGGAGCAAAAATGTCGATCCGTATCCGGGGAGCCAGTTCGCTGAACGGAAATAACGAACCGCTGATCGTAATCGACGGGATACCTTACGACACCGAAATCGCCAGTGACTTTGAATTTGCGACCGCTACCGGCGAAGATATCGGAGCCTTGGTCAGCATCTCTCCCTATGATATCGAATCGATCGAAGTATTGAAAGATGCCGCTGCCACAGCTATCTGGGGTTCGAAAGCCGCCAATGGGGTATTGTTAATTACGACAAAGAAAGGGACAAAAGGAAAACCGAAGTTTTCCATTGCACAGAAGTTCAATATGAATAAAGAGCCGAAAGGTATCCCGATGCTTGACGCCAATCAATATGTAACGCTTATTCAGGATGCTATCTGGAATCAGGTACGCGATCGGGGGTTTCCGCACGGAGGACTTATGAATAACCTGACAAAATTCCCGGATATCCGTTTCGATCCGAGCTACACCTACTTCGACGAATTCAATCAGAATACAGACTGGTTGAATCTGGTTACTCAGAATGCTTTTTCAAGTCAGACGGACTTTTCGATGTCCGGCGGAGGTGACCGCGCTTCATACCGTTTTTCACTGGGATACACAAATGAAGAAGGGACGACTATCGGAACCGGTCTGGAGCGTATTACAACACGTCTGAACGTAGATTACAAATTCTCAAATAAATTTAATGTATCTTCTTCGTTCTCTTATACGGAAACGACTAAAGAAAACAATATGGGAGCGTATAAGGACGGAGTAGACGGTGTCCGTACCCATGCACGGAAAAAAATGCCGAATATGAGCCCTTATATACTGGATCCGAACGGAAAATCGACTTCGGAATATTTTATCCAACCGACCGATTGTATCCAGGGAAACTGGGAAAGCAATAAGTCCTACAATCCGGTGGCAATGGCCTACGAGTCGATCAACGATGCTAAGCAAAGGGATATCCGCGTTGCTTTTAACCTCAGATATAACATTGTAGCCGGACTTCTTTTCAGCGAGGATATCGGTTTTGACCTGGGTTCGACCAAAACTCAGCAATTTCTGCCAGCTTCAGCAACAGGTGTTCCATGGACACACGCCGATTATAATATCGGAAGCGATAATATGTCCAACAAAATGAACATCACAACAAGTTCAAAATTGGTCTACAACTTGACTCTTAAAGAAAAACATAAAATAGTACTGAGTGGGATGTTAAACACCACCAGCAACAGCTCATCCGGATATAACAGCGGTGTAAGCAGCATCGGTTCATCGGAATTGTCCGATCCGTCAGCCGGAGGAAAGATTACCACCCTTGGATCGAGCGAAACCGAATATAGAAATATCGCTTTATTGGGAAATGCTCATTACAATTATGCTGACCGCTACATGCTCTCTTATGGAATAAGATATGAAGGAAATTCCAGAATGGGAAAAAACAAGAGATGGGGATCTCTTCCGAGCGCCTCGATAGCATGGCGTATCAGTGAAGAGGCCTTTCTGAAAGAGATAAACTGGATTGATGAGATTAAGCTTAGGGGAAGCTGGGGAAAGAACGGCGTTTCACCAAGCGGGAACTACTCTTATATCGGAAAATTCGCGATCGAAACTTCCTATATAGGTTTGAGTGCAATTAAACCTGCTTCTGTACAATTGAACAACCTGAAGTGGGAAGTGGTGACCCAATATAACGCCGGAGTGGATCTCCATTTGTGGAACAACAAAATCGGCATTGTTGCGGAAGTCTATAAAAAAGTGACAGACGATTTGTTACAAACGGATGTACCAGTACAAAGTACTTCCGGATTCGGTAAAATTGGTTTTTTCAACTCCGGTAAGCTTGAAAACAGAGGTTGGGAGCTCATGTTCGATTTTGTCGATGTGATTAAAATCGGCGAGTTGCGGATCGGATTTACAAATGTAAACCTCTCCCGGAACCGAAATCGTGTGCTGGAACTTCCTTCAAATTTGAATTTCGAAAAATATACATTTGGAAACGGTAATTATGCGTTCAATGTAAAAACCGGCAACCCGTTAGGTTCTTTCTACGGCTACCGTTGCCTGGGTGTATATCAGACAATTGATGAAACTTATGCGAGGGATATTAACGGGAATATCATTCAGGATATTTATGGCAAAAATGTTATCACCACTGTCAATGGTCGTCTGGAACGTCCGGGAGATGCCAAATATCAGGATATTAATTATGACGGAGTGATCGATAAATATGATATCGTTTATCTGGGTAATTCTATGCCGATTTTGACAGGCGGAGCTACAATGAATGTCACCTATAAAGGACTGCGCCTGAGGGCAGCCGTCCAGTCCCGCTATGGACAGAGCGTAATCAACAAAGGCCGGATAAACTCGGAAAATATGCGTTCTGCCGACAATCAAAGTACGGCTGTCCTGAAACGTTGGAGGTATGAAGGCGACCAAACCAATATCCCGAGAGCGTTATATCAGGAGGGGTATAATTACCTCGGTTCGGACCGCTTTGTGGAAAAAGCTTCTTTTATCAGGCTAAAAGACCTGGCTCTCTCTTATAGTGTGCCTAAAAAGATCCTGGATCGTATCGGATTCCAACGAATGATCTGGAATTTCAACGCATATGACCTCTTTACCTGGACCAATTATAAAGGACAGGATCCCGAAGTAGGACAAAGCGGAGGCGACATCTACCAACTGGCGGAAGACAACAACTTCACTCCGAGGCCACGAAGATATTCTGTGGGTTTGAGTATTGAATTTTAACTTTTGAGTATATACATATGAAACAGATATACAATTTGATAAAAAAAGGCAGCATTGGAATAATGCTGTTCCTTGCCGCCGGTTGTAATTCATGGTTGGATTTGCTACCGGCCAATGATCAAACCACTGATCAATTCTGGCAGTCTAAAGAAGAAGTTGAGAGCGTGCTGTATGGTACTTATACCCAAATGCGGAATTGTATCCGGCAATTCGTACCGTGGGGCGAACTCCGGGGAGATGGCATTACGCTGGGACCGGCTTTAAATGCAGAGGAGGATGCGATCAAGCGTTTGGATATCCTTCCGAGTAATTCAATATGCAAGTGGGAAGCACTCTATACAACAATCGGACGGGCAAATTCCGTCATAAAATACGGGCCGGACGTACTGGACAGGGATCCGACTTTTAAAACGGAGTACTTGAATTCACTAATCGCAGAAGCAATCTATCTTCGCTCGCTATGTTATTTTTATTTGGTAAGAACATTCGGAAGCGTACCGTATATTACGGAACCTTATGTTGATGATTCGCAGGACTACTCGATTCCGGTATCCTCTGAATCTCATATACTGGGAGAGCTGACAAAAACTCTGGAAGCTTATAAGGGAAAATGTAAACTGGGATACGAAGCGATCGGTTCCGACACATGGCAAAACACAGGAAGAGCCACCCAATGGGCCTATCATGCCTTGCTGGCCGATATCTATTTGTGGCAGGGCAACTATGGAGCCGCCGTCAAGGCGTGTGACGATATCTTGACCAAATACCGGTTTACACTGGTTAATACCGAAGATTGGTATACTGTCTATAATCCAGGGAACTCAGCAGAGAGTATTTTTGAACTAAACTGGTCCTCTATGTACAATCAGGTAAACGAGTTGTATCTTTGGTTCTATAACGGCACGGCCAATCAACGTTATGCCGTCAGCAATTCCACTGTCGAGCTGTTTAAAGAAAACACAACGATAGAGGACATCAGAGGGAATTTCGGAAGTTACCTTGAAAGCAACGGAAAAATATGGAAATATGCAGGATATAGCTGCTATAATAAGAGTACAACAATACGTATGGAGGATGCCAACTGGATATTCTATCGTCTGCCCGATATCTATCTGATCAAAGCCGAAGCGTTGATCATGCTGGACCAACAGAATTATCAGGCTGCCTGTGACCTGATCGATATGATACGGGAAAGAGCCGGTTATAAAACCAAAGTGGCTATACCTGCATCAGAATATGATGCGTTGATATTGGTGATGCAGGAACGGCAACGGGAGTTTTTTGCGGAAGGAAAACGTTGGTTCGATATCCTGCGTATTGCCAAAAGAAACAACTACAAATATAAGAATTACCTGGTCGACATCCTGCTGAAAGATATTCCGGCGAAAGACCGTGCCCGCTGGGAAGCAAAACTGTCGGACGTAAACAGCTATTACCTGCCTATTTTCAAAACAGAGATTGAGAACAGCAGAGGAGTATTAGTACAAAATCCGTATTATGCAGATTTGGATTAAATTGACATTTAAAAATATTCCAACAGTTTTAATCGTCAAAAAATATAACCATATGAAAAAGATAATCATATTTACAGGATTGATGTTATTGCCCCTCCTGTTCACTACTTGTAAGGATGACCTGGAGAACACCACATTCAATGCCTATACCGAACAGCCGATAGGAATATATCTGGAGATGCATCCGGAATATTCAGAATGGGTAAAACTACTTAAAAAAGCAAATTTATATAATGCTTTAAATATCAAGACAAAATTTACCTGTTTTGTAGTAAGTAATGCAAGCGTTGCCGAATACCTGAAAGCAAAAGGTTACGCCTCAGTGGATGATATACCGGTAGAGGAAGTAATTTATCTGATGAAGTATCATATTATTCCGGGAGTTGCGTACGTACATGCTGCTTTTAGCGGAATGATCCGTGACACGACCGCCTCAGGCGACTATCTGACGGTAACCTATCATGAAGGTGGGATCAATGCGATGTATGTCAATGATTATGCAAGGATTGAAAAAAAGGATATTACAGTAATCAACGGATACATCCATATTTTGGATAAAGTACTTAATCCAGTGATCGAAACGGTATGGGACATCATCAAGGCCAGCGACAGGTATACCATCTTCCGGGAAGCGCTAGAGGCTTGCCAGTTGGAAGAATATCTGGACAGTCGCTACAGAAAATTGACATCCGGTACTTCGGTAAAAGATTATAAAACCGTATTCGTTATTTCGGACGAAATCTTCCAGGCAAATGGAATTCACTCTCTGACCGAACTACGGGCACGATTTTCAGGAGCAGCCGACGACGAAAAATCCGAGTTCCGGAAATTTATGAAATATCATATTATCAATCGTAATTCGGATTTTGCAGAACTTGCCACTTTTGACGCCGCAGCGACAACTAAAAAGAAAAATGTAGCAGCGCTCGCTTTAAACAGCCTGATCGCTTTCAGCGATACAAAAGGCGAACTGCTGATCAATCCCGATGCCCAGGATACCGTGGTCAGATTAGTGAAAGACAAGTTTGATCTGCAGGGTAACAACGGATTTGTACATGAAGTCGATAATCTGATGACCATTAACAACCCTGTCCCCAGTTTATTTGAATTCGAATTTACCGATGTGGACCAATGCAGAATATTACCGCTATATCGCAGTTGGACGTCAACCTTAGATCAATACACATATGTAATAGATCGTGAAGAAAATACCGGAACAATTCGTTGGCAGACAATTCCCGACAACCCGGTAGCTATAAAATACCAGCTGAGAAGCCAGAGCTGGGCTAAAAATAACGATCTCCTGTATATAACCTTAGGATATACAGGGTGGGTGGAAATTGATATTCCGATTATAGCGGCGGGAAAATATACAGTGACATTATACAAATTTGCTTATTCGGCCCGTGGTACGCTTCAAATGTATCTCGATGGTATGAAGTTCGGTCCATTGCTTGACTATACCGGCTCAGGATCAACCGCACAAGCTATGGGGACTATTACCTTTACCGAAAGCTCATCCCATACGATCCGGTTCTCGGCAATAAAACCGGGAGTGTGCGAAACAGATCGTATTGTTTTTACACCCGTTCAATAAAGTCTGCCGGATGACATCATTATAAGAATAAAATTATCAATATATGAAAACGAAATATATACTACTGATAAACTTGTTTCTTTGTCTAGCTATCGCCGGATGTAAGGATGGATGGGATGAATATTACAATAAGAAGGATGACAAAAGCGAAACAAACGCTACCGAAAACTTATTGACCTATATCAAAAACCATTCCGAATATTCAAAATTTGTTCAATTATTGGAGGAGACCGGGATAGCCCAGGAATTGGGCAAAGACCAGCCGTTGACTGTATGGGTACCTGCAAACAACGTATTGGAGGATGTATCGCAAATGAATGCTGCCGATAAAAAGGCATTTGTTCTAAACCATATCAATTATCTGGCTCTGTATGAGACAAAACTGAAAAGTGATAAAATTGTCAAAACAATTACTGGTAAAAATTTGATTATCAAAGAGATTGCGGAAAACATCTTTACCATTGACGGACGACAGATCACTAAACCAAATCAGGTGTGTAGCAACGGAGTACTGCATGAAATTGATGGGAGCTTGAAGCCGCGTAAGAATATTTATGATTATATCGTGGAAAGCGGTCCGGAGTATTCGACCTACAGAGATTCGCTGTTAGCCCAAAATGACACGATTTTTGTTCCGAACAAGAGCTTCCCGATAGGAATAGACGAACTCGGTAACACGATCTACGACTCGGTATTTGTTATTGAAAACCCCTATTTTTTAAGGGGAGATATACGGTCGGAAGATATTGATTTTACCCTGCTTATGCCCACTAATCAAGCGATCAAAAATATGTGGAATCAAATGAATGCCGTTTTTACCTCTTCCGGAAAAATATTGACAGAAGAGGATTCGGTGAAATTTTTCAGATGGGTTATGCAGGCGACGATTATTGAAGATAAAATTGAGAATTATGCGACTGCCGGTAATATCAGATCAGTATTTAATAATGAGTTGAGGACAAATTACCAGCTGGTGGACCCGGGCTATGTTACGTGCAGTAATGGGGTGATCTATTCGTTTACCGGCATCCATATTCCGAAGTTTTTATATCTGCAGGATATATTGGTAGAGACATACGAAATATCGGAAGCTAAGCACGGATTGAAGCGGGGTGATATCTTTACCGATCCCGACGCATTCTGGGATGTGTATGCTAATGATGCAAACGGTATAAGATCGGCAACGGCATGTGGTTATCAGAATTATGCGGACGGAGGAGGAACCCGTTATATGTATGTATCTCACTCATCACTTCAGCCCATTTTTGAATTTAAAACAGTTACCAAAAATGTGGCGAATCAGTTGATCGAAGCCAAAATTATGCCTGGCAAATATAAACTGTCGGCAAGGTTTAGAGCATACTTGGCATATAATGTTGATCTCTTTTTTAACGGAGAAAAGGTAATGACGTATAATTCAAACCTTGCTGCAACCAATTTAAAGGAAGGAGTGATTTTGGATTACTACGAAATTCCGGATTCATGGGGGTTCAATTCGATCAAAGTCAAAATAGCGGATTCAGGTAATGCAAAACGTATCATGCTCGGATCTCTCAGATTTACCCCATTAGAAGACAATTATTAATCAGCAAAAGATTAAGCTATATGATAAAAATGATAAAACATTCGGTTATAGGTATCTTGTTGTTGCTTATAACGGCGGGCGTATCGGCACAGGAAGCGGTTATCGTAAAAGGTAAAGTTTACCGGGCAGACACCAAAGCTCCTGTGTCCAATGCCAGCGTATTGTCTGTAAACGCACCGAAAAGTGCGATCACCGCAGAAGACGGTAGTTTTACCATCCAGGTAAACGACAAAAATGCAGCACTGATCGTGGAGCATAACGCCTATTTTAAAATCAAAACAGCTCTCGCTGGGCGGACAGAGCTAAATATCTATCTGCTTCCGACAAACAGCGTCATGTTTACCGATATCTTCACTACCCCTACTGGAAAGAAAGAGAGTGTTGATAAAACGGGTAGTTCCATCGCGATCAACAAAAAGGATCTTAATCTCGGTTACGCTTCGCCCGACGAAGCGTTAATAGGTAAAATCGCAGGCCTACAGATTCTGAATAAAAGTGGGATGCCGGGTGAAGGCTCATGGATCATGCTGAGGGCTTTACGCTCGATGGTAACCGAGAACACTCCTTTGATCGTAGTGGACGGAATGCCTTATCTGCCTGACCAGTCCTCGTCAAAAGTGATTCAGGGATTTTCAAAGAATATTTTTATGCCGATCAACCTGAAAGAGGTAGAAAGCATAACCCTGTTGAAAGGGGCTGATGCCAACAGTTACGGTTCGTTAGGAAGTAATGGGGTTCTAATGATCGAAACCGAAAAAGCAACCGACTTAGAGACAAAAGTGATGTTCCATACAGTAGAAGGAATCGGCTTTATGAACAAACGCATTCCATTGCTCGACCCAGTTGGTTTTAAGAACTATATCGGAGATATCGGCGAATCGGCTTACACCGACCTGAATGCATTGACGGAGGCCTATCCGTTTCTGAAAAACGATCCGGACAATCACTATAATTACTTGTATGATAACAACACCGACTGGCAGGATGAGATCTATACCACTTCGGTATCCACCGAGAATTTGTTAAAAGTAAAAGGAGGTGATGCTATTGCTAACTATACATTATCGATCGGTTATCTGATGAACCAAGGAGTGATTAAAAACACCGAACAAACGAAATATTTTACCCGGTTTAACTCGGATATCAACGTTACCCAACGACTTAAGATGTTTACCTCGATCGGATTCAACTATAGTACACATGATCTGATGGAACAAGGAATGATAAAACAGACCAATCCGATCCTGGCAGCCTTGTACGCCGCTCCATTGGCCAGTATTTATGAGCAAAACTCGGAGAGGATCAACCTTCCGAACTTCAACTCGTTGTTGGTAAGTAAATTCAGCACCAGTAATCCCAGCGCAGTCGTATCGGATGTTGCCGCCCGCAACAAAGCATACGACCTGCTGATTAATGCCGGTCTGAGTTACCAAATCACAGGGGCACTCCGGTTCAACGCAATGGTCGGGTTATATTATAACTATACCCAGGAAAGCCTTTTCATTCCCGGCAGGACCTCTTCTGCAATAGCGCCGTCCGTCATCGACTATGAAATAGCTCGGAATATTGTAAGGCACGGGGTAGGAGAAGGGTTGAACTATTACGGAAACGGAATACTCCAATACAATAAGACATTTGATAACATACACTCACTTAATGTAGCATTGGGTTATCAGATGATCATGTCCAAAAAAGAGTTTGACTGCGGTTCCGGATTTAACACCACTTCCGATTTCTACCGGTCGCTATCCAGCGTAACGACCATCAGCCGGAAGATCGTCGGTAGCCTTGACGAATGGAACTGGATGAACACCTATCTTTTAGCTGATTATAACTTTAAAAGCATCTATTCTTTGGGGATCTCGGCAGCAGTGGACGCGTCCTCTTCCTACGGATCGAACAGCGGCAGATTCTTTGTTCTACCTGCGGTAAAAGCAGCCTGGAACCTCAAAAGCACGGCTATATTAAGAGACATGGATGCCGTCAGCGGATTGAAACTGAGAGGGGAATATGGGATGACCGGCAATAGCCGCTATTCGTCGAAACTGAGCCGCTACTATTACACCAGCATCTCTTTCCGGGATATCGCAGGTATTGTAAGGGCCGGACTACCCAATTCAAACCTCGGACCGGAAAAAGTTTGGAATGCCAATGTCGGACTTGATTTTGCTTTAGTAGGCAATCGTTTTAACCTGAGTATCGACCTGTTTGAAGAACGTACCAAAGAGATGCTCATCGAAAAGCATGTAGGCGGAGGGTATGGATATGATTTTATATATGACAATGTAGGAGAAATGAGAACCAGGGGCGCAGAGGTAAATCTTATTGCAAACCTGATCCAGACCGATCATCTCGGATGGACAATCGGAGTAAATATTGCTACAGCCAAACCCGAAGTAATTAGCCTTGGCGGACCTTCGGAAAGTATCGTTACCTTTTCGGATGGAACCAAACTGATCTCGAAGGTTGGTGAAATGCCCTACTCTTTCTATGGTTACCAAGTGGAAAAAGTATTTACTTCCCGCCAGGAAGCCAAGGCCACGGGATATGTATCCCATGCGGGCATTCCGTTTGAAGCCGGCGACATCAAATTTAAGGATGTAACTCCCGATAAAGTCATCGACGGAAAAGACATGGTCAACCTTGGCAATCCGAATCCTGATTTCTTCGGAGGATTTTTTACCAATATCAGGTATAAGAACATCAACCTGTATGCTAATTTTACTTATAGTTACGGCAACGAAATATATAATGCTGTCAGGAGAGGCACCGAATCAATGACCGAATTCTCAAACCAGACTAGTGTGGTGGCAAGGAGATGGACTTACGATGGGCAAAGCACCGATATTCCAAAAGCCAGTTATGGCGATCCGAACGGTAACAGTCGTTTTTCTTCGCGATGGATCGAAGACGGGTCATACATGAAACTGAAGGAGATTACCCTAAGTTATCAGACTGGCAAGAAATTTTTATTCTTCAACAGTGTAAAAGTTTATCTTACCGGTGAAAACCTGCTGACCTTCACTAAATACCATGGTTTAGATCCCGAATTCAGTTACTCTTACGATCCGCAGATGTCCGGTATGGATCTGGGGAAAGTGCCTCTGGCAAAGAGTGGAAGGTTAGGATTTATATTAAACTTCTAAGTTTATAATCTATTGTTATACCGGATTAAAAATATAAAATATGCGGATTAAAAATATAATCATTATCAGCTGGACAGCATTAGCGCTCGGACTTAGCTCCTGCAGCGACTTCTTCGAAATCAATTCGAACGATATGCTGTTAGAAAAGAATAACTACGCTACGGTCAGCGAAGTATACTCGAATTTCCTCGGATTGGCTGCCACATTCCAGGCTGCGGCAGATAAATATATTGTCTTATCGGAATTAAAGGGCGACCTAGTACAACCAACCGCTAAAGCTCCCGTAGAGTACTGGGATATCTTCCGGTTCAAAGCAGGCAACGGCAATATAGAAATCAATCCCGCGCCGTTCTATAAGATTGTGGTCAATGCCAACGACTTTTTGCGCCATATCGTAGCTTTTAATAAGAAGAATCCGACTGCTTTGTCGGACAATATGTATAAGGGGTTAGTTATCAATGCGATTACTTACCGGGCATGGGCTTATCTGACCATCGGAAAACTTTACGGAAAGGCGGTTTATTATGACATCGCCCTCGGGGATAGCCAGGACTTGGGCAAAGAACGGATGCTTGAATTCGATGAATTGATCAATGAATTGATCTACTTTGTCAAGACCGGAGTGGACGGAGTGAACGGCTATTCAACCAACTATGTGTTGGACTGGACGGTTTTCCTGAATGTTGCCGACTACACATGGAACCGCCTGGCCGTTTCAGTAAATGCTCTGATGACTGAGCTCTATCTATGGAACGGTAATTATATCGAATCGATCCGGCAAGGGATGGATTGTATCTGCAAGGAGGCCAATAGTGGAGGTGCATCAGCCGACATAGCAAAACATAAATTAGCGGCATCTCCCTACGGAAGCGGCAATTGGACAGTGATATTCAGCAATACGATCGCAACGTCCGAGATGATTACAGCTGTGCCCTACAATTATTCTAAAAATCAGCCGAATCCGTTATTCGATGTTTTTATGGCAAAACTCTATCTGGCGCCCCATCCGGACCTGATTGCAAAATATGAAGCGGACAGCTCCTTTGTAGGAGGGAAAAAAGTACCGGGCGATCAGTTTCGGGGAAAAGGAGTTACTTATACAGGCGGACGGATAAATGCAGAAAGTATCAATGTTGTTATGCGCTATTTCAGTTATAATACCGTCACCCCGATTTACCGGGCCGCCGATATTTTTCTGATGATGACCGAAGCATTGAACTATATCGGTGATCTGGCTGCCGCTGACTCACTGCTGAATGTCGGGACGAAGACATCATTTGTAAGCCCGAACAGCTATAAAGCACCGTTTAATTCACCGATTTTCCTCGGGGTAAACGGAACCGACATGCAAAACTCCCTGGGAGTAAGAGGCCGTGCCGGAGTGGTACCGAGATATCTGAAATACTTCGTGAAATCGACCACTCCGTTGGAAAGAAAACAATTTGTAATGGATAGCCTGATTGGCGAAGAGGTTGCTTTAGAAAGCGCTTATGAAGGAAAGAGATGGTTTACACTGTTGCGTATGGCAAGAAACTCCAACATGCCCGAAAAACTGGCGATTCCTATCTCAAAGAAATTTCCGGCCGCAGAGCAGGACTATTATAGAAATTTCCTGATGAACCCAAAGAACTGGTTCTTTGAGTACGATCAATTGAATATGAAATAAGGATTTGTATTTGTCATTTTGATTATGTACAGGATAAAAAAAAATATGATGAGAACTTTATACAATATCACAGGAGTGCTACTGTTTACTATAGCTATAATCTCCTGTAACAAAGAGAGACTGACTGAAGAGCCGTTTATTGACAATTCTCCCGGCATGGCGGACAACCATGTACAGGAGGGAGTGGAGCTACAATACAATCCCTATTGGGGATGGGTGGAATCCTATCCGGGACTTGTTCCGAATGCAATCGAACGGTTGGTAAATGGGATAAAAGTGGAGGTAAATGCAGTATATACGCCGTCCGTACCCGACACAAGAACAAACATTGTAACCGCCAAACCGTGGTTCAATACCGGATTATATGCACCTCCGGCTGAAACGGTCACTGTGATCAAACCGACAGATTTGTCCGGAAAAGTGTTTATTCAGATTGGAGTCGCTCCGACCCTTACCGGACAAATATTGAGGTATCCGACTATTTATACAAATCAGGAACTGATCCAGGACACGACAAGGATGGTTAACTTTTTCGGAGGGAACATCTATATTGTTCCGGAAAGTCCATTCACCAAACCGGAAACATTCGAATTCAAAGGAGTCGTAAAATCTCCCGACTTCACACTTGGAACAACTACCCCTAACACCTGGTTGGAAGCCGTACAACCGCTATTGACCGTACCATTTGCCGAGATCTCTTCCAAGCGGATCAACTGGAACGTACCGGTTGTAACTCTGAAAAAAATTACCAATGCCAATGACATCGAACAATTGACAAAATTCTATGATGAGATCATCGAAAAGGATTTCAATATTTACTCCGGTTTATCGGATGCCCAGAAGGGACAACTGCACGGTAGCCCGGATGTTCCTCTACGAATTGCCAGCGATGTACAGGCAATCTCCGGCGCTTATCCGATGATATTTGCTAAGGATATACTTAATGCAGCTTTCGATTGGTCGAACAAAGATGAAAAGATCCGTAGTATCCTCAGTGCAATCGGCCATAGCTATCAATCCTCTGCCTGGACGTGGGGGGACGGATTGAATGGAGGGATTGTCAATACGTCGAATGACTTCCATTATATGCACTATTACACCCGCACAAAAGGTAGCTGGCCGGATTTCACCAGCAATTTTCAAAGTGTAATTAACCGCTTTGTAAAGAACAGCGATGCCACAAAGAATTTCGACAACTCCACGATCATGAAAGAGAGCAATGCAGCTCTGATTCCTTTTATGCAACTGGCCCAGAAATTCGGTTGGGATTTGTTTGCCTACCTCGGAAAAACTTCACGGGAATTAGCGTCTGAATACGACGTCATATTGAATGATATACCGGCTCGCCGCCGCAGTTATTTCTGTTACCGGGTCTGCGAATATGTCCAAAAAGACATGCGGCCCTTCTTTGATGCCTGGGGAATAAAATATGGGAGTATGCTCAGTAGCGAAATGGCAAAACTGCCGGCATGGGACGTCAATGATAAATTTTGGGAAACATTTGATCCGGCAATCATTCCAAGTTTTGAAGTTAAATCTACTGCTCCGGTAATCCTACTGGACAACAGCACATTAGTGAAACTTGTTGCCGGAGATCTGAGCAGGAGTAACTGGACTATTGCGAACTTCAGCAGCGATCACTCCGAAGGACGTGTACCCGCAATCATCGACGGGAATAACGCTACCTACTGGCATGCCAACTGGGCCTCTAGCGCGACCGGTGCACCTCCCCAATGGGTTAGCATCAATCTGGGCGGAGAATTCCTAGTCAATCAGGTGAAATTTTTACCGCGCCAGAGCGGAGGATACCAAGTGGACGGGGTAGAAATCCACACCAGCATGACTGGATTGACCGGAGACTGGACATTAGTATCCACTAGAACCGGGTTGAATCCGGCCGATAGAACCATGCAAGTAATCAAGTTCCCTGAAATAAGAGCAAAGTATATCCAGATCAGGGTAATATCAACGGTAAGCGCCAGCTTATCCATTGCTATAGCGGAGTTATATGCGGGATATGAGTTATGATTTTTAAACATACTATTTTATAATAATAAGGGGATCTCACAAATCTCCTTATTATTATAATTGGAAAAAACATCATCGGTAAAAATAAACTTACATCTTATCACATTTTTAATGGTATAATTTTAACCGTTTTTTATAAGTCTACAGATACATCAAATTAATGTCACAAGCATGAGATCATTTATTAATATCCTGATTTTCACTACCATATCTATAGGAATTCTTTTTATGTCTTTTTCATGTTCGGATGAAGCCGATTCCGAACCTTTTATAGAGTTAAGCGAAAATACGATTGACTTTGAGCGTTTTGTTGAAATAAAGACTATAACAGTCAATACTAACGTTAAAAATATCACTTGTCAGGTTAATACAAATGACTGGTGTACGGTTGACTATTCCGCCGGAAAATTGACGGTGTCAACTACTTCCGTTAATACGGATAAAAATCCAAGGACCATCATGTTGCTCATCGGAGGCGACAATGTCAGCCGTACTATTCCGATAAAACAATTAGGTCGTAATTTGGACTACTCAGGTTTAAAAGATGATCTAAAAATTAAAGTAAAAAGCGGTACAGCCTCTTCTTCACAATCGGGGGAAGGCATTGAAAAATCATTTGATGGGGATATGGCTACGTTATATCACTCAAGATGGGACAGAAGCATACCTTTTCCTATAGTCCTCACCTACGATTTTGAAAATGTCCCCACCATGGACTACTTGATATATTATCCCAGAACAAGCGGTACAAATGGGAATTTTAAAAAATTCAAACTGTACGTGGCAACCGAATCCAACAACACACTTACCGAATACGGCACATATGATTTCGAAGGTAGCACAAGCCCTAACCGAATCTCTTTTGTTCCGTCTTTGGAAAAGCCCATCAAAATACAATTCGTGGTAGAATCAGGGATGGGAGGCGGTACGGAAACCAGTTTTGCAAGTTGTGCAGAAATGGAATTCTATACCAAAAATTCGAATAATTTCAACTATCTGACCATTTTTACCGATATTACCTGTTCGCAATTGAAATCGACAATCTCGGAGCAAGATATTAACTCTATTCCGGACGCCTTTTTTAAAGAGCTTGCATTGGAAATCTATAAAGAAGCTTATGACACTGAATTCAGGGTACAACATTATGAAGCATACAAAAATCCCGTATCACTTGCAAATCAGAATAAAACAGGAACACTAGGGATGCGTGACAATCCGACAGGAATCTATGTAGATGCAAGTGAAGAGATCATTTTATTTGTAGAAAATGTAACCGGGCAATACCCTTCGTTGTTTATACAGGATGTGGATAATGAAATTTCCGGCTCAACTTATTTGCTGTCTACCGGTTTGAATAAAATAAAGTCAGCAACAAAAGGATTGATATATATTATGTATTACACCCCTTCCGGGACAGAACCTGCCGTAAAGATTAACATCGCAACGGGACATGTAAATGGTTATTTCGACAGCCAGAAGCACAAAAAAGAAGATTGGCAGAGAATATTGAATAAAGCGACATTCAAACATTTTGATGTAATCGGAAAATATGCAAGCCTGACATTCGAAACACAAGCCTTCAAAACATATACCCCCGACGGATTGGCATTGATCGACAAATACGACGACTTGGTTCGTCTTGAACAAGAATTTATTGGATTATATAAATATGGAAAAGAATTTAAAAACAGACCTTATTTCCTTGTAGTATACGGGGACAACTACATGTATTCCGCCGGAGAATATACCGGCTATAATAATTCAACCCAAAAAAATATATTGGACCTGAGTAAACTTTCAACCACTGCATGTTGGGGACCTGCCCATGAATTAGGCCACAGCCTTCAGACCAGACCCGGATTCAAATGGATCGGCATGACTGAAGTCACAAACAATCTTTTGTCCATGTATATCCAGACCTCCTGGAAAAACAGATCCAGGCTTTTGGAAACCAATTACCAGAATGCACATAATTCCTTGCTTAAAAAGAATGTTCCTCATAATAAGCCGGGTATCGATGTTTTTGAAAAACTGGTGCCATTGTGGCAACTAAAACTATATATGCACGATGTCCTTGGACAAAACGATTTTTACAAGGACGTATATGAAGCTGTAAGAAACCAAACCAATATCGATGTTTCGGTTTTAACCGAATCTTACTATCAGCTGGAATTTGTAAAGATAGCTTGTGACATTGCGAAGCTAGACCTTACGGAATTTTTCGAGGCTTGGGGCTTCCTGACCGAAATCGACGCAGAGATTAACGATTATGCCAAAGCCTGGTTTACAATTACCAGCCAGCAAATACAAGCAACAAAAAAGTACATTGCAGACAAAAACTATTCAATGCCGAAGCATTCGAATATTTATGATATCACAGACGATAACATTGCTCAATTCAAATAATTTAAAGAAATGTCTGAAATAAAAAAGGTGTTCCAAAAGAACACCTTTTTTTAGGGTGGAAGACCGGGTTCGAACCGGCGACCTTCGGAACCACAATCCGACGCTCTAACCGACTGAGCTACATCCACCATTTTGCTTTAGCGTTGCAAAGATAAAGACAATTCGTAATTCTGCAAATAAAAGTATCGAAAAAAACCACGAATGACACGAATATGTCTACGAATCACACGAATCCAGAAGATCATCATTCATAACTTTCCTACCCCGTCTTCAGTGATTCATTAGATAATCAGAGTCTGATTTGTCCGGTTTCAATCTCATGGGCAGCATATTCAAGCTGCTCGTACCATTCGGATCCGTACTTTGCAATTAATGCTTCCCGTAGAAAACGGTAAAGCGGTATATTTTCCTGCTCTCCTTTTACCCGGGCACAACTGCAAATCTTCCATTTATTATAGTTTACGGCATCGTAATCAGGATAGCGGGTAATCCGGATCGGATAGAGATGGCAGGAAATCGGTTTCCGGAAATTGCTTTTCCCTTCACTCCACGCCTTCTCAATAGCACACCAACATATACCATCCTGGTCTATCGCATAGGCGCACTCCCCTCCGCTGATCAATGTAGTCACCAGATCGCCCTCAATATCGATCCCTCCAAAACCCTGTTCCTCGACAGCCCGGATTCCTTCAGGCTTCATATATATCCTGATATTTGAATAATTGCGCTCGATCTCCTCCAATTCTCTTTCTTCCAACGGGGCACCGGAATCGCCTTCTATACAACAGGCTCCTTTACACCGGTCCAAGTCACAGCAGAACTTCTTTTCAAATATATCAAAACTAATCAGCGCCCGCTCTATCTGTATCATACTTCTAATCAGTTAAGTGTTGAAAGTGAATGAATAATTTAAAGTCGGATTTTCTTGCTCCTTACTCCCTGCCTCCTGCTCCTATTTCATAATTCATAGCTTTTCTGCCACTTATTTTATCAAGCTTTTCCCCGTCATCTCTTTTGGTTGCGGAACCCCCATAATCTGCAGAATGGTGGGTGCGACATCTGCCAATACTCCATCCTGTAACGTTTTTCCCTTTTCATTTGTCACCCAGATGCAAGGCACCGGATTCAGTGAGTGAGCTGTGTTGGGTGTTTCGTCCGCGTTCAATGCATGATCGGCATTTCCATGATCGGCAATGATCAATACGTCATACCCGTTTACCCGGGCAGCCGTCACGACCTTCTCCACGCAACTGTCTATTGCAATAATTGCTTTTTGAATCGCTTCATACACTCCGGTATGTCCTACCATATCGCCGTTGGCAAAATTAAGACAGATAAAGTCGACCGATTTTTTATTCAATTGCTCTACCAATTCCTCCGTTACTTTCGGAGCGGACATTTCCGGTTGCAAATCGTAGGTCGCGACTTTCGGCGACGGTACCAAGATCCTCTCTTCTCCCGGGAACGGCTCTTCACGGCCTCCGTTAAAAAAGAAGGTCACATGGGCATATTTTTCGGTTTCGGCAATACGCAACTGCTTTAAACCGGCCTTACTGATCACCTCTCCTAAGGTGTCGGTGACGTTCTCCTTGTCAAAAAGGATATGCAATCCGGTAAACTTTGTATCGTAAGGAGTCATTGTACAGTAATACAACGGCAATGTATGCATACCGGCTTCCGGCATATCCCGTTGCGTCAACGCAACAGTCAGCTCCTTAGCCCGGTCGTTGCGATAGTTAAAAAAGATCACAACATCTCCGGATTCTATTACACCTACCGGCTTCCGGTTCTGATCCACATGCACGATCGGTTTGATAAACTCGTCGGTAACCCCTTCGTCATAGGATTGCCGTATGGCTTCTTCCACATTGGTAGCAGCCTTCCCTACCCCTTTGACAATCAGATCGTACGCCTCTTTAACCCGTTCCCACCGATTATCCCTGTCCATCGCATAGTAGCGGCCGACAACCGAAGCAATGTTTCCCACCGATTCGGCCATATGTTTTTCCAACCGTTTGATAAATCCCAGACCGCTTTTCGGGTCGGTATCCCGGCCATCCATAAAACAATGTACAAAAGTCTTTTTCAAACCATACTCCTTTGCAATGTCGCACAACTTTTCCAGGTGCTCCAACGAACTATGCACACCTCCGTCCGAAACCAGTCCCATAAAATGGATCTGTTTCTGATGCGTCTTAGCATAAGTAAAAGCCCCGACAATCTCAGGGTTTTGCAGGATCGAACCACTCCGGCAAGCTTTATTAATGCGTACCAGATCCTGATATACAACCCGGCCCGCTCCTATATTCAAATGTCCCACCTCCGAATTACCCATCTGCCCGTCCGGTAATCCGACATTCTCTCCACTGGTATAAAGTTTGGAGTGGGGATACTCTTCCGTTAACCCTGTAATGAAAGGAGTGGGAGTATTGTAAATGGCATTGCTTTTATCATGCTTGCCGATCCCCCATCCGTCTAATATCATCAATAATACTTTCTGCATATCCGGTTGATTTTATATACTATTAAATATGTCGAAAAAACAAAGGCTTCCGCCTTTACATTAAGTCAACAAAATTAATTTATTATACGGACTTTTCATATCCCGGATTGCTTTATCGGAACAAATTTCACGAAAACGTTACAAAACAATGCCTTGCGATGTCTTTTATCATGAATAAAATATTTCCACATAAAAAATATAGTACTATGTATTGCATAGTACTATATTTTTCATATATTTGTACCGAATATATCATTAAAATGCAACAATGAACATAGAAAACACACAAGCACAAATGCGAAAAGGTATTCTTGAATACTGTATTTTATTGATCATAGCCCAAAAGGACGCGTATGTTCCGGACATCATCGATAGACTAAAGCATTCAAAAATCATCGTGGTGGAGGGCACGATCTATCCTTTGTTGACCCGGTTAAAAAACACAGGCCTGCTCTCCTACCGGTGGGAAGAGTCAACTCAAGGACCTCCGCGCAAATACTACAGCATTACCGAAGACGGACGGCAATTCCTCCGGGGACTCGAATCCGCCTGGGGTGAACTCACAGCAGCCGTTGATAATCTGAAGTCGAAAACGGACAGTCAGACATAAATAGAGGCAAGTGGCAAGATAATTATTCACTGCTAATTATTAATCAGAATATAATTTTAAATAATTATGAAGAAAACATACAACATAAATCTGAACGGACAGGTATTTTGCATCGATGATGATGCCACCAATGCCTTACAAGCCTATATAAAAACGCTTGAAGCTCACTATTTACAGGAAGAGGACGGCAAGGAGATCATGGCCGATATTGAAAACCGGATTGCCGAGCTATTTACCGAATACCTGAAAGAACCCTACAAACAGGTGATTAATATAAACGATATCGACCGGGTAGTCAGGGTTATGGGTAATCCGAACGATATCATTAAAGAAGATACCGACAATGGGGAGAGAAAAAAACACCCCCGTAAGTTATACCGCGATCCGGATCATCGTATATTGGGGGGCGTAGCATCCGGAATCGCCGCCTACTTTTCAATATCAATCGTCCTGGTAAGACTTTTATTTATTCTTCTCACCTTTTGTTTCGGCATCACTATTATCGTCTATATCACTTTATGGGTCATTACCCCTATGGCCGTAACCGCAAAAGAAAAGCTTGAAATGAAAGGAGAAGGGATCAACGTACCCAACATTGAAAAAAACATCCGGGAGAAATATAATGATATACGTAATAAAGGAAAGATCGAAGCTTTCTTTGCCGACCTCAACCGTATATTTACAAGTCTGTTTTACGCGATCGGAAAATTTATAAAACTTTCATTTTCGATTCTTGCGGTCTTTATCCTGATTGGTGGGGTCCTTTTTTTATGTGGGATCGGTTGGTTTCTGCTCTTTCCTTGTTCGCTCCCGACAGGATGCGACTACGGAGGTATCACCTACTTGATCAACGACAATATGGTCAATTGGTCAAAGACCGCTTTTGCCTTGATCACCGTCCTTCCTGTCCTGCTGTTGATCTATTTTGCAGTGAAACAGCTGTTCCATCTGAAAAGAAAGGATTATATCCCGTTATGTCTTATCGGATTTTGGTTCCTTGGCGTTCTATTAGCGGTCGTCTGTACGATCTCCACTACATTTCAATTCTCAAATAACTATAAGGAGGATTTTAGTACCCCGATCAAACTCAGTTCCGGCCGTAAACAGATTGTGATCAAAATAGACGACAGGTATCCGGAAAAAGAGAATTTTAAAATTTTCGATATTGCCTACCTGGATAAACAAAACAAGCTGACCGAAACGACAAACTTTTATATAGAGAGAGGCAGCGAGTCTATAAAACTGGAAATACAAAAGAAAGCCTACGGAAATACAAGAGAAAAGGCCTATCAAAACCTTCAATCCATCCGTTTTGACTGGGAATTCAAAAACGATACCTTGATACTGGACCGCTCTTTTATCATAGAAACCGCAAAATGGAGAGCGCAACAGGTATCCATCCGGCTTCTTATCCCGAACGGCTATGGTGTCATATTTAAAAACAATTCCAATCAAAGCTCCGCATTCTACCGGGCCCCTTCCGGCTGGGCATTTAGATCCTGGGAATACGACGAACTGTATATTATGGATGAAGGACAACTAAAATATGTCAAAAGATAACCCTACAAAACAATCACAATAAAAAACCAAAGAGTCTAAAAAGTCAAAATACCTTGTTTAAGAATCGGATATTTGGTTTCGTTTTCAGATAAGGATCCGAATAAAACGAGGATATTAAACACTTTTTAGACTCTTTGTTTCCTCGATAGAGAATTGTAATCATGATAATCTATCCGGAATACCAACAATAGTAATAGAACAAGGCATAACAACCAATACCGGTTTATTTAACATCCTTTCGGAAATAAATGTAACCACCCTAAACAGTTTTGATTCATCACATGACCGCCGGAGGTTGGCGTTGGAGTACCACCGAAATTGATGCCGACAGTTTTCCCAAAATGGTAAAGATTTAGTTTGATCTGTCCTCCATCAGAATTTTTACCGTATTCAGAACGGATAACCGATAGCCAGGTTCAATACAAGCCCATTCCAGAATTTAGGAATATTGTAATAACCCGACTTCCCGGTATCGTAAGGTGCGTGAATCGGCACTCCCAAATCGACGCGGATGACAATATAGCTGATATCGTACCGTAATCCGAAACCGCAGCCAAGGGCAATCTCTTTCCAAATCCCATCGATCCGGAACTGACTGCCCGGACGCTCCTCGTCCTCACGTACCAGCCAGACATTTCCGGCATCGGCAAAGAATGCCCCCTGAAAACGATCGTATATGCGAAAACGGTACTCTACATTTCCCTCCAGTTTAATATCCCCGGTCTGGTCGAGGTATGATGTGGAAGTGGTCGTAACCGGATGGTAACTTCCGGGTCCTATCGTACGAATGGTAAAAGCGCGGATACTACTGGCCCCTCCGGAGTAAAACTGTTCGCTATACGGCATTACCGTCGAGTTACCGTAAGCATAACCGATCCCTCCCATAAAACGGATCACCAACTGATTATCTTTTTTATTCAACCGCTTATACATCACCAATTCGCTCGTCGCTTTCAAAAATTGCGAATAGGGATTGTTCAATATCATTTTCCCTTGCTTTTGCTGGTTTCCCAAAAGCATCTGCGTCCCCGAGATCAGATTTCCGGCTTCCATCAGTGTAGTTTGCCAATACAGCCGGTTCGGACTTTGATAAGTGGGGATACGATTATAGGTATAGGAATACGAAACCGAAGGTATAAACTGATTCTTGAAGCTCTGTGCAACCGCCGGATTACTGTTTACCGTCGAATCGAACGCATGGGAAGTCTCGAGCAGATAAGTATAGTTCAATTTAAACGGAGTGATCGAATGGTAGTGCCTCCGGGAAGCATTGAAATCATACGTTGCGCTTCCCCAGATAGAGATCATCCGGAAATATTTATGGCGGTTCAACAAGTCCGTCCCGACCTGAAAATGGGTACGCTCCTGGCGGTCCTTTTTCCCTCTTATAAACCTCGGTACCAATAGCCGGGGAACGGACAGGTCGGCATTAAATCCCAATTCATACGAATTAACCAGACCACTATTAGCATCCGCACTATTGCTTCCTCCCACCTGCCATTCGTATGTTCCGGTCAGTTTAAACGATAAGTTTTCCGCTCTTTTAAACACATTCTTATTCTTTATTCCGAAGATCAATCCGGGACCAAGCAGGTTGTTCGACTTCGACGATACGTCCAGTTCGATCTCTGTCTCAATGGGCAGCATAAACTCCGCATCGATCTTCATATCGAGCTTTTTTTCCGCATTCGTATCCACCGGTGTTATGGTCATATTAGTATATTTAAACAGGCTAAGCCTCACAAACTCGGACAACGTACGATCATGCCTGCTGGCGGAATATATCTGGCCGGGGCGTATCTTTACCACACGCGAAATCACATCGGGTTTCAGTATCTCCGGTTGCATATAAACTATCCTCACCTGATCCTGAACGATCGTATCGCGCCTATTGGTATTACGATTATCGGCCAGTGCTACCTCTACATTTCTGAACCTGTACACGGACAATGCCTGTAAAGGGACACCCTGTTTTAAGGCAACCCTGATATTTATCGTTCTATGCCCGGCTGTAGTGTCCGCTAAAAACTCAATGTAATCGGGTCTGAAATAGTAATATCCTCTATTCCGCAATGCCTGCGAAATCAGTTCCCGTTCCTGATTCAATACATTCACATCATACTGCTTACCGGCTTTCAATTCGCTGCGTTGCATATAAACCTGCACAATACTATCCATCTCCACACTCCATCTCCAAAGGCTGATGTTTCCATATACATAAGGTTCCGAAAGGACAATCCGGTAGCTGATCTTCGCCTTTTTCGGATTACGCTTATTCGGTATAATTTTATGCTCCGCTTCACCATAAAAAAAACCGAACTCTTTCATCGCATTATCCACCATCTTAAGCCGGAGATCGGGCTGTACGTTTGCAATCAGTACCGGTTTCTTGGACAAATTCTTATACAGCCACCGCTTAAACCCTTTCTCCTTTTTGACATTCCAGTTATATACCCACAGACCGACAGGAAACGGCGACCTGACATAGGGAGCAAACAACGGATTATTAGGAGGATAGGACAGTGGAGAGATAAGTGATGATTTCTGATTTGCTTCCAATTTCACCTTCTTCGGAGTCTCGATCTCTAT
This sequence comes from Marinifilaceae bacterium, assembly GCA_031553705.1. GTDB lineage: Bacteria > Bacteroidota > Bacteroidia > Bacteroidales > Marinifilaceae > JAVBLD01. The sequence continues at coordinate 11,567 of JAVBLD010000003.1, read as the reverse complement.
TTTTTTCACTCCGGTATATAGCAGTTCACCCTCTGACAGTTTTTTTGTCGTCGAACAGGAAAAGAGCAGGCACAATATCAGGAAAAGAGGGCAAAAGGCAAGGGGCAGGAGGCAAAAAGGACGCTTTTTATTCCGGAATGCCTCGACAAGTCTGGAATAAATACGCTGAATGAATATTATTTGACCTGCTTTTATCATACTGTATCTGTTCCCTATTTTTTATAACAATACCTCATTCCCTTCTATACCAATTATCCTTCTTCCTTACCCCTTTACTCCCTGCACTCTATTTCTATTCCTTATTCCCTGCCCCTTGTACTTCAACCGTCCTTTTCGATTTACGGATAAACAAATCCTTTACCTTCCGGAAGCTCTTCCGCAACACGACTCCGATACCGGTTTGTGTAACCTCTCCTTCCAATGCGCTTTCATAATTGGTTTGCCGGAATATTTTCAAATATAGATTTTTATTTCGATCGAAAACATATTCGATCGAAATATCATCAATCAGGTTTTGTTCTATCTCCTCTGCCGAACTATTATCGGTAGAGACCCTTCCGCCGACCTTCACATTGATCCGGTCATTTAAAAAATGCTTCGAATACTGGTAGGTATAATCGGTCCGTTTGGTCTCTGCGCCGGTGGATGAGTACTGATTATAGGTATCCACCCCAAGCGTAAATCCGGAACTCCTAATGTGTCGGTTCAGTTCGTTCTCGACAAAACCGTATAATGCATTATTGGCCGCATTCTCGGCATTTCCAGCCGACCCTAATGCACCAGGTCCGGTATAACTATTATATATCAACAGGTTCATCGCCTGCTTTGTACGCTCTTCGGAAGAAAAGGTTGACAACTGGTTCTGGACCGGAATATCGTTCGGGGCTGACAAGTCGAATGTGATCTCAGGCCGTTGCAATGTACGCTGGATACGGATAATCGACTCAAAGTTTACCAGACGGGAACTTTGCCCCTCCTCGTATACATTCGCCTTTACCGATTCGCTGGCTGTGATATTCAGCTCCGGATTCTGTATATTACCCGTCCATTCCACAAAACTTCCACTCTGTATCTTAAATGACTTTTTACCCACTACCGGAACGTTGTAGGTGACGGTTCCCCCGGTGAGGGTATATTTCCCGGCCAGGCTGTTCCCGCTCTCCGGATTCATCACATAGATCAGGTTTCCTCCTCCCTGTATCGCCACGCTATTCTCCCCCCCCTCGGACAGATTCATATTTGCCCGTACGTTATTACCGATCTCGACAAAGACCTTCAGATTAAACCGGCTCGTATTCAACCTTCTGACCAGAGTATCTCCTGCAATTGATGTCGTATCGCCGAACGAAACAAAACGCACCAGGTCCACACTTTTATCCCGTAACTCCAGCGCAGCACTCCGTAGCATATAATTGATCTCGGTATCATTCAGTAGAGCTACGTTTCCGGTCACATTCAGCTCCGACAATGCCCCTTCGACCGTCATGGCAATGTCGGCATATGCTTTTCCATAAACCATCGAACGGGTATTCTGACGAACATCTACCAATTGAAACCGCTTGGCTTTTAATGACAAATCGGTTTTAATATCCGACAGATTTCCGAGATCCACTGTTCCGGTAGTCGTCAATGTGCTCTTATTGGGCGCGATCAACCGGTAATTATTAAACAGTATCTTGTTCTTTTTTACCGCTATCCGGCCTGAGTCCAATTCAAAAGCAGTTCCCAGCATCACAAGCTCCACATTGGCGCCGCGAAAAGCCATCTCCCCCTGAATTGAAGGCTGCTTGGGCGTGCCGCCGACCTGTACGGTCCCATCCAACCCTCCGTTCAATTTCAATACATCGGAAGGTAGAAATATACTCACGATATTCAGCGGCATCGACAAAATACGCATATCAATATGAATATCATCGCCGGAACCGGCAGCGGAAAACTTACCTTGCGCGGACAACCGCTGAATGCTGTCCAATAGCAGGGAAAAATCAACGGCATGATCATTTGATTGCTCCACCTGCATATACTCCATCCTTAAATCTACCGTTCCGACACGCTGTTTTGCATAATAAAAATCAGTGATTCCTATATTTCCGTCCACCCCCAGTTCCCCCTTCTGAGCATACAGCTCCACATCGGCATTCAGCCACCCGCTGATATCAGGTATAAGCGGTATGTTTCTCAATATATTCTCCAGATCTATCCGGTTTATCCTCACCTGCAACCGGTCCTCTTTATCCCCCTGATCCTCCAGGGATTGAACATCAACCCGTTTCTCCTCCCGGTTCAAATGCAGATTTGCCGTAATCTTCCGGCCTACCGCTATTGTAAGTTGATTATCAGGATTAATCGTCCAAACCCGGTAGCCTAAAGTAGGCTTATCCGGGAAAAAATGGATTGTCATCAGGCTATCCGATATCGTTAACTGCATTCCAAGGTCAACACCGATCTCCCCGGTATTGTTTTTCTGTTTTAATAGCGCCTGCAAAAGATTGCCCCCCAAATTTCCGGAAAGGTGAATATCGGACAGGTCCTTGAATTCGGTAGCCGAATTAACGGTCGTCAGCGAATAATCCAGACTGCTGTCCCGCTGCATCACATCCAGCCGGACCGAATCAAACTGTACTTTTTTATAGTACGGGGCCGATACCTTCGAAACAAACTGAATACCGCCCTGGTCGGAAGACCTGATCTGCATATCGATCTTCTTGAACCCCATATCTTCCAATTGCAGAAACTTGCGCAAAGCATTGTTTTCCGCTCCGGCAATATTCAATGTAAAAGCAGGAAGCTGTTGTCGTAAACGTTCTATATTGAACATTCTCCGGTCCGTTTGCCTTTCAAGCTCTTCAAATAGACCGGTAAACATACCGGATATAGCCGATACCGATGACGCTCCCCGGAACGCCAAGGAGAAATCGCCGGAGACCACATCCAACTCCGTCTTCTGCATATCGCTGTTCATATTCAAAGCTATATTCCCTAACTTATATTGCCTCCGGCCATTGCTTATCCGGAGGTCGTTCAAGGCGAGCTGTACGGCGTAGGCCTGTTCCGTATTCGCAGCTATCTTGGCTTCAATATCCGATGAAATGACCCGCTCCTGCGTCGCCAGGTTCAACCGGGCCAAGTCTACCGAGAGTATTGCTCCGTTGACTTTCGCCGCATATTTCCCGTCCATCGAATCCCCTTTGAAAGACAAGTCCAATAAAAGCGCCGGATCTTCACTTTTGAGCAAACCGTTCAATTGTGTCCGGTGCAGCCCGGCCTCCAGGTGTATTCTTTGGTAATTATGGCGTTTGTAAAACAGCTGCCGGAGATTCACCACAGCCTGAGCATCCGTTTCCGCCCAGCTATACCCGCTTCCGGTGAGCCGGACCGATGCCGTAATACTTCCTAACGAATCGACAGGGACAAACCGGGACAAATAAAACCGGGATAAAACCGCTTGCACATCATACTCTTTTTCCGGTATGCGGACAATGCCCTCCAGAGTGAGACAGCCCTCTTGCTGGCACACTTTGGTCAATGTACTGACCGTTCCCTGTTTTGCTTCCACCTGCGAAGAAATGTTGACATCTTTGGGTATTGTCACCCCCTTCCCTTTTAAAAAAAAATTTGCAAATGTCACGTCCGGGAATTCCCCCCGGATGTCGATGTTCCCCGAAACCGCTTGCAGGTCGCGGAAAGAATATAATTCGCCTTCTCCGTTCAGGCTAAAATGGCCCGGCATTGACGCCGTAAGCCGGGACACGGCAATCCGGTCATTCCAGAGGATTAATGAAGTATTTATATCGATTTGTTTATATCTGACCTCTTCCGGGAACGGATTATAAAAAGGTTCCAGGTCGGTAAGCCCTATTCTTCCGGCCAGCCGGACATGCAACGGTGCCTTTTTCATAATATATGCAATCGTTGTATCGGAGTGGGCATCCAATCTTATTTCACTATGCAGCGTACGGATATATGCGCCGCTCAGCCGCGTATAGAGCGTATCCAGGCCCACACCCGCATACATCGTATCTATCCGGATTCCCTGATGCTGTACGACCTTTAAGTCCTTTAAGCTACCTCTTACAACCGTACCCCGGTTGTACACGCTATCGACACGGACGCCGATTCCGGAAAGTACCATATCAAATCGATCAACTCCACCGGTAACCAAACGGAAAGCGCTATTGTCGACCTTCACTATACCGGCCTCCACCACCCACGAAGAGCTTGCCCCGTTTGTCTCCGGCAATGTATCGGCCGACGACGGCACCGAGGTTGGCGATGTTTCCAGAAGACAGTTCCCCCGCCGGACAATGACCTCCCCTACGGTAACACGCTGCGTTCCGATATTTACCTCTCCGTCGCTGATCTCGGTTGAAACGACACCAGCCACAAGCTGAGACAGCGTCGACGATTCCATCCGGTAATGAACCTGCCGGAGATTTATTTTTTTTAATGCAAACGACCAGTCAAACGGTTTACCTGCTGTCGTGTCGAGGATTACTGAGGGTTTAATATCCAACCTTACCGCTCCTCCGCCCAGAAATAACGTATCCGCCTCAACCCGGTGTGCCTGCAGGTCAATCCGGTCGATACGGAGCCCTAATGAATCAAGCGCCACCTGTATACGTACCCTGGCTGTATCATTCCCGAAATTCAGCTTAACTGTCCGCAACGCCAGCTCATTAATAGCCAGCCTTTTCTTCCATATACCTCTCAGTCTGACATCCAAATGCAGCACCCCGACATGCAAAAGCGTATCGGCATAGTTTGTCACGGCCAGAGCATTCTCTACTTTCACATTCAACGGAAAGCCGATGGACAACTTATCCACCCGCACCCGCATATCGAAACGGGAAGCCACATACTCTACCGCCTTCTCTTTAGCATACTCCTGAACAAAAGGAAGGTAAAATAAAAGTATAACAAACAACAATAAGACAATTATTCCTGTAATCGTCCAGGCCATATATCTGAATAATCGCTTCATGCTATCATTTGAGATTCATTCATTTCTCACTATGCAAATCGTCAACTTCCAGTGCTTCATTCACAAGTTTTCCGTCTATGTCCCGAAGATACAAAAAAAATGAAAGATAGAGATGGGATATTCCATCTCTATCTTTCATTTTTTTACATCCTATAGCCAGGCATTCCCTTCGTCCGTTATGGGAATACCGGCATATTATCCTCCCAATTGTCATTTTGTACCACTCCAAAGCCGGAATTGATCTCGGCAGCAGGTATCGGATAAACAAACTTCGCAATATCAAAAGGCTCCGATACGCCATTGGCAACTTTGATGATCTCTCCGGTCCTGCGGGTATCAAACCAGCGGAACCCCTCTTCGAAAAGTTCCCGCCGCCGCTCCGCCGCGATAAATACCAGCAGGTCGGCTCCGGAAAGGGCATCCAATACCGTAGCCGTTACCGCCGTATTCCGCTGGGCCACAAGAAGCAATGCTGTCCGGGCAGACACTTCGTCTCCCGATCTTGCATAGGCCTCTGCTAAGACCAAATACATCTCCGATTTCCGGAATACCGGAATATTATTGACCGATGCATTCGTGGGAATCCCGGCAAATTTCTTCGGACGACGGGAAATCGGCACAATCAACTGCAATCGTATATCCGTCGCCTCCAGTGTCCTGACCAACGTATCGGTCAGAGTCCCGCCGTAAGAACCGTACAACGTGTTCAACGAGTTAGCAGACAAATTGTCCTTCTCCGATTTGGCAATCGTAAATATATCTTCATCATTGATGGCTATCGACGTCCACATTTTCAGGTACTGCTCATTGGATACCTCTGCGGAATTCCGCAAAAGAATAGCCGAATCGGCCGCATTAATCGCTCCGCTGTAATTCCCCATAAACAAAGCCACCCTGGCCTCCAACGCATATAGCCCGGCAGTCTGCAGATAAAACTGATTCCATGCCACCTGGTCGGTACCGGATTGCCCGGCATTAAAACCATCCACCAGCTTCTGTGTCGTTTTAGCCGAAGCAATATCGGCAAGAATCTGCGCATAGGTTTGTTCAACCGTAGAACGGGCTACATTCTTCAATACCGGTATAGGCGTATCGCCAGGTATAATCACAATCCCCGGCTGGTCATTCGACATACCCGCCTGGTAAGGCAATCCGTATACATTCACCAGAACATGCGCTGCCAATGCCCGCAATGCATAACATTGCGATTGATATGAATACAACAATGCGACATCCCGCTCCGACAACGGTTCATCTCCGGCCAATATCCGATTGGCCCCCTGGATTGTGCGGGTCGTCCGGTCCATGACCTGATAACCGCCGGTCCAGATATCCCTGATATACTGATCCGTCACGGCAAACGTATATTGATTGATCGTCACAAAATGGCCGGCAGCCTTACCTGCATTTGCATTATCGGCAGCCATATCCCCCAGGGCAACCACATTTCTTCCGTAAAAAGTATAATCACCCAATGCATAATAGGCGCCATTCGCGCCATTCTTCACATCCTGCACAGTGTTATAGGCATCCTCGGTCGGAGTATTCTGATAATTCTCCAGATCCAAAAACGAATTACAGGAAAACAACACGGACAACAGCAGCGAGCCTATTGTATATTTTATCTTCTTCATATATTCAAATTTTTAAGTTCGTTTATTCATTCCGGTTTGCGATATATCCGTATCAGAATCCGATGGTCAGGCCAAACACCACGTTTCTGGGTGTCGGATAGTTCCAGAACTGGAAACCGGAGATATCTGCCGACGACGGATCGAATCCCCGGTAGTTTCCGGCATGGAAAGTATAAATGTTATCCGCCGTCACAAATACCCGTGCGGAACTCATCCTGGCACGCTCAATGATATGCTGCGGGAAGGTATACCCCAACGTGAGGGATTTGATCTTCAGGTTCCGTCCATCCATCAGGAAACGCGAAGAAGGGTTCGGACCGCCGGACGGATTTGCGAAGATAAAACGGGGCACATCAGTCTGGTCACCCGGATTTTGCCAGCGGTTATCATATACATAACGGGTGGTATTCGTAAAACCCGACTCTCCGGTCTGCTCATCGTATGTCAGGGAGCTCCCGTAAATCTTTCCGCCAAGGGTGGCGTTCAGCATAAACGAAAAATCAAATGATTTATAGGTAAAGCGGCTGGACAGACTACCGATAAATTTCGGGTCTGCGGAACCCAGGTAACGTTTCCCGGCTTCATTATAATCAAACGTAATCTCCTTGCCTTCGGTGCCTTTATACCACAGCGGATTACCGGTATCCGGATCCACTCCCGCCCATTGCGGCATCTTGAATGTATTGATCGGACGGCCTTTTTCAATAATGGTGACCGTTCCCTCAATCGGATTGCCGGTACTGAGTTTAATCACCTTATTCTGATTATGCGAACCGATTAAGGTCAAATCCCAATTAAAATCGGGTAACCTTAGTACATTAGCATTTATTGTAAACTCAATCCCCTGATTCTGCAATTTGCCTACATTTTGCGGCATATTGATCAAACCCGTCGTTCTTGACACAGGCACCATAAATACCATATTTTTGGTTCTATGATAGTAATAATCAAATTCAAGGGTGAGGCGGCTGGTCAAAAATGCCATATCCACTCCGACATTGAATTTATTGGTATGTTCCCACTTCAGGTCCGGGTTCCCCTGCTGTGTATGGGCACTCCCGGGTTCTCCGTTATAGTTGTAACCGTAGCCGAACAGATCGCGGGAAGCATACCAGCCATTCAAAACGGTCCGGTCGCCGACATCCTGATTTCCGGATGTTCCGTAACTGGCACGGAAAGTCAGGTTATCCAACCATGAACTCGTCGACTGCATAAAATCCTCACTCGAAATCCGGTAACGGGCGCCTATCGACCCAAAAGCCGCCCAGCGCTTATGCTTTCCGAAACGGGAAGAACCGTCGGCACGTACACTGGCCGAAAAATAGTACTTACTCATGTAATCATACTGTCCATTGAAAAAGAACGAAGCCATGGCCACCCCCAACGTCTGAGTAGATGCCGAATTGGGTGATGATGCCGTAGTAATCCGGTTCAGGCGGGGAGTTGCATAGTTGGATGCAGCCAGATAAGAGATATCCTCTTTTGTCTTCTGTGCCTCCTGCCCGAGCAATAGATTCAGGTTGTGCCGATCCTGATAGCTTTTGATATAATTCAGTGTATTGGTAATGCTTAACAACGTCCGGGTATCGGTACCTTGTTCCCCGCTTCCGTTCACATCCACCCCTTGCGGACTAAGAAGCGACATAAACCCGAATTCGGTCAATCCGTAATAGTCTATACCCATTCGGGAAGTAAACGTAAGATCATCCCGGAAGTGAATGGCAACGTATGGGGTAATGGTCGCCCTGTACTGCTTCGCCTGATTCTTATCTCCGTATTTACTCCGTTGCGCCACCGGATTATAACCATCCACTGTATTAAAATTCCACGAACCGTCGGGATTTTTTACCGGCTGCAATGGCGACTGCACCTGGGCTTCCGTAATTGGGTCGGAGAAAAAACCACCGCCGGCACCCAGATTCATCTCCGTGTAAGAGAGATTAAGCATAAACCCGTAATCAAATAATTTGCCGGGCGATTGCGAGAAATTAAAGCGGCCCGAATAACGCTCCAGATCTTTCGATTTTACAAATGCATCATTACGGAAATAACCGAACGATGCGTAGAATTTCGGAGCTCCCTCCGTTGCACCGCCTCCTTGTAAATCCAGATTATATTCCTCGATAAAACCGACCTGTGTCACCTCATCCATCCAGTTGGTATTGTACGGTGTATCGATACCCAGAAAGGCATATAACATCTCCGTCATCCCCTCGGTTGTATAAGGGAGGGTATTGCCGAAATATATATCGTTAAAAAAAGCGATATCTCCGTCATCCCCGAAAATATTATAGTTATTCAGCATTCCCTCCGTCATCAGTTCGGTATATTGGTCTGCATTCAGCGCCCGGTATTTTTTCGGGATAGAGGACATCATCTCCATACCCCATCTTCCGGTCAGGTTCAACTTTAACTTACCGGCCTGTCCTTTCTTCGTTGTAATCACAATCACCCCGTTGGCCGCCCGCGCACCGTAAATAGAGGTGGCTGTCGCATCTTTCAGGATCGTGATCGACTCGATGTCGGCAGCATTTAAGGTAGACAACGGTGAGATCGCCTGATCTTCGGTCTCCGCCCTCATCCCCGCCGTAGTAGCGGAAATCGGTACCCCATCAATAACATACAACGGCTGCGTACCCGAGTTAATTGAATTGCGCCCCCGGATATAGATAACAGCCGGAGCACCCGGTTGACCGGAAGATACCGACATTTGTAGGCCCGGTACCGTACCATCCAGCGTCTTAATCGGGTTGGGATCGGTGATCTGCATAATCTCGTCGCTGCCGACTGTAGTTGCTGCTCCGGTAAATGCCTGCTTACGGGTAACACCATAACCGGTGACCACCACCTCCTCCAAGGTCCTGGCATCACTCTCCATAGCCACATCAATGACACTACGGTCGCCCACCGCTATCTCCTGTGTTTTCATACCGATAAAAGAGAAAACCAGGATATCGGTACTTTTCGCCTGTATCGCATACTCACCTTGAGTGTCCGTAGAGGTTCCCGTTGTGGTATTTTTAATCAAAACCGTCACTCCGGCAAGCGATACACCGTCATTCCTGTCTGTAACCAAACCGCGGATCGTTCTCGTCTGCGCTATACTCATCTGTATTCCTGCCAATAACAGAAGAGACCATAAACAAATACATTTTCTCATAGAATCGGTTTATTTAATTTAGTTTATCTTATCACAAAATCACAAGCCATCCCAAAACCGGAAAGCAATGAGCAGAGACGGGTTCTGATCCGAACAATTCCCCCTAACCACCTAAACTTACAACCCGCAATCCATTTATTCTAACTTATCTTAACGTATAGATCATATCCAGGTTACATAAACTTGATTTTTCTTAAAAAATAAATTTATCCTCCGGGATAACTTTAGCCGGATTAATGAGGCCATTCAAGTGGCTTACCAAATTGTAAATGCAAAAGTAAAGGTGGTTAATTCCATTACACTTGAGGCAAAGAAGAGAGCCGGAACTTTTCTAAAAGAACAAGATTGCAAAAACGACCCGGTAAAATGATCTGGTCTGGAAAAAACGGATAAATTGACCCCTTGAAAACGGGGGAAAGTGCCCCCCAAAGTTGTAGCCTTAAAATGTAGAAAAGTTGTCACCGGATTTTGGGGTCTTTCGGAAGAAAATCATACCCGGATTAAACAACATTTATCTTTTTGGTTCCGTTTGATTTTTCTTGTTTCCAAGACCATAAAGTGAAATTGAAGGCTTGTTCCAGCGCTTGGGTGATATGGATATACGGAGCGGGATTGCCCTCATCGTTAAGAAATTGCTTGGAAAACTCAAATGAAACGGCTAATTCTCCCATGCTGTCAATCCCCAATCCTTCTCTGGAATTGGGGATGAAATAGACTTTGGAACTATTGGGTTCCGTGCTGTCAGGGAGTTGATTTGCTTTCGGAAAGGTGAGTTTCAACAAATCTATTTCCGATTCCAAAAGTAGGATTGCTTTTTGATGGAACACTTTTTTAAGCACATTTTTTTTCCTGCTCGTACCGATAAAGGGTCTCTAAAGCGGCTATCTCAATGCGAGTGTGATTAAGTATCCGGAAAACGGTTGGCATATCATTAGAAATGCTAACGGCTTCTATATGTTTGACAAGGTCTCCATAGGCTTTTTGCATTTCTTTGTTGGTTACTTCTTGTGAGCAGCCCGCTAATAAGCGGAAAAACTCTGTTCTTAATACATCATTCATAAGCAATTATTTTAGAAGATAATAAAATGGTATACCGTATATTATAATTGCTTGACTTCTCAGATTTTTTTAGTGGCTGATTTCATTTATATCAGGAACTGTCCATAGGCATTTTGCATTTGGCGGTATAGAATATTCTCACAAACTGAAAGTTTACAGATACTTCCGGGATAAATAAACAGGGGAAGGCTGCGCCGCCCTCCCCCTTGACTACTTGTATTATGAAAAGAGTTGCCACCCTACTTGTACTTACTCCGCCGTTCCCGAACCGCCCGGAACAACTGTCCGCGGGTTGATGGTACCCGTTACTGACACACCTGAGCGGGTGATAGTGATGTCGTAGGTGTATTCCGAACCGGCGGCAAACGCGGTGGCTGCGGGTACTTTCCATACGAACGTATCCGCGCCGATACTGAACTCTACCGATACGTCGCCCGTATTGGTCACGGTGGCGGGCAGCACGATGGCTTCATACTTCGCTCCGTTTATAGTGGTGTACGGCGTGATGGCGGCAGGCGTACCGGCCGTGCCGAGCGTTCCCGTTTTCAGGTCGAAGGTATTTTTGGTATTCATCCCCTTGGATGGAAAATCCAATGTGTGTTGATCCCTAAATCCAAAACAGGTTTGACCCCTGAAAATTATTTAATTTTGACCCCCAAGTATCCTGATAAGTGGGGTCATTTTTATTTTAGCAAACCATCCTTAGGCGATACACCATTATTTTTTCTTTTTT